>NZ_CACVCC010000085.1 GCF_902729355.1 Streptococcus sp. S784/96/1 | reverse complement strand
ATAGGACTGCCTTTTTGTCGTCTAGCCGCAAAGACAGCTTGACAAAGGCACTTTTTCAGGTAAGCATTACCATGTCTTATTCGGCTACTTCGTTTTTTACCAGCACTCTCATGATTTCCTGGACATAACCCAGCCCAATAACTTAATTGACCAACTGTTGGAAATTGGTTCATCTCAACACCAACTTCAGCGATAACAACAGAGGCTGTAATCTGATCGATACCCGGAATACTATCCAATATCTCTAGTTCTCGCTCATAGTCTTTGAAATAACTGTCTATTCGATTTTCTAACTGTTGGATTTTAGCATTATAACAATCATAAGTTTCTATTGCTTGTTATAACATAAACCGATGATAAGCTGAAAAATAACCATCCAAGGCTTTTTTTAGTTGAGGAATTTTCTGTTTCAGAGTCGTATAAACATTAGCACGAATAACTTCTGGTGTGATGGTTTTTCGATTGACTAAAGAGTCATCAAGTTACGCCCAGAACTGCCCATAATATCTTCAA
>NZ_CACVCC010000084.1 GCF_902729355.1 Streptococcus sp. S784/96/1 | reverse complement strand
ATAGTCATCAATATCATAAACTAATTCCTCAAATGTCTTGTAAGCCTTCAAGTCATAACACTCCGTCTTAAAATGACCAAAGAAACTCTCAATTGGCGCATTGTCAATGCATTTACCAACTCGTGACATAGAGCGTGTCATCTGATATTGGGGCGTTACCATCCGGTATTTCCGTGAAGTGTATTGACTTCCTCTGTCGCTGTGGATGATTGGTGCGGCATCTGGATTAGCTTCCATAGCCTTTCTTAGGTTTCTCCATGACAAGAGGATTACTGATATGGTAAGCCACGATAGAGCCGTCATAAAGGTCTTTAATAGCACTTAAATAAGCTTTACAACCTCGTCCATACTGTAAAAAAGTCACATCTGTACACCATTTTTGATTAGGTGACTGAGCTGTAAACTCTCGATTAAGAATGTTCTCTTCGATAGTCACAAAACTAGTCTTCGTGCAATAGCCTCGAGAACGACGGATAATTGATGAGATACCAAGGATACGCATTAAGCGACGAATTCGCTTCTTGTTAT
>NZ_CACVCC010000083.1 GCF_902729355.1 Streptococcus sp. S784/96/1 | reverse complement strand
CCACCGATAATCGCTCCCCCATCCAAGTCTCCCTAACTTAGCTTTAACCTTTCTCTGAAAAGCACGTCTCCCCTTAAAACATTCCCCACTCATTAAATACCTTAAATACTCTTTCTCCTCATCTGATAACTCCTTACACAACTCTTTTATAGCTTCCCTATACGCAACCAATTCACATACGTCTAATCCATCACCTGATACCGAATGAGCTACCTCCCCAATTTCATCATATGCCATCCGATCAAAACCTCTCTTGACACTCTCTTGTTTTCGAAGCTCATCCTTAACACGGTTCGAAAATTTTGTCTTAAAATAAACACACATTTTTCTCGTATTCAAAACTAGCTCTGGTTCCTTAGCCAATAACTGATATAAGGTTATCATCCCCTCTTGGTGCCAATCCTCTCGTTCCCACAGCTTGATAAAATAAACCTGCATCAACTTCAACACAATGGGTCTAACTTTACCATAAACACTCTCAAAATTTATCGTAGCTTCCATTAATTTATCCTCCATTATTAAGATAACACTAGTTTACCCTCATAACTGAAAAAAGAACATGACACAAATGTCATGCCCTAG
>NZ_CACVCC010000082.1 GCF_902729355.1 Streptococcus sp. S784/96/1 | reverse complement strand
CACCAGACCTCCCAGGTCTATCAGGTGAACGCGAAGGCGATATTATTGGTCTTCATGGCCGCACACCAGAATTGCCAGGCCTAGAAGGCGAGCGAGAAAATGACGGTCTTAGCGGTCGCACGCCAGAATTACCAGGCTTAGAAGGCGAGCGAGAAAATGACGGTCTTAGCGGCCGTACACCGGGTCTTCCAGGTCTATCAGGTGAACGCGAAAATGACGGCCTTAGCGGTCGTACACCAGCCCTCCCAGGTCTATCAGGTGAACGCGAAGGTGATATCATTGGACTTCATGGCCGCACACCAGAATTACCAGGCCTAGAAGGCGAGCGAGAAAATGACGGTCTTAGTGGCCGCACACCAGAATTACCAGGTCTAGAAGGCGAGCGAGAAAATGACGGCCTTAGCGGTCGCACGCCAGAATTACCAGGCCTAGAAGGCGAGCGAGAAAATGACGGCCTTAGCGGTCGTACACCGGGTCTTCCAGGTCTATCAGGCGAGCGCGAAAATGACGGCCTTAGCGGTCGTACGCCAGAATTACCAGGTCTATCAGGTGAACGCGAAGGCGATATCATTGGTCTTCATGGCCGCACACCAGAATTGCCAGGCCTAGAAG
>NZ_CACVCC010000081.1 GCF_902729355.1 Streptococcus sp. S784/96/1 | reverse complement strand
CTTTCAATGATTTAAACGGTGTACCTTGTACGGTTAATCGTGAGATGTTGACAGACAAATTACGTGAGGAATTTGGATTTGATGGATTTGTGGTTAGTGACGCCAATGCGATTCGTGAATGTGTCGCTCATGGTATCGTTTCAGATGAGGCAGAAGCAGGTGCTAAAGCACTTTATGCAGGTCTTGACATGGATATGGGAACGGAAATTTATTTGAAGACCTTAAAAGACTCTTTAGCGTCTGGAACAATTTCAATTGAAACTGTTGATCAAGCTGTTGAACGTATCCTACGGGTAAAAATGTGGTTGGGTTTATTTGATCATCCTTATGTCGAACTTCCTGAATCAGATGAACTTTCTGAAGACAATAAAGCCCTCGCCTTAGAAGCAGCTGAGAAATCCATTGTCTTATTAAAAAATAAAGACGACCTTCTACCACTTCCAATAGATACTAAGATTAGTATTATTGGAGAATTGGCTAATAAAGCTTCAGAAGTTTCTGGGGCTTGGGCGATTAGTTTTCGAGAAAAAGATGGTATTTCTCTTGTCGAAGGAATCACGAAAGAATTTCCTAATAGCCGCTATTTTGAAGTTGGAGGTCTTGAGACACCAATTAATGAAGCCATACTCC
>NZ_CACVCC010000080.1 GCF_902729355.1 Streptococcus sp. S784/96/1 | reverse complement strand
AGTATATGCTAGAATAGAGTTGTCATAACAATCTTTTATGACGCTAAGGAACATCCTTCCCTGTTTGTGGTAAACATAACTGACATCCGTTGTTAGTTTCTGGAGAGGACGTTCTGCTTTAAAGTTTTGTGCAAGCACGTTGTAGTGGACGTGTCTTGCCTTTTCATTTATCTCACGCTGTGTGCAAGAATGATAGCGTTTCTTTCGAATTGGCGACTTCAAACCCAGAATACGCATATAGCGTAGGACAGTTTTAGGATGACAGAAAATATCGTATTTTCTTCTCAGTTGATAACAAATGAAACGATAACCTTTCTGAGTCTCATTAAAAACAGCTGTAATGACCTGTGCTAGGTCAGGGTTAAACCGCTTGTGTTCAGGTTTTCCATTGCTTAACCAGAGGTAGTATGATGACCTAGGGAAACCCAAATAGGCACATAAACAGGAGATGGAATAACGTTCTTTCAATTGTTCAACGACTTGATAAAGGTGGACGCTGGGCAAAAACTAGTTTCAGAACACAAAAAAAAACGGGCATTTCCGCAGTTGGAGATGCTCGTTTTTTTATGCCATGGTTTATAATTATAATAACCACAAAACAACTAGAAAGCCATGACTATGTATAAAGAGTATAACACAAATCAATTGAG
>NZ_CACVCC010000079.1 GCF_902729355.1 Streptococcus sp. S784/96/1 | reverse complement strand
CAACATGCCTATAAATGTCAAAGTTGCAGTGAGGAGGGACACGTTGATAAGATTATTAAGGCTCCTGTTCCTAAAGCTTCCTTATCACATAGTTTGGGATCTGCCTCTATCATTGCTCATACGATTCATCAGAGATTTAATTTGAAGGTTCCCAACTATCGTCAAGAAGAGGAATGGAATAAAATGGGCTTGCTCATTACACGCAAAGAAATTGCCAACTGGCATATCAAATCAAGTCAATACTATTTTGAGCCTCTTTATGACCTTCTACACGAGAAGTTGCTGGAACAGCCTATTCTTCATGCGGATGAAACCTCTTATCAGGTATTAGAAAGCGACAGTCAGAAGACCTACTATTGAACGTTTTTATCAGGCAAGCATGCCAAAAAGGGAATTACCCTTTATTATCATGACAAGAGTCGAAGTAGGCAGGTCGTCAAGAATTTTCTGGATGAGTATGAGGGGTATGTCCATTGTGATATGTGGTCGGCTTATAGGTAATTAGAGAAGGCAGAACTAGTAGGTTGTTGGGCACATGTCAGAAGGAAGTTCTTTGAAGCAACACCGAAGCAGACAGACAAGACTTCCTTAGGGGGCAAAGGTTTGGCTTATTGTGACCAGATGTTTAGCTTAGAAAGAGAGTGGGAGGTATTAT
>NZ_CACVCC010000078.1 GCF_902729355.1 Streptococcus sp. S784/96/1 | reverse complement strand
CAACATGCCTATAAATGTCAAAGTTGCAGTGAGGAGGGACACGTTGATAAGATTATTAAGGCTCCTGTTCCTAAAGCTTCCTTATCACATAGTTTGGGATCTGCCTCTATCATTGCTCATACGATTCGTCAGAAATTTAATTTGAAGGTTCCCAACTATCGTCAAGAAGAGGATTGGAATAAAATGGGCTTGCTCATTACACGCAAAGAAATTGCCAACTGGCATATCAAATCAAGTCAATACTATTTTGAGCCTCTTTATGACTTTCTACACGAGAAGTTGCTGGAACAGCCTATTCTTCATGCGGATGAAACCTCTTATCAGGTATTAGAAAGCGACAGTCTGAAGACCTACTATTGAACGTTTTTATCAGGCAAGCATGCCAAAAAGGGAATTACCCTTTATTATCATGACAAGAGTCGAAGTGGGCAGGTCGTCAAGAATTTTCTAGATGAGTATGAGGGGGATGTCCATTGTGATATGTGGTCGGCTTATAGGCAATTAGAGAAGGCAGAACTAGTAGGTTGCTGGGCACATGTCAGAAGGAAGTTCTTTGAAGCAACACCGAAGCAGACAGACAAGACTTCCTTAGGGGGCAAAGGTTTGGCTTATTGTGACCAGATGTTTAGCTTAGAAAGAGAGTGGGAGGTATTAT
>NZ_CACVCC010000077.1 GCF_902729355.1 Streptococcus sp. S784/96/1 | reverse complement strand
TTTCTTGGAAATGGAAAAGTAGGAGCTGATAAATCTCGTAGTGCTCTTTCAGTTCTTGGGAATAGCTGAGCAGCTTTGTGACAATTTCCTGATTAGTCAAGTGCATGCGAAAAGTTGGGCGATAAAAGCGTTTATCGCTAAGTTTTCGACTGTCTTGTTGTATCAATTTCCAGTAGCGCTTGAGGGCCCTGTATTCGTGAGATTTTCGGTCAAACTGGTTCATGATTTGGACACGCAGTCGGTTCATGGCCCGGCTCATGTGCTGAACGATGTGGAAACGATCAAGGACGATTTTAGCAGATGGAAATAGTTTCTTAGCGATGTCATAGTAAGGGCTAAACATGTCCATGGTGATGACCTTGACCCGGCTTCTGACGGCTCTAGAATAGCGTAGAAAGTGGTTACGAATGGTAGCTTGTGTTCGCCCATCAAGAATAGCTAGGATTTTGAGCGAGTCAAAGTCCTGAGCGATGAAGCTCATTTTGCCTTTCTTGAAAGAGTATTCGTCCCAGGACATATTCTCAGGCAGCCAAGTCAAGTCAGTCTTGAATTGGAACTCCTTGAGTTTTCGGATGACGGTTGAGGTTGACACCGCTAGATTCTCTGCAATGGTTGTCATGGCGACTTTCTCCATCAATTTTTGGGCGATTTTCTGATTGAGAATGACGGGAATTTGGTG
>NZ_CACVCC010000076.1 GCF_902729355.1 Streptococcus sp. S784/96/1 | reverse complement strand
CATGTGCTGGAGTAAAATAGTCCAGTGGACTATTTTAGCCTCGAGCTAAGAAATTCGGAAGCGAGGGGTGGAAACGATCAAGAACAATTTTAGCTTGAGGAAATAGAACTTTGATGAGAGGAATATAACTTCCAGACATATTGACAATGACCACTTTAACCTTGTTTCGAGCTTCTTTCGAGTACCTAAAGAAATGATTTCGGATGGTAGTTTGTCTTCTGTCATCAAGGATGGTCATGATTTTCTTAGTGTTGAAATCCTGAGCGATAAAGGCTAATTTTCCCTTCTGGCAGGAGAATTCATCCCAGGAAAGCACTTCTGGCAAAGTAGTGAAATCCTCTTGGAATTGAAATTGTTTGAGCTTGCGATAGATAGTAGAGGTGGAGATAGCGAGATTAGAAGCGATATGGGTTAAAGCTTCTCTGTTGAGTAGGAGTTGAGAGATTCTCTGTCTAAGAAGTTCCGAGATTTGGCAATTTTTTTGAACGAGAGTTGTTTCAGCTACAGTGACTTTCCGACAGGACTTGCATTGAAATCGTCTCTTTTTCAAGCGAATGAGGCTAGGAAAACCAGCAATCTCAATAAAAGGAATTTTAGAAGGGTTTGGGAAGTCGTATTTGATTTGTTTTCCTTTACAGTGTTTCCATTTAGGAGGTTGATAATCAAGTGTAGCGAAGACTTCGATATGGGTATCGTGCTGAATGGCTTTATCTAAGGTGATATTTTTGTCTTTCATTCCGATGAGTAATGTGGTATGATTGATGTGTTCCATAAGATACTTTCTAATGAGTTGTTTA
>NZ_CACVCC010000075.1 GCF_902729355.1 Streptococcus sp. S784/96/1 | reverse complement strand
GTCTCAAGACCTCCAACTTCAAAATAGCGGCTATTAGGAAATTCTTTCGTGATTCCTTCGACAAGAGAAATACCATCTTTTTCTCGAAAACTAATCGCCCAAGCACCAGAGACTTCTGAAGCTTTATTAGCCAAGTCCCCAATAATACTGATCTTGGTATCTGTTGCCAGTGGAAGAAGGTCGTCTTTATTTTTTAACAAAACAATGGATTTCTCAGCAGCTTCTAAGGCGAGGGCTTTATTGTCTTCAGAAAGTTCATCTGATTCAGGAAGTTCGACATACGGATGGTCAAATAAACCCAACCACATTTTTACCCGTAGGATACGTTCAACAGCTTGATCAACGGTTTCAAGTGAAATCGTTCCAGACGCTAAAGAGTCTTTTAAGGTCTTCAAATAAATTTCCGTTCCCATATCCATGTCAAGACCTGCATAGAGTGCTTTAGCACCTGCTTCTGCCTCATCTGAAACGATACCATGGGCGACACATTCACGAATCGCATTGGCGTCACTAACCACAAATCCATCAAATCCAAATTCCTCACGTAATTTGTCTGTCAACATCTCACGATTAACCGTACAAGGTACACCGTTTAAATCATTGAAAGCTGCCATAACCGTTGTGGCACCGGCATCAATAGCTGCTCTAAACGGCGGGAGATAGACATTGCGAAGAAGGGACTCAGACATGGACACTGTATTGTAGTCACGGCCACCTTCACAAGCGCCATAACCAACATAATGCTTCAAGCAAGCCGCAACATAGTTCAGGTGAGACGATTGATCGTTTTGCAGACCTTCGATCTTTGCCTTGGCAAATTGTGATAA
>NZ_CACVCC010000074.1 GCF_902729355.1 Streptococcus sp. S784/96/1 | reverse complement strand
CAGACTGGCGTAAACACGCTATTGATACCTCAACTCCAGGTGCCCTTATGAAACAAGACATGATTGAATTTGGGAATTATGTGGCTGACCTGGTAGAGGCTAACCCAGATAACTTCCGTGTCTTTGGTCCGGATGAAACCAAGTCAAATCGTCTCAATAATGTTTTTAAAGTGACGAATCGTCAATGGCTTGGTCGTCGCGATGAATCTTACGATGAGTGGATTTCTCCAGTAGGACGCGTTATTGATTCACAACTCTCTGAGCACCAAGCAGAAGGCTTCTTAGAAGGTTATGTCTTGACAGGTCGCCATGGCTTCTTTGCGTCGTATGAATCCTTCCTCCGTGTCGTTGACTCAATGATTACGCAACATTTCAAATGGTTACGTAAGTCTAAAACACATACGGACTGGCGTAAAAACTACCCATCCCTTAACTTGATTGCGACTTCAACGGTTTTCCAACAAGACCACAATGGTTACACTCACCAAGATCCAGGTCTTTTGACGCATTTAGCAGAGAAGACGCCAGAGTATATCCGAGAATACTTGCCAGCAGATAGTAACTCACTTTTTGCAGTTATGGAAAAAGCTTTTGCAGACGAAGATAAGGTTAATGTGATTGTCACTTCTAAGCACCCACGACCACAGTTCTACTCAATCGCAGAAGCAGAAGAATTGGTTCGTGAAGGTTATAAAGTCATTGACTGGGCCTCAAATGTCTCACCAGATGAAGAACCAGATGTTGTCTTTGCGGCAGCAGGTACCGAACCAAATTTGGAAGTTTTGGCAGGTATTTCTATCCTACATAAAGCTTTCCCAGAACTTAAGATTCGCTTTATCAATGTGGTTGATATTCTCAAGCTCCGTTCACCAAAAGTGGATCCACGAGGTTTGTCAGATG
>NZ_CACVCC010000073.1 GCF_902729355.1 Streptococcus sp. S784/96/1 | reverse complement strand
ATAATACAAATCAAACGACTTTATCACTAGAAATAAGTTTTTTCTTGCCACAAGACCATATTGTCTTTACCATTGAAAAAGTGGTGAATGCCTTGGAAGATAGTCACTTCCACGCTTTCTATCATGACTTTGGTCGCCCTTCTTATCACCCTAAAATGCTTCTGGCTACTCTGCTATTTGCCTACTCACAAGGTATCTTCTCTGGGCGAAAGATCGAAAAAATGATGATTGAAAATATCGCCATGCAGTACTTAACAGGACAGTTGGTGGTTTCCTACCGCACCATCAATCGTTTTCGTGTCGCTACTGGGATAGAAAATCTCATTCGTGATTTGTTCATTGATCTCAATCTTCGTTTGAAAATGGAAGAATTAGTGACGTTGGATTGTCTGTTTATTGATGGTACTAAGATTGAAGCTAATGTCAATAAGTATAGTTTCGTGTGGAAAAAGGCTACGGATAAGTTTTCCGCCAAACTTCAAGAACAGATACAGGTCTATTTCCAAGAAAAAATCATACCCCTTATCCATCAGGCGATTGTGCTGGATGACGAAAAACCTATTACCTCAGAACAGTTAACAGAGTTCACTCAAGTCCTTGAAGAAGAATTGGCTAAACTGAGCCAAGCCATTGAGGGGGGAGCCTGTAAAAGGAAAGGACGACCGTAAAACCAAGCGTCGAAAACTCAAGAAAGTCCTGCGTAAAGTGAAGGATGATTTTTCAGTACGCGCTGAAAAATACGAGAGATATCAGAATACTTTCGAGGGACGCAATAGCTTTTCTAAAACAGATACAGATGCCACTTTCATGCGGATGAAAGAAGACCACATGAAGAATGGTCAACTCAAACCAGGCTATAACCTCCAAATCGCTACTGAGAACCAATTTGTTCTTCACTATGATGTCTTCTCAAATCCGACAGATACTAAAACTCTTTTGCCATTTTTCGAAACCTACCCACATGATGTGAAGACCGTTGTCGCAGATGCTGGATACAGCAGTGAAGAGAACTTTCTTCGCTTGAATGAAAGCAATGTGAGCCATTTGATTAAGTATGCCATGTTTGATAAAGAGCAAAAAAAAAGGGTATAAAACGTTAGCTAGGAACTTAACGAATTGGCACTATGATGACAAAGAGGATAGCTATACTCATCCTGACGGGTGGTGCTATCGTTTTCACCATGTCAAACATCAGAAAACACAGACGGACTTTCAACAGGAAATC
>NZ_CACVCC010000072.1 GCF_902729355.1 Streptococcus sp. S784/96/1 | reverse complement strand
GCTAGTTCAGGTTCATCGGCGTAGTAAACCTTGATTTCCTGTTGAAAGTCCGTCTGTGTTTTCTGATGTTTGACATGGTGAAAACGATAGCACCACCCGTCAGGATGAGTATAGCTATCCTCTTTGTAATCAATCATAGTGCCAATTCGTTAAGTTCCTAGCTGACGGTTTATACCCTTTTTTCTGCTCTTTATCAAACATGGCATACTTAATCAAATGGTTCACATTGCTTTCATTCAAGCGAAGAAGGTTCTCTTCACTGCTGTATCCAGCATCTGCGACAACGGTCTTCACATCATGTGGGTAGGTTTCGAAAAATGGCGAAAGAGTTTTAGTATCTGTCGGATTTGAGAAGACATCATAGTGAAGAACAAATTGGTTCTCAGTAGCGATTTGAAGATTGTATCCAGCCTTGAGTTGACCATTCTTCATGTGGTCTTCTTTCATCCGCATGAAAGTGGCATCTGTATCTGTTTTGGAAAAGCTATTGCGTCCTTCGAAAGTATCTTGATATCTCTCATATTTTTCAGCGCGTACTGAAAAATCATCCTTAACTTTACGCAGGACTTTCTTGAGTTTACGACGTTGAGTTTTACGGTCGTCCTTTCCTTTTACAGGCTCCCCCTCAATGGCTTGGCTCAGTTTAGCCAATTCTTCTTCAAGGACTTGAGTGAACTCTGTTAACTGTTCTGAGGTAATAGGTTCTTCTTCATCCAGCACAATGGCCTGATGGATAAGGGGTGTGATTTCTTCTTGGAAATAGACCTGTATCTGTTCTTGAAGTTTGGCGGAAAACTTATCCGTAGCCTTTTTCCACACGAAACTATACTTATTGGCATTAGCTTCAATCTTAGTGCCATCAATAAACAGACAATCCAACGTCACTAATTCTTCCATTTTCAAACGAAGATTGAGATCAATGAACAAATCACGAATGAGATTTTCCATCCCAGTAGCGACACGAAAACGATTGATGGTGCGGTAGGAAACCACCAACTGTCCTGTTAAGTACTGCATGGCGATATTTTCAATCATTATTTTTTCGATCTTTCGCCCAGAGAAGATACCTTGTGAGTAGGCAAATAGCAGAGCAGCCAGAAGCATTTTAGGGTGATAAGAAGGGCGACCAAATTCATGATAGAAAGCGTGGAAGTGACTATCTTCCAAGGCATTCACCACTTTTTCAATGGTAAAGACAATATGGTCTTGTGGCAAGAAAAAACTTATTTCTAGTGATAAAGTCGTTTGATTTGT
>NZ_CACVCC010000071.1 GCF_902729355.1 Streptococcus sp. S784/96/1 | reverse complement strand
GCTTGGGCGATTAGTTTTCGAGAAAAAGATGGTATTTCTCTTGTCGAAGGAATCACGAAAGAATTTCCTAATAGCCGCTATTTTGAAGTTGGAGGTCTTGAGACACCAATTAATGAAGCCATACTCCAAGAAGCTCTTGCCTATGGTGATGTGATTGTTTTAGTGGCAGGTGAATTGGTTTCCATGTCTGGAGAAGCGACGTCAAGAGCAGATATTTCATTGCCTGGTGAACAGAGTAAACTTTTTGCGGCTCTGGAGAACCTCGACAAGCCAACCGTTGCCATTTTGATGAATGGCCGTCCGATGGCGATTGAAAAAGAAGTTGGTCAAGTAGATGCGGTAATTGAGTCTTGGCATTTGGGAATTCAAATGGGGCATGCGGTGGCGCGCACACTTTCAGGAGCCAATAATCCCAGTGCACGTCTCACGGTTTCATTTCCGAGAGTGTCAGGACAGTGTCCAGTTTATTATAATCACCCCAATACAGGTCGTCCGGCTGGCCGAAGCAAGTTCACATCTAAGTACATGGATATCGAACAGGGGGCGCTCTATGATTTTGGTTATGGCTTGAGTTACTCGCGCTTTGCATTTGAGAATGTCGTGGTAAAAGAAACAGCTGAGAGTATTCAAATCATGCTTGATGTTAGTAACACCAGTGATCGAGATGGGGAGGAAGTTATTCAACTCTATGTGACAGATAAGGTTGGTTCTCTTGTTCGTCCAGTGAAAGAGCTTAAAGGGTTTGAGAAAGTTAAGGTTGCCTCTAAGGAAAAAGTGGCAGTAGAGCTCCGTGTTGATAAGAAAGACTTAGGTTTTTGGAACAATCAGGGTCATTATTGCCTTGAGGATGGTGACTTTATTTTTACAGTTACTGATGGCAATGAGAATAGTGAGAGTTTTGAGTTAAGTTTATTATTTTAGGGGGGAGCTTATGGAAGCGTTAAAAGATTTAATTGCTCGGATTGATGCGATTAAAGATCCAATGGAGCGAATCAGAGAGTTAAATAAGCATTTAAAAGAAAGTGATGATTTACGTGACAAAGGTTTGCCACGTAATATTCCAGAAGTAGAACGCATTGATAATATTGCCTATGGAGCTGTGCCTAAATGGCAAGAGCTAGACATTTATCTTCCCAAAGAGCGTTTGGGTAAAGTTGCGACAATTATTCATATCCATGGTGGCGGATGGACATATGGGACAAAAGAAACCTATCAATTCTTTGGATTAGAATTTGCCAAGGCAGGTTTCGGTTTTGTTAACTTTAACTACCGATTACCACCAGATGTTATTTTCCCGGGTGAGTTAGATGATGTCAATCTAGCGATGCATTGGGTGGCTGAACATGGCGCTCAGTACGATATTGATACTGACAATATCGTTATCATGGGGGATAGCG
>NZ_CACVCC010000070.1 GCF_902729355.1 Streptococcus sp. S784/96/1 | reverse complement strand
ATTGTGTCTTTGACAGGTTACTTCCGTAACCCGCACTTGCTTCGTCTTGTTCAGTTTTCAATGGACTTCTCCTTAGAGACAACTCCTTTATTCTAGCAAATATTTCTAACGGTGTCAACTACTTTTTTCTAGTTTTTTTCCTATATCTGCCTTTCTCTCTTACGAGACAACTCATATATCTTACCAAATATATCCTCTTCTTGTCAATACCTTTTTTTAAATTTTTTCTTTTTTGGGGATTTTTTGCCAATTTTTTTGAAATGATAAAGCCTCATTTTGCAAGTTCAAGTAGTAACTGTCGGACTATCCTAGCTATAATACTGAGATAACACCTGTTCTTATGCAAATGCAACGTTGAAGTATTTTCAAAGAAATCTTTTACAGCCTCACCTGTAGTTTCTATTTTGCCATTTAGAAATTACTACAAAGATAGCATCATCTGACTTTAGCTGAACCTTTCACAATACAAGCTATTTATATCGTTTTTCTAGCTACCTTATTACTTAGCCAAACTGTTGATCATTGACTACGATATAATACTTATCAAAAACACTTTCATTAGTTCTGAACTGCTACAAATACCGATTTTTAAAGGATATTAGTTAACTTTTGTTTAATGGAATATTTCAGATAATACTCCTAATATCATCCTTCTTATTAATTTTACGATTTGATTTTTTCTGTTCCGTTTCTCTTTCTAAAAATATTATTAACGAAAACAGAACTAGGAAAAGTATACTAGCCCTCCATTTCTATTCCCGACAATTTGACGCAGTAGTTACTTATCTTTGCATCCCAGTATTTTTAACTTCGAACTGACTAGAATCAAACTCGTCATTAGTTGCTATCAATTTTTTCTATTTTAGTAATTAATAGCGCCAACTGGCTACTATTTGGTAATGAACTTACTTTTGACTTTAGCTCACTAAAATTTTTTCATTAATTGTTTCAATGCAAATTTTGGCCTTATCCAACTCTTCAGGAGGACTGAGAAACCTTAACTCCTAGGGAGTGTCTGAATAAAATCTTTACTCTAGTACCTGAACTTGAAGATTACTACGACCTGTACCAACTACTCCTATTGCATCTACAAGAGAAGAATACTGACCAGTTTTGGGGATTCAAGACACATTACCTCATCTTAATCGCACCTTTAAAACCGCTTTGAACACGTTTACTCGCTATAAAAACTATATCACTAACACCATTGAATTTCCTTATTCTAACGCTAAACTTGAGGCCACTAACAAACTCATCAAAGATATCAAACGCAATGCCTTTGGTTACAAGAACTTTGACAATTTCAAGAAACTTATCTTATTCGCTTTGAACACAACAAACATACTAAGATTAGTAGTGAGGAAATCTCCGACGGGAGAAAGTCCTCACTACTTTTTCATTATGTTAAAGTAGAGGTGTCCTGTTAAGTCGTACTCTTTTTAGGCGCTAGACGTCGCATATCAAACTGGCAAGACACCTGTTTTAGGGTGAATGTTA
>NZ_CACVCC010000069.1 GCF_902729355.1 Streptococcus sp. S784/96/1 | reverse complement strand
CCAACTTCCGTTTGGACAGCTTGATTGCCTCTTACATGAACTCTTCGCACACCAAAAACACTCTTTAATCTGCCAAAAACGGGTTCAACATCGATTTTCCGTTTGGCATAGATACGAGAGCCTTCTTCGCTATGCAATTCTTCCTTGATAAGTTCCTTAAAATAATTCCAAGTCGGATTGTAGTGAATCTGTTTCTGACGACCGGTTTCTGTTTTAGCCAGTTTTTCTAACTCTTCCGTGTCCTGTATGTTATCCGCCTCATAGATTTTAAAGTCACGTTTAAAGCCGTACTTGTCAGTTCGACGAGAGTAATTCTTAAAGGAATAAACAACTCCATCTGGTTTAATAAACTGGTCCGTCTCTTCAAGGTAATCCCAATTACTTGGATTAGTAGGACTGTTCTTATATTTCCTAGTCAATTCCTTTTGGTACATGCCATAGGGAATCAGAGGTGTTTTCTCCAACTCATCAATTATAAAAACGTAGTTCTCTTCACTTCCATAACCTGCATCAGCTACAATGTTTTCGAATAAATCCAGAGTTTGGATGGATTGGAGGAAAGGTTTTAGAGTTCTAGTATCTGTTGGATTTGGAAAGATGTCATAGGCAAGAATATATTGACCATTGGTGGCAGCTTGGACATTATACCCAGGTTTGAGCTGACCATTCATCATATGGTCTTCTTTCATTCGCATAAAGGTGGCATCATGGTCCGTTTTGGAGAAGGAGTTGCGTTCTTGGAGGATTTCTCTAGCCTCCTCATACCTCTGTTTACGAGGAATGTAATCTTTCCTCAACTGATTGCGCAGTTTCTTAATACGACGTCTCTTCTGTTTATTAGCGGAACCACCCTTGATAACTTTGGGTTCCTCAGAAATAGCTTTCTCAACTTCCGCCAAGGCCTGCTCTGTGTCTTCCAAAAGGCGCACTAATCCCTCGCTCGTTTCACATTCTTCTTTCGAGAGAGCTAAATCTACCCCCTCTTGAACAAGGTTGTCATAAAGTTCAGCGGTCTTACTATTCAATGCGTCTTCGTACTTAGTGACGGCTTTTTTCCAAGTAAAAGAATAGAGATTGGCATCAGCTTCTAGCTTGGTGCCATCGATAAAGAGAGCATCGTCTTCAATCATACCATTCTCACGCATGAGCAAGGTGAAGTAAATAAAAGCAGTCTTAATCAGGTTATTAGCATGCTTGCTGGAACGGAAATTATTGATGGTCTTATAACTAACATAGGTGTCCTGACTTAACCATTTCATAGGAATGACTTCATCATTCATTTGCACTATTTTGCGGCCAGAAAAGACCTGACGAGCATAGGCAAAAAGCGTCATCTTCAAGAGCATAGCCGGATGGAAGGCTGGTCGGCCAGTATGAGACTTTTCTTCCAGCAAAACATGATTAGGGATACTGTCCACGAAAAGACTGATGAGTCTAACTTCATGATTCATGGGGATATCGTAAGCAAGATTTAGTTCCAAACTCAATTGATTTGTGTTATACTCTTTATACATAGTCATGGCTTTCTAGTTGTTTTGTGGTTATTATAATTATAAACCATGGCATAA
>NZ_CACVCC010000068.1 GCF_902729355.1 Streptococcus sp. S784/96/1 | reverse complement strand
CAAATTCATGATAGAAAGCGTGGAAGTGACTATCTTCCAAGGCATTCACCACTTTTTCAATGGTAAAGACAATATGGTCTTGTGGCAAGAAAAAACTTATTTCTAGTGATAAAGTCGTTTGATTTGTGTTATAGTGAATATGTATGAGATAGCCTTTCTAAATGGTTTATTGAGCAATTCTATTTTACCAAGACTATCGCAACCATGCAAAAAAGCAACGGGAAATCCGTTGCTTTTTTTGGAGCCAAGGGATTATTGTCCCAGACTCTTTTAGTGATCCCAGCAGGATTCGAACCTGCGACCGTTCGCTTAGAAGGCGAATGCTCTATCCAGCTGAGCTATGAGACCTCAGTTTCATTAGTATATCAAATTAACAAAAAAAAAGCAATATTTAAATAAAAAATGAAATGAAAGACTGGACAAAAAAAATATATCTGCTATAATAATAAGAGTGTTGAACGAATAGCACTTATGGTCCGTTGGTCAAGGGGTTAAGACACCGCCTTTTCACGGCGGTAACACGGGTTCGAATCCCGTACGGACTATAAATTTTTGCTCCGTTGGTCAAGGGGTTAAGACACCGCCTTTTCACGGCGGTAACACGGGTTCGAATCCCGTACGGAGTATAAAAAAAACTGTAGTTGGCAGTTTTTTTTTATTGTCAAGCAAAAAACACTAGCTATGCTAGTAGTTCCATGGAGCTTCCAGCGTGGTATTAAAAAATCTTCCTAAAATGATAAGATAGAAGTAGTTCCCGCCACCCCCCACCCAAGGATATCACGGAGGAGGTCTCTCATGAGAGAGTATAATGAAAGTTTATCACATACACGTTGGAATTGTAAATATTACGTCGTTTTCGCACCAAAATATTGTCGCCAAATCCTATATGGCAAGTACAAATCAAGTATCGGAAAAAATGTTCGTGATTTGTGTGAGCGCAGAGGAATTCCAATTCACGTGGCAAACGCCTGTTCGGAATGCTGGTTAGTATGCCACCTAAACTGAGTATAGCTAGTTTTATGGGCTATTAAAAAGGTAATAGTGCTTTTATGATGTTTGATAAACACACCAATCTGAGATACAAATATGGTAATCGCCATTTTGGGGCAGAAGGGAATTATGTGAGCACGGTAAGGCTAAACTAAAAGGTTATCTCCGAGTATATTCAAAATCAATTGCAAGAAGATAGAGTAGCAAATCAGCTCATATTGTTTGAAACTGTTGATCCGTTTACAGGCGAACCAAATAAGAGGAAATGGAGAAGCTGCTTTAGCACTAGCGTGGGAAAGTGGTGCGGAAGGAAGCTGTTTCAGTGGACCTTTGGCTCTAGTCGGCAAGAGCGGCTTATAGTCACAGAACTGCGTCAATCTGTTATTACTCTCAAAAAGAGAATGTTGAGATATTTTTATACGAAAACTTCAAAAAAAGTACAAAACTTCCTCCCCTATGTTACAATATAGGCGAAAAATCTTTAGTTTTGGATTGTTAGCTCGTCTCTAACAATCTTTTTTGTTGGCAAAATTCAGAATAAGTTAATTGATAGGACTGCCTTTTTGTCGTCTAGCCGCAAAGACAGCTTGACAAAGGCACTTTTTCA
>NZ_CACVCC010000067.1 GCF_902729355.1 Streptococcus sp. S784/96/1 | reverse complement strand
GGAGAATCGGTTACTGAAAGAGTATATTGCTTATCCTGATGAAGATCACAAAGAGGATTTGCTCTTTTTGATGAATAGCTTGCTTATGGGAGATGTTGATTTGGTCTCTGCCGTCTTAGTGACCAAAGAAGGTCAGGTGGTTTCGACAGACAGCCAGCTCACCATGAAAACCTCTAGTGATATGATGGCGGAATCTTGGTATCAAGCAGCCATTGACCAGAAAGCCATGCCTGTTTTGACCCCTGCTCATAAGGAATCTCTGACCCAAAAGGGAGAACAATGGGTTATTTCGATTACACGAGAGATTGAGGACAGCGAGGGCAACAATAAGGGAGTACTACGACTGGATATTGACTATAGTAGGTTAGAAAACTATTTGGACCAGCTAACATTAGGCGATACAGGTTTCGCTTTTATTGTCAATTCTCAGAAAGAGTTTGTCTATCATCCAAAAAAAGAAGTCTATTCCTCTAAGGAAGAGATGGATGCGATGCAGCCATACTTGGCAGTGGAAAATGGCTATACCTCTTCTAAAAAAGAATTTGTCTATCAGATTGAAATTCCAGACAGCCAGTGGACCTTGGTTGGGGTATCGTCTCTTGATGAACTTCACATGGTTCGCCATCAAATCCTATACGCCTTTTTGGGAGCAGGCTTGGTTGCCCTCTTGATTTCTGGCTTGGGTTCAGCTTTGGTCATTCGTATCTGGTTAAAACCGATTCGTGACTTGCAGGAGGTTATTTTGGCAGTCGGGCAGGGGCAGTCACACCTGCGTGCCAAGGAAGTGGGAACGGCGGAACTGTTAGATTTATCGCGCTATTTCAATAAAATGCTGGATCAAATTGACGCTCTCATGGCTTCTGTCAAGCAACAAGAGCAGGATATTCGGGAGTATGAGCTGGTGGCATTAGCCAGTCAAATCAACCCTCATTTCCTCTACAATACGCTAGATACAATTGTTTGGATGACAGAATTCAATGACCGCAAGCGCGTGGTGGAAATTACCAAGGCATTGGCAAAATATTTTCGCATAGCTCTCAATAATGGCAATGAGCAAATTTGTCTTAAGGATGAGATGGAACATGTCCGTCAGTATCTCTTTATTCAAAAGCAGCGCTACGGCAATAAACTCAACTATGAACTCCATGAATTGCCAGCCTATGCAGACTATCAAGTACCCAAGTTAATTTTACAGCCGATTGTCGAAAATGCCATTTACCATGGTATCAAGGAAGTCGAGCGTGATGGACTGATTGAAGTTACTATTAGTGAAACAGCAGAGCACCTACGCATTGACATTCGCGATAACGGTAAAGGGATGGATAGTCAAAATAAGGCAACAGGCACAACTAAATCCGTCCATCAAGGCGGAGTTGGTCTTAAAAATGTTGATCAGCGCCTAGCTCTGCAATTTGGCACGGACTATCATATGGAAATTACTTCTGAAAAAGACCGCTTTACACAGGTTAGCCTCTTTTTGCCGAAGCGAGTTAAAGAACTGTAATTTTTATATTTTCAGTATGCTCTTTCTTTCCAATCATGTTCTAAAGGATAGAAAAAAGATCGAATTGAAATTTTAGAAGCTCTTCCTTTTACGTCCTGATTTTTAAGCTCAGGCTAAGATAAAAATGTTACTATCGCCATTTAATCAAGGCTCGGTGGGTGAGGGGTTCAGGACGGGAAAACCTGAGAAGGGCACAGCAACTCACCCCTATGCGGAGGCGGGAGTGAATCGTCTGGTAGACTATTTCACCCTCGATTCTAACATTTAGGGAAGTGTGGCGAAAAAGTATTCTGACGAATTAACGATTGTCTCCCCATCTCATCCACCATTGCAGCGGCGAACAGAGCTCTCT
>NZ_CACVCC010000066.1 GCF_902729355.1 Streptococcus sp. S784/96/1 | reverse complement strand
ATAGTCATGGCTTTCTAGTTGTTTTGTGGTTATTATAATTATAAACCATGGCATAAAAAAACGAGCATCTCCAACTGCGGAAATGCCCGTTTTTTTTGTGTTCTGAAACTAGTTTTTGCCCAGCCTCATTTTCTTCAAAATATCTTCATACCAATTACATAAGTGCATCGGTTCATCCTCTATTTCACCTATCTATATTATAACAAAATTTCATGATAAAATTATAACTTTTTATGAAAAATCATTATGAGAAAGCGATATTTTTTCATGAGTTTGTCGGAGTGAGTTTCAACTGATAAAATAGAGAAGTTGATAAGTGTAAGAATAGACTAATTGTACGGATAAAATATTACTTTTTTTTCAGCCAAGTTTCCACTCTCATAAGTCATCTTAGCAGAAAAAAACGGAACATCTTCTAAAATCCATTTGAACATTTCGTAATCCCCTTCCCAAGTTGGCTTAGATAAGACTTGATCATAAGGAACCCATTCTAAAGTTCCCTCAGGACAATCTTCTAATAACTCACCTGAAAATTGAGTGACTTTAAAAACATAGGTATACCAATCATGACCTGGCGTAAATTCTGGAAAAGTAATTATTCCACATAACTCCATGTCATCAACTTTAAGGCCAGTTTCTTCAAAAACTTCACGAACTGCACACTCTTCTGGACTTTCTCCTTTTTCAAGCTTCCCTCCAACAGAAATCCATTTCCCTAAATGGACATCATTAGGTTTTTTATTACGATGTAAAAGCAGTAATTCTCTTCCATTATCAATATAACAAATCGTTGCTAGCTTCATATCTACTCCTTTCATATCTATAATCTATTATAACAAAAGTAAATTTCATAAGCTAAAAACTTTTAAAAAAGAAATTTTTATGGTTTAATAAAGTTATCTTAAAAGAAAGGGGTTCCAAAATGAATCCACAAGACCTATTTAACCAAGTTAAAGAACTAATTGAAAAGAAAGACTTCTCAGCAGCAGTTGATTTTGTCAATGAGCAAAAAGATAATCTCGGAGAATACTTTGAGCAAGCAAAAACTCTCGTTGAAGGTGCGCAAGGTGCCGACAGCCTTCTTGACAAGGTCAAGGGCTTATTTGGAAAATAATGATGTTAAAAAGGGAGAATAAAGTCAACGCTCCCCTTTTTTTACAATTAGTATAAAAAATCAAAAAGAGGTTAGGACAAATTGATATACTCCCCTTATAGTGGACAGTGAAAAAACAAAAATTCACTAGAAACTAAAAGGGGAGTTTTCGTATGTCAAAAAGAATTCCAAAATCAGTAGAAGAAAAACTAGAGATTGTTAACTTGTATCTAGAAAAAGGGAAATCCATTTCAAGCTTAATAAGGGAATATGGCGTTAGTGATACCACCATTAGAACTTGGGTTCGTAAATACAAACAGCTAGGTATAGCAGGACTAAAAGAAAGGAAAACTTGGACGAGGTACTCAAAAGAAGTCAAAGAACAAGCTGTACAAGATTATCTTAATGGAACAGGGTCAACGTATACTATTTGTGACAGGTATCAAATATCCTCTAGAAGTGTTCTCGAAAAGTGGATAAAACGGTATACTAGTGGTAAAGAAATCAAAGCAACTAGTAAAGGATTAAGTCGTATGAACCAAGGACGTAAAACCACTTTTGAAGAACGTGTGGAGATTGTCAACTTCACCATTATTCATGATAAGGATTATCAGGCAGCGATTGAGAAATATGGCATTTTCTACCAATAAGTTTATTCCTGGGTGAGAAAGTTTGAGAAGGACGGTAGTCAAGGACTCCTAGACCGCAGAGGTAAAGGGGTAGACAGTAAACCGAACCTTACCCCAGAATAAGAGTTACAACTCAAAAACAAGCAACTAGAAGAGCGCAACCGCTATTTAGAGATGGAGGTAGGACTGCTTGCAGTTGCTTGTTGCCAATCGTGTCGTCACCCTGTTCCTAACGCTTGGACAAGCCTTGCAGGGCTATCCGTAACTCGCTTTGCTT
>NZ_CACVCC010000065.1 GCF_902729355.1 Streptococcus sp. S784/96/1 | reverse complement strand
CAAACTATGTGATAAGGAAGCTTTAGGAACAGGAGCCTTAATAATCTTATCAACGTGTCCCTCCTCACTGCAACTTTGACATTTATAGGCATGTTGGACATGGTCAACACGTTTTAATTGGGCAGGGGTAAAGACCAACTCTTGTCTTTGGACGCAAGAGCCAATCTCTTTTAACTGACCTTGACAGTCTGGACAACTGCAGTCTTCACCCTTTAGTTCATGATGGACTATTTCTGAAGTGAATTGGTTAAAAATAGCTTGACGAACGCCTTTAGATTTCCGACGTTTATAAGTGATAATCTCAGTTTCAACAGGGTAAATCAGAATCCTCTTCAGGAAGTTCTTCTTCAAAAAGGCTTAGTTATCCTAAAGGAGAATGGCCCTTCTCTGATGACTTGCCATAAAGTTTTTGACTCAAATAAGCCACTTGTTCACCAAGGAGGGCGAGTTCATTAGACATGGTCTCTATCGTTTTTGTTAAACTTTCAATAATGTTATCTTTTGAACTCATGTTCATCCCTCCATTGTTTTTTATATTATACCGAAAGAAAAGCCATGATTTCAATAGAAATCACGACTTTTTGTGATATTGATTTTAGGTGTAATAGAAAATCCCTTCATCAGCCAGTCAACCTGTTCAGAAGTTAAGGCTTTGACTTCCTTTTCTGTGTTTAGCCAGGTGAGTTTTCCATTTTCGAAACGTTTATAAAGTAGCCAGAAGCCTTGACCGTCCCAATAAAGTGCCTTAAAGCGATCTTTACGACCACCGCAAAATAGGAAGACTTGCCCTGAAAAAGGATCTAGTTCAAATTGACTTTTAACCAGATAGGCAAGTGAGTCAAACCCTTGACGCATATCAGTTTTCCCGCAGACAAAATAAACCTGCCCTAAATCACTGAGTTGAATCGTTATAGCTTAGCACCTTATCTAAAATAGCTTCTAACCTGTCTTGATTAAGGGATTGGAACAAGGTCAGTTCAAGTTTATCCAGTCGGATTTTCAGTAAGACATCATTTCTGGGTTTTGATTCAAACCGACGAGGTTATGGGATTTCCAAAGGGACGATAGGTTGTGACATTACAATAACCTCCAGTAATCATTTTTAAGAACAGTATACTGCTATTAAGATAGATACTCTGTTATTGGGCGATTACAGACAAACTTTGTCCTCTCTCGGTGTTAAATTTGTCAACCCACTACAGTTGACAAAGAGCCCGAAAATACAAAAAAGGAGATAACATATATCCCCTTTTTATTTAACTATAGTCCGTACGGGATTCGAACCCGTGTTACCGCCGTGAAAAGGCGGTGTCTTAACCCCTTGACCAACGGACCATAAAATAATAATATGGGCACGAGTGGACTCGAACCACCGACCTCACGCTTATCAGGCGTGCGCTCTAACCACCTGAGCTACGCGCCCAAGCCAATGCTTGGATCTTATTTATTTCTAAATAAAGCGGGTGACGAGAATCGAACTCGCGACAACAGCTTGGAAGGCTGTAGTTTTACCACTAAACTACACCCGCTAAAATGGCGCGAGACGGAATCGAACCGCCGACACATGGAGCTTCAATCCATTGCTCTACCAACTGAGCTACCGAGCCAACTAAAATAATAATATTGCGGGAGCAGGATTTGAACCCACGACCTTCGGGTTATGAGCCCGACGAGCTACCTAGCTGCTCCATCCCGCGTTAATAATAAAGGAGGATGTGGGATTCGAACCCACGCACGCTTTTACACGCCTGACGGTTTTCAAGACCGTTCCCTTCAGCCAGACTTGGGTAATCCTCCGAAAATAATAATTGTAATGGACCTTGTAGGACTCGAACCTACGACCGCTCGGTTATGAGCCGAGTGCTCTAACCAGTTGAGCTAAAGGTCCAAAGTCATCCATATATAACAATTATAGCGGCGAAGGGGATCGAACCCCCGACCTCCCGGGTATGAACCGGACGCTCTAGCCAGCTGAGCTACACCGCCAATTTTTCATCGGGAAGACAGGATTCGAACCTGCGACCCCTTGGTCCCAAACCAAGTACTCTACCAAGCTGAGCTACTTCCCGAATGCACCCTAGAGGAGTCGAACCTCTAACCGCCTGATTCGTAGTCAGGTACTCTATCCAATTGAGCTAAGGGTGCTCTATTTAGTTTTATGCCGAGGACCGGAATCGAACCGGTACGAAGGTCACCCTTCGCAGGATTTTAAGTCCTGTGCGTCTGCCAGTTCCGCCACCCCGGCGCCTCAAGCGAATGACGGGATTCGAACCCGCGACCCCCACC
>NZ_CACVCC010000064.1 GCF_902729355.1 Streptococcus sp. S784/96/1 | reverse complement strand
AGCGAAGACTTCGATATGGGTATCGTGCTGAATGGCTTTATCTAAGGTGATATTTTTGTCTTTCATTCCGATGAGTAATGTGGTATGATTGATGTGTTCCATAAGATACTTTCTAATGAGTTGTTTAGGCGCATTTCATTATAAGTCTTATGGGACTTTTTTTGCTCGTTGTAAAAGATTATGGATTCAAAGAAAATATGAGTGATATGATTTTCTTCCAACCAAGCTAAAGCATGCTGAAGAGCGATGGTTGTTGTTCCAAATGTCTTCTGAATTTTTTGGGGTTTGTTGATATCAAGCGGACCGTCTAAGATATAACAAACAATGGATTTTTGGTGAACATCAATGTCACAACAAGTTTCAATCATGACTTCCATGTGAAAAGCCACCTATTCTATTTTTGAATAATCGAATAGGTGGCTTACAGTAATTTTGTTTTCGTGCTCAAGGCGTAGTCGAGTTATCCCATGATTCTTATTCATCTAGTTTGTCGTACAGGCTAGGCAAAGCCCTATTAAAGACCACGGATTTGTATTGTTCACTTATTAGTATAAAGTAACAATTATTTTCTGTCATGGGTTAGCAGGACAAGCCTGCTTAGAGTTTGTCATGATTCGTCGAAGTTTTTAGTTGACATTATATATATATATATATAATTAAAGTTATTCAATTTATCTAAAATAATAAGGAGACTTGTTCCTATGTTTTTCCATAAAAAAAATAGCCAACAAAAAAATTGGAGACTGATAAAAAAAGGAAAATTTTTCTGTTGTGGCTGTACCCTCTTATTAGCGATGGGGAGCTTGCTAATTCTGCCGACTGCAGAAGTGGCTGCATTAACAGAGAATGCAGCAGTAGAAACAGTAGAAACAGTAGAAACAGTAGAAATAGCAACTTCAGAGGGTGAATCCTCCACTGCTTCAACCGATGAATCGCTTGAAGCAGATAAACTAGATAAAAACGATCGAACAGAACCTGTGCTACGTTCATCAAATACCACTTCAGAATCTTCTACTACAAATCAAATTGCGAATGTTTCTGCAAAAATCGAGGTTATTCCTGGTTTAGTGGGGGCTGCTAGTCGCACTAAGCCAACTCTCGATTTCGATATTGTTAATCCTTCAAGCCAAGGGGATCCCATAGTTATTGAATACAAAAATGTCAATACCACCATTTCTGACGGAGACCTCATCTATGATAATAAGGTAATCGGTACAGTAACATCTACTGTCGAAAGCAACATTCCTACAGATAGTAAAATGACAGGAGCTGAAACATTAGCACCTGAAGATAGTCTCTATAAAACGATTGTAACCATTACCTTAAATAATAATGCAGACAAGTATGCTACTGACCATCTCCCAATTTCTTTAAAAACAACTGCTTCAACTCCTCAAGCTGTAAAAGCACTGACTGCAAATCGTTCGTATGAAATCCCAGCTTCCATTAGTATCAATGGAAAAGAGGAAACAACCGTAACCGTACCGGTTCGAGAACTGGTTGTTCGAAACTTAGAAGTTGGAGATCAGACAAAAATTTCTGCTGGATATACTATCACAACTGTAAATGGAGAAGTCACTGCTCGCTATCGTTCAGTCTATATTGTCCCTGGTATGACAGGTTTACAAAATGGTGATATCTTAACCATCAGTAAAGGTCCCACTATTCCTTTTGATAACGACTCAGCTGTCATTGGTTCAGCCTATATATTAGAAGGTGGAGCTGAAGAAATGGTTCCTGTAGGAGATGGTGGCGTAGCTTACAAGCAAATGACTAAATCTAGTGTTCGTTTAGTTTTACAATCGGTAGATGCTAAAACAACTACTTACCGTGTTAATGGTACCCTCGATCCAAAATACAATTCGTATGAATGGACTATCCTCGGTGTTCTGCCAAAACTTAACGCACAATACGATGGATATAATGGCTTAAAAACATTTAACGATTTACATGTAACTTTAACACGTAAGGGAGAAACGGTCTATGAAACTTTCAATGCTAGCGAAGGGGACCGCGTCAACGTTAATGGTACAGCAGTGCTTATCTCCACAGAGGGACTTAGCTCCGTTTACACAGAATACTATTTAGATGGAAAACCAATGCCAGAAGTTTCCAAAGAACTTGTTTTATCCAAAGTTGTTAAGGGAATTGGTTACACAGCCCGAATTAAGGAGTTTGACAACTATGAGTATGTGGGGCCACTAGAAGATTCCGCACCAATCACAGGAAAAAGTTCTGACACTGATTTAGTAGTAAAATTAAATTATAGGGCTAAGATAGAAGAATCAGTAGACTCAAAAGAAGTAACTCGTATCATCAAGTATGTGAACGAAATTGGAGACGAATTAGCTCCGTCTGTCACCCAAAAAGTAGTCTTCAATCGGAAAATGATGACCAATAAAGTCACTGGGGAGAAAACTTACGGAAGTTGGGAAACAGAACAAGCGGTGTGGGAAACAGTAAATACTCCTGTTCTTGAGAACTACACAACTACTCAAACAGAAATTGCAGAAAAAACTGTATCACCAGACAGTGCAGATAGTGTAGAAACAGTGACCTACTCGGCAACAAGTTCTCAAACAACAGAAAACAAAACGGTTAGCAGAACAATCAAATATGTAGATAGTGATGGGAAAGAAATTGCACCAAGCACTACACAAACCGTAAACTTCATACGAACAGTATCCATAAATGATGTCACTGGGGAGAAAACTTACGGAAGTTGGGAAACAGAAAAAGCAGTGTGGGAAACAGT
>NZ_CACVCC010000063.1 GCF_902729355.1 Streptococcus sp. S784/96/1 | reverse complement strand
AAAATTGTTCTTGATCGTTTCCACCCCTCGCTTCCGAATTTCTTAGCTCGAGGCTAAAATAGTCCACTGGACTATTTTACTCCAGCACATGAGCCGGGCTCTTAATCAGACTAGAATCAAAATCATGGAACAATTTGATGATAAATCTCTGGAATACAGAGCTCTTAAATACTATTGGAAATTTATCCTAAAAGATAGTCAGCAACTCTCTCTTAAGGCGTTCTATGATCGAACATTTAGAGAAACCTTAACTCCTAGGGAGTGTCTGAATAAAATCTTTACTCTAGTACCTGAACTTAAAGATTACTACGACCTGTACCAACTACTCCTATTCCATCTACAAGAGAAGAATACTGACCAGTTTTGGGGGTTAATTCAAGACACGTTACCTCATCTTAATCGCACCTTTAACACGGCTTTGAGCACATTTACTCTCGCTATAAAAACTATATCACTAACGCCATTGAATTGCCTTATTTTAACGCTAAACTTGAGGCCACTAACAAACTCATCAAAGATATCAAACGCAATGCCTTTGGTTACAAGAACTTTGACAATTTCAAGAAACGTATCTTAATCGCTTTGAACATCAAAAAAGAGAAGACGAATCTCGTCTCCTCTCGTCTTTAGCTATAAGTCACCCACTACAGTTGACAAAGAGCCACAAAAAGAAGACCCAAAGGTCTTCTCTTTTACCTCTTATACACTACTGAGAGTTGATTAGCGCAGACTGTTAAAATAGCTTGTAATCCTGCTTTTTTAGTCGCGTTTCTTTCTCATTACCAAAGCTCCTAGGCCTAAGCTGATAAATCCAACGATTGGCGCAAAGTATGAAATATAGTCACCCGTTGCTGGCAATTTGGGCTTATCTTTCACTGGTGGCGTTGGCGGTGTATTTGGTGTTGGTGGTGTGCTTGGCGGTGGAGTCTTACCTGGTGGTGGCGTTTCACCTGGTGGTGTTGACGGATTTGGACGAGGCGGAACAACTGTTACCTTATTCGTCTTCTTCGTCAACTCAGCACTTGGATCATGGTTAAATTGAACCGTTGCTGTATTATCAATACCTTGAGAGAAATGAACGTCTTTCAGAGCTTTCACGTCTTTAATCTCGCTATAGATAATCATTGTAACTGTTCGACCTTTCAACGCTTCCATTGTCGCTTCATCACTGAAGTCCACTGTAACGTTTTGGCCATCAACTTTAATCGTACCACCAAGTTTTTCAATGGCTTCTGCAGTCAACTCACCTTTTTCAGTTACTTGAGTAAGTAAGTCTAGTTTTTCTTTAACTAGTTTTTGCTTCGTTTCTGCTTCCGTCAGTTTTATTTGTGCCTTATCTACAATTGCTTGTTGATTTGAAACCTCTACTTTCAGCTCCTCTGCAGTTTTCGCATTCGCAATTTCTGCTTTTACAGTTTCTACTTCAAGTTTCGCTTCTGCCAATTGTGCTTCTAGAGCTGCTACCACATTCTCTTGATTTTGAATCTGTGTTTGGCTATTCTCGCTTGTCTCAGTAGTTGTTTCAGTAGTTGTTTCAGTAGTTGTTTCAGTAGTTGTTTCCACTGTCGTAGCAGATACTTTAAGTTGTTCTAACACCGATTGTGCATCCGTAAGCTGTTGTTGAAGCTCAGTAACTTTTACTTCAGCTGCTACAAGTTTAGCTTGTGATTCGGCAGAATGATCTTTTTGAAGATCATCAAGTTTTTGACGAGCTTCTTCAAGTTCCTTCTTAGCTACTTCTACATCCTCATCAATAAAATTAAAGTCAGATGCCAGTGTATTGATACTTGGTGTATCTTTAACTGTAATACCTACTCGTGATACTTTAAGATTATCATCCAATGTATCTCTTAGCGTAATGCTTGTTAAGTTAATACGAGTAGCCATTGTTTTATCAACTGGTACAACTGATTTAATATCAAATCTAAACGCATCTGTTGCTTGGGCAAGTTTCAACAACAAGGCTTGTTCAGCACCTTCAACATTGCTAACTGTTTTCACAGGCTCACCTGGTTTTGGTGGTTCTGGTGTTGGTGGTGTTGGTGGTGTTGGTGGTGTTGGTGGCGTTACGGTTACTGGTTTAGTTTCTTTACGTTTCTTGATGCCGCTTGCATTAGTGAACTCAAGACTTACTGTATTTGGTACTTTGGTATCAACATAAGTTGTCAAATCTGCATCTTCCTTAATGTAAGCTGGAATATAGATTTGAACTTGTTTGTAACCTGCAAGTTTCGCAAAGTCTACAACTGTAGCAGTCACTTTGTTGCCTTCTACTGTAATTTTAAAGGCATCTGTTGTGTAACCATCAACATGGGCAGCTACGTCACCATTGATTCCAAGAGCAGGATCAACATCATCTGTTACAACGTATTCGGTGTAATTTTCAATATCTCCTGGAATCTCTGCATAGATATTATACATGTAAGACTTGTTACGTTCAATATCTAAGTGTTCCAATGTACGGTTGATTTTCTTATCAACTGTTGGATCGGTTGGTGGCGTTACTGTTACTGGTGGCGTTGGTGGCGTTTCTTTGTCAGGTTCGCCATCAACGGTTGAGTTGTTATAAACAACTTTCGTTGTATTTGGAATCTTAACGCGGGTCACGCCTTCGCGGATTTGCGCTGGAATTACCAACTCAACTTGTTGACCTGCTAACTCATCTGCGTTTGCGAAGTCTTTCATTGTCGCAGTCACAGTTTGACCGTCTACTTTCACATCGAAGAACTTAGCGGCGTCACCTGTGATGCTTGGTGTGCCTTTAACCATCAAGTCTTTGTCAAGCGTATC
>NZ_CACVCC010000062.1 GCF_902729355.1 Streptococcus sp. S784/96/1 | reverse complement strand
TTGATTTGTGTTATACTCTTTATACATAGTCATGGCTTTCTAGTTGTTTTGTGGTTATTATAATTATAAACCATGGCATAAGAAAACGAGCATCTCCAACTGCGGAAATGCCCGTTTTTTTTTGTGTTCTGAAACTAGTTTTTGCCCAGCCTCACTGATGTTATTGTTACTAATATTATTATTTTAAAGTAGGGGCTGGATTAGTTTTAACAAATTCTAAGCTGTTATCCCCAGATTCGGACAATGTTAACTTGATGATGTTGACTTTAATTTGTTGAGAGATAAGTGTAAGGAAGTTATTAAGTTTGATTGGTAAAAAAAGGAACTCATTTATTGGGTTCCTTTAGTTTTTGTATATAATTTTTACTGTTAACCCTTTTATTATATCATAAAAACGCTTACAAAAATAGACTTATTTTTTTGGAAAGTTGGGTGTATATTGGAAGTGATAAAAATAGAAATAAAGAAATAACTTGTTAGAAAGGAGAGTATTTGCTAAATAATCAAGTTATTTTATTAAAATTATGAAAATGTGATGGGGGTATTTGTTATGAAAAAAATTATATCAATGCTAGTGATATTTTCTATGATTTCAAATTTAAGTATACTTTATTTGAATAATAACTCTACTGTCTATGCAAGTAGTTTTACACAGATAAGTAATAGTTATGAGGAGACATCTAAGCTTCCATTTGCAGATCCAACAAAGGATATTCCAAATTATAGTAGTGAAGGAATATTTTCTACAAGAAGTGCTTCTGAAAGAGATATAAATTATTATAAAAAATTGGGATATAAAAATATTGAATATGGTAGTTGGAGTGGAGTAACTAATGTTATTAGTACTAAAGCTACTAGGATTGCGAAATTTGCAGTAACACAGATATTGGGATTGATACCTTCTAATGCTGTGAGAGGGGCGTTGTTATTGTATGATGTATCAGAAACATTAAAAACACAAGATACAGATATTTGGCCTACTGTTAATGCTAGATTTATTACAGCTACAGCTCCGGCTGGGTATAGAGTAATAATAGGCGAAGAATCAATTGTAAAATACTATTCAAATTCAGCTAGAACTAAATTAATTAAAACAATCCATAAGACATATTGGGTCTAATATGAAAAAAAATAAGTATTTAATTATTTTTGTAATTAGTAGTTATTTAATTTTTAATTTTATAGTTTCAGATGGGTATAGATATGAGAAAATATTTTATGGATTGATGGTTTTAGTTCTTATAGGAATAATAGTTATATCAAAGAATGAAAAATAAAAATGCTGGTGCAAGGTGCATCAGCTTTTTAAGTTGGGTTCGGCATTCGACTGATTCCACCGGAGGGGTATCAGTTTTGAGAATGAGCCGGACAAATCACGCAGTCGGTTACTTGAAGAAAAGAGCGAACTTGTTCGCTTGTGCAACCCTTTTCTTTAAGTGACAAGTGGTAGGCTCAAGCAGTCGAAAAACTGAGAAGCCTCTATAAATAATTTGATTAACAAAGCATTTTTATTGTGATATAGTACCTTGATTTATAGAAATGAAGCTATATCTTATGGCTAAAATGACACTATAACCAAAGCGTAAAGAGTTGGAAAAAGTTGCGAAACAGATTGAAGAATTAGAGAAAGAAGTAGCTTCTCAAATTGGAAGATGGGTAATCAATAATACTGCTTTTGATAACTTAAAAGATTTTCGTGAACATTATGAAATGCTTCAAAAGTTTTATGACGAAAATCATAATTTGGACAATAGCGGAGCGGTCCAAAATGAACCAAACGAAAATGGTAAACTACCGTTTGATATTGGTTCATAAACTGGGGTTCGAAGGGGATACGTTGAAAACGTGTCCCCTCGCAAGCACTATTTGTGGTAACAGATGGTATGCTTGCGATATGGTAGTGATACCATGGTTTGATGGTGGCACGTTTGGTCAAAATAGGTTTTGTGATTCGAAACCGTTGACCAAAAAATGACGAAGTGAGGTATTACTATGAATTTTGATTCAGAAATAAAATTACGGATAACGAGCGAGGAAAAAAGTATCATAAAAGAGATGTCTAACATATACAGAGTTAGCATGTCTGAAATGATACGTAAGCAAATTTTTGGCGATATGGAAGAATTAAAGAAGCGTTCAATGATGACAGATGAACAGTACTTTGGTATTGTTTCGGAGATTTCAAAGTTGTTTGAAAAGGTAGGTCTGATTGAAACTGATTTGCATAAAATAGGATCGGAATGGTGTAAAACGTCATGCAGTTGGTAAACGTCTTGATTCAAAATCAAAGAAATATACTAAAACATCAGTTTTAAAATCTATTGAATCTAATCAAAAATTTGAACCAGTTCAAGAAATGACTGATCTAGAAAAGATGTCATTCAAATATGAACTTGATAATTTAATTTATTGGGAATCTCATGAGGACTATACTGTGAGAAAGAATTCGCATTATGCTGATTTTTATGAAGAGTATAAACGTGAGCGTGAAGAAGCTGAACGCAGACGAGTTGAAATAAATAAACAAGAGCTTGAAGAAGTCATTGAAGTGGCTTCTGATGGCTCTAACGATCCATTAGACGTTGAGAATGTCCAAGATGATGTTATTTATCAACATGAGCCTAAAAACGGCTCTAATAGGTTGTCTGATGATGAATTGTTAGCTAGATTAGATATAATTGAATCTGAAGCGTTAGATTCAAAAATTGCTACAGGCCTTGATATAGAATTTGGCGGTTAAAGTTAGATCCTACTACTGCACGAGTGCCCACGAGTCTAAAACGAAGTGGGTTGAAGTGGCAGTAGTTAGTTCTAACGTTTATAAAAAAATAGGTAAACATGGCTAGATGTTTAACTTAAAGGGATGTTTTTGAAAAGAAGTCCCTTTTCTGAAAGAAGAATAAAATGCTGGTGCAAAATGAAAAGAACCCCTTATAATGGACAGTATAAAAAGTACTATACTGTTCTTATAAGGAGGTTCTTTTCTCATGGCTAAAAAAGGAAGTAAATTTACAAAGTATCCACCTGAATTCAAAATACAAG
>NZ_CACVCC010000061.1 GCF_902729355.1 Streptococcus sp. S784/96/1 | reverse complement strand
CAAATAAGCACTAATTTCGCCTCGCTCAGAAGCTGATAAGTGAGAATAACGAGATTTTTTGGTAGAATGGTTAGTGGACATGTTCATCTGCTTTCTATACTGAGTTGGGGAATTCTAGTATATCAGACGAACATGTCTTTTCTGTTGCACTTCATTTTACAACGCGGGTAAATATTTTCTCGATTATTTTGATATTTTAATAGCAAATAGATTGTAGGACATGTGGTATAATGGTAAGGATTGATTATATGGAGAAAAAAGATGATTTATTTTGATAATGCGGCAACAACGCAACCTTATGCAGAGGTGCTTCACACCTATCAGGAGGTGGCGACTAAAATTTTTGGAAATCCTTCTAGCCTACATAATCTTGGCAGCAAATCAACTCGAATTTTAGAAGCTTCTCGTAAACAAATTGCAGAACTTTTAGGAAAGACTGCGGATGAGATTTTTTTTACTTCAGGTGGTACAGAAAGTGATAACTGGGCCATAAAGGGAGTAGCCTTCGAAAAAGCTCGCTATGGTAAGCACATTATTGTGTCTGATATTGAGCATCCTGCGGTTAAGGAGTCGGCAAAATGGCTGAGCACCCAAGGATTTGAGGTGTCTTTTGCACCAGTTGACGAAAAAGGCTTTGTGGACCTTGAAAAATTAGCAGAGCTTCTCAGATCAGATACCACTTTAGTGTCTGTAATGGCTGTTAATAATGAGATTGGTTCTATTCAGCCAATTCAAAAAATTTCTGAGCTATTAGCAGATAAACCAACGATATCCTTTCATGTCGATGCTGTGCAGGCAATTGGTAAAATACCAGTCTCAGATTTTTTGACAGAACGGGTTGATTTAGCATCTTTTTCAGGACATAAGTTTCACGCAGTCCGTGGTGTCGGTTTTCTATATAAAAAGGCAGGTAAAAAATTAGCTCCGCTTTTAACCGGTGGTGGGCAAGAAAAGGATTTACGCTCAACCACTGAAAATGTAGCTGGTATTGCTTCTATGGCAAAAGCTCTGCGATTGACCCTAGACAAAGAAGAAGTCGCTAATATTAAAATTGCTAAGATGCGACAGATTATTCGAGAAGAGTTGCTAAAACATGGGGATATTACCGTTTTTTCAGGAAACGAGAACTTCGCTCCAAATATCTTGGCCTTTGGTATTAAAGGGGTGCGAGGAGAAGTAGTGGTTCATGCATTTGAGGAGCACGAGATTTATATTTCGACGACCTCTGCTTGCTCTTCCAAATCTGGAAAAGCAGCAGGGACTCTAATTTCAATGGGAGTTCCAACCCCATCTGCTCAAACAGCTGTTCGTATTAGTCTTGATGATGACAATGACATGAGTCAAGTTGAGCAATTTTTGACTGTTTTTAGACAAATTTATGAAAAGACAAAGAAAGTGAGATAAGAAATGACGTTAGTTTATTCAGAAATTATGGTTCGCTATGGCGAGCTATCGACTAAAGGAAAGAATCGCATGCGCTTTATTAATAAGCTCAAGCGTAATATTCAAGATGTGTTATCCATTTACCCAGCTGTTCAAGTGACTGCTGATCGTGATCGTTGCCATGTGATTTTAAATGGTCAAGATTATGCTCCTGTCGCAGAAAGTCTCAAACAAATTTTTGGGATTCAAGCCTTTAATCCTGTTTACCGTTTACCTAAGGATGTTACGGTTTTGGAAAATGCGGTGCAGGAAATTATGGCTGGTTTGTATCGTGAGGGATTAACGTTTAAGGTGGCAGCAAAACGTGCTGATCATAGTTTTGAGTTAGATAGTCGTGAACTTAATCATACGTTGGGAGATGCTGTTTTCCGTGCTCTGCCATCCATCCAAGCACAAATGAAAAAACCAGACGTTACACTCAAGGTTGAAATACGTGATGAGGCAGCCTACATTTCTCATGAAGAAATCAAAGGTGCTGGTGGCCTACCAGTTGGAACTTCTGGTAAGGGAATGTTGATGCTATCTGGTGGAATTGATTCACCTGTTGCTGGTTATTTGGCTCTTAAGCGTGGTGTGGATATTGAGGCAGTGCACTTTGCGAGCCCACCCTACACAAGCCCAGGGGCCCTTAAAAAAGCCCACGATTTAACACGCAAATTAACCAAATTTGGTGGCAATATTCAATTTATCGAGGTGCCATTTACCGAAATTCAAGAAGAAATCAAAGAAAAGGCACCAGAAGCCTATTTAATGACCTTGACACGTCGCTTTATGATGCGCATTACAGACCGTATTCGTGAGGAAAGAGATGGGTTAGTAATTGTCAATGGTGAAAGTCTTGGACAAGTTGCTAGTCAAACACTTGAAAGCATGCAGGCTATTAATGCTGTGACAAACACCCCGATCATCCGTCCAGTTGTGACTATGGATAAATTGGAAATCATTGACATTGCAGAAAAAATTGATACCTTCAATATCTCCATCCAACCGTTTGAAGATTGCTGTACTATTTTTGCGCCCGACCGTCCTAAAACAAATCCTAAAATCAAAAATGCCGAACAATATGAACGCCGTATGGATGTTGAAGCTTTAGTTGAAAGAGCTGTAGCTGGTATTATGATTACAGAAATAACACCTCAGGCAGAAAATGATGACGTAGAAGAGATGATTGAGGATTTGTTGTAACTAAGATTCGTTGCATCAATAAAAGGAGCTAGAATGGTATCTAAGAATTACTATTTTGTTGAAATACAGTTTTTGAACGGTGATTCACAGACCTTTCAACTTCCGAAAGATTTACAGGGAGCCATGCGGGCTTACCGCTATGCGAATCAGCAACATTGGGAGAGTCTATTAACCGGTGCATTGATTAATTATCCAAGTGCAGATTATACTAGAAAAAATAACTATAGACCAACGATAAGACTAGGTAAGATCATTCGAGTATTTGCGCAGAAATCTCAACAGAAAAAGCGTAGTAGAGGACAATTTTTAACTTCAGAAAATTGGGAGCAAGAAGGGATTGCACATTTTTGGAGAAGTGTTAAATTTATTCAACATGATTATTCTTTCTGGAATAAGGTTATTTTGGCAATTGATTACTATCGTTGGAAGCGCTGGAAAGAGCGGTAAATGATAATTAATTGATGCCATTAATAAAATGAGAAAAAAGTTGTGGAAGGAGAGTTGTTAAGGTCACCATCAATAAAAATAAATTGAATTGGTCAAATTAAGCAAATAAACCCGCGTTGTAAAATGAAGTGCAACAGAAAAGACATGTTCTTCTGATATACTAGAATTCCCCAACTCAGTATAGAAAGCAGATGAACATGTCCACTAACCATTCTACCAAAAAATCTCGTTATTCTC
>NZ_CACVCC010000060.1 GCF_902729355.1 Streptococcus sp. S784/96/1 | reverse complement strand
ATGGTAGAACGGTGACGATTGAGTAAACGTGCAATCTCAGCGGGCTTTTTCCCCATTTTCAAATAAGCACTAATTTCGCCTCGCTCAGAAGCTGATAAGTGAGAATAACGAGATTTTTTGGTAGAATAGTTAGTGGACATGTTCATCTGCTTTCTATACTGAGTTGGGGAATTCTAGTATATCAGAAGAACATGTCTTTTCTGTTGCACTTCATTTTACAACGCGGGTAATTTAAATAAAACTTAAATTTGTTTTATTTAACCTATAGTTTGTAGGTTTCTTTTTTAACTAATAGGGAGCATACTTATAGATGTCTAAAAGAATACGCTTTCAAATAAGTTCGTTCTTAACTTTTGATTATCCAAAGGAGGAAGAAATGGATAAACGTCAATTTTCTAAGTGTGCAGTAGGTTTAGTCTGTACAGCAGTCTTAGCGGGTGCGATATTACAAGCCAATGAATGCTTTAGGCTTCATGGCTTCCAACCAATGGTGGTTCAGGCACAAGAAAACACCAATCGTGCAACTGACAGTGTTGGAATCATAAACGAAATTCGTTCAGGTACAAGAGGACCACTTTATGGCGCGTATTTCCGTACTTGGCATGATAAAGCTGCGACGAAAAGTGAAGAGGCAGCAAGAGATGCGCAGGGAAATATTCAAAAGCAAGAAGTTAATCAAAATTTTGGAAGACCTAATACAATCTCAGAAGTACCTTCGGATGTGGATATGCTTTTTATTTTTGAAGACTGGACTCACAAGGATAGTCCATTTTGGAGAAAACTAAAAGATGAATATATCCCTAAAATGCATGCGCAGGGGACTATAGTTATTCAAACTATTGGTGTAAAAGAATTGAGTGGTAAGGCAGGACTATCTAAAGAAGTTTATAAAGAAGATACAGAAGAGAGTAACAAAGCCCTAGCTAAAGCTTTGGTCGAAAAATATGTCTATGATCGTGGTGTTGATGGATTAGATATTGATGTTGAACTAGGTGATTATAATGTTAGGACTGATGCTACTGTTATAGAGAAAGCAGAAATTATTCGTGCAAATAAAGTTTTTAAGGAGATAGCAACGTTAATTGGCAAGACTGGTAAAGATACCAATAAAATGTTAATTCTTGATACTACACTCGGAGTAGAGCATCATACTATTTTAAAAGAAAATGCCAAATCTTTAGATTTTGTCCTTCGTCAGTATTATGGCGCACAGGGACCAACATCAGATATGCACCGTAAAATTAATGAAGATTGGAAAGGTTACAGTAGCTATATAACTCCTCGTCAATTTATGATTGGATTTGCTTTCTATGAAGAGAATGCAGATTTAAACAATAACTTCTGGAATGATATTAAGGATTATGATCCTTCTAATCCAGAAAGTGGAAAAGATATTAGTGGTACGCGTGCTGAATCATATACAAAATGGCAACCAACAGGTGGTCTCAAAGGAGGTATGTTTGCTTACGCCATTGATCGTGACGGAGTAGGTCATCCTAAAAAAACTGAAGGAAAAGATCCATCTGATGAAATCGTCAAAACCGATTATACTGTTTCTAAAAAGCTAAAAGCTGAATTATTGAAGAATAAAGATTACACACTTATTGATAAAACGGACTTTCCAGATCCAGTACTTTTACAAGCGGTTAAAGAGCAAGTAAGCCCTTATCGTGGTGATTTATCTAAATATGATAAGGAACTTAAACTAACTGGGGAGATTACTAATTTGGAAGGTTTAGAAAAATTAACAAAACTTTCTTCTCTAGAAATGGATGGATTAACAAATTTAACAACTCTAAACGCTCAAGACTTGCCTAAATCTATTCGTGATACTGGTAATCTAAAATTATCTAATATGTCTGGACTTGAAAAATTAGAACTATCAAATAGTATGCTCCAATCTTTAGAGGAGCTTGGAATAGAGAGTATGACAAACTTGATGAAGTTTGACTTATCACATAATAAATTTGACTTTGAAGGTGATAAAGAACGTTTAGAACACTTGATAGCTGTAGTGAAAAAGAACAACCTATCGGCAAACAACAGCGATACAGTTTTTGAAGGGCAAAAACCAAGTGGCTATCTTCCTGAATCCTATGAAATAACAGAAGTAACAGTTCCAGCTGACGGTACGCCTTATAATATTTTTGAGGACGCAGTGTTTGGCAGTGTGACAAAAGCCAATTTCTTTATTGGAAACTCTGATGAGTTTGAAGTTTACAAAACTAAAACAGTTGATGGTCGCACATTTGTTGATCAGAATTGGACATATAAAGACTTTAGTGCAAAATATGATAAACATACTGTTGTAAGCTTTACATCAACATTAAAAGAAGAAACAAATCGTTCACTAGACACTTCAATTGATGAAAGTTATAATGTTTATGTTTATAACGGTAAGCAAAAAGTCCATCAAATGAAAGTTCATGTAGGACAAGGTAAGACATTTATGGAGAATTTAGCACTAGGAGCTAAAGTTTTAGGTGCTAGTCCAGACATGAGAGGGGTTATTAGAAATGTATTTGATGGAGATAAAAATACCACTTATAGATCATTTTCAGAGAACGGAATAATACTTGCAGATCTTGGAAATTTATGTCTAGTACGCCATTGGCGCATCTTTAATCCTGAGACAGGTATTGGAGGGAATTTAATTGAAAACCGTATTAAAGAAGCAACTATCTTAGTTCCAAAAGATCCATATATGACAGATATTTCAAAACTTAAATCAGAAGATTGGGTAGAAGTTGCTAATATTACGAATGGTAAATTGATTGAGGAAAACCCTGTAAATGTATTAACACGTTATTGCAAATTAGATATTAAAAAGACTTACAATGGTTATTCTCCATACCTCTCTGAATTCCAAATTCTTGGTTGGAAGATTAATGATGAACAATATCTTTCAGCATTGAAAGAAGCGAAAGAAGCTAAGGAAACAGCAACTACAGAACTTTCAGAAGTTACCATTAAAGCATTTGAACAAGCTGTCGAAGAAGCTAAAAAAAGATTGGAAGCAGGAGAACTAGACCAGGCAGGTATTGATGCTGTCGTAACAAAGTTGTCAGATCTTACCAATGGGTTAAAAGCACAAGTTGAGAATAAAAAAGCTGCTTACGATATTCAAGCAAATTATCGTACATTGATGAACACGGTTAAAACCTTGGAATATGACAATGGCATTTTCAAAAAAATTGCATTCCTTCAAAAAGAAATGATGACATTGGATTCACAAATTGATGAAAAACTAGGTGAGTTAGTTTGTGACGATACACTTGACGATTTAGTTTCTGAAATGAAAGCTAAAATGACAGCAGTAGCAGATCTTCTAGGTTTGACATTGAACGACAAATTTGAAGTCGAAACAGTTGTAGAACCCGAAGCAGCGACTGAAAAAGTTAGAGAGACTGAAAATTCGGAAACCAGTTCAGTAGAGACAGCTACTGAAACGGAGTAATTTTAAGAATAGTTCATCCTATTACATTTTCTAATAATACAAAGGGTCCGAGAATTAAAATGGCTCTATAATTTCTGTAGTGGGTAAATTCCCCGCAGAGATTATGGAGCCTTTTTGAGTATAGAAAAAGTCCCATATGACCTATAATGAAAAGCGACAAAACAACTCATTAGAAAGCCTCATATG
>NZ_CACVCC010000059.1 GCF_902729355.1 Streptococcus sp. S784/96/1 | reverse complement strand
TAGTCATGGCTTTCTAGTTGTTTTGTGGTTATTATAATTATAAACCATGGCATAAGAAAACGAGCATCTCCAACTGCGGAAATGCCCGTTTTTTTTTGTGTTCTGAAACTAGTTTTTGCCCAGCCTCTTCTACCACGATGGCAACTGTCTGTTTTGAGCGATTTTGTGGTCGCATTTTAAGCTGGCGCTAAAATTTTTAATTTGTAAATATTGTTTCTGAACAGGATTTTAGTTTCAATATAAATTATAAATCTGGTTAAATTTCTATAATAAGAGGTATTTAATCCACTTTAATTGCAATTGCTATAGTGTAAAGTTCACAATTTCAGATTTTTGAAATAAATTAAGTATAATTAGTAAAAGACTTACTGTTTAGCACAAAAACTCCTAGATTACTCGTTTTAATGAACAAGATTCTAGGAGTTTCTATTTACAGAATTTTAATCAGATGAGTATCATCGTAAAAGGTATAGCCATGCTTGGGGTAAAAGGAATAAGAGGCTATCCAGTCTTCTTTAGGTTGACCAAGGTGGACATGAATAGCTGTTTTACCTTTTGCAATTAAGTATTTTTCTGCGAAGCAAAGTAATTGACTCCCTAAGCCTTGATTTTTCAAACGAGGTTTAACAAAAAGACGGTGCAGAAAAACTTCTGAAGAATTCGAAACAGATGAATAGGCTATGGATCCGATGACCCTGTTTTGTGCGTCAATCCCCAACCAAAAGTTATCTCCCTTATCTAAATAATAGCTTTGAATCGTTAGCAAATCAGGGTTGATACTTGGAATTCTATCTAAAGCATCTTTAGCTTCTAATATCATAAAGATAAGGTCGTCTCGATAAGATTCTTGGTATTCAATGATTTTCATGCTAATATTTCCCTCATAATACGAAAAAAGCCTTACAACATAGCAGGCTTTTTACTTTATTTACCCCCTACAGGGCTCGAACCTGTGACCCATGGATTAAGAGTCCACTGCTCTACCAACTGAGCTAAGGAGGCAAGAAAGCTGTATTGGCACCGGTGATCCACGTTTTGTATTGAACCCGCGCAATAAAGCAGGTGGGCAACTCGCTTCCCCTTAGTTGTTTCCGCGTGAAACGGCCTACATACTGGAGAAAGACTTTTGTTTCCCGAAAAATACAAAAAATAGTCGGTCAACACATTGATGTGAATTCGTATGCCACAGCAATTTTTCTGTACCATTATGATACCACTTTTTGGAAAAATTTCAAGGGCATTTTTAAATTTTTTGAAAACGCTTGTTATAGATCAAAGTCAGATTTAATTTTGTCAAGACATTGCGCCATGAAAGCTTTATTAAGCCTATAGCGAGCTTCGTCTTTATCAATAGCAAAGCTGAGCAGTCCAGCATTGAGCAGTTTTTGGATGTGGAAAGATACGTTAGCGGGAGTGATACCTAGCTGTGCAGCAATTTCCTTATTTTTCAATGTTGAGTGAGATACGATATTTAAAATATCATAACGAACGGGATCAGCTAGAGACTTGATTGCCAAATCCAAAGTGTCTTTGCTGAGATTATTTTGTTGGCGTCCTTTGAGAATAACTTCTACTCTGGCGTAAGTATAGACGTAGACAGGTTTTTCTAAATCTAACTCATCTGTAGTAATGATATGATTTAGGTGTAGTGGTGAAGTGACAAAGGCCCTTAGAGTAGATTTTTGGCTTTTTGAGAGGTACTTTTTGATATCAAAAATAGAGTCGCTAAAAAGTTCCATAATGTCAAGCCGATTGATTGTCTCTAGCACCTCTTTTTCGTATTTTTCATAAAACGGTTGATAGAGAGGGATAAGCTCTTTGTAGAGGTCAACCATGCCTTCGACGGTTTCTTTAGGGTGATGATATGACCAAAAGACGCGCCATTTGGTACTCTCTTTTATCATATCATCCTCTAAAAGGTTAAGAAGATCTTCTTCGGTTTCGATGACTTGGCCTTCAGGTGCGATAAGATTTAGTAAAAGGGAGCGGATTTTTTCTTCTGAAATCGCTAAAACAAGTGGATAAAGTTCTTCCATTGTTTTAGGGTCATGGCCTTCTTCTAATAGATAGCGGTAAATACTATCTATAATATGGCCATGGTTTGCTCCGCGATAAAATTTGTGAAGACGTGCTGTATAGGGCTCTAATATTTTTTTGAGAGTTTCAAAATCGTTAAACACCTCTTGAAAAGTTTGACGTTCTTCAAATGTCAGATCAATTTGACTAGGATCGAAGTAGCTGATGCTTGGTAACCAAAGAAAATCCATGATTTTACTTTGATGTTTACTGATAAAAATATCCATTATATTACTTTCTTTCTGATAAAGTCATTAATAGTATAACCTAAAAGTCCTAGACTGAGCAAGAAAAGAAGAAGCGTCAGCCATTTTACCGAAAGAAATAACATCAGTCCTGACATCAGTAATCGTGTGATTACAATCCCCGTGGTAAACCAGGTATAAATGCCAGCAGACACAGTAGCAATTTTATTCTCAGAGATTCTAGTGTAAATTAGAGTGTTTAGTTTAGGATTGATAGCACCCGAAATGATTCCTATAGGAATAAGGAAAATTAGAATGAGCCAGATATTCTGAAGATAATAAGCAAAAATAAGAGCAGAAAACAGCGCGGAAGCCACTTGTAGGGTGTTAGAAATAGAAAGATTTTTTAGGAGATTCATGCTTAAAATTCCCCCTAGAATCATGCCGATAATATTAGTGGTTTGAAAAATTGCTAAGGTTGTAGCTGCATTAAAGATCATAAACTCTTTATTATGACTCATAATAAGAGTCAACAATGTGATTAGAACAGCACCTAGCCCGTTTAGGATAGGGACAATAATCATACAGGCTTTTAAGTCAGGAATAGCAGCCATTTCTGGCAGGGCTAGCTTCAAGCTTTGCCACATATCTTTGAAAAGATTACCAGACCTTTTGTTTTCAGAGGTTTCTAGAGGTCTTTGGGCAAAAAGCTGAGCAACACGAGGCCTAATAACTGTGTACATGAGAAGAGATACTGCAAATGTCGCAGCATTGACAAAGGCTAACTGGGAAAAACTCATCATCGTAATAAATAAGGCACCAGCAGATTGAAATAAGAGATCGGTTGTTAATCCTAAACTTTGGCTAAATCCCATGTATTCTGCCCTGTCTTCGTTAGGAATAATTCTTAAACTAATAGGGATGTAAAGACCATTCTCATATTGTCCCGCGACATCAGAGAAAAAATTAAAGATAGCCGCCACGATGACAATCCATAAAGCTGGTTCAAAGGTCATGACAAAGCCTAGAATCGTGTAAATAGTAATACGAAAAACTAATGTTAATTGAATAGCCTTTAATTTATTTTTAGTTTTATCAGACCAAAAACCTGTTATGAGACGACTAAAGGTAGGAAGGGTTTCTGATAAGGTAATAATAGATAAAGCAAAATTAGGATTTGGAAGAAATAAGACATAGTTCATCAGGGCCATGTAATAAAGAGTATCTCCAAAATTTGATAGGAGATCAGAGGCAATAACCGCTAAATAAGTTTTGTTGGCAAGAATCTTTTTCATAAAAAACACCTCAAGTAATGATTGAAATTTTAAATAAAGTAATTACTTGAATAAATTATAAAACCAATGTGTTATAAAGTCAACATTAAATTTAAAAATAAAACAGTTCTTTTATTTTTTCTTAACGAAAACTGGCTCTATAATTTCTGTAGTGGGTAAATTCCCCGCAGAGATTATGGAGCCTTTTTGAGTATAGAAAAAGTCCCATATGACCTATAATGAAAAGCGACAAAACAACTCATTAGAAAGCCTCATATGG
>NZ_CACVCC010000058.1 GCF_902729355.1 Streptococcus sp. S784/96/1 | reverse complement strand
AAAAAGTAGTTGACACCGTTAGAAATATTTGCTAGAATAAAGGAGTTGTCTCTAAGGAGAAGTCCATTGAAAACTGAACAAGACGAAGCAAGTGCGGGTTACGGAAGTAACCTGTCAAAGACACAATAAACGGAAAAGCCAGAGAGGCTTAGCCGGACAAACTGTAATAATTAATGAGAGTTTGATCCTGGCTCAGGACGAACGCTGGCGGCGTGCCTAATACATGCAAGTAGAACGCTGAGTACTGGTACTTGTACGAGTATGAAGAGTTGCGAACGGGTGAGTAACGCGTAGGTAACCTACCTGATAGCGGGGGATAACTATTGGAAACGATAGCTAATACCGCATAACAGCTTTTAACTCATGTTAGAAGTTTGAAAGGAACAAGAGTTCCACTATGAGATGGACCTGCGTTGTATTAGCTAGTTGGTGAGGTAATGGCTCACCAAGGCGACGATACATAGCCGACCTGAGAGGGTGATCGGCCACACTGGGACTGAGACACGGCCCAGACTCCTACGGGAGGCAGCAGTAGGGAATCTTCGGCAATGGGGGGAACCCTGACCGAGCAACGCCGCGTGAGTGAAGAAGGTTTTCGGATCGTAAAGCTCTGTTGTAAGAGAAGAATGTTGGTGAGAGTGGAAAGTTCACCAAGTGACGGTATCTTACCAGAAAGGGACGGCTAACTACGTGCCAGCAGCCGCGGTAATACGTAGGTCCCGAGCGTTGTCCGGATTTATTGGGCGTAAAGCGAGCGCAGGCGGTTTCGTAAGTCTGAGGTCAAAGGCATTGGCTCAACCAATGTACGCCTTGGAAACTGCGAGACTTGAGTGCAGAAGGGGAGAGTGGAATTCCATGTGTAGCGGTGAAATGCGTAGATATATGGAGGAACACCGGTGGCGAAAGCGGCTCTCTGGTCTGTAACTGACGCTGAGGCTCGAAAGCGTGGGTAGCGAACAGGATTAGATACCCTGGTAGTCCACGCCGTAAACGATGAGTGCTAGGTGTTAGGCCCTTTCCGGGGCTTAGTGCCGGAGCTAACGCATTAAGCACTCCGCCTGGGGAGTACGACCGCAAGGTTGAAACTCAAAGGAATTGACGGGGGCCCGCACAAGCGGTGGAGCATGTGGTTTAATTCGAAGCAACGCGAAGAACCTTACCAGGTCTTGACATCCCAGTGACCGTCCTAGAGATAGGATTTTTCTTCGGAACACTGGTGACAGGTGGTGCATGGTTGTCGTCAGCTCGTGTCGTGAGATGTTGGGTTAAGTCCCGCAACGAGCGCAACCCCTATTGTTAGTTGCCATCATTAAGTTGGGCACTCTAGCGAGACTGCCGGTAATAAACCGGAGGAAGGTGGGGATGACGTCAAATCATCATGCCCCTTATGACCTGGGCTACACACGTGCTACAATGGTTGGTACAACGAGAGGCAAGCTGGTGACAGTAAGCAAATCTCTGAAAGCCAATCTCAGTTCGGATTGTAGGCTGCAACTCGCCTACATGAAGTCGGAATCGCTAGTAATCGCGGATCAGCACGCCGCGGTGAATACGTTCCCGGGCCTTGTACACACCGCCCGTCACACCACGAGAGTTTGTAACACCCGAAGTCGGTGAGGTAACCGTTAAGGAGCCAGCCGCCTAAGGTGGGATAGATGATTGGGGTGAAGTCGTAACAAGGTAGCCGTATCGGAAGGTGCGGCTGGATCACCTCCTTTCTAAGGAAAAAGGAAGCACTTGTCGCGTCTTGTTTAGTTTTGAGTGGTCTCAAAGGAAGAGACAGATGTGGGGCCTTAGCTCAGCTGGGAGAGCGCCTGCTTTGCACGCAGGAGGTCAGCGGTTCGATCCCGCTAGGCTCCATAGGATATTGTTCCTACACAACTTAATAGTCAGTGAAGTTGAACACGCAACTAACTTTTTAGGAAAGAAGTTTCGCAAAAGCGACCGTTGCTTAGTATCCTAAATTTGTCCATTGAAAATTGAATATCTATATCAAATTCCACAATTCAATAAAGTGAATTGTAAGAAAAGTAACAAGAAAATAAACCGAAAACGCTGTAAGTATTTAATGAGTTTTCTAATTTTGAGAAGAATTAGGTTAATAAGGTTAAGTTAATAAGGGCGCACGGTGGATGCCTTGGCACTAGAAGCCGAAGAAGGACGTGACTAACGACGAAATGCTTTGGGGAGCTGTAAGTAAGCGCCGATCCAGAGATGTCCGAATGGGGGAACCCACTAACTAATGGTTAGTATCCATATCTGTTAAGGATATGAGAAGGAAGACGCAGTGAACTGAAACATCTAAGTAGCTGCAGGAAGAGAAAGCAAACGCGATTGCCTTAGTAGCGGCGAGCGAAACGGCAGGAGGGCAAACCGAAGAGTTTACTCTTCGGGGTTGTAGGACTGCGATGTGGGATGACAAGATTATAGACGAGCTACCTGGGAAGGTAGGCCAAAGAGAGTAATAGCCTCGTAGTCGAAATAGTCTTTAACCCTAGCAGAATCCTGAGTACGGCGAGACACGCGAAATCTCGTCGGAATCTGGGAGGACCATCTCCCAACCCTAAATACTCTCTAGTGACCGATAGTGAACCAGTACCGTGAGGGAAAGGTGAAAAGCACCCCGGGAGGGGAGTGAAAGAGAACCTGAAACCGTGTGCCTACAAGAAGTTCGAGCCCGTTAATGGGTGAGAGCGTGCCTTTTGTAGAATGAACCGGCGAGTTACGATATGATGCGAGGTTAAGTTGAAGAGACGGAGCCGAAGGGAAACCGAGTCTTAATAGGGCGCATAGTATCATGTTGTAGACCCGAAACCATGTGACCTACCCATGAGCAGGTTGAAGGTGCGGTAAGACGCACTGGAGGACCGAACCAGGGCACGTTGAAAAGTGCTTGGATGACTTGTGGGTAGCGGAGAAATTCCAAACGAACTTGGAGATAGCTGGTTCTCTCCGAAATAGCTTTAGGGCTAGCGTCGATGTTAAGTCTCTTGGAGGTAGAGCACTGTTTGGGTGAGGGGTCCATCTCGGATTACCAATCTCAGATAAACTCCGAATGCCAATGAGATATAATCGGCAGTCAGACTGCGAGTGCTAAGATCCGTAGTCGAAAGGGAAACAGCCCAGACCACCAGCTAAGGTCCCCAAATATATGTTAAGTGGAAAAGGATGTGGGGTTGCACAGACAACTAGGATGTTAGCTTAGAAGCAGCTATTCATTCAAAGAGTGCGTAATAGCTCACTAGTCGAGTGACCCTGCGCCGAAAATGTACCGGGGCTAAAACATATTACCGAAGCTGTGGATGACCTTAAAGGTCATGGTAGGAGAGCGTTCTATGTGTGAAGAAGGTGTACTGTGAGGAGCGCTGGAACGCATAGAAGTGAGAATGCCGGTATGAGTAGCGAAAGACAGGTGAGAATCCTGTCCACCGTAAGACTAAGGTTTCCAGGGGAAGGCTCGTCCGCCCTGGGTTAGTCGGGACCTAAGGAGAGACCGAAAGGTGTATCCGATGGCCAACAGGTTGATATTCCTGTACTAGTGTATATAGTGATGGAGGGACGCAGTAGGCTAACTCAACCCAGCGACTGGAAGAGCTGGGCTAATCAGTGAGGTGTGGTATGAGTCAAATGCTTATACCTATAACATTGAGCTGTGATGGGGAGCGAAGTTTAGTAGCGAAGTGAGTGATGTCACCCTGCCAAGAAAAGCTTCTAGCGTTTAAGTATACACTACCCGTACCGCAAACCGACACAGGTAGTCGAGGCGAGTAGCCTCAGGTGATCGAGAGAACTCTCGTTAAGGAACTCGGCAAAATGACCCCGTAACTTCGGGAGAAGGGGTGCTGACTTAAAGTCAGCCGCAGTGAATAGGCCCAAGCAACTGTTTATCAAAAACACAGCTCTCTGCTAAATCGTAAGATGATGTATAGGGGGTGACGCCTGCCCGGTGCTGGAAGGTTAAGAGGAGGGTTTAGCGTAAGCGAAGATCTGAATTGAAGCCCCAGTAAACGGCGGCCGTAACTATAACGGTCCTAAGGTAGCGAAATTCCTTGTCGGGTAAGTTCCGACCCGCACGAAAGGCGTAATGATTTGGGCACTGTCTCAACGAGAGACTCGGTGAAATTTTAGTACCTGTGAAGATGCAGGTTACCCGCGACAGGACGGAAAGACCCCATGGAGCTTTACTGCAGTTTGATATTGAGTATCTGTACCACATGTACAGGATAGGTAGGAGCCATTGATTACGGGACGCCAGTTTCGTATGAGGCGTTGTTGGGATACTACCCTTGTGTTATGGCTACTCTAACCCGGATAGGTTACCCCTATCGGAGACAGTGTCTGACGGGCAGTTTGACTGGGGCGGTCGCCTCCTAAAAGGTAACGGAGGCGCCCAAAGGTTCCCTCAGATTGGTTGGAAATCAATCGTAGAGTGTAAAGGTATAAGGGAGCTTGACTGCGAGAGCAACAACTCGAGCAGGGACGAAAGTCGGGCTTAGTGATCCGGTGGTTCCGTATGGAAGGGCCATCGCTCAACGGATAAAAGCTACCCTGGGGATAACAGGCTTATCTCCCCCAAGAGTTCACATCGACGGGGAGGTTTGGCACCTCGATGTCGGCTCGTCGCATCCTGGGGCTGTAGTCGGTCCCAAGGGTTGGGCTGTTCGCCCATTAAAGCGGCACGCGAGCTGGGTTCAGAACGTCGTGAGACAGTTCGGTCCCTATCCGTCGCGGGCGTAGGAAATTTGAGAGGATCTGCTCCTAGTACGAGAGGACCAGAGTGGACATACCGCTGGTGTACCAGTTGTCTCGCCAGAGGCATCGCTGGGTAGCTATGTATGGAAGGGATAAGCGCTGAAAGCATCTAAGTGCGAAGCCTCCCTCAAGATGAGATTTCCCATGATTTTATATCAGTAAGAGCCCTGAAAGAAGATCAGGTAGATAGGTTAGGAGTGGAAGTGTGGTGACACATGTAGCGGACTAATACTAATAGCTCGAGGACTTATCCTAGTCATAAGAGAAGAAGATAGTATTGACAGCGGGTTAGTTTCTTGATAGAATATAGGTATTCAATTTTCAGTTGACAAAATGTCGACTAAGAGATAGTTAAGTGACGATAGCCTAGGAGATACACCTGTCCCCATGCCGAACACAGCAGTTAAGTCCTAGAACGCCGGAAGTAGTTGGGGG
>NZ_CACVCC010000057.1 GCF_902729355.1 Streptococcus sp. S784/96/1 | reverse complement strand
GGCCAAGAATCTAGGCTCAAAAACTTCAAATACTCAAAAACCACACAGCGATTCTTTCATCTTGATTGTTTTCGAGACGGAAATCACTGTGTGGTTTTATTTTGAAGCTAGTTTTTGCCCAGCCTCTAGGGTATTTTCAAGACCTTACGCTTGAAAATAAGCAATGGAACTCCGTTAGGAGGTTGCTTGTTTCCCTAACACATAAGGCTAACTGTCCAAAAAATTATGAATACAAGTTATCAAATTTTGATTTTATATGAGTATTAGTTCAAATGTAATTTTGGTTTCAGATATTGTCCTGTATAGCTTTCACGGACTTGTGCAACTTCTTCTGGTGTTCCAGTTGCAACAATTGTTCCGCCACCGACACCACCCTCTGGACCAAGGTCAATGATATGATCTGCCGTCTTAATCACATCAAGGTTATGTTCAATGACAAGAACGGTATTTCCCTCATCAACAAAACGTTCTAACACTTTAATTAGACGGGCAATGTCATCCGTATGAAGTCCTGTCGTTGGCTCATCCAAAATATAGAAGGATTTCCCTGTTGAGCGCTTGTGAAGCTCACTAGCCAATTTCATGCGCTGTGCTTCTCCTCCTGAAAGAGTGGTAGCTGGTTGTCCCAAAGTAACATAACCCAGTCCGACATCCTTAATAGTTTGGACCTTACGAGCAATTTTAGGAATAGCCGCAAAGAATTCCACCGCATCATCAACAGTCATATCAAGAATTTCCGCAATATTTTTATCCTTGTAACGCACTTCTAAGGTTTCTGAATTGTAACGTGTTCCATGACAAACCTCACAAGGGACGTAAACATCTGGAAGAAAGTGCATCTCTATCTTGATAATCCCATCCCCAGAACAAGCCTCGCAGCGTCCACCTTTAACATTGAAAGAAAAACGGCCTTTTTTATAACCACGAATTTTAGCTTCATTAGTTTGAGCAAAAAGGTCACGAATATCATCAAAGACACCTGTATAAGTCGCAGGGTTTGAACGTGGTGTCCGTCCAATTGGGCTTTGGTCAATATCAATCAAGCGCTCAATATGCTCAATTCCTTCAACAGACTTATATTTACCTGGTTTTTCAGAATTACGATTGATTTTCTGAGCAATTACCTTTTTCAAAATACCATTGACTAGTGTTGATTTTCCTGAACCAGAAACACCTGTAACAGCAACGAATTTCCCAAGTGGAAACTTGACATCAACATTTTTTAAGTTGTTCTCAGAAGCACCTTTGAGCTGAATAAATCGTCCATTCCCAGCACGGCGTTCTAACGGTACTGGAATTTCTTTAGCTCCAGATAGGTACTGACCTGTGATGGATTTTTTATTTTTAGCCACTTGTTCTGGCGTACCAGAAGCAATGACCTCACCTCCAAATTGTCCTGCTCCTGGCCCAATATCAATCAACCAGTCAGCCTGCATCATAGTATCTTCGTCATGCTCAACGACAATCAAGGTATTACCTAAATCACGCATTTTTTTGAGGCTTGAAATGAGACGGTCATTGTCTCTTTGATGAAGTCCGATAGATGGCTCATCTAAGACATAAAGAACTCCACTAAGATTTGACCCAATCTGCGTTGCCAAGCGAATCCGTTGACTTTCGCCACCAGATAAGGTTCCAGCAGTTCGTGATAAGGTCAAATAGTTCAAACCGACATTATTAAGGAAAGTTAATCGATCAGTCACTTCTTTTAAAATAGGCGCTGCGATTTGCTTGTCGTTACCCGTTAATTCTAATTTTCTAACCAAGGCCAAATGATCCTCAATAGATAAATCTGAAATTTCAGAGATATTTAATCCAGCTTCACCCCCAACACGGACTGAGAGCGCCGCTTCGTTGAGGCGATAACCCTTGCAAGTCTGACACTTGAGCTCATTCATGTAGGCGCGCATGACATTACGCGTATAATCACTATTGGTCTCGTGGTAACGACGGTTGATATTTGGGACAACCCCCTCAAAAACAAGATCAATATCTCTGACACCACCAAAATCATTTTCATAATGAAAATGAAACTCACGCTCACCTGAACCGTAAAGGACAAGATTCTTATCATCCTCTGATAAATTTTCCCATGGTGTATCCATATCCACACCAAATTGAGTCATAGCCTGCTCTAACATTGCTGGGTAGTAATTTGAGGAAATAGGATTCCAGGGCTCAATAACACCTTCGCGAAGCGTTTTTTCAGGATAAGGTATCACCAAATCAAGGTCAACTTCTAGCTTCATCCCAAGACCATCACAGGTAGGACAAGAACCAAAAGGCGCATTGAACGAAAAGAGACGAGGCTCTAGTTCTGGTACAGTAAAACCACAGACTGGGCAAGAATAGTGCTCTGAATAGAGAAGTTCATTGCCATCCATCGTGTCAATAATCAGATAGCCATCTGCGAGACGAAGTGCTGCCTCCACAGAATCAAAGAGACGTGAGCGAATGCCATCCTTATTGACCAAGCGGTCCACCACAACCTCAATATTATGCATCTGACTCTTGGATATTTCAGGAACTTCCATCACATCGTAAATCTCACCATCAACACGAACACGGACATAGCCATCCTTTTGAACTTTTTCAAAAATGGTCTTATGTTGCCCTTTTTTACGTCTTACAATCGGAGCTAAAATTTGCATACGCGTACGCTCTGGCAACCCCAACACTTCATCAACAATTTGCTCCACAGAAGATGCTGCAATTGCCCCGTGGCCGTTAACACAGTACGGTACACCCACACGCGCATAAAGCAAGCGAAGATAGTCATTAATTTCTGTTGCCGTTCCTACCGTCGAACGGGGATTTTTACTGGTTGTTTTTTGATCAATAGAAATGGCAGGGCTGAGACCATCAATTGAATCCACATCTGGTTTTTCCATATTTCCCAAAAACTGACGAGCATAAGCTGACAAGCTCTCAACATAACGACGTTGTCCCTCAGCGTATATCGTATCAAAAGCCAGTGACGATTTCCCAGAACCTGACAAACCAGTCACCACAACCAATTTATCACGCGGAATCTCAACATCAATGTTTTTCAAATTATGGGCTCTAGCCCCATGAATTACTAATTTCTCTTGCATTCTAAAACCTAAAAAGAGATAACCAATAACGATTTTTTCATCATCTTAAACTAGCTAATAAGTATTTCAGTTAATTGTTGCCCTAAAAAAGCATCCGTCTCCTACAAATTCTGCTGACTTTAAAACCAATGCTAATGCGACCGTATTTTGTTTCTCTTATTTGATTCCTTTCCTTTATTGAGTTTGTCACTCAACTTTATACCCTTCATTATAACAAAAATTTCCAAAAGACTTCCCACAAAAGATTCATTTTATAGTATAATAGACTGTATGCCTATAAGGCAAATTCAATCTGAGGGAGGGCTTGATGAAACAAATATTTTTATCAACTGCTAAAGAATTCAAAGAAATTGACACATTCGAGCCAGGGGCTTGGATCAATTTGGTAAACCCTTCCCAGGAAGATTCCGTTCGAATTGCTGAGCAATTTAATATTGATATTACCGATTTACGGGCACCGCTTGATGCGGAAGAAAGTTCACGTATTTCCGTCGAAGAAGAATACACTCTCATTATCGTAGACGTTCCCATGCAAGAGGAGCGTAATAACAAGAGCTATTATGTGACAATTCCCTTAGGTATTATTGTTGCACCAAACACTGTTATTACCACTTGCTTGGAAGAAGTTCCACTTTTTGATTATTTTAAAAATGGCAGAGTCAGAAACTTCTATACTTTTATGAAAACTCGTTTTGTCTTTCAGCTTCTCTATCGAAATGCTGAGCTTTTCCTAACAGCCCTTCGTTCCATCGACAGACAGTCTGATAAAATCGAAGCAGAACTTGAAAAAGCCACTAAAAACGAAGAACTTATCGATATGATGGAATTGGAGAAGTCCATCATTTACTTGAAAGCTTCTCTTAAAATCAATGAACGTATCGTTAAAAAATTAACAGGAAATGCGTCCAGCTTGAAAAAATACGCTGAAGATGAAGATTTGCTTGAAGACACCTTGATTGAAACCCAACAGGCGATTGAGATGGCAAGCATTTATGAAAATGTCTTAAATGTCATGACAGAAACCTCTGCTTCTATCATCAATAATAATCAGAATACTATTATGAAAACCTTAGCTCTTATGACTATGGCTCTGGATATCCCAACCGTTATCTTCTCAGCTTACGGGATGAACTTTCAAGATAACTGGTTACCCCTAAACGATATCCCAGGAGGTTTTTGGATTATTACCCTAATGGCAGCTTTAGGCTCACTCAGTGTGGTTATCTATTTCTTCACGAAGAAATGGTTTTAATAACCCAATCGTCAGTTTGGTCATTGCTCTTGACATCATCCATTATAGCTGCAGGAATAACCGACTTATATTAAAGAATTATGCATTATATTAGAAAGACGTTATTATGAAATTGGAAAATTTGACTAAAAAAAATCAAGAATTTATTAAAATCGCAACTCATCAACTGATTCAAGATGGAAAATCTGATGCAGAGATAAAAACTATCTTAGAAGATGTGTTACCCCAAATTGAAGAAAATCAAAAAAAAGGGATCCCTGCACGTACCTTCTTAGGAGCTCCAACTGTTTGGGCGGGTTCATTCACCCCAAAAGCAGGCTCAAGCTCTGCTGTAAAAGTTGAAAAAAATACCAATCCTTGGCTCATGTGGTTAGACACAACTCTTCTTTTCCTTGGTGCTTTCTCGCTCCTTAATGCAGTTCTACAATCGTTCAATAAAGAAGCAACTAGTTATGGTATTTTAACTCTCCTTATTTTGACAATGACTGGTGGTGCTGCTATGTATGCTATTTACTACTTTGTTTATCGTCATATTAATAGTGGCAATCGCCCCCACTGGGCAAAAAGCACGGGGATCCTCTTTGCTGTCACATCACTATGGTTAATCATTTTTACCCTTGCAAGTGTCTTTATCCCAGCAAGTATCAATCCCATCTTGCCACCACTTGCACTCGCTATCATCGGAACCCTTGCCTTCGGTGCCCGTTATTTCCTCCAAAAGAAATACAATGTTGCTAACGCCCTTAGCGTTGAAAGATAAGCATTGTAACATAAACAAAAATCCTCTGAAAATCATTTCAAAGGATTTTTAATATTCTCTAATCAAAAAGTTTATAAACCTGTCAGTTAACAGATAACAGTGGCGTAAAACTCTCTTAATATTTCCTCTAACTTGCCCTACTAGACTTTTGTAATGTTGCCCCTATTTCACTAAAGCACAAAATCAAAGCCCTCTAACCCCTTGATTTCAAAGGGTTTTTAGATTACACAAAAAAGAGCACACAACTGACATCGCTTAGGGCTGCTGGATTCCTCCCCTGACCCGCTTCACGCACAGCTGTTGCTCCACAGATAATTATAGCATAATTTAAAAGTTTTGCAAACTAAATTCTCAAACCGTATGTGTCTAAATTTTTGGGAAAGTCCAACTACCCCTTACAACCTAAGAAAACTCTATGTTCTTTATCCGAAAAAAGACTGAAACAAAGTTTTTTCCTTTGCCTCAGTCTTGACCTTATTGTTTAC
>NZ_CACVCC010000056.1 GCF_902729355.1 Streptococcus sp. S784/96/1 | reverse complement strand
GTAAACAATAAGGTCAAGACTGAGGCAAAGGAAAAAACTTTGTTTCAGTCTTTTTTCGGATAAAGAACATAGAGTTTTCTTAGGTTGTAAGGGGTAGTTGGACTTTCCCAAAAATTTAGACACATACAAAATTCTTGCAAAACTTGTTGAAATCTAGTAGAATAGTATCTTGTGAGTATCCCTCACTTCCTGCTGACAAGGTTCAGTAGGCATTAGACCAAAAGGAGGAACATATCAATGGCTAAATACGAAATTCTTTATATCATTCGTCCAAACATTGAAGAAGAAGCTAAAAACGCTTTGGTAGCACGCTTTGACTCTATCTTGACTGACAACGGTGCAACTGTTGTTGAATCAAAAACATGGGAAAAACGTCGTCTTGCTTACGAAATCAAAGATTTCCGTGAAGGACTTTACCACATCGTTAACGTTGAAGCGACTGACGCAGTAGCTCTTAACGAGTTTGACCGTTTGTCAAAAATCAACGGCGACATTCTTCGTCACATGATCGTTAAACTTGACGCGTAAGAAGGTGCTCTATGATTAATAATGTAGTGCTTGTGGGTCGTATGACCCGTGATGCAGAACTTCGTTACACTCCAAATCAGGTGGCTGTAGCAACTTTTACCCTAGCTGTTAACCGTATTCGTAAAAACCAAAATGGTGAGCGTGAGGCGGACTTTATCAACTGTGTCATCTGGAATCAACCAGCTGAACACTTAGCAAACTGGGCTAAAAAAGGTGCTCTTATTGGAATTACAGGTCGTATTCAGACACGTAATTATGAAAATCAACAAGGTCAACGTGTTTATGTAACAGAAGTTGTTGCTGAAAACTTCCAAATGTTGGAAAGTCGTGCTACACGTGAAGGTAACGGTGGCGGTTCTTATAATCCAAGTTCTTCTCCGTTTGGGGGGACAACTGGTGGTGGCTTCCAATCGCAACCTGCACAATCAACACCAAACTTCGGTAGAGATGAAAGCCCATTTGGTAACGCAAATCCAATGGACATCTCAGATGACGATCTTCCATTCTAATGGATAAAACGAATTAAATATATAAAGGAGAATTAAACATGGCTCAACAACGTCGTGGCGGATTCAAACGCCGTAAAAAAGTTGATTACATCGCAGCTAACAAAATTGAATATGTTGATTACAAAGATACTGAGCTTCTTAGCCGTTTCGTTTCAGAACGTGGTAAAATCTTGCCACGTCGTGTAACAGGAACTTCAGCTAAAAACCAACGTAAAGTAACAACAGCAATCAAACGTGCTCGCGTTATGGCTCTTATGCCGTTCGTAAATGAAGACTAATAACCAAGAAACCGGCTTATGGCTGGTTTTTCTTATGCTCTGAGATGTCAAAAGATAGTTTTTGTTTTGGCTAGAATTAACTAGCGCAACGGGTGTTTTGTATTTTTTGTTAACCTTGTTGTCCTAATGTGGTGTAGGCAGAAGCGGGCTTCTACGGAGTTTTATTTCTTCTTGGCAAACTTGGTGCCTTTCGCTCCCCGTTTTATAAGATCAGGCTGAAACTGTTGACTGGACAATCTCATCCCTCTTGAGACTGGAACAAATCATCACGATGGCGGAGCCCACACCCACAAAACATCGCCTAAGAAGCATGAGTATAAAAATACGACTACTATTAGAGAGACAAGTCCTCATCATTAGTTAGGAGGAAACGACTATGGATATCATCTATACATCTTGTGCTGGCATTGATATTCACCAAGCTATGATAGCTGTCTGTATCTTACACGGCTCTCTCACTAGTACTCGTCCCAAACGTGAAAAAGCTCGCTTTGATACAACGACAGAAGGTTTACAACAATGTCATGATTTTCTCACATCTTTTCAAGGACAAGCTGTTGGCATGGAAAGTACAGGAGTCTATTGGAAACCCGTTTGGCATGCGCTCTGTCAAGACTTTGAGCTCATTTTAGCGAATCCAGCACATATGAAAGCCATCCCTGGTCAAAAAACAGATAAAAAAGATGCTTTCTGGATTGCCAAATTGACTCGTATCGGACTGCTCCCAAGAAGTTTTGTTCCTGACGAAAGGATTCAAGAATTACGAGAACTAACACGTCAACGGAAACATCAAGTTGAAACTCGTAACCGTGACGTGAACAGAATTCATAACATTCTTCAATCAGGAGGAATCAAATTAACGACTTACATTGAAGATATTATGGGCAGTTCTGGGCATAACTTGATGACTCTTTTAGTCAATGGAGAAACCATCACACCAGAAGTTATTCGTGCTAATGTTTATACGACTCTGAAACAGAAAATTCCTCAACTAGAAAAAGCCTTGGATGGCTATTTTTCAACTCACCAAAAAGTGTCTTTGACGTGATTCATGATTCGAAATACTTGACAACCAACGGGGAGGATCGTAAAATAACAAAGGGAATACTATTCCTTAAATGATATAAAAAATATGGGAGAATTTATGCGACATAATTCATCGGCACAGTCTGATAAAAGATTGCGCTTTTCTATTCGTAAGTTTAAAGCTGGAGTGGCTTCAGTAGCGATTGCGGCATTTTGGATGACAGGAGGCACTGTAGCAGCAAGTGAGAACATTGCAGCTCCTGTTCCAGAGATTAGCCTTGAGGCGGGGACTGAACCAGGGGTAGTGGAACCAGTTGCACAGCCTGTGGCTAACGTACCTAACAATAATACCGGCGTATTTTTAGGAATTGCACCAGTTAAGTATGATGTGACTTATACAGATGTGGAAACGACTCAAGTCGTCCATCGTGAGCAACGCGAACAGAGAGTTGAAGCAAAAGATGGTGAGACTGTTGAAAATGTTCAAACAACAGTTATCGCAGATACAAACAGTATTCCGGGCGACCAGCGTTATGAGTTGGCACCTGGTCAGGACAAGTCCGTAACCCACACCTTATCAGAAGTTGGTTACCTCGTTGATTTCAAGGTTACTAAGGCAAAAGAAGCTCAACCAGTGGTACCAACTAATTCAAACGCTACAAAAGGTGTGACAGCAGAAGCTAAAATGCCTATAACTGAGGTAGACGGCGTTGCGATGAATAATGTTCCGACAGCAGGTTATACGACAGAAAGCCCTGTTGTCACTAACATGAACGGTACGAACAAGCCTGTGTATCATGATAGCACGAAACAAACCTTCGCTGTTCTCGATGTTAGCAGCAAAGGGGACTACTATACCGCCGGAGTTCCAGGTGAAATTTACTTTGATAGTAATGGGAACTACAGTAAGCGTTCTGGAAGAGGTTTTACACAAATCCATCAGATTGCTTTTAGCACAGAAAAAGATGGATCTGGTACTGTTTATGCTGGCTTTTATGATGCGAATGGTAAACTTATCAAGACGGATACGTTTGAAGCTAATAAACCACAAAGCAAAACGTATGGTGAATACACCATCAACTATAACTTTTCAAAGGATTCTAAAGGCAACCTTAACCCTATTTTAGGGGTTGCTGGTAAAGACCCTCAAGGCTTTTTCAATGAGCTCTATACGAACTATGAAACTGCCTTGAGCAATATCACTAAAAATAAATACATCGGCTACGGCTGGTTTGTGCCGACGTTGATCAAAAAGGAAACCGACTATGTCGTTGATGGCACAAAAGAAGTTATTGCGACTGTGACACAGACCGATTTGTCTGGAACAAAATTTAAAACAGAGGCTCCTCAAAAAATTGTAGCTAATGGCAAAACATATGAGCTAATTCCATCTAAATCTGAAAACGTTACGGGGACGTTGAATCCATTTGTAAATAAAGGTGATGAGCTTGTTGTTGGTACTGATTTAGGCTACATGATCCACTACAAAATGTTAGATGATAAAGGGACTCTCCAGTGGACGCTATTAGATCCGAACGGGAAGCAAGCGCCTCAAGCTAAACGTGAGCAAAAACCTACTACAGGTACGATTACACCAGGAAAAGTTGATACTGTCCCTGTTAATATTAGCCGTTCAACAGGTACAATTGAGACGACTGATGTCACAACGTTCTACATCAGTAACCCGTATTTCAAGGGCGGTAAAACAACTTACTATTACAAAGAAGTTGGACCTGCTGAAGAGTTGCCTAAGACGGGTGATGTCAACGTCCACTATCACATTGTTGATAAAGAGGGGAATATTCTGACTCCTAATGCTGTGCCAAAAGAAACAGTTGTCAAAGATGGTAAGGTCGACAGCGCTTATGATGCTACGCCGAAAAAGAAAACAGACATCACAGTTGATGGCAAGACCTACTACTTGGTAACACCAGAGACTAGCAAGCATCCAGCAACAGATGGAGCTTCTGAAACAGGTCAAGTTGAGGCAGACAAGACTAAGGTTGTTAACTACTACTATGTTGAGCAGCCGACAACTGGTAATGTCGAAGTTAACTATTTCACACTTGAAAACGGTCAATCGACCCAGTTGTCCGGTACTGCTGAAGGCTTAAAAAATAAAACGTCTGTTAATGCAGTTGAAGTTGATACCAAGGATGGAAAAGAAGGGGATAGCTACGATACGACAGATCTTCGTCCAAGTAGCATTACAGATGCTAACGGAGTGAAGTGGGTACTTTCGCCTTCTGATACTAGTGGAGATGATGAGAAAGGAACTGTTGAAGCAGGCAAAACCAAGGTTGTAGAATATTACTACATTAAAGAACCTGCAAAAACGGGTTCAGTAGTCGTCAATTATGTTGATACAGAAGGAAATGTTCTGCAACAACAGTACACTGATACTAAGGATGCTCCAGTAGGTAAATCATACGATGCTACTGAGAACAATGAAAAACCATCAGAAATTGTCAAAGATGGCAAAACCTATGTTCTTGCCCCAGCTGGAAATTATCCGATTGGTGAAGTAACGGAAGATAACAACCTTCGTTCGTCTAATAAAGAAGAATATAAACTAGCCATTGATGCTATCAAAGGTGAGATTATCCCAGGTGAACGTGCAGTTACTTATGTGTATAAGCTCAAAGAAGATACACCAGAAGCGCCACAACCAACTGGTAACGTGACTGTCGAGCACATCACGACAACAGGTGAAGTGTTGAAACCAGAAACACCAGTGAAGACCAATGAGCCAACCGGTACGCCATACGAAACCAAACCAGAAGACAAGATTGTCACTGAAGATGGCCGTACGTTCGTCTACAAGAAAGTGAAGAATGGTTCAGCACCTCAGAAAGGAACAGTCACTGAAACACCACAAAAAGTGACTTACGTCTATGAAGAGGTGAAGGGTGATGTTAAGGTTCACTACGTGAATGAAGCCGGTGAAACCATCAAGACATCTGTTGTGGATACGCCAGAAAGCCCAACAGGCACAAGCTATAACACCGCAGATGATAACAAGCCAAACCGCATCACGACAGAAGACGGCAAGGTTTATGAGTATGTTCGTGTGCAAGAAGGCTCAGCTCCTGAAGAAGGTAAGGTCGTTGAAGGCACAACTAATGTGACTTACGTTTACCGTGAAGTACCTAAGACACCGGAAACACCAACACCAGAAGCACCAAAACCAACTGGTAACGTGACTGTAGAACACATCACGACAACAGGTGAAGTGTTGAAACCAGAAACACCAGTGAAGACCAATGAGCCAACCGGTACGCCATACGAAACTAAACCAGAAGACAAGATTGTCACTGAAGATGGCCGTACGTTTGTTTACAAGGAAGTGAAGCAGGATTCAGCACCTCCTGCAGGAACCGTTACTGAAACACCACAAAAAGTGACTTACGTCTATGAAGAGGTGAAGGGTGATGTTAAGGTTCACTACGTGAATGAAGCCGGTGAAACCATCAAGACATCTGTTGTGGATACGCCAGAAAGCCCAACAGGCACAAGCTATAACACCGCAGATGATAACAAGCCAAACCGCATCACGACAGAAGACGGCAAGGTTTATGAGTATGTTCGTGTTCAAGAAGGCTCAGCTCCTGAAGAAGGTAAGGTCGTTGAAGGCACAACTAATGTGACTTACGTTTACCGTGAAGTACCTAAGACACCGGAAACACCAACACCAGAAGCACCAAAACCAACTGGTAACGTGACTGTAGAACACATCACGACAACAGGTGAAGTGTTGAAACCAGAAACACCAGTGAAGACCAATGAGCCAACCGGTACGCCATACGAAACCAAACCAGAAGACAAGATTGTCACTGAAGATGGCCGTACGTTTGTTTACAAGGAAGTGAAGCAGGATTCAGCACCTCCGACAGGAACAGTCACTGAAACACCACAAAAAGTCACTTACGTCTATGAAGAGGTGAAGGGCGATGTTAAGGTTCACTACGTGAATGAAGCCGGTGAAACCATCAAGACATCTGTTTTTGATACGCCAGAAAGCCCAACAGGCACAAGCTATAACACAGCAGATGATAACAAGCCAAGCCGCATCACGACAGAAGACGGCAAGGTTTATGAGTATGTTCGTATTCAAGAGGGGTCAGCTCCTGAAGAAGGTAAGGTCGTTGAAGGCACAACTAACGTGACTTACGTTTACCGTGAAGTGAAACAACCTATTATACCAACTCTTTTGACTCCAAATCGTCTGACTCAACCTACTATTGAGAATCAGCCAGCTAAAGAAGTAATTAAGCAAGCATCAGCTTCAAACCAAGTACTTCCAAATACAGGAGAAAAAGCGTCAACGGCTGTTGTAATAGGATCGATTGCAACAGTAATTGGTTTAATCGGTTTGCGTCGTCGTAAAGAAGATTAAATTATTATCCATTACTATGTGGCTCATTGTCAACTGTAGCGAGTGACTTATAGCTAAAGACGAGAGGAGACGAGATTCGTCTTCTCTTTTTTGATGTTCAAAGCGGTTTTAAAGGTGCGATTAAGATGAGGTAACGTGTCTTGAATTAATCCCCAAAACTGGTCAATATTCTTCTCTTGTAGATGCAATAGGAGCAGTTGGTACAGGTCGTAGTAATCTTTAAGTTCAGGTACTAGAGTAAAGATTTTATTCAGACACTCCCTAGGAGTTAAGGTTTCTCTGAAAGTTCTAGAATAGAAAGCTTTAATAGAGAGTTTCCGACTATCTTTTAGGATAAATTTCCAATAGTATTTAAGAGCTCTGTATTCCAGAGATTTATCATCAAATTGTTTCATGATTTTGATTCTAGTCTGATTAAGAGCCCGGCTCATGTGCTGGAGTAAAATAGTCCAGTGGACTATTTTAGCCTCGAGCTAAGAAATTCGGAAGCGAGGGGTGGAAACGATCAAGAACAATTTT
>NZ_CACVCC010000055.1 GCF_902729355.1 Streptococcus sp. S784/96/1 | reverse complement strand
TCAGAGAGTTTCTCCCTAAAGGGAAATCTCTCAATCCGCTGACTGACGAAGAACTTGCTCAATATCTCTCAGCTATTAACGAAAGACCTAGACGACTTCACCATTACAAAACTTCAAAATTTCTGTTTGGGCTAGCCCAAACAGCCTAAATAATGGAATCCTAGTCTATCCATGAACTTGTTGCACTTGACTTGACAATGTGCCGAGAAAATATTTAATAGGTTCTGTTACACAAAATATCATTGCGCAGAATTTTCTAAAAATTCTATGTAAATGCTTGACAGCGATTTCCAAGTATGATACTTTATTCTCATGTTATATTTTATAACACATATTTTTTAGGAGGTGTCTTATGGCATTGATTGAATTTAAAGACGTAAACAAATACTACGGTGATTATCACGCTTTGCGTGATATTAACCTATCCATTGAAAAAGGACAGGTCGTTGTACTCCTTGGCCCATCAGGTTCTGGAAAATCAACACTAATCCGTACTATCAACGCTCTTGAGACAATTGATTCTGGTAATCTCCTTGTGAATGGGCATGAAGTTTCTAATATAAAAGCGAAAGATCTCCAAGCACTTCGCAAAGAAGTCGGAATGGTTTTCCAACATTTCAACCTTTACCCCCACAAAAACGTGTTAGAAAATATAACGTTGGCTCCAAGGAAAGTTTTGGGCTTATCTGACAAAGAAGCCACAACCTTAGCTGAAAAATATTTAACTTATGTTAATATGTGGGACCGAAAAGACTATTATCCTGCCACCTTATCTGGAGGACAAAAGCAACGTGTTGCCATTGCTCGTGGCCTAGCTATGAAACCAGAACTCCTTCTTTTTGATGAACCAACATCAGCATTAGACCCAGAAACTATCGGCGATGTTCTGACAGTCATGCAAAACTTAGCAACTGAGGGAATGAGTATGGTTGTAGTTACTCACGAAATGGGGTTTGCTCGTGAAGTTGCTGACCGCATTATCTTTATGGACCAAGGGACTGTTCTTGTTGATACAACTGATGTCAATGGCTTTTTTGATCATCCAAACGAACCTCGAGCGCAGCAATTCCTCAGCAAGATTATCAACCACACTTCTGAAAAAGTCAGTAAGAAAGGTTAGGTTATCATATGAAAAAAGGAAAAATCTTTACACTGTTAACCCTCCTCATAGTAGGTCTTGGGACAACAACTGTATCAGCTACTGAATCTACAAAGGTAGATGCCATAAAAAAATCAGGTCTTCTTCGTGTAGGTGTCAAACAAGATGTCCCAAACTTTGGTTATCTCAATGCAGAAAACAATCAGTTTGAAGGCATGGAAATTGATATTGCCAAAAAATTAGCTGATAGCCTTGATGTTAAAGTAGAATACACACCAGTAACCACTCAAACACGGGAACCTCTTATGGACAATGGGCAGGTTGATGTGATTATCGCCACTTATACTATTACGGAACAGCGTCAAGCAAATTTCAGCATTTCAGATCCTTACTATTATGATCAAATCGGATTTTTGGTCCGTAAGAAAAGCAACATCCACACTATGGATGACTTAGATGGTCTGACAATTGGGGTCGCTCAAGGAGCAACTACTAAGGCAAACCTGAAAACCTATGCCGAAGAAAACGGATTGACGTTTAAATTTGTACAACTTGGCTCTTACCCAGAATTAACCATGTCACTTCAAGCCAAACGCATCGACGCTTTTTCAGTTGATAAGTCACTCTTATCAGGCTACGTCCACAAAGGCAACCGTATGCTAAAAGACGGTTTTAACACCCAAGCCTACGGGATTGCAACGAAAAAAACAAACACTGATTTAACTGATTTTATCAATGAACAATTAAACAAATGGCGTAAGGATGGCAGTCTGCAAAAAATCTACGATAAATTTAATTTAACACCTGCTGATTCAACTAACTAAGAAAGGAGAAAATATGATTTTAACAACTGCACAACTTAGTCCTTGGGCCTTGGAACGTTGGTCTGGTTTCATAGACTATCTCGATGAATTTGCCCTTGGATTTTTATATACTTTAGGAATAGCGACCTGTGCACTTCTTTTAGCTTTGGCATTAGGAACAGGATTTGCCATGCTGAATCGTCACCGTTCTTTTTTTCTTCGTTTGTTTTCTAGAATTTACGTAGAAGTTTTCCAAAACACTCCCTTACTTGTCCATTTTGTCTTTCTTTACTATGGACTAGCCATCATAACAGATGGCGCAATTCGCATCAATACTTTTTTTACAGCCGTGATTTGCGTCGGACTTTATCACGGTGCCTATATCGCCGAAGTTATTCGCTCTGGTATTGAATCCGTTCCCAAAGGTCAAACAGAAGCTGCCTTATCGCAGGGCTTTTCTCAAAAAGAAACGATGTGGTTGATTATTCTTCCCCAGGCTATTCGCTCTATTTTACCACCTCTGACTAATCAAGTGGTTAACCTGATTAAAAATACGGCAACAGTTGCCATTATTTCTGGAGCAGATGTTATGTTTACCGCCAAAAACTGGGCCTATGATACCTCAAACTACGTTCCTGCCTTTGCTTCTGCTGCTCTTCTTTACTTCATCATGTGCTTCCCTATCGCAAGTTGGGGGCGACGCATTGAAGCAGGCAATAAAAAAGCCTATCACCTCTAAAAGGAGAATGCTATGTCTGATATCTTCACATTAACCAACCTAAGCTTTTTATTAAGCGGTTTAGGGCTGACCCTGTATATCTCTTTCTGCGCCATTATCTTATCAACGCTTTTTGGTAGCATTTTGGCGCTCATGCGTAATCATCAGAAAAAATGGCTGAGCATCCCAGCCACCATCTACATTGAGTTTGTCAGAAATGTACCAAATCTTTTGTGGATTTTCATTATCTTTCTAGTCTTTCAAGTCAAATCAACACCAGCAGGTATCATCGCATTTACAGTGTTTACCTCAGCTGCGCTAGCAGAAATTATTCGCGGAGGACTAAACTCTATTCCTACTGGACAAACAGAGGCAGGACTCGCTCAAGGATTTAATCATATCCAAATCTTTGTTTATATCATTTTCCCCCAAGCCTTTCGGAAAATGTTACCAGCTATTATTTCCCAATTTGTCACGGTTATTAAAGACTCCTCCTTCCTTTACACCGTAATCGCCCTGCAAGAATTTTTCGGAAAAAGTCAAATTCTCATGGGAAAATACTTTGAAACAGGACAAGTGTTTACCCTTTACGCTATCGTTGCAGGAACCTACTTCCTCATCAATTTTGCCATTTCAAGCTACTCCCGACACTTAGCCAAAAGCTGGGCAAGTAGTTTGGAGTAAAAACGATCTTACTAACATCATTAAAGAGGCTAGTTTTCTAACCTCTTTTTCTATTTTAATTAAGGCAAATACAATCCTTTTTCGACACTTTGATCAATCATATCAAGTACCCATTGCCACAAATCTGGACTTTCAGCTTCAATGAAAGCTTTCTTAGCTAAGACCTGATTTTTGGTTAATCCGTCTGGATTATCACCCTTTTCTGCAATTAAAAGATGGTTCATCAGCGGTGCTATGGCATCAACACATCTTGCATATCTAGCCTCAACCGAATTACCTTTCTCGAACTCTTGCCATACATTTAGATAATATTCTTTTTGTTCCATTGGTAAAAAAGAAAAGGTCTGTGTTACTGATGCCAACTCTCGTTCATAAGAGTCCAACTTTCCAATCTCATCAAATACAGAAGTATCTCCTACTCCAATTTCACCAACATCATGCAAGAGTAACATTAGCATCACTTTTTCCATATTAACTAGTTCTGAAAAATATTCTCGTAGTGTTATAGCCATCAGCGCTAATTGCCAAGAATGCTCTGCCGAATTTTCAAAGCGATTGTCCAAGGTTTGATTTTGACGTGTAATGGTTTTAAGTTTTTCAACTTCGTTAAAAAATCTCCACTGGTCTTGTAAATTTGTCAAACTCCCTGCCCTCCTAATTACGTTCAACCGGTTGTGGTCCAAAGCTTTGTGAAGTTGGCATAATTTCAATGCGGTTAATATTGACATGTGCTGGTTGCTCTGCAATCCAAAGTACCGTATTAGCTATATCTTCTGGCTGAAGGCTGTCAGCACCTTTATACAGCATTTCTGCTCTGCCATTGTCCCCCTTAAAACGAACATTAGAAAACTCCGTGCCTCCACAAAGTCCCGGTTCAACATTGGTCACACGCACCTTAGTCCCTGCCAAATCAGCTCGCAATTCAAGGCTAAACTGCTTGACATAAGCCTTAGTTGCTCCATAGACATTACCACCTGGGTAAGGATAAGTTCCAGCAGTTGAGCCAATGTTGATCACATGCCCAGACTTTCTTTCTACCATTTGAGGTAAAATCTGACGTGTCAAATAAGTCAGACCTACGATATTGGTCATAATCATGGTCTGCCAGTCTGAAAAATTAGCCTCATAAGCCTTATCAAGCCCAAGAGCGAGCCCAGCGTTATTAACCAAAATGTCAATCTGCTGCCACTCTCTAGGCAAGCTAGCTAGCGCTGCATCAATAGATGCCAAATCTGTCACATCCATCGTCAAAGGGTAAAAATTCTCCCCATACTGTTCTTTTAAAATCATCAACTTCTCGAAGCGCCTTGCAGCGCCAATTACTCGATAACCTTTGTTAATAAAACTTGCTGCCATCGTCGTGCCAAAACCAGCTGAAGCTCCTGTAATCATCACTGTATTTGTCATTCGTCATCCTCCTTTTTTCTTTATCATATCACTTTTTGTGAAAAAAATCATGTAAGGGCTTTACTTTTGTGTGACTAAAGTAGTATAATAAACAAAAAGATTAAAGGAGATTTTAGGATGATCACATTTGACCATGTTTCTAAGCAATATGGAGATAAATTTGCTCTTAGTGACCTTAATTTAACCATTGAAAATGGGGAAATTTTTGGGCTCATCGGGCACAATGGCGCTGGTAAAACCACGACAATTTCTACTCTGACCTCTATCATTGAACCGACCTACGGAGACATCACTGTCGATAACATGAAGTTAACTGAACACCGTGATGACATTAAGCGTAAAATTGCCTATGTACCAGATTCACCAGATATCTTTTTAAATCTAACTGCTGACGAATATTGGCACTTTTTAGCGAAAATTTATGGTGTTTCAGATGAAGAGACTGAAAAACGTATCGAAGAGCTTGCTAATCTTTTTGACATCTATGATCGCCGCTTTGAGACAATCAGTAGCTACTCACACGGTATGCGCCAAAAAGCCATTATTATCGGTGCCCTTGTGCCAAATCCTGATATTTGGATTTTAGATGAACCATTGACTGGTCTTGATCCACAAGCATCATTTGACTTAAAAGAAATGATGAAACAACACGCCAGTCAAGGTAACACTGTCATATTCTCAACTCACGTTTTAGCGGTTGCTGAACAACTCTGTGATCGTATTGGTATCCTTCGTCAAGGAAAGTTAATTTTCGTTGGAACCCTTGCTGAATTAAAAGCAGACCATCCTGATAAAGATTTAGAAACCATTTACTTGGAACTTGCGGGTCGCAAAACTGACAGCGAAAAGGTAGGTGAGGCCTAATGAATTGGTCAACAATTTGGGAACTTTTTAAAGTCAATATCCTCTATTCAAATCCACAAAATCTTGTCAATATCCGTAATAAACAGGCTAAAAATCCTAAGAAAAAAATTCAAGCCTATAAAAGTATCCTTACCCAGCAACTCCTTGCTTTGTTCTTTTTCGGTGTCACTTATAGTGCTATCTTGGCTATTTATGACTATAGCAAATTCCCTGGGATGTTTACTACTTATATTTTAATGTTCATGGCTTTAACATTGGTCTCTGCTTTTCCTCCCATGTTTACAGTCTTTTATGATAGCCAAGACACAAAACTCTATTTACCACTGCCAATCAAAGCAGGTGAAATCCTTGTAGCTAAAATTTTAGCCTCCTTAGGAATGGCAATTCCCTATATCATCCCCGCTCTTGGCTTGATGATTTTTCTTTACCTACGATTGATGAATCCTGTTTTTGCAGTTCTACTTGCATTTGTGAACTTTTTGGTTATTAGTTTAGTAACTCTCAGCTTCTCAGTCATTGTAGTCAATCGCGTTGGCTCTATCCTCGTTAAAAGTCCACATAAGAAACTCATTTCTACTGGGCTAATTGGCTTATCGCAACTCGTTGCTATTGTCGGATTGATTTTGATTAATGCTAGCAACTCATCTAATATTGAATTATCAGCTAGTGGTTTGCCTGATTTTCCAATCATGCCATTTATCAGTGGTTTTTACGATGTAGCCCTGAATCCTTTTTCATTAGGTAGTTTGCTCAATTATTGGACTTGGTATCTTTTGTTAGTGGTTCTCATCATTGTCATTTTCAAAATGGTCATTCCTGGTTACTATGGTCAATTATTAGAAATTGATAGCAGTTCAACAGTAATCAAAAAACGCCAAACAAAACAACACTCTCAACGACAACTTTGGATTCGTCACCACTTATCAACTCTTAAAATTCCAACTCTTTGGACAACTGCTTTGATTACTTCAAATCTCTTTATTTTTATGATGATTGGTCCAATTAGCGCTGGTAACTTCAAGGCTCACTCTATCTCCCCTGCTTACTTTGGTATAGCTCTGACAATCGGTGCTGCCATCGGATTGATGTCTACTGTTTTCACTTCCGTTGGTATGTCACTAGAGAGAGAAAGTTTCACGTTTATTAAAACGCTCCCAATGAATTTTTCTCAATTTTTAAAAGAGAAATTCTTCATTTTATACCTTATTCAAGCAGGTATCCCAGCGCTAATTTATGCTAGCTTGGGAGCTGTTCTCGGTTTTCATTTCACTCTGATAATTAGTCTAGTTATTGGTATTTTCTTATCCTCATTTATTTTAGGACAGTTTGACTATCGTCGCGATCAAAAAAATCTGATGCTCAATTGGCAAAATATCAACCAACTTTTGACACGAGGTAATCGCCAAATTTGGCAAATGGTAATAGGAATCGTGTTTTTCCTAGGATTCCTCGCACTAATCGTAGGTGCTATTATCCTTTCATTTACCATCGGTGCTTTAAACACTAGTCTTCTTCTTCTCTTTTTGACACTAATTATTGCATCAGGACTTGAAATCTATATTTACAACAGTTTTTGGAAAAACTTGTAACACATTTAGCTCTCGGAAAATATTCGGGAGCTTTTTAAAGCGACAGACATCCATTCTAGTACAATTCTAACATTCCTCAAAATTAAATTTAGCAGTTTAAGTGATAGAAATTAAGAAATGCATTAATCTCTCAACGGTTCTTTCATCATAGTAGTATTCTTATCAGCGAAACTACCTGGTAGACACTCTCAGTCTAAGTTTAGAAAAATTATACTTTTCAAGAAATACTATCGATAAGAACAGACTTTTGAGAACTTTAGACTAAAAAATAACATAAGAGGCAATGATATACTCTCCTTATAGCGGATAGTAAAAAAATAAAATTCACTAGAAGCTAAAAGGGGAGTTTTCATATGTCAAAAAGTAGTCCAAAATCAGTAGAGGAAAATTAGAGATTGTATTGAAATATCCAGAAGGTCAGTCAATTGGACAGTTAATCAAAGAGTATCAAGTATCAGACAATACAATTAAGGAGTGGCTAAGAAAATACCAAACTGATGGTATTGACAGCCTTAAGGAAAATCGTACTTGGACACACTATTCGTTAGAATTGAAACAAACAGCTATTGAGAAGTGCCTTCCTGGACAAGGAATCCTAAGAATGATTTGTCACAAATATAATATTTCAAATACCTACGTTCTCAGAAGATGGTTAAAAAAGTATTGAGGCTTATATCTATATTTTACAATAACAAACGATTTCAAGAGAAGTATAACGACCTTCCCCCTCTTGAAGTAAGGAGAAAGGCCGTGGCTTAATCGATTATTATTTCATTGTCTACTTGACAGGAAGCAGTTTATTTTGATGCTGATTTCGCCAGCTTCATTTTCCACCTCCAATGGTCTCCCAAACCTTAACGATTGTGACGAAATCTGTTCGTCTTATTTCCCCACCTTACAAATGACCTTTGGGACGCCACACACCACATTAGGATAAGTGCTAACAAAAATTTACTAAATAAAATTTAAATGACTATATCATCTTGAATTCTCATGGAAGAAAACTCATACACAAGAAAAAAGGAGGACAGCAAAAAGTTTGAAAAATGGTCAATGACTCAGATTAACGTTGTCAAAAGATGTTCAATTTTTAAGAGAAAGAGAGTGGGACAAACCATCACGATGGAGGAGCCCACACTCACAAAACAATGACAACCAATAGGCAAAGCCCTCGCTAAGTGCGATACTCTTAGTGAGGGCTTTGTGGTTGATAACTTAATGATAAATCTATCAAGGGACAAACTAATCCACTCTATCTACGAGAACCCCAAAATATCGCCTAAGAATCATGAGTATAAAAATACGACTACTATTAGAGAGACAAGTCCTCATCATTAGTTAGGAGGAAACGACTATGGATATCATCTATACATCTTGTGCTGGCATTGATATTCACCAAGCTATGATAGCTGTC
>NZ_CACVCC010000054.1 GCF_902729355.1 Streptococcus sp. S784/96/1 | reverse complement strand
GCTCATAGTCTTTGAGATAACTGTCTATTCGATTTTCTAACTGTTGGATTTTAGCATTATAACAATCATAAGTTTCTAATGCTTGCTCTAACATAAACCGATGATGAGCTGAAAAATAACCATCCAAAGCTTTTTCTAGTTGAGGAATTTTCTGTTTCAGAGTCGTATAAACATTAGCACGAATAACTTCTGGTGTGATGGTTTCTCCATTGACTAAAAGAGTCATCAAGTTACGCCCAGAACTTCCCATAATATCTTCAATGTAAGTTGTTAATTTGATTCCTCCTGATTGAAGAATGTTATGAATTCTGTTCACGTCACGGTTACGAGTTTCAACTTGATGTTTCCGTTGACGCGTTAGCTCTCGTAGTTCTTGAATCCTTTCGTCAGGAACAAAACTTCTTGGGAGCAGTCCGATACGAATCAATTTGGCAATCCAGAAAGCATCTTTTTTATCTGTTTTTTGACCAGGGATGGCTTTCATATGTGCTGGATTCGCTAAAATGAGCTCAAAGTCTTGGCAGAGCGCATGCCAAACTGGTTTCCAATAGACTCCTGTACTTTCCATGCCAACAGCTTGTACTTGAAAAGATGTGAGAAAATCATGACATTGTTGTAAACCTTCTGTCGTTGTATCAAAGCGAGCCTCTTCACGTTTGGGACGAGTACTAGTGAGAGAACCGTGTAAGATACAGACAGCTATCATAGCTTGGTGAATATCTATGCCAGCACAAGATGTATAGATGATATCCATAGTCGTTTCCTCCTAACTAATGATGAGGACTTGTCTCTCTAATAGTAGTCGTATTTTCTTAGGCGATATTTTGGGGTTCTCGTAGATAAAGTGGATTAGTTTGTCCCTAGATAGATTTTATCATTAAGTTATCAACCACAAAGCCATCACTAAGAGTATAGCACTTAGCGAGGGCTTTGCCTATTGGTTGTCATTGTTTTGTAGGTGTGGGCTCTCCACCATCGTGATGGTTTGTCCCACTCTCTTTCTATGACATTTTGGTAACAAAACGGCCATGCTCTGCCTTTTTTTAAAAAAAGTGGTAAAATGAAAAAGTTAGTGAATATGGGGAGGTTTCTCATGAGATTAGATAAATACCTTAAAGTATCAAGAATCATCAAACGCCGTACGGTTGCTAAGGAAGTCGCAGATAAAGGGCGGATTAAAGTCAATGGTGTGTTAGCAAAATCATCCACAAATCTCAAATCAGGAGACGAAGTTGAAGTTCGTTTTGGTAATAAGTTATTGATGGTGCGCGTTTTGGAAATGACAGATAGTACGAAAAAAGAAGATGCTGGCAAAATGTATGAGATTATTAGCGAAACAAGGATAGAAAAAAATGAGCAAGAAGTCTAGTGTTGTTCAACTGAATAATGACTTTATTCAAAATGAAAATCAACGTCGACGCTATGAAGAAGAAGAAATCAGCAAACGTCATCGCTTCATAGGATTTATTATGGTCATTATTGTTCTTCTTTTTATCTTGCCAACCTATAACTTAATGTCTAGCTATGTAGAGTTGCAGGAGAAAAAAGAAACTATTATACAACTAAAAAAAGATGTTGAAGAATTGACAGAACAAATGAAGGAAAAAAAAAACTTAGCTGAGCAATTAAAAAATGAAGAATTTATCCTCAAGTATGCACGCGCCAAATATTACTACACCAGAGATGGAGAAGTGGTGTATTCTACACCAGATTTGTTACCAAAATAATGGATGATTTAATAAAAATAGTTGAAACTTTCTTGGCTTATTCTGAAGAAAAATTGGAAGAACTAGCTGACAAAAACAAGTCTTTAAAAATTGATAAAAGACAATCAGAACAAGTCTTTAAAAAATAAATACCGTATTAAAAAATTTAGTGAAATTAATGGAAAGGGGATGTATGAAAAAAGTATTTGTTTTATTTTTAGTCTTATCTATTTTTACTCCCCTTAATATTGTTAGTACGGAACAAATGATTACAGAGGCGCCTCGAGATGTCCAGTATCAATTAACAAAAACAATATCCAATCAATTGACCGATTATACAACGATTCCAGAACGTCCTTTAACTTCGATGGAAGTGTTAAGTTATGATGATGTTAACTTAACAGAGCTTTCTCATGCTATTCCTATAAATACCTCACTTAAGATTACTAATCTTCTTTTAAATGAGCAGTTGAACCCGGTTTTTGAACTCTCAGATGGTACTTATCTTCCGGCAAACCAAAAATATATTATTTCGGATGTTGTTATGGAGGAGAAGCTTTTTGAGGGGGAGTTTTGGTTAGAAAAAGGTTTTACTGTCTATGCTAGTCCTTATTATGTGGGAGCAAAAGCTCTGTCTACGAAATTACAGCCATACACTAAGATTGCAGTTATTAAAGAAGCTCAAACCTTACATGGCACTTATTACTATAGTAAAGGTCAGGGATGGATTTCAGATGAGTTTTTATCTCCAGTAGATAATCGCATAAAAAAAGTTCAAACTCTCTTAGAGAATAAATATAATAAAGCAACTTTATCAATTTCTGTTACACAAACCTCAACAGGTTTATCAGCTGGAATCAATCCGGATAAGATTATGTATTCTGCTAGTGTCAATAAACTACCTCTGTTATATTATGTTCAAAAACAGCTAAATCAAGGAAAATTATCATTAACTGATAAAGTAAAATATACCGACAAAGTCCATGATTTTGATGGAGCATTTGATCCTGAAGGAAGTGGTTCAATTAGTAAAATAGCTGATAATGAAGAATACACTATTGAAGAATTAATGAAAAAAGTGGCACAAGAATCGGATAATGCAGCAACCAATATTTTAGCTTATTATGCGACAAATCAGTATGGTAGTGATTACCAAAAAGCAATGTCAGATTTTCCAAAATGGGATATGGAAAAACGTGAAGTTTCTTCAAAAACAGCAGCACAAGTAATGTCAGCTATTTATGAGCAAGGGGGGGAAGTTATTGACTACCTCTCTCACACTCGTTTTGATGACCAACGAATTTCCAAAGATATAGATGTTCAAGTTGCACACAAAATAGGTGATGCCTATGACTTCAGACATGATGTTGCCATTGTTTATACAAATGAACCTTTCATATTATCTATTTTTACAGAAAATATGAGTTACGACGATATTTCAGCTATTGCAAAGGATGTTTATATTATTTTAAGATGATTTATCAAAAATTGCTAAATGAAGTGATCAACAATCATTTTTTTGATCAACATAACAAGGTATTAATAGCTTTATCAGGTGGAGTAGATTCTATGAATTTACTGCACTTTTTGTCTTTATACCAGAAAGATTTAGGGATAAGCCTTGGAATTGCACATATCAATCATAAGCAACGCCCTGAATCAGATATTGAAGAAAATTATCTACGAAATTTTGCTGAAGCACAAGGCTATCCGTTTTATCATATGAATTTTTCAGGGATTTTTTCTGAAAAAGCTGCGCGTGATTTTCGTTATGACTTTTTCGAAAAGGTAATGTTTGAAGAAAGTTATACAGCATTAGTAACAGCTCACCATGCAGATGATCAAGCTGAGACAATGCTACTAAAGCTCTTGCGAGGTAGCAGGCTCCGCCATTTAACAGGAATAAAAGCTGTTCAGGATTTTGGACCAGGTCAGTTGATTAGGCCCTTTTTGACAATAAAAAAATCTGAACTTCCAGATGTTTTTCATTTTGAAGATAGTTCTAACCAAAGTTTAAACTATTTCAGAAATCGTGTGAGACATGATTATCTACCACAATTAGAAAAAGAAAACCCACAATTTTCAAAATATTTAACAGAGTTAGCAAGGGAAAATCAAATTTTTCAAGTCGCACTTGTTGAATTAACCAGTAAAATGGATGTGACCGATTTGAAATTTTTTAAATCACAAAGTTCAGCTTTAAAAGAAGTTTTATTAGGAAATTATTTAGAGGAGTTTCCAAAACTACAACTCTCTAAAATTCAGTTTACACATTTATTGACACTTTTAGAAAATGACAACACCTATCAAATTCCTTTAAAAAATGGGCATGAATTAGTTAAAAATGAGAAAAAGTTTTATATTCAAAAAATCAGTCCCAGGACCGATAGCACTCTAATACCTAAAGTGCTAAAATTTCAAGAAACCTTAATTTTTCAAGGATATAGATTTACATTTTTAGAAACTGGGGAAGGAATAGAGCTTCCTAGTAAAAGTCCTATCTTTCTTCGTGGACGAAAGCCTCAGGATAAAATTGATTTTGGATCATTTTCCAAAAAGCTTCGCAGGCTTTTTATTGATGAAAAAATTCCTAAAAAAGAGAGAACGAAAGCCATTATTGGAGAACAAGAAGGGCAAATCATTTTTGTACAAACAGCTAATAATCTTTATTTGAGAAAATTTGCTGAAAATGGTACAATGAAAGCTATATTAGGTATTCAAAAACTATAAAAGGTGGCAATATGTTAGAACAAGAGATAAAAAAAGTACTCTTCTCAGAAGAAGATATTATTACGAAGTGTCAAGAACTTGGAGCTCATCTTACTAAAGATTATATGGGTAAAAATCCTCTGTTGGTTTGTGTTTTAAAGGGAGCTGTGCCATTTATGGCAGAGTTAGTAAAACACATTGACACTCATGTTGAAATGGATTTTATGGTTGTTTCAAGTTATCATGGTGGAACAAGTTCAAGTGGTGAAGTTAAAATTTTGAAAGATGTAGATACTAATATTGAAGGACGTGATGTGATTTTCATTGAAGATATCATTGATACTGGTCGCACTCTTCTTTATCTACGTGATATGTTCAAATATCGTAAAGCAAAATCAATTAAAATTGCTACACTTTTTGATAAACCAGAAGGACGTGTGGTCGAAATTGAAGCAGATTATGTTTGTTACAATGTTCCAAATGAATTTATTGTTGGTTTTGGCTTGGATTACAATGAAAATTATCGTAACTTACCGTATGTTGGTGTTTTGAAAGAAGAAATTTACAACAAATAAGAGAGAATAGATGAATAATAAAAAACCAAATGGGCTCATGCGCAACTCCTTTGTAACCATTTTGTTACTAGTGACAGCTATTTTTAGTTTTCAATTTTTATTTAGTGACATGGGCGCAGATAGTCAAAAAATTAATTACTCTACTTTAGTAAAACAACTAGAGGCAGGTAAAGTCAAAGAACTCACTTACCAACCAAATGGTGCTATTGTAACAGTTTCAGGAAGTTATACCAAAGCACAAAAGGTTGAATCAGATACTTCTTTTCCATTTTTAGGTAATAGAATAGCAAAGGTTAATAATTTTACTAGCACGTTTCTTGCAAGTAACATTTCTCTTGAAAAATTAGAAACTGCAGCAGATAAAGCTGGAACAGAAATTACAGTAAAACAAGAAAGTTCAATAGGATCTTGGATTAGCACTTTATCACTTTGGATTCCGATGGGATTTTTAATCTTCTTCATGTTCAACATGATGGGGGCAGGACAAGGACGAGGTGGTAATAATCCAATGAGTTTTGGACGTAATCGTGCTAAAGCCTCCAACAAAGATTCTATCAAAATTCGATTTACAGACGTTGCTGGTGCCGAAGAGGAAAAACAAGAGCTTGTTGAAGTTGTTGATTTTCTTAAAAATCCTAAAAAATATAAGGCACTCGGTGCCCGTATTCCTAAAGGTGTTCTTCTTGAAGGTCCTCCAGGAACGGGTAAAACACTTCTTGCAAAAGCTGTTGCAGGTGAAGCTGGTGTCCCATTTTTCTCAATCTCAGGTTCTGATTTTGTAGAAATGTTTGTTGGTGTCGGTGCAAGCCGTGTTCGTGCTCTTTTTGAAGATGCAAAAAAGGCTGAGCGTGCTATTATTTTCATTGATGAAATTGATGCTGTTGGTCGTCGTCGTGGCGCTGGCATGGGTGGTGGAAATGATGAGCGTGAACAAACGCTTAACCAACTCTTAATTGAAATGGATGGTTTTGAGGAAAATCAAAGTATCATTGTCATCGCAGCGACAAACCGTTCTGATGTTCTTGACCCAGCTCTCCTTCGTCCAGGTCGCTTTGACCGTAAGATTTTAGTTGGTCAGCCAGATGTAAAAGGTCGTGAAGCTATTCTTCGTGTTCATGCCAAGAATAAACCATTGGCAGATGATGTTGATTTGAAAGTTGTTGCTCAACAAACTCCAGGTTTTGTTGGAGCCGACCTCGAAAATGTCCTAAACGAAGCCGCTCTGGTTGCTGCTCGTCGTGACAAGAAGAAAATTGACGCTTCTGATATTGATGAAGCAGAGGATCGTGTTATTGCTGGACCCGCTAAGAAAGATCGTCAAGTTTCACAAAGAGACCGTGAGATTGTTGCTTATCATGAAGCTGGTCATACAATTGTAGGTCTTGTCTTATCTGACGCTCGTGATGTTCATAAAGTGACGATTGTTCCTCGTGGTCGTGCAGGTGGCTATATGATTTCTCTTCCGAAAGAGGATCAGATGTTACTTTCAAAAGACAATATGAAAGAACAGTTAGCAGGTCTTATGGGGGGACGTGTTGCTGAGGAGATCATTTTCAATGTTCAAACAACGGGTGCCTCTAATGATTTTGAACAAGCGAGTGCTATGGCTCGTGCCATGGTTACTGAATATGGAATGAGTGAAAAACTTGGTCCAGTCCAGTATGCAGGTAGTCATGCTATGATGGCTGGTCAGTTATCGCCAGAAAAAACGTATTCTGAAGAAACAGCACGCATGATTGATGATGAAGTACGCGATCTTCTAAATGCTGCTCGTAATAAAGCAGCTGATATCATCAATCAAAATCGTGAAACACACGCCCTAATTGCACAAGCACTTCTCAAATATGAAACCCTTGATGCAGCACAAATTAAATCTCTTTACGAAACAGGTAAGATGCCTGAAGAAAGTGAAGAACAAGAAGCACGTGCTTTATCATATGACGAAATCAAGGAAAAAATGTCTGAATAAGTATTAATGAGTCTATTGTTTAATAGGCTCATTTTGCTTGTCATAAACATCATATTTATGATAAACTAAGAAAGTTATTATCTTTTTATAGAAATATATTTTTGTTAATAATAAAAAGTATAGGAGGATTTTTATGCATTTTCTTAGAAAAAAAGAAAATCATCATCGTAAAAGTTTAATGAATCGTCACCTAAGAGTTATCGATTTAATCTTTCTTGGCCTAGGCTCTATGGTAGGAACTGGTATTTTCACAATAACTGGCAAAGGTGCTGCTATCTATGCAGGCCCGGCTCTAATAATTTCTATTATTATTTCTGCTATTGCAGTTGGAATTATTGCTTTATTTTATGCTGAATTTGCTTCACGTACTTCAGGAAATGGTGGAGCTTATAATTATGTTTATGAAACACTTGGGGAATTTCCAGCATGGATTGTTGGCTGGTATATTATTATGGAATTTATGACAGCTGTTTCTAGTGTTGCAGTTGGATGGGCCGGATACTTTAAAGGGATTCTTTCAAATCACGGTATCTTATTACCAACTGCCATTAATGGGACATTTGATCCTGAAAAAGGACAGTATGTTGATTTGCTTCCAATTCTAGTTGTTTTAGCAGTCACAGGATTGGTTTTAATGAATTCAAAATCAGCTCTGAGATTTAATAGTGTTCTTGTATTATTTAAGTTTTCAGCCTTAGCCATTTTTATTGGAATAGGAGTCTTTTTCATAAATAAAGGGAATTGGTCAGATTTTGCACCATATGGATTTGGAAAAATCTACGGAGGACAAACAGGAATTATGGCAGGTGCTTCAATTATGTTCTATGCCTTCTTAGGTTTTGAATCCATCTCAATGGCTGTAGATGAAGTCAAAGAACCACAAAAAAATATTCCAAAAGGAATTATTTTCTCCCTAAGTATTGTTACGATACTCTATATTATCGTAACACTAGTATTAACAGGAATGGTAAATTATAAAGAACTTAATGTTGATGATGCAGTTGCTTTTGCTCTTCGTCAAGTAGGCTTAGATTGGGCTGGAAATTATGTATCCATTGTTGCTATTCTCACACTTATCACTGTTTGTATTTCAATGACCTATGCTCTTGCACGGACAGTTTATACCATTAGCCGCGATGGTCTCTTACCAAAAGGGCTGAGTAAGGTAACTGAAAAACATAAGGTTCCGAGAAATGCTACGATTGCAGTTGGTATTTTGTCAATGATTTGTGCAGGAGTTTTTCCATTAACCACAATAGCTGAATTTTTAAGTATCTGTACTTTAGCATACTTGATTATTATGTCCATTGCTCTTATCAAATTACGTAAAGATAAAGGTTTACCAAGTAATACAGAATTTAAAACGCCTTTGGTACCATTTTTACCTATTTTTTCAATTATCATTTGTTTATCACTTATGAGTCAGTATCAAACTATTACTTGGTATGCATTTGGAATTTCAACATTCATCGGAATTTTTATTTATCTTATCTATGGTTATAAGCATTCCAATGAAGCTTAGATATTATCTTATTTTCAGGAAAATGCTGCTTTTACATTTTCCTGAAATTTTTTGAAAATATGAAAATTTAAAGAAAAATCTATTGACAAGAAGAGGATATATTTGGTAAGATATATGAGTTGTCTCGTAAGAGAGAAAGGCAGATATAGGAAAAAAACTAGAAAAAAGTAGTTGACACCGTTAGAAATATTTGCTAGAATAAAGGAG
>NZ_CACVCC010000053.1 GCF_902729355.1 Streptococcus sp. S784/96/1 | reverse complement strand
ATAAAGCTTCAGAAGTCTCTGGTGCTTGGGCGATTAGTTTTCGAGAAAAAGATGGTATTTCTCTTGTCGAAGGAATCACGAAAGAATTTCCTAATAGCCGCTATTTTGAAGTTGGAGGTCTTGAGACGCCAATTAATGAAGCAATACTCCAAGAAGCTTTTGACTACGCAGATGTCGTGGTCTTGGTAGCAGGTGAATTGGTTTCCATGTCTGGAGAAGCAACGTCGCGAGCAGACATTTCATTGCCAGGTGAACAGAGTAAACTTTTTGCGGCTCTGGAGAACCTCGACAAGCCAACCGTTGCCATTTTGATGAATGGCCGTCCGATGGCGGTTGAAAAAGAAGTTGGTCAAGTGGATGCAGTAATTGAAGCGTGGCATCTGGGAATTCAAATGGGGCATGCGGTGGCGCGCACACTTTCAGGAGCCAATAATCCAAGTGCACGTCTCACGGTTTCATTTCCGAGAGTATCAGGACAGTGTCCAGTTTATTATAATCACCCCAATACAGGTCGTCCAGCTGGCCGAAGCAAGTTCACATCTAAGTACATGGATATCGAACAGGGGGCGCTCTATGATTTTGGTTATGGCTTGAGTTACTCGCGCTTTGCATTTGAGAATGTTGTGGTAAAAGAAACAGCTGAGAGTATTCAAATCATACTTGATGTTAGTAACACCAGTGACCGAGATGGCGAAGAAGTGGTACAACTCTATGTGACAGATAAGGTTGGTTCTCTTGTTCGTCCAGTGAAAGAGCTTAAAGGGTTTGAGAAAGTTACGGTTGCCTCTAAGGAAAAAGTGACAGTAGAGCTCCGTGTTGATAAGAAAGACTTAGGTTTTTGGAACAATCAGGGTCATTATTGCCTTGAGGATGGCGACTTTATTTTTACAGTTACTGATGGCAATGAGAATAGTGAGAGCTTTGAGTTAAACTTATCATTTTAAGAGGAGGAGTCTGAGATGGTAACTGTTACAAATCCTATTATTTCCGGTTTTTATCCAGATCCTAGTATCTGCCGTGTCGATGAGGATTATTATCTTGTCTGTTCTAGTTTTGAACTTTATCCAGGGATTCCGATTTTTCATAGCAAGGATTTAGCTAATTGGGAATTAATTGGGCATGCTCTAACGGTAGATAACGATTTTTATGTTCGTGCTAATAGCTATACTGGAGGTGTCATGGCACCAACCATTCGTTATCATAATGGTTTATTTTACATCATTGTAATGAATTATAGCATTGAACAAAATATCATTGTAACTGCAGAGCATCCTTCTGGACCTTGGTCTACCCCACATTTACTTCCAGATGTTCCAGGGATAGATGCTTCACTTTTCTTTGACGACGATGATAAAGCTTACATTATTGGAACAATTGAAGAAGATGGTAAACGCTATCTTTACTTAAATGAATTTGAACTAGCTAGTATGTCCTGTATTGGTGAAAGATATCTCATTTGGGACTCAGCCCTACGTAATGCTAGTGCTCCGGAAGCACCACATCTTTATAGAAGAGATGGGTACTATTACCTAGTGATTGCAGAAGGAGGGACAGAGTATTTCCATGCTGTTACAGTAGCAAGATCTAAAGTGATTAACGGATGGTATGAGGGTTATGCAGGTAATCCAATCCTTACCCATCGCCATTTAGGAAAACAGGCGGCGATTACTAATATTGGGCATGCTGATTTAGTTGAAGCAACAAATGGTAGCTGGTATGCTGTCATGCTAGGGTCACGTCCAGTTGGGGGATATTATAAAAATCTTGGTCGTGAAACCTTCCTGTGTCCAGTAACATGGGAAGATGATTGGCCTCTCCTTGCTTCGGAAACTGGGAAAGTTGAGTCGACTTATGAACTTGATTTACCCGAGTTTAAAGTCAAGTCGTTTGATAATCCGTTTATAGCAGATTTTTCTAATAAAACGCTAGCCCCAGAGCTTGTATTTTGGGGGACACCGTATCAATCCTTTTGGACATTAGAAAACAATACTCTCTACTTAGCTTGTTTACCGAGACCGGCAGGACGGCAGATGATTAGTTTATCCGAGGATGCACCAGATGCTCAGTATCATGATAATTTTGCCTTTATTGGTTGTCGTCAGCGACATGATTCTTATGAAGTTGAAACACAGCTTTCTTTTACCCCACAAGATAAAGAAGCAGCTGGTTTGTTGATCCTTCAAGGGAATAATCATCATTATCGCCTTGAAAAAGTTCAAGAGAATGGACTTTCTTTTATCCAGGTGGTGCGATGTACAACTCAGATTGATGTGCCGATTTACAGGCCACATTTTAAGAGTTATACAAGTGAAGAAGTATTAGCTAAACAAGAGGTAGCTCGAGGTAATTTATCGTTGAAAATTGTCCAAAATAAGCAAACGATTGACTTCTATGTTGGAACGAATACAGATTCTTGGAGCTGTATATTAAGTGGCGCTGATGGCAGTGTGTTAGGGCCATCATCTCTTAATGGTATGACAGGTGTTACACTTGGTATGTTTGCAACGGCTAATGGCAAAGAGTCAGAAAATAAAGCGACCTTTACGACTTTTGCTTATCAAGGGAAATAGGAGAACTATGGAAGAGTTGAAAGATTTAATTGCTCGAATTGATGCCATTGAAGATCCGATGGAGAGAATTAGAGAGTTAAATAAGTATTTAAAAGAAAGTGATGATTTACGGGACAAAGGTTTGCCACGTAATATTCCAGAAGTAGAACGCATTGATAATATTGCCTATGGAGCTGTGCCTAAATGGCAAGAGCTAGACATTTATCTTCCCAAAGAACGTTCTGGTAAAGTGGCAACCATCATACACATCCACGGGGGTGGCTGGACTTATGGCACTAAGGAAACCTACCAGTTCTTTGGGCTAGAATATGCCAAGGCAGGTTTCGGTTTTGTTAACTTTAACTATCGATTACCACCAGATGTTATTTTCCCGGGTGAGTTAGATGATGTCAATCTAGCGATGCATTGGGTGGCTGAACATGGCGCTCAGTACGATATTGATACTGACAATATCGTTATCATGGGGGATAGCGCAGGTGGACAAATGGCATTGCAGTATGTCACCATTTTGACTAATGACAGCTATCGAGCTAAATTTGGTTATGAGAAACCGAACTTTACAGTGAGAGCAACTATAGTAAATTGTGCAGCTAGTTTCCTAACACGACCGGAAGTGCTTAGCCCACCGACTAAAGTCTATTTCACAGAAGATGTTTTAGCGCAAAAAGTAGAGATGCTTGAGACCGAAAACTATATGACGACAGATATGGGACCGCTGTTGCTAACAACAGCTAATGCTGATATGCTTTTAGAATCCAATGCCCGACTAGATGGCTATCTCCTTGCTAAAGGCATTAACCATGAATTTAAATGCTACGGTGATATGGAAAATCCTCGCCATCATGTGTTTAACTATAATATTCGAGATACTATTGCAAAACAATGTAATCAAGACATTACAGCTTTCATCCAAAAACACATTAACTAGGTGATTAATTTGTGATAATATATAATAAAATGAGGTAATCAAAATGAAAGATAATATTTACTTTAGCCAAGATTCACACTTACGTACAGTTAGTAGCTTCTATGAATATGCTAATAAAGTGCTTGAACGTAGCTATGACCAAGATAAAATTATTGAGTGGATCAATGACCATGAAGAACTTCTGGGAGATAAAAAGGTTTGGCTTTTGACAGGACATGCTTATACTAAAAGTTATGATGACTGGGAGGCTTGGGTTCTTGAAAACGGCTATGATGTTGTTATTGATTGTCGTGGCTGGGGACAAGTTTTGATTGGTGAAACGAAGTTTCACTATGGCAACATGAAAAAAAGCCTTGAAAGTAAAGGTGTGATCGTATTAAGTTTGTCGAGGGATTAGTAAATAGAGCACAATAAAGAGGTTCAATTTGAGCCTCTTTCATGTTTACAAAATTTAATATAGGATGGTACTTTTTTAATGTTTTTCGTTGCAACATGGCAGTTTATCTCAAAAAAGGTGTAACCATATTTGAAAATCTTACAAGACCATTGCTTTAAAATTTTTTATAATACAGGTAAAAAATAAAGGAGTCAGATATGGCTAATAACATTAAACGTGGTGTTGCTGTCTACAGCTACTCTGGGGAATATGGCAAAACCATGAACCTTGAGGATTGCTTTAAGGATATGCATGACATGGGAGCAACTGGTATTGAGATTTTGGCTAATTCTCATATTGATAGCTATCCGGAGCTTTCTGATGATTATTTGGAAAAATGGCAGAGCCTTTGTCAGAAGTATCAGATAGAGCCAGCGGAGTATGGTCACTGGGTTGATACCAGACTTTACAAAGACAGGGAAATGTCTTTAGAGGAAGCGCGTGAAAAACTCATTAATGATTTCAAAATAGCTAACAAATTAGGGTTCAAAATTCTTCGAACGAAAATGGGAGTCATCAATGGTGAGTTAGCACCTGTTGAAAATTGGCGTGAGATTATCAAGAGCGTCTTACCTGAAGCTGAAAAATATGATGTCATCATGTGTCCAGAAATTCATTTGACAACAGTACTGGCGGATCAGTTTGTACAAGATTATGTGGATTTCATCGAGGAAACAGGAACGAAGCATTTTGGTTTAAATATTGACCTAAGTGTATTTCAAAATCGTTTTGACGTTCCAGGTGTTCTTGTTTTCAATCCCGATTGCAAACATTCGTTGCCAGAAGAAATTATTCCACTCTTACCCTATGTGAAGTGTATTCATGCTAAATTTAATAAGATGGATGATGATTTCAATGAATTGACCATTCCATATCCAGAAATTTTATCTATTTTGAAAGAACATAACTGGGAAGGCTACTTGCTCAGTGAATACGAAGGTGCCAATAAAGAAGTCGAAGGCTACGTTTCCCAAGAACTTCGTAAACACCATGTTATGATGAAACGTATTTTAGGTCATTAAGGAGAATGTCATGCTAGAATCAAATGTTATTCAATATCGAGGGTTTCATAATATTGTAGAGAATGGAGAAGTCGTAGGTTTTCAAGTCTGTGTACGTTCGGATTATTACCGAGGGATTTGGCTTAGCCAACTAAGGCCAGGAAAACTGATTGTTGATGGTATCACGTACACCAATGATCAAGTGATTTGGGAAATTAATGGTAAGGAGTACACCGTTTCTGAATTAGCAAAAGCTTCTAATGACTTCTGGCGTATTACGGATGTAGCAACGCTAAAAGTATATCAAAAAGGTGGACTTGCCCAAGGTTTCCATAATGTTTCGGTGCGTTTTGCGGCAAGTTGCTCTTACATGCCACCGTTTTTGGATCAATTTGATGAAAATGGTGATGAAACCAGTTTTAATGGTGGAACTTACACAAGGGAGAAGATGATTATTGTGTAAAGGAGAGAAGATAAACAACTTGAAGATTATCGCGACAGATTTGGATGGAACGCTCCTTAATAGTGATTTGAAGCTATCAAAGCGTAATAGCGAAGCATTGAAACGGTTGAAATCTCAAGGGGTTCGTATTGTACTCTGCACAGGACGTCCCTTTGATGGGATGAAGCACCTGATTGGTGACCTCGACCTTTCAGGGGATGACTATTGTATCAGCTATAACGGCTCACTGGTGCAAAGCTGTGATGGAAAGAAAGTTCTGCACGAGGCGAATATTTCAGCTCATGATTTCCGAGAGATAGCAGCCTATTTTGCAGGATTTGGTCTAGGTGTCCATGCCATGACACGGGATAAGATGTACACTTATGACAAGTCGCTTCATCCCTTAACTGTCAGAGAATCTTATTTGGGAAATCTTCCCATTATAGTGTTTGAAGCTGGAGATGTTGTTACTGAGAAGATTATCAAGGTGATGGCTGTAGGTAATCCAGAGGCTTTGGAAAAAGCAGAGCAGGGGTTCTCGCAAGCTATTAGCGCCAGCTTTTCCTTAAATAAAAGTGAAGCCTTTTACCTTGAAATCATGCAAGAGGGTGATAACAAAGCAAGAGCTTTAAAAATTTTACTAGATAAACTTAATTTATCATCAGAGCATCTGATGGCTTTTGGGAACAATTTGAATGACTTAGAAATGCTTACTTTTGCCCAAGTAGGTGTAGCAGTTGGGAATGCCGCTACAGAGTTGAAGGAAGTAAGTGACTTTGTTACTGAGACTAATGATAATGATGGTATCGCACAGTTTTTAGAACGGTATTATGTACGAAAGGAAGAGTTATGAAAAAAATTATCGGAATAGACCTTGGTGGAACGAGTGTTAAATTGGCGATTGTTTCACAAGAGGGAGAAGTTTTAGCAAAATGGTCAATTAAAACCAACACATTGGAGAATGGTAAAGCCATTATCCCAGACATTATTCAGTCCATTATGGAATATTTAGACCTATATCAATTGACAGCTGATGATTTTGTTGGTATTGGGATGGGATCACCTGGTAAAGTTGATGCAGTATACAAAACCGTCATCGGTGCCTATAATCTCGGTTGGTCAGATATTCAAGAGGTAGGAAAGGCATTTGATGAAGCCTTTGGATTACCATTTTATATTGGAAATGATGCCAATGTAGCAGCCCTCGGGGAACAATGGAAGGGAGCAGGAAAAGGAAATAGTGATGTTGTTATGTTCACGCTTGGAACAGGAGTTGGCGGAGGTATTGTTACCAATGGTCAATTGGTCACAGGAGAAGGCGGAGCAGCAGGAGAAATCGGTCATTTGACCGTTGATTTAGACTATTTAACTCCATGTACCTGTGGTAAAAAGGGCTGCCTTGAGGCGGTTGCTTCAGCGACAGGGATTGTGAACTTAGCTCATCGTTTTTCAAGCGAATATGAGGGTGATTCACTGATTAAAGCTGGTATTGATAATGGAGATGAGGTGACTTCGAAAGAGATTTTTGATGCTGCAAAAAGTGGAGATGTTTTCGCCAATATGGTAGTTGATCAATTTGTTAGCTATTTAGGTCTTGCTGTATCTCACATTGCCAATACCTTGAGTCCAAGTCATATTGTTATCGGAGGCGGCGTATCAGCAGCAGGAGAGTTTTTACGAAAAAAGATTGCGACTAAGGCATATGATTTCACCTTCCCACAAATTCGTGAAACTTGTCACATTGTCCTTGCGGAATTAGGGAATGATGCAGGCATTATTGGTGCAGCACAGTTGGTGAGGTTAGAAGCAGAATAGATATGGTATAGGTGGTACAACAAACTTTCAATTAATCATTTCATAAAAAACGCTTGGAGCTAGGACTTTTAAAGGTTCTGGTTCTTTTTGCCTAGAAAATATCAATAGGCGTTCTATAACCATGTATCCAAAATTTTCAGAAAAGTCTTGCAATATTTGGTGAAAGGCATATAATGGGACTGTAATAAGAAAAAGGAGTAATTTATGTCAATATTAACGAATGATTTTACGGAAAAATTATATGCTGACTACCTAGCTAATCCTAAGTATCAAGCTGTTGAAAATGCTGTGACCAATAATGGTTTGCTCAAATCTCTTCGAACACGTCAATCTGCAATTGATAATGACTTTACCTTTTCAATTGATTTGACGAAAGATGCTGTCTCTAATCAAAAAGCCTCAGGGCGTTGCTGGATGTTTGCAGCGTTGAATACGTTTCGTCATAAACTCATCAACCAATTCAAATTAGAAAACTTTGAATTGTCGCAAGCTCATACTTTCTTCTGGGATAAGTACGAAAAATCAAACTGGTTTTTAGAACAAATTATTGCGACAGCAGACCAAGAATTGGGAAGTCGCAAGGTGAAGTTTCTCCTTGATGTGCCACAACAAGATGGTGGTCAATGGGATATGGTTGTAGCACTTTTTGAAAAATACGGGGTTGTGCCAAAGTCAGTTTATCCAGAATCCGTGTCATCTAGCAATAGCCGTGAGCTTAACCAATACTTGAATAAATTGCTTCGTCAAGATGCCCAAATTCTTCGTGAAGCTGTTCAAAATGGTGAGGATGTTCAAGCTAAGAAAGAAGCTCTCTTACAAGAGATTTTCAATTTTCTAGCGGTTAATCTAGGTTTGCCACCACGCCAATTTGATTTTTCTTACCGTGACAAGGACAATAATTTCCATACAGAAAGGCAAATCACCCCTCAAGATTTTTTTGATAAATATGTCGGCTTGAAATTATCAGATTATGTTTCTGTCATCAATGCGCCAACAGCTGATAAGCCTTATGGGAAATCTTACACCGTTGAGTTGCTTGGAAATGTCGTCGGAGCACCTGCGGTTCGTTACCTTAACCTTGGGATGGAGCGCTTCAAAGAGCTTGCTATTGCACAAATGAAGGCAGGAGAAACTGTCTGGTTTGGTTCTGATGTTGGTCAAGTGTCAGACCGTCAAGCAGGTATTATGGCGACAAATACTTATGATTTTGATGCGGCTTTGGATATTAGCTTGACTCAGGATAAGGCTGGTCGTCTTGATTACAGTGAAAGTCTGATGACGCATGCGATGGTCTTGACTGGAGTGGATTTGGATGACAATGGCAAACCACTTAAATGGAAAGTCGAAAATTCATGGGGAGACAAGGTCGGTGAGAAAGGCTACTTTGTCGCTTCAGATGCCTGGATGGACGAATATACTTATCAAATCGTTGTCCGCAAAGAATTCCTCACCGAAGAAGAATTAGCTGCCTATGAAGCAGAACCACAAGTCTTAGCCCCTTGGGACCCAATGGGAGCCTTGGCAGGCAAATAAGCGTTGTTATATTTTATTGAAAAAGTATTTTAACAAGAGGCTGGGCAAAAACTAGTTTCAGAACACAAAAAAAACGGGCATTTCCGCAGTTGGAGATGCTCGTTTTTTTATGCCATGGTTTATAATTATAATAACCACAAAACAACTAGAAAGCCATGACTATGTATAAAGAGTATAACACAAATCAATTGAGTTTGGAACTAAATCTTGCTTACGATATCCCCATGAATCATG
>NZ_CACVCC010000052.1 GCF_902729355.1 Streptococcus sp. S784/96/1 | reverse complement strand
TGGAACCAGCACAACCAACTATTCCATTAACGAAATTGGAACCAGCACAACCAACTATTCCATTAACGAAATTGGAACCAGCGCAACCAATTATTCCATTAACGAAATTGGAACCAGCACAACCAGTTATTCCGTTAACGAAATTGGAACCAGCGCAACCAGTCATTCCGTTAACGAAATTGGAGCCAGCTATGACAGTGATGTCACTAGAAGTCACTAATTCAGTTAAAAGTTCCTTGGCTTCAAAAGAAGATACGGGCGTATTGTTACCAAAAACAGGAGAAGAGCAACTTTACCTCACAATGTTGGGTGGTCTCCTTTCTACTCTTGCGATAGCTGGTATTTGGATTTCAGACAAAAACAAAAAAACGAATGATTAGTTAATTGATTTCCTCATTATCTTTAGAAGGTCTGGGTGAGAAGGGGGAGTAGCGGAGCATCATTCTATCTATCGTATAAGATATGAAAAACACCCTAAGGCAAGTAAGATTGCTTTGGGGTGCTTTTATCTTTATGATTCTGACAATGAAAAAATAGTCATCGATTTTTTAAATTCTGATGTTAAATTTTCCCTAAGATATTGTTTGAAATCTTCACGTTTTTTGACAAGATTGTAACGTTTAGAGAGGTTCCAAGTGCCGGTAGGATTGAGGTGAGAATGTTTATTGACAAACTCAATGGTCAAGTCCCATTCACGAATATAACCAAGGGGTCTAGAATGGTATCTAATGCCATCAATAACTTGAGTGCCATAAGAGCGGTGTGCATGGCCGAAGACCACATCAGTGACAGGAAAAGTTGTAAAGATATCATGAAACTGTTGGCTACCTAAAAAGGCGTTGAAGGGCTTAAATGTTTCATGGGTTATGGTAAATAAGCTGTGCGGTACAAAATGCATGGCTAGAATGATGGGTTTGGTTTGTTGAGAGAGGATATCTTTTAAACGTTGATAGATTTGCTCACTCATCTCTTTATCAGACAAGGGCCGTTTTAAACGCCTATCAAACCAAAAAATAGTTTTAAAAGATAGATTTTCTGAGTCTGTTTTATCAGAAGAAAAGGAGTAATCATACCATCCGTGAAAAGTAATGAAAACCTTCTCATCCAAGTCATAAATTTGGAAATCAGTTGCTTCAATTTCTACCTCTGTTAAATCCAGCATGTCATGATTTCCTAGGTTGTAAGTTATCTTAAAATGCTCTGCCATTTTTTCAATAAAAGGAAGAGAAATCGTATGGTGATGGTTTGAAATATCGCCTGCAAGATGTAACCAAGAGATGTTTTGATTTTTCAGTGTCTGAATGAGTGTATGAACTTCAAAGTCGCTGAATTGATTGAGGTCAATGTGTAAATCACTCATAATAGCTAATTTTGTCATGGCTCAATTGTAGCATAAAAAAGAGAGTGGGACAAACCAGCACGATGGCGGAGCCCACACCCACAAAACAATGAAAACCAATAGGCAAAGCCCTCGCTAAGTGCTATACTCTTTGAGGGCTTTTTGAAGTTTTCGTATAAGAAGTCATGATTTCGAAGTCTTGACTTCCCCTCGCTCTCTGATTGCTAAGCTCAGGCTGAAACTGTCCACTGGACACTTTCACTCCCACCTCCGCACAGCTCCAAAGGTCTGGGAGACCTTTGGAGGTTGGAAATAAGATGAACGACGTTCATCACATTCGTATAGGATGGCCGCTAACGATTGCTTAGTACTAAAATAGTCCAGTGGATTATTTTAGGTGGACACTTGAAAATGAAAGAAGTATCCAGTTACAGACCTCCAATCAACCACTGCGCCAATCTGTTATTACTATCGAAAAAAAGAAGGTTGAGATATTTTTTATCCCAACCTCTTACGGTCTAATAATAAAGTAATTCTTTTGGTGTTGTGGTAAAGACTTCAAAGCCTGATTTAGTGACATGACCACAGTCTTCAATACGTACGCCAACTTTATCAGGAATGTAGATACCAGGTTCTACTGAGAAGCACATGCCTTCTTGGATCATCATGTCATTGCCAGCCATAATTGATGGGAACTCATGGACATCCATTCCTATTCCATGACCGAGACGGTGGTTAAAGTATTCCCCGTAACCAGCTTTTTCAATAACAGAGCGGGCAGCTGCATCAACTTCGCTAGCTGTAACACCTGGTTTGATAAAGTCTAGAGCTGCAAGCTGTGCTTCTAAGCATAGATTGTAGATATCTTGTTTGAATTGATCAGGTTTACCAACGGCAACTGTTCGGGTCATATCGCTCATATAGCCATTCGCTGATATACCAAGGTCAAATAATAGTAGAGCATCCTTTTCTAATCGGTTATTAGATGGGATACCATGTGGATTTGCGGCATTGTCACCAGTGAGCACCATGGTTTCAAAACTCATGCCATAACCAAGACGTTTCATGCCAAATTCGATTTCAGCGATAATGTCTGTTTCCGTTTTATCAAGAGAAATAGCTTCAAAACCAAGTTGAACAGCTTTATCAGCTAAATCACCTGCAAAGAACATTTTTTCAATTTCATCGGCAGATTTGATAAGTCGCATCTGTTGGACAACGGGTGTTAAGTCGCTAAAATCACCAGAAAAAACAGATTGAAGTCCCTTGAATTTTGTGACATTGAGGTTATCAAACTCTACAGCGACTTTTGGAAAATCAGTTTTAGGAAGAACAGCTTTGATTTTTTCCCATGGATTTTCTGAGTCCTGATAACCCACAACAGGAAAGTCCACAGTTTGCTCAGCTCTTGTCACATCTAGAGCTGGTAAGAAGAGAAGGGGACTTTTATCAGCAAACAAGAAAAGGTACATATGGCGCTCGTGTGGATCAGCGAAATAACCAGTCAAATAATTGATAGTTACAGGATCAGAAAGTACAGCGGCATAAAGGTCATGAGTTTCTAAGCGCTTAATGAGATCTGTTATTTTAGACATAGTATTCTCCTTTGATTCTAAGTAACTTATCTCTATTCTATGCCAAATTGCTAAAAAATCAAGTCTTTTCTGAAAAAGAGGGCAAATGTTAAGTAGAAAAAGCAGTTTTTAGAACATTTTTTCAAAAAAATTCGTCTTATTGCTTGAAAGTGTTTACAAAAGGTGCTAAAATAAAATGAAAACGATATTTTCATATAGAAAGGACATCCATATGAGTACAGATGATACAATTACGATTTATGACGTTGCCCGTGAAGCAGGTGTTTCCATGGCTACAGTCAGTCGTGTTGTCAATGGAAATAAAAATGTTAAAGAAAATACGCGCCAAAAGGTTTTAGAAGTGATTGACCGTTTGGACTATCGTCCCAATGCAGTTGCTCGAGGTTTAGCAAGTAAAAAAACAACAACTGTTGGTGTTGTTTTACCTAACCTTGCCAATTCCTACTTTTCGATTTTGGCAAAAGGGATTGACGATATTGCTGCGATGTACAAGTACAATATTGTCCTTGCCTCGAGTGATGAAGATGATGAAAAAGAAGTAGCTGTTGTTAACACGCTTTTTGCGAAGCAAGTTGACGGTATTATCTTTATGGGAAATCACCTCACAGATAAGATTAGAGCTGAATTTTCACGTTCACGGACACCAGTTGTATTGGCTGGAACAGTTGATTTAGAGCACCAATTACCTAGTGTTAATATTGACCACAGTGCGGCTATAACAGACGGTGTCAATGTGTTGGCGAAACATCATAAGCAAATCGCATTCATCTCAGGACCACTTATTGATGATATCAATGGCAAAGTGCGTCTTGCTGGCTATAAAGAAGGCCTTTCTAGCAACGGACTAACATTTGATGAAGGCCTTGTCTTTGAAGCTAATTATAGATACCAAGAGGGCTTTGCCCTAGCACAACGTGTCCTTAATGCAGGTGCTACTGCAGCTGTTGTTGCAGAAGATGAATTGGCTGCTGGTCTTTTAAATGGTCTTTTTGAGGCTGGTAAATCAGTGCCAGAAGATTTTGAAATCATCACAAGTAATGATTCGCCAATTGTGCAATACACACGTCCTAATATGACATCCATTAGCCAGCCTATCTATGATTTGGGAGCGGTAGCGATGCGCATGTTGACAAAAATCATGAACAAAGAAGAGTTAAATCAAAAAGAAATCCTTTTAAAACACGGACTTAAAGAACGTGGAACAACAAAAGGTCTTTAAACTGAAAATGATGATATGAAACAGGAGAGAGTGGGCTTAGCCATTATGCTGGTTTATCCCAATCTCTTTTCTTATGGCTCAATAACGTGATAAGCCTAGGGTGATGTTTTACTTTTAATTCAAAAAAAGCTATAATAACAGGTATGAGTGAAAAGTCATTACGTGTTAATATGTTGAGTTCTAGTGAAAAAGTTGCAGGGCAAGGGGTCTCTGGTGCTTATCGCGAATTGTTGCGTCTGCTTAAACGAGATGCTCAAAAAGAACTTGATATTACTGAAAATCAGTTTGTTCAGGCTGATATTACCCATTATCATACCATTGACCCATTATTTTACCTGTCTACTTTTTTCAAAAAAAGAGTCGGGCGTCGGGTGGGTTATGTCCATTTTCTTCCTGAGACATTGGAAGGAAGCCTCAAAATGCCTCGTCTATTTCAGAAGGTCTTGGGGAAGTATGTGACCTCATTTTATAACCGTATGGATCATCTTGTCGTCGTTAATCCAAGTTTTATTGATGACTTAGTTGCTTTTGGCATTGCGCGTGACAAGATTAGTTACATTCCTAACTTTGTGAATAAAGAAAAGTGGTATCCTTCCACCTTGGAAAAAAGGCAGATCACGAGAAAAGAATTCGGAATCACGGATGCTGATTTTGTTGTTTTAGGAGCTGGACAGGTTCAAAAACGTAAAGGAATTGATGATTTTGTTACCTTGGCTGAAAAACTGCCCCATATAACTTTTATCTGGGCAGGTGGTTTTTCGTTTGGTGGCATTACTGATGGTTATGAACATTATAAGACAATCATGGAAAATCCCCCTAAAAATTTGATTTTCACAGGTATTGTTGAAGCGGATAAGATGCGTGACTTGTATGCTGCTACGGATTTGTTTTTATTACCAAGTTACAATGAATTATTTCCAATGACCATATTAGAAGCGGCTAGTTGTGGAGCGCCCATTATGCTACGTGATTTAGAGCTTTATAAGGTGATTCTTGAGGGTTCTTATGTAGCAGCAAAAGACGTTTCTGATATGAATATGATGATTAGTGACTTAGCATGTGATGGTACCGCTTTGTCCAAATTAAAAGAGAAATCTAGGCAAATTTCAATAAATTACTCTGAAGAGAGACTTTTGCAAGTTTGGATTGACTTTTATCGAAATCAGGCGAAAGTGAAGTAGAAATAGGAGAAGTAGATGCGGATAGGTTTATTTACAGATACATATTTTCCACAAGTCTCAGGTGTTGCTACGAGCATTAGGACGCTAAAAGAGGAGTTGGAAAAGTCTGGTCATGAGGTCTATATTTTTACGACCACGGATAAAAATGTCAAGCGCTATGAAGATCCAACCATTATTCGCCTACCTAGTGTCCCTTTTATCTCTTTTACAGACCGACGAATTGCCTACCGTGGTATCATGACGTCGTTGAAAATCGCTAAGAGCTACAAACTAGATATTATTCATACGCAGACGGAGTTTAGTTTAGGGCTTTTGGGAAAAATGATTGGTAGGGCTTTAAAAATTCCAGTTGTACATACCTATCACACCCAGTATGAAGACTATGTTGGCTATATTGCCAATGGGAAACTCATTCGTCCTAGCATGGTTAAATACATTGTCAGAGGTTACCTTAGTGATCTTGACGGTGTGATTTGTCCCAGTCGTATTGTTCTGGAACTCCTAGATGATTATGACGTTAAAATTCCGAAACGGATTATTCCAACGGGAATTAATTTAGAACGTTTTATTTGTGAGGATATCTGTGAAGCAGACTGTTTAGCGCTTAGAAAAAAATTAGGTGTTTCGCAAACAGAAACCATGTTACTGAGTGTGTCACGTGTCTCTTCTGAGAAAAATATTCAAGCTGTACTTCGTAGTCTGCCAGAAGTTTTGTCTGAAAATAGTGATGTCAAATTAGTGGTCGCAGGGGATGGTCCTTATTTAGAGACTTTGAAAGAACAGGCTGAGGCATTAGAGATTACCGATCATGTGATCTTTACAGGAATGATTAGCCCAGATGAGGTAGCCCTCTATTACAAAGCCTGTGACTTCTTTATTTCAGCTTCTACTAGTGAGACTCAAGGGCTCACTTATTTAGAAAGTTTGGCTAGTGGACGTCCGATTATTGCTCATGGCAATCCTTACTTAGATGATTTGATTGACGACAAAACATTCGGTACACTTTATTATCATGCAGGTGATTTAGCGTCAGCTATTTTAGATGCTATCATTGATACTCCAAAAATAACTGAGCAACAGTTATTGGACAAACGCAGAGCTATTTCAGCGGAACAGTTTGGAAAAGCTATACATGAATTTTACCTTGATGTCATTATTTCAAAAAGTACTCAAACCACCCAAAAACGAGAAAAATTATCGTTGACAGTAGATAAAAACGGTGGTGAGACGAAATTGCTCATAGAGTCAGAAAAACGGTCTTTTCCAGAACGCCTTACTAAGAATACAGCTCAGGTTGTCAAAGCTCCGTTGAAATTAGTCAGAGGTATCCGAAATTTTTTAAACTAAACGGCTTTCAAAAAAATCATTTTAGACTTGAAATTTCATTGAAACTTGCTATAATACTTGTTAGAGACTTATCACTTGTAGGAAATCTTTGAGAGAGCTTGCGGTAGCTGGAAAGCAGGCAGAGGATACAAGCTGACACTACTCGGTATGATTTTATGCAAACATAAAAGGGTGGTCCCCTTATCGCCAAACATGAGGTCTATGACAAGTGTCTTTTTGTCATAGATGAATGAAGGTGGAACCACGTTACGACGTCCTTTTACGGGATGTCGTTTTTGTTTTTGTAGGTAAAGAAGGAGATATCCCTATGGTTATTATTAATTTAACTGATGGACAGGTTAAAGAAGTAGAAGAGGCATTGGAATGTTACGATGCTCAGTTCATTCGAACGCCACAAGATGGAAAAATTTCTATTGGCATTTTGGATGATACTGGTCAAGTAATTGCTGGGTTAGATGCAGTGATGACTGCCTTTAATATCCTTTACGTCTCAACCGTTTTTGTCGATGAAAGTCATCGTCGTCAAGGATTAGGTCGCCAGTTGATGGAAGAGATGGAAACACGTGCAAAGTTACTTGGTGCTAACACGATTCGACTCGACACCTTTGATTGGCAGGGTTATGATTTTTACAAAGCTCTTGATTATCAAGAAGTAGGACATTATGCTCACGAAGCTGATGGTTACTCTGAGCACTTTTTTGTCAAATTTATTTAAAGGTGAAATGGCAGAGTCAACCGTACCAATGGTTGGACGACGTAGTCTCTTAAGAAACAATTTTTGTAGAAACTAAAAGGAGAAACATATGATACACATTACTTTCCCAGATGGCGCGGTGCGCGAATTTGAATCTGGTGTGACTACTTTTGAAGTTGCGCAAACAATCAGCAACTCACTAGCTAAAAAAGCCTTGGCTGGTAAATTTAATGGCAAGTTGATTGACACAACACGTGCGATTACAGAAGATGGCAGTCTTGAAATTGTAACGCCTGACCATGAAGATGCGTTTGACGTACTTCGGCACTCTGCTGCTCACTTGTTTGCACAAGCTGCAAAACGTCTTTTCCCAGATATTCACTTGGGGGTAGGGCCTGCTATCCAAGATGGTTTTTATTACGATACGGACAATGCAGATGGGCAAATTTCAAACGAAGATCTTGAAAAAATTGAAGCCGAAATGGCGAAAATCGTCAAAGAAAACCACCCATGTATCCGTGAAGAAGTAACCAAAGAACAAGCCCTTGAAATCTTTGCGGATGATCCTTATAAGGTGGAATTGATTTCAGAGCATGCTGACGATGAAGCTGGTTTAACCATCTACCGTCAAGGGGAATTTGTTGACCTTTGCCGTGGTCCACACGTCCCATCAACTGGCCGTATTCAAGTCTTTAAATTGTTGAATGTGGCTGGTGCTTACTGGCGTGGAAATTCTGATAATGCTATGATGCAACGTGTCTATGGTACAGCTTGGTTTGACAAAAAAGATCTCAAAGCCTACCTTCAAATGCGTGAAGAAGCTAAAGAGCGTGACCATCGTAAATTGGGTAAAGAACTTGACCTTTTCATGATTTCACAAGAAGTGGGCCAAGGGTTGCCATTCTGGTTGCCAAACGGTGCCACTATCCGTCGTACTTTGGAACGCTATATCACAGATAAAGAATTAGCTTCAGGATACCAACATGTTTATACCCCACCTTTGGCATCAGTTGAGCTATATAAAACTTCTGGTCACTGGGAACATTACTCAGAAGACATGTTCCCAACTATGGACATGGGAGAAGGGGAAGAGTTTGTTCTTCGTCCGATGAATTGCCCACACCACATTCAAGTGTATAAACACAATGTGCGTTCTTACCGTGAACTTCCAGTTCGTATCGCTGAAATCGGAATGATGCACCGCTATGAAAAATCAGGTGCCCTTACAGGTTTGCAACGTGTGCGTGAAATGTCATTGAATGATGGCCATATTTTCGTCACACCTGAGCAAATCCAAGAAGAATTTCAACGTGCGCTTCAGTTGATTATTGATGTGTATGAAGATTTCAACTTGACAGACTACCGTTTCCGTCTTTCTTATCGCGATCCAGAAGACAAAGAGAAGTACTATGATAATGATGAGATGTGGGAAAATGCACAAACAATGCTAAAAGCTGCCCTTGATGAAATGGGAGTAGAGTACTTTGAAGCGGAAGGTGAAGCAGCTTTCTACGGTCCTAAATTAGATATCCAAGTGAAAACAGCTCTTGGAAACGAAGAAACCCTTTCAACCATCCAGTTGGACTTCTTGCTTCCAGAACGTTTTGGTCTCAAATACATCGGTGCTGATGGTGAGGAACATCGTCCAGTTATGATTCACCGTGGCGTTATCTCAACCATGGAACGCTTTACAGCTATCCTGATTGAAACGTACAAAGGTGCATTCCCAACTTGGTTGGCACCACATCAGGTAACGGTTATCCCAATCTCAAACGAAGCGCATATTGACTACGCTTGGGAAGTGGCGAAAGAGCTTCGCAATCACGGTATCCGTGCCGATGTTGATGAGCGTAATGAGAAAATGCAATACAAGATTCGTCAAAGCCAAACAAGTAAAATTCCTTACCAATTGATTGTCGGTGACAAGGAAATGGCTGACCGTGCAGTCAACGTTCGTCGCTACGGTAAGAAAGAAACACATACTGAGTCCCTTGACGAATTTGTCCAAACAATCCTTGCAGACATCGCGCGTAAATCACGTCCAGATGAGGAGTAATACTAAAAAAGAAGTCTAAATGTCAAGCCCCGTCTAAAATAGACAGTGTAAAAAAGAACATTAGTTAGTAAGGTATGACTCCCTGAATTCCATAGGGGTCATACCTTTTAATATTTCTTGTGGTCTATCATAGTTATACCAGTCCAT
>NZ_CACVCC010000051.1 GCF_902729355.1 Streptococcus sp. S784/96/1 | reverse complement strand
TCCCGGGTGAGTTAGATGATGTCAATCTAGCGATGCATTGGGTGGCTGAACATGGCGCTCAGTACGATATTGATACTGACAATATCGTTATCATGGGGGATAGCGCAGGTGGACAAATGGCATTGCAATATGTAACCCTTTTAACTAATAAGGAGTATCGTGTTAAATTTGGTTATGAGAAACCGGACTTTACAGTGAGAGCGACGGTAGTCAATTGTGCAGCTAGTTTTCTAACACGACCAGAGGTGCTTAGTCCTCCGACTAAGGTCTATTTCACGGAGGACATTTTAGCGCAAAAAGTAGAGATGCTTGAGACTGAAAACTACATGACGACAGACATGGGACCGCTGTTACTAACGACAGCTAATGCAGATATGCTCCTAGAAGCCAATGCTCGGTTAGACGGTTATCTCCTTGCTAAAGGTATTAACCATGAATTTAAATGCTACGGTGATATGGAAAATCCTCGCCATCATGTGTTTAACTATAATATTCGAGATACCATTGCCAAACAATGTAATCAAGACATTACAGCTTTCATCCAAAAACACATTAACTAAGAGATTAATATGTGATAATATATAATAAAAAAGAGTCATCATTCAAATGGCTCTTTTTACTTTAAAAAGGAAGTTTTAGGAAAAATCAATAGAGTTTTTAGGATTGTTCTAAAAACTCATGTTTTGATTCTGTTATGATAATTATGCTATTGGTGTGTGTTATTCATGCTATTCTGGTGAAAAAGTGCAATATTTTTGGTGTGTTATCGTTTACAATTGATTTATCAAAAATAAAGGAGATAAGCAATGGCTTATAAGAATCTTATCAATCAAATTATTGAACATGTTGGTGGCGAATCAAATGTTCAGAGTGTTGTTCATTGTGCGACTCGTCTGCGTTTTGTCTTAAAAGATGAAAGTAAATTCAATGCAGACGAATTAAAAAACTTAACGGGGGTTTTGACAGCCTTGCCATCAAGTGGGCAGTACCATGTGGTTATTGGTAATCATGTTCCTCAAGTTTATGAAGAATTAATTACATTATACCCTGGTACAGTTGCTGATGCTAAGAGACAGGAAGTGCATGAAAACCAAGTAGCTGATAAAAAGAAAAATCCGTTAGGACTTTTCGTTGATACCATTGTAAGTATTATGTTGCCGATGGTAAATATTATGGCTGCTTCAGGAATTTTAAAAGGGATTGTTATTATGTTTAATTCTTTGGGGTTTCTAGCGTCTGATAGCGGAGCTTACAACGTCCTATATGCTTCTTCCAATGTTTTTTATTACTTTTTACCATTATTTGTTGGATATTCTGCTGCAAAACGATTTAAGCTTGAAGAAACGATTGGAATGGCTATAGGAGCAATCTTCTTCTATCCAAGCTTGGTGTCATTGCTACAAAATACTGAAAAGGTTAAGACTATCTTTACGGGAACATTGATTCAGTCAAATGTTTCCACCGATTTCTTTGGTATTCCAGTTATTTTTAACGATTATTCAACGACGATTATTCCTACCATTTTTGCAGTGTATTTCACTTCTAAAGTGTATCATGCGATTAAAGGAAAACTTCCTGCAATTATTGAGAGTTTTGGAACTCCTTTAGTGACGCTTACGATTTCAATGCCAATTTCATTAATTGTCATCGCACCGATTGCTAACATCATCTCTCTCTTCTTGGCAAATTCAGTTATGGCACTTTATAATATTAGCCCAACACTTATTTCGGCCCTTCTCGGAGGTTTTTGGATTTTACTAGTATCTGTTGGTGTCCACAGTGCTATTGTACCAATTGCGATTGCAAACTTCTTTATCAACGGGTACGATGTTATCTTCCCAATGATTACAGCACATGGATTTGTTATCGCTGGTATTAGCTTCGCAGTTGCACTTAAGCAAAAATCAAAAGAACAAAAATCATTGGCATGGTCTGCGGGGTTCTCAGCTTGGATTCCAGGGGTTATTGAACCAGCACTTTATGGTTTTGTTTTGGAAAATAAAAAATTACTAGCAATGGCAAGTATCGTTTCAGGTATCGGTGGTGCGGCAGCAGGATTCTTTAAAGTAAAACTTGTTCAGCTTGCTCCTGGTGGTATTTTTGCTATCCCAGGCTTTATCGAGCAAGGTGGCAATGGGCTTTCAACTGGTTTAGTTGTAACAATTGCAACGATTGTATTATCAACTATCGCAGGTTTTGTCTTGACGCTTATGATGTATAAAGAGGAAAAATAGGTGATATGATGAAAGAAAACTTTTTATGGGGAGTAGCCATGAGTGCTTCTCAAGCAGAAGGAGGTGCCCTGTTAGATGGAAAAGGACTGGTCATGGATGATGTAGTTTCTAATGTTCACAATGAAAGGTTTCAAGCAACAGCTAATCTAGAAATTGCTTTAAATAAGACCTATGATTATTACCCAAGTCATCAAGCTATTGATTTTTACCACCGTTACCCAGAAGACATTAAACGTTTCGCAGAGCTAGGAATTAAGGTGTTACGGACCTCTATTAACTGGGTGCGTATTTATCCGAAAGGTATTGAAGAGGAGCCGAATGAAGCTGGTTTAACTTTTTATGATAAGGTTTTTGATGAATGCTTAAAGTATGGTATCGAGCCTGTAGTGACACTGAATCATTTCAATACTCCTCTTGAATTTTACTATTCAGGTGGTTGGAAAAATCGTGAGTTGATTCATCATTTTGTCAAATATGCTAAGACGGTTTTTACGCGTTATAAAGATAAAGTCAAATACTGGATGACCATCAATGAAATTAACATGATTTTAAGCCTTCCTCTGGTCGGTGGTCTAATTAATCCAACTTTAGAAGAGAATGTTGATTTTGCAAAATACCAAGGTGCTCATTATCAGTTGGTAGCGTCAGCTTTAGCTGTTAAAGTGGGAAAAGAAATCAATCCTAATTTTCAAATCGGTTGTATGATGGGGGCAGGGGTGACTTACCCTTATAGTTGTAAGCCAGAGGATGTATGGGAAGCCTTTCAGGCTAATGAAGAAGAATATGCATTGATTGACGTTCAAGTCAAGGGGCAATACCCTCACCTATTTTTATCTAAGTTGAAGCATAAAGGTCTAGAGCTAGATATGACAGCCGATGACTTAGCCATTTTAGAAGAAAATACCGTTGATTTTGTAGGACTTAGCTACTATAACACTCGCCTAACAGCAGCAGACAAATCAAGTTTGCAAACATCCGGTGCTAATCTAATGGGTACCTTGAAAAATCCTTACCTCAAATCAAATGATTTTGATTGGCAATCAGATCCTCTAGGGTTTAGAATCACCTTAAATGAGCTATATTCTCGTTACCACTTACCCCTATTTGTGGTTGAAAATGGTTATTCTGCCATTGAAACTTGTGGAAATCCTATTCAAGATGATTATCGGATTGACTACATTCGTGATCATCTGAAACAACTAAAAGCCGCCATGGAAGATGGTGTTGATATTATGGGATATACGCCTTGGGCTGGTATTGATATCATTAGTGCAAGTACAGGTGTCATTGAAAAACGTTATGGTCTCATTTATGTTGACTTAGATGATGAAGGCAACGGTAGCCTAGAGAGAACACCTAAAAAATCTTACTATTGGTACCAAAATGTTGTTAAAACTAATGGAGAGGAACTTTAAGCGAGGTCATGTTTGACTTTGCTTTTTTACTTAGAGTAGGTAGAATATAAATATGAAAGTAACATATCCATGGGAACATGTCACCATTTCTCAATTATTGCAAGGTGGCACTTATTCACACATGTCTCAAGATGCCCAGATTCTCTATGTGTTATCAGGTGAAGTTGCAATAACAACGCTTGATTATACAATGACTTTTACAATGGGTGAATTTTTTGTTGTGCCTAATTTTTCAGAGTTTAATCTTCATTTTCGAGAGGTAACGAGTCGAGTCTACTTACTCAATTTTTCCTACTTTACGTCTACGGATGAAGAGATTATGGAAATCTTTAAAGGTGATTCAAAGAGTAAAGGAGAAGCTATTACTTCAACGTTATCAACGTCTTTACAGCAGATGTTGAGATTGTATTACCTTAATTATGAGACGGCTTCTTATTGGGAAGTAAATGCTTTATATTTTCAAATTATTCATAAACTTGAACGGAAATACCTCATAAGGGTACCAAGAGAAAAGGGAACGTTGACAAAAAACTTAGTCGCAAGATTCATCAATCAGCAACTCACTCAGGAAGTAACTATTGAAGACTTAGCGAAACAATTTTACGTTTCTAAACAAACAATGACGCGTTTTTTGAAAGCTAATTTTGGAAAATCTTTGGGAAAATATTTGCAGGAGAAACGGTTTGAACAACTTGAAAAAAGGTTATCAGAGACAAACCTACCAATCAATACCTTGGTTTATGATTTGGGATTTAAAAATTTGAACTCCTTTAATAGACTGTTTAAAGCCACTTATGGTTTATCTCCTTCACAGTGGAGGCAGCAATATACCAGGACAAGGGCAACAAGTGTGTCACCAAGTGTCATTGAAGAAATAAAAAACTTTCAGGAGTTATTGAATGAGAAAACAAGCCAATTATCTGCCTCTGTAAAGAATGACTTCCCTTCTTCAGTTTATCATCGAATTTGGAATATTGAACATCCAGAGTTATTATCATTTGACAATTTGGAACAGATATCGAAGGTAATCATAGGAGATTACATAAGGTTACCATTTAATTTAGAGTACCTTTCAGAAAGGCAGTATCTTAATCTGCTGTCCTATTTTAAAGAAAGAAACCTCAAGTGTTATATCGTTGTTTCTGGTAATCACTCCGAAATATTAGTTCAACTCTTAAAGAAGTATCATACTATTTATGGCTATATTGCTACTCAAGATTTAGTCATTGAGGTCTGTGCGGATCTTACTCATGATGATTGGTTGGCAGATTATTTGAGGTATTATGGGATTTTCAAAAATGAGATAAAGGTATCTAGATGTGGTTTAGGCAACTTTTCAATGTATTGTCCACTGGATAATGTTGCCACAGATTTAAAAAAAGCTACCGAGTTAAGAAAAATAGATTTTTTGGCTTTAGATGCTTGCCCATTGATTAAGCAGCATAGCAAGTATTCTCTCAGAGAAAATATTGTACTATCGTCGCATGTCAATAGAGTTTTTACTAGTTTATCTACATTTATTTCTAATTTGAAGGAATATATTAATGAATTGCCTTTATATTTGACAGCTTTTAATCTTACTGCCCATTTTACAGATAATATCAATGATCATTTGTACCATGCTGGATATTATTTGACTTTTTTAGATAAAATGTCTCCATTAGTTGAGGCAATTGGTTACCGTAATCTTTTTGACGGAGATAGTAATGGTTTAACTTTGCAGGAATTTTCTGGAGGCAATGGTCTCATCACTCGATCAGGATTATTAAAATCAACCTTACAGGCAGAAAAATTTTCTCAGTCTCTACTGCCTAAAGTAATTGGTAAAGGGGAAAATATTATTTTGACTGCTGATGATTTTGATAACATTACTATTCTTGCTTACAACTATCAGCCAATGGGAGACTACTATTCGAGTGATAAAGATATGGATATCTATCAGAACCAGAATTATATTTTTAACATGCAGGGCCAATCCATTCAAATTGGTATCAATGACTTGAGAAATGGAAAATATAAGGTAACTTTTCATATTCTGGATTATGAAAATGGTAATGGTGTTGATGTTTTAAAAAAATATACTGGATTAAAAATTATTGACGATAACATGTTACATTTTATAAAACAGCAATATAGTCCCAGAATTTATCAAAAAGAAGTGACAGTAACTGATCAGACTTTGAATGAAAAAATTGTCTTGAAACCCTTTGAGATTGTATTGATTAGTTATGAGTGGATAAATGTTGTCTAACTAAACATGACGATGTGTTGGACCAATGAGATCAAATCAATTTTGCTTTTTTAACTTAATATGGGTAAAATAGTAATGTAAGCGGATTACAAATGGAGGATTAGGATGGATTTATTGAACCCGTGGGGACACATTGCGATAAGCTCTTTGAGAAAAAATGAGCAGTATCAGTTTTATGATAATAAAATTCGTATCGTCTATTCATTGAGAGGAAGTGTTTGTATTCGACATGATGATCATGAGATAGTCTTGGGGAGTAATGATTTTTTTATTATAACTAAAGCTCAGCGATATGATATTTCACAAACAGTGGGGAAAGTCTTTTGTTTTACCATAGATTATGTTAGAAATAGTTTATCGCCTACAGAGAGTCTATTTAAGGGAGATTCTATCACCAAGGTAAGAAGTGCTGATTTTGAAGTGACACAGTCATTAAAACACCTGCTTCTCCTGAAATCGCAAGCAGATACGGTATCAATTAACCAGTTATACCGAGAATATTTTACACTTCTGACAATATTAGAAAAATATTATGCTTTTTCTGTCACGTTATCTAAAAATGCTCAAGGTAGAAATCGCATCGAAGAAATTAAAAATTATATTGATGTGAATTTTGAAAAGGAATTGACCTTAACCAATTTAGCGCAGAGGATTTTTGTCTCTGAACAATACCTTTCAAAAATATTTAAAGAGGAAATAGGGATAGGGGTTTCTGAATACATCATTAAGCGTCGTTTAGAAAAAGTGCGTCGTTATTTAACAGAAACAGAACTTCCTATTACAGATATTGCCTTTGAATCTGGTTTTAGTAACATCAATTCTTTTAATCGATTGTTTAAAAAATATCAAGGTGTTACTCCAAGTGTCTATCGAAATGAGACCAAACAGAATGTGATTATCAATTCAAGTCCAAAAGAAGTTGTAGAGGAAGATTTTACAGATGTTCAACAGTATCTTTCCGATGGTTTTAGCACCAGTCAGCAAAAGAAAATCCTAGTATCTACAGAAGGTAGTAGGAAGCTTGATACGGATAAATTATTGATTAATCTTGGATTTGCTGAGGATTTACTACATCGTTCATACATCAAATCCGTTAAACCAATCAGTCAGTACGCGAGATTTAAATATGGGCGTATCTGGGGAATCATTGATCAATCAATTTTAAAAGATGTTGATGGAGAATTTGACTTTACAAAAATTGATGATATTTTACAAGCGATTTTAGATTTAGGATTAAAGCCATTTTTAGACTTAGGACTCAAAGGGAAAACAGTACATGGCGCTAATCGGCAAATACTCAGTCATACAGCCTTGAAATTACCAACTCAAGAAATGGAAGACTTGTTGAGAAGGTATGAAGCACTCATTGATCACTGTATTGAGAAGTTTGGTGTAGAAGAAGTTTCCAGCTGGCGAGTTGAATTTTGGAAGCCTGAAAAATCAGTGCTAGACTTTCTAAAATCAGAACAATTGACCACATTTAACTATAAAGGGAAGAACATTGACTTGGCAACTAATCAAGGTTATCTCACCTATTTTGAACAATGTTATAAGCGGATTAAAACCTTACTTCCGAATATTAAGATTGGAGGTTGTGGTTTAAATGTCTCTGTTGAAACAGAGATACTTGAAACGTTTTTACAAGAATGGTCACAGCGTGAAATCCATCCTGACTTTTTGAGTTTGTCGATTTTTCCTATTGATATGACAAAAGATATTATGAAATTACCAAGAATGCGTATTTCAGCAGACACTGATTACACTCTTCAATCGGTTTTTAGTGTTAAAAGGTTACTAGAAAAACTTAATTTTGCTACCTTGCTATACGTTACAGAGTTTAATGTTACAATTAATAGTCGTGATATTATCAATGATACTTGTTTTAAGGGACCGTATATTCTAAAAAATACCTTGCCAGTTCTAGATGAGATTGATTTGTTGGGGTATTGGCAGTTATCAGATTTTTCTTCTTCTGCTACCGATGTTGCTAAGCAAGAATTCTTTGGTGGCTCTGGTTTAATCACAAAGAATGGTATCCCTAAACCAGCCTTCTTTGCCTTTGATTTTTTAGGTCATTTAGGAGATGTAGTGTTGCATCAATCTGATGGGCTGATGATTACAAAGTCAAGCACTAAATTGTTTATCCTGTCTTATCATTACAGTCATCTGAATGGAAGGTATTATTATGAAGATAATCACGTCTTTGATCGCTATAATGCCTTGGAAATGTTTGAGGCTGATGGAAAAAGTCAAATTGAAATTACATTGAAAGGCCTGCTAGAAGGTCGTCAGTATCAAATTAAACAGAGAAAAATGGGAATTAATGATGGCGCATTAATCTACCAAGCCAATAATTTTAGTAGTTCCATAAGGTATCGGGAAGATGAAATAAATTATATACGATACCGTTGTATCCCCACCTTAAGTAGGGATATTCAAGAAACGATAGGCGATAGTCTGACAGTGTCGTTAGAATTAAATCCACATGATATGATTTTTATGGAAATAACATTAGATTAATGGTTATTTTCAGATTGTAAAATGTCATTTTGCTGAATTTATAGGCTTCAAAGTAGTGTTATTCATAAAAAAACACTTAGTGGATTGAGTGATTGTTAGTTAGTCAGAAAGTGCAAGAACATCAAATAGGGACGACAAGGAGGAAGTATGCTCTTAAAAGAATTGTTAGTGTTGAACGAAGTGGAGCGAAAACACAAAAACGTTTATTTAGCAGACCGAGAGAGACTCCTTTTTTCGCCATTAAGATTTGAAGATTATAGCAGTCTTCTTGATGATGAAAGATAATATTTTGATTATCGACAATTTTATCAGCAAACGAGCCGAGAAGGTAAGGGGTTGACCATTACGAGAAATGTTCTCTATGAGGATACAGCTATTTATGTTTCTAGGCATACCAGATATGCTTTTCCAATTTTGCATAATCATGATTTTATTGAACTTGTTTATGTTATGAATGGAAGCTGTATTAATTATATTAACGGTCAGGCAATAGCAATGCATAAGGGAGATTTCTGCTTTCTAGCACCAGAAGCGGTCCATGCGCTTTTAGCGGTTAATGATGATGATGTCATAATTATATGTTGCTTTGGAAAGAAAGTATGGAGGCTAGTTTTGCAGACCTATTTAGGCGTGATTGCTATGTTACAAACTTTTTTAAACAACTTCTGCTGGGAAAACATTACGCCCCATATATGATATTTCATACAGATGGAGACAGGAAGATTTTAAATCAAGTGTTACGTTTATACGGTGAGTTTTTAGAGAAAGATTCTAACTATATTGAAATGATTGGTTATATTCTTAATGAGATTTTTATTGACTTTAACCGAAACTACATAAGCACACTTGAAATTGGAAAGAAAGAAAATTATTCTTCAAAAAGCAGTCTTTATCCGATGCTTAGTCTAATTCTCTTGAATTATCAGACAATAACATTAACAACATTAGCAAAACAGTTTTCTTATAGTGAAAGTTATTTGAGTAAATTAATCAAGAAAAATACTGGGAAAACGTTTAAGTTTATTGTTGAAGAAGCGCGTATTGCTAATGCTAAAAAACTGTTATTAACGACTACATTAAGTCTGACGGAAATTAGTCAGAAAGCTGGTTATTTTGATTCGAGCCATATGAATCGTGATTTTATAAAATGGTTAGGTATCTCTCCTAAAAAGTGGTTAGAAAGCCAAAGTAAGGATGATAGATGATACGACGTATTGGAAAATAGATTGTATGCGAATTTAGGGTAACTATTAATAGTTAAAAATGAATGAGAGGTACTTTTAATGGTATCTTTTCATTCATTTTTTTATTTAACTTATTCTGGCTTCTTATTTTTTTCGTATAGAATAGATATGGTAGTAATCATATTTTTTACTAATGAAAAGACAAAAAAAGACAATTTATTTCCGTATGTAAGCGTTATTATATATACAAGTTAGTCAGATAGGGAAGTATTCTTAAAGCTATAAACTTATAGAAGTGAAATAGAGTCAATTTATATTTCTAGAAATGAAAGTCTCATTTTAGTGTGGGATTACTAATTTCTTAAAATTTAGCAAAAAAGAAATTTCCTGTCAGATATTTGTAGAATAAACGAGGTAATGAATATGACACGTATTTATCATTTAGAAGTTGTGCCAGAAACGAATGCGGCAAGCGAAATTCTTATTGTTGACAACCGATTTAAAAATTTATGAAATTGCTGAAAAAGTTGGCTTTTGGGATATCAATTATTTCTCTCAACGCTTCAAGCAGACAGTTGGTGTGAC
>NZ_CACVCC010000050.1 GCF_902729355.1 Streptococcus sp. S784/96/1 | reverse complement strand
TGGCCAAGAATCTAGGCTCAAAAACTTCAAATACTCAAAAACCACACAGCGATTCTTTCATCTTGATTGTTTTCGAGACGGAAATCACTGTGTGGTTTTATTTTGAAGCTAGTTTTTGCCCAGCCTCATTTTCTTTATGCATATGTCGTGGAAACTCACCTTAATTGGTGATTTTTTTATCTGAGTTTTGGTATAATGATAGGTAGAATAAATGTAGCTGGAGAATGTTTATGAAAGATGATAACAAATTTTCATTGAGTTGGTTTTTTCGTTGGTTTCTAAACAATCAAGGTGTGACAGTTTTGCTAGTGATGCTTTTGGTTTTTTTGAACATTTGGGTATTTAGTCACATCAGCTCTTTGTTGAGTCCGATTTTTTCCTTTTTAGCTGTTATTAGTTTACCATTGGTTATATCAGCTTTAATCTACTATCTTTTAAAGCCAGCTGTAGATTGGCTAGAAAAACGCAATTTTGGTCGAGTATCCGCTATTTCAATTGTTTTTTTGGGTGTGATCCTATTTTTAATTTGGGCAGTTGCTGCGCTGGTTCCCATGATTGAAACTCAGTTAACATCGTTTGTTACCAATCTCCCTAATTATATTAGAGATGTTGAGAATCAAATTACTCTTATTTTAAAAGACGATCGATTGGCACAATTTAGACCACAATTGGAAAGCCTTGTGACTGATTTTTCTGGTAAGGCTTTAGAATTTGCGCAAACTTTCTCTAAAAATGCTGTGGACTGGGCTGGAAATGTTGCAGGTGCTGTAGCACGAGTGACAGTTGCAGTTATTATTTCACCTTTTATCATTTTTTACATGCTTAGAGACGGTGACACGATGAAAGATGGCTTCGTGAAATTTTTGCCAACAGCAATGAGAGAAACAACCGCAAGGATTTTGCACAATGTTAATTCACAGCTAGCAGGATATGTTCAAGGTCAAGTGACTGTTGCTGCTGTTGTTGGGATTATGTTCTCAATTCTTTTTACTGTAATTGGATTACCTTACGCAGTCACATTTGGTATTACTGCAGGATTTTTAAATATGATTCCTTATCTTGGCAGTTTTCTAGCCATGGTACCTGTTGTCATTTTAGCGTTAGTTGAAGGTCCTTTAATGTTAGTAAAAGTAGCTGTTGTTTTTACCATTGAGCAGACTGTTGAAGGGCGATTTGTAACCCCGTTTGTTTTAGGAAGTAAGTTAAATATTCATCCAATTACGATTATGTTTACGCTCCTAGTGTCAGGGTCAGCTTTTGGTGTTTGGGGAGTGTTTCTTGGAATCCCTGCTTATGCGGCAGCAAAAGTTGTTTTAGCAGAAATTTTTGATTGGTATAAGAGTGTTAGTGGTTTGTATGAAGAAATAGCAGAGCAGAAAGACATAAAAGGAGAGATTGATGTTAAATAGTGAGAAAATGTTAGCTTCATTACAAGCTAAAGACCTTGCTCACGCAGAAAAATATTTTCAAAAAGCTCTTGATAATGATCCAAACGAAATTCTATTGGAATTAGCTGAATATCTTGAAAGTATTGGATTTTACCCACAGGCTAAACTAATTTATAATAAACTAAAAGAAATTTATCCAGAAGTTAATATTAATCTTGCTCAGATTGTTGCAGAAGATGGTGACATGGAGGAAGCTTTCCTTTATCTTAATGCTATATCAGAAAATAGTGAAGAGTATCTGTCGGCTCTTTTAGTCATGGCAGATCTTTATCAGATGGAAGGCTTGACGGACGTAGCGCGAGATAAGCTTTTATTAGCTTCTAAACTATCATCGGAACCATTAGTGATATTTGGTTTAGCTGAATTAGAATATGAACTTGAACATTATAAGGACGCTATTGATTACTACGCTCAGTTAGATAATCGTCATATTTTAGGAATGACTGGAATTTCAACGTACCACAGAATTGGGCGCTCTTATGCTAATCTTGGTAAATTTGAAGTTGCAGTTGAGTTTTTAGAAAAAGCTTTAGAGATTGAGTATGATGATGTTATAGCTTTTGATTTAGGAGTGATTTTACATGATCAAAAAGAATACCAAAAAGCTAATTTATACTTTAAGCAACTAGAGGCCATGAATTATGATTTTCCAGGATACGAATATGTTTATGCTCTATCATTAAAGGCAGAGAATAAACTAGAGGAAGCTCTACGTTTAGTCCAACAAGGTTTAGCTAAGAATGAGTTTGATAGCCAACTATTCCTTCTAGCATCGCAACTTGCTTATGAAACCCATGATAGAAAATTGTCAGAATCTTATCTTTTATCAGCGTATGAATTAGCAGAAGATGTTGAAGAAGTGCTTTTACGTTTGACAACATTATACCTAGAAGAAGAACGATATGAAGATGTGATTGCACTAGAATTAGAAGATATTGACTTGGTTCTAACAAAGTGGAATATTGCTAAAGCCTATCAAGGATTAGATCAAGAAGAGGCACTTACAATTTATAGAGAGATTTCAGATGATCTGTCGGAAAATCCAGAGTTTTTACAAGATTATGCTTATATTTTGCGAGAGTTTGGACATCGTAATGAGGCCAAAGAGATTATAGAGCGCTATTTGACGATGGTTCCTGATGACATGAACATGATTAGTTTTAAGGAGGAACTCTAGTGTCAGAACCGATAAAATTATTTCAATATAATACTTTGGGAGCCCTTATGGCAGGGCTCTATGAGGGGTCTTTGACAATAGGAGAGCTTTTAGAACACGGTAATTTAGGAATTGGAACTCTAGATTCTATTGATGGTGAATTAATAATTCTTGAAGGGATTGCCTATCAGGTAAAATCTACAAGTGGACGAATTCAGGTTATTGAAGTACCGGCTCATGTTAAGGTTCCGTATGCAGCAGTTGTTCCTCATCAAGCAGAAGTTATTTTTAAGCAACGTTTTGAAATGACTAATAAAGAGTTGGAAAAACGTATTGAATCTTACTATGATGGAGAAAACCTTTTTCGATCGATTAAAATCCATGGCACTTTTAGTCATATGCATGTACGAATGATTCCAAAATCAAATAGTGATCGTAAATTTTCTGAGGTAGCTATTAATCAGCCAGAGCATAAAACAGAACATGTCACTGGGACTATTGTTGGTATCTGGACTCCTGAAATGTTCCACGGGGTCAGTGTTGCAGGTTATCATTTACATTTTTTATCAGATGATCATTGTTTTGGTGGTCATGTCATGGACTTTGTTATTCAGGAAGGGATTGTTGAAGTGGGACCTGTTGATCAGTTAGATCAACGTTTTCCTGTTCAGGACAGAAAATATCTTTTTGCAAAATTTAATGTTGAAGAATTGAAAGAAGATATTAAGAAAAGTGAGTAGTATATGGTAAGACGTTTGTAAAAATGGGAAATTTAAGTTATAATAAGAGGAAATTTATAAATAAAATGGGGGATTGTTATGTCTTCACGGAGTCAACATAGAAAACCCGGAAACTCGTCAAAGCATGGTTTTTTAGGTATTCTAAACTTTACCTTGTGGACTCTAGTCGCTCTGCTAGCTCTTGCAGTAGTATTTTCTATGTTAACATATAATATCTTAGCTTTTAATCATTTAAACCTTATTATTCCAGTTTTCTTAGGAATTTCTATGGTGATTCTCTTCTTTTGGATTTTATCAAAAAAAGCTAAGGTTATTGCCACAGTTTTACTTAGTTTGATCGTTGTTGCTTTAAGTACAGGATTGTTTTTTGTTAAGTCAGCTTTGGACTTTTCAAATAAACTTAATACAACTGCGCGTGTGTCACAAGTTGAAATGAGTGTTGTGGTTCCAGTAGATAGTGGCATTTCTGATGTTACGCAGCTCAATTCTGTTTTGGCACCAATTGCTAGTGATGCAAATAATATTTCAATGTTATTAGATCATATTAATCGTAATAAAGGAATTAGATTAACTGAAACAACGTCGTTATCTTATTCTTCAGCTTATGAAAGTCTATTGGCTGGTGAAGATAAGGCAATGGTAATGAATTCTGCGTATACCGAGTTATTGAGAAGTAGCCATGAGGATTTTGATAATAAGTTAAAAACAATTTATACTTATACTATTAAGAAAAAAATTGAAAATAGTAATACTCCTAAAATGAATTCAGATAGTTTTAATATTTACATTTCTGGCATTGACACCTATGGATCTATTTCATCGGTTTCACGTTCAGATGTCAATATCATAATGACTGTTAATCAGAAGACGCATAAGGTTTTATTAACAACTACTCCTAGGGATTCTTATGTTCCTATTGCGGACGGTGGAAATAATCAGTATGATAAGTTAACTCACGCAGGAATTTATGGCGTAGACTCGTCTATTCATACATTGGAAAATCTTTATGGAATTAATATTGATTACTATGCACGAATCAATTTTTCGACATTTTTAAAATTGATTGATTTAGTTGGAGGAGTTACGGTCACAAATGAACAAGAGTTTACCAGTGGTAATTATCAATTTCCGGTAGGAGAAGTGACCATGGATTCGAAACAGGCTCTGGTTTTTGTTCGCGAACGATATTCATTAGTGGACGGTGACAATGATAGAGGTAAGAATCAAACTAAAGTGATTGCAGCACTTATTAATAAATTAACTAGTCTGGACTCTATTGCTAAGTATAGTGATATTATTAATGGATTAGGTGATTCTATTCAAACAAATATGCCTTTTGAAACGATGATGACTTTAGCTAACACTCAGTTAGAGACAGGACAAAGTTATGAGGTGAGGTCTCAGGCTATTACTGGAACAGGATCAATTGGTGAGCTTCCTTCATATGCTATGCCAACAGCAAGTCTTTATATGTTGCGTCTTGATGAATCGAGTCTTAATAGTGCTAAAGATGTCATTAAAGCAACAATGGAAGGAAATTAACGATGATAGATATCCATTCACATATTATCTTTGGAGTTGATGATGGTCCCGATACATTGGAAGAAAGTATTGAACTTATCAAGGAAGCTTATCGACAAGGTGTTACAACAATTGTAGCGACATCACATCGGAGAAAAGGAATGTTTGAAACGCCTGAAGTTACAATCTTTGCAAATTTTATTTTATTAAAAGAAGAAATTCAAAAACTTTTACCAGAAATGACTCTTCTCTATGGTGGTGAACTTTATTTTACAACAGATATCGTTGAAAAACTAGAAAATCAAACGATTCCAACGATGGGTGGTACCCGTTTTGCCTTAATTGAATTTAGTACAGGGACACCTTGGAAAATAATACACGGTGCGGTGATTGATTTATTAAATATTGGCGTGACACCAATTATTGCTCATATTGAACGGTACGATGCCTTAGAAAATAATAGGGCTAGAGTCAAGGAATTGATTGATATGGGGTGTTACACGCAAGTTAATAGTATTCACGTTCTAAAGACAAAATTATTTGGGGATAAGTATAAGATTTATAAAAAAAGAGTAGCTTATTTTTTAGATGAAGATCTGGTGCATTGTGTTGCAAGCGATATGCATAATTTAGATAATCGGAAACCTTATATGCAAGAAGCTTATACCATTATTGAGAAGAAATTTGGGGTAAAGAAAGCTAAACAACTCTTTCATGACAATCAAGTAACATTATTAGCAAATCAATTTATTTAGGAGAAAACATGCAAAATCAAAATGACACACAACAAGAAATAGATGTCGTACACCTTCTGAAAAAATTATGGGTACGCAAATTTGCTATCATTTTTTCGGCTTTAACATTTGCGTTTATGGCGCTAGCGGGTAGTATTTTTTTATTGACACCTCAGTATGAATCACTTACAAAACTTTATGTGGTTAATAAAGGGACAGACGAATCGAAAATTTCGACTCAAGATTTACAGGCAGGGGATTATTTAGTAAAAGACTATAAGGAAATCATTGCCTCTAAAACAGTACTTACTGCAGTTATTGAGCGTGAGCAACTAGACTTAAGTATTTCTGGTTTGAGTGCTAAAACCAGAATTGATATTCCTGTTAATACTCGTATTATTTCTATTTCGGTGCAAGATGAGAATCCAGAGGTTGCTAGTCAATTAGCTAATACTTATCGGGAAGTTGCTTCTGAAAAAATTAAAGAAGTGACTAATGTAGAAGATGTAAAAACAATTGAAGAAGCAGAACCGTCTTCATCACCTTCATCACCTAATCTTAAAAGAAATACACTTTTAGGTTTTTTAGTAGGCGGTTTTTTAGCAGTCGTTATTGTTCTTATTAAAGAATTATTGGATGACCGTGTACACCGTGTTGAAGATGTTGAAGAAGTACTACATATGACACTTCTAGGCATCATTCCAGATATAAAATAAGGTCAAATAGGGAGTTATCATGGCAAGTTTAGAATTAGTAAAATCCAAACACAACCTCTATACGGAAGTTGAAGAGTATTGTAATAGTATTCGGACTAATATCCAATTTAGTGGTCAAGAAATTCGTGTTATTGCGCTAACTTCAGTGCAACCTGGTGAAGGGAAGTCAACCACTTCAACAAATTTATCAATTTCGTTTGCTCAGGCAGGTTTCAAGACTCTCTTGATAGATGCAGATACTCGTAATTCGGTATTATCCGGAACATTTAAAGCAACAGGTAAGGTTAGTGGATTAACAAGCTATTTATCAGGCAATGCTTACTTATCGGAAGTAATTTGTGAATCGAATATTCCCAACCTTTCTATAATTCCTGCAGGTAAAACGGCTCCGAATCCTACGACTTTGCTGCAAAATATGAACTTTACTAGCATGATTGACAGTTTAAAGGAATATTATGATTATATTATCATTGATACTCCTCCGATTGGCTTAGTTATTGATGCAGCTATCATTGCGCAAAAATGTCATGGAACTATTATTGTGACAGAAGCTGGTGCGATTAAACGTAAATTTATTCAAAAAGCTAAAGAGCAAATGGATCAGAGTGGAGCTACTTTTCTTGGAATTGTCTTGAATAAAGTTGATAGTCAAGTTGATTCTTATGGGGCGTATGGTAATTATGGCAATTATGGTAATTATGGTCAAAAATTAGATAAGAAGAGTAAGCGTAGAAGGTAAGTTCAAAACAATATTTAAAAATTAAATAAATTGTTAAAATTTTTAGCTAACTATCTATAAGTATCGCCATTTTATATATGGAATATTTGACTAGGTAAAAAGTTTTAAAATAATAAACGGCCTAGGTTGATGTCGCTAAGAAACGTTTAGTTTAAGCCGTTTTATATTGTTCAATTTTTACGAGAAAGGTAAAAAATCGAATTTTTGCCAGCCTCTCTTTTTTGTTATTTTCCATGTAGTAAGGTGGAATTGTGAAATAAAAAAATGCATGTAGCTAAAGAATGGTTATATGCATTTTTCATACGTACGGCGTGGACTTGATGGATGTTAGACTTTTGTCTATGGATCTTTTTTGGTATAATACATTAGGAACTTATTTTTTGGAAAGATTAAGAAAAATGTCAACTTTTGATGAATTAAAAAAACGACAAGAGAAGATTCGTAACTTCTCGATTATTGCTCATATTGACCACGGGAAATCAACCTTAGCTGACCGTATTTTAGAAAAAACCGAGACAGTTTCAAGTCGTGAAATGCAGGCGCAACTTTTAGATAGCATGGATTTAGAGCGTGAGCGTGGGATTACCATCAAACTGAATGCTGTTCAGTTGAATTACAAGGCCAAAGATGGTGAAACCTATATTTTCCACTTGATTGACACGCCAGGACACGTGGACTTTACCTATGAGGTATCACGTTCTCTAGCAGCCTGTGAGGGAGCAATCTTAGTGGTTGATGCGGCTCAAGGGATTGAAGCGCAGACGCTTGCCAATGTGTATCTTGCCTTGGATAATGATTTGGAAATCTTGCCAATTATCAATAAAATTGACCTTCCCGCGGCAGATCCAGAACGTGTACGTCAAGAGATTGAAGATGTTATCGGTTTAGATGCTTCTGAGGCCGTGCCAACGTCAGCTAAGGCTGGAATCGGTATTGAAGAAATCCTTGAACAAATTGTTGAAAAAGTTCCTGCACCATCAGGAGATGTGGAAGCGCCCCTTCAGGCCTTAATTTTTGACTCGGTTTATGACCCTTATCGTGGGGTAATTTTGCAGGTGCGCGTGGTTAATGGTGTTGTGAAACCAGGTGATACCATCCAGATGATGAGTAACGGTAAAACTTTTGATGTTACCGAAGTGGGTATTTTTACACCTAAAGCCATTGGGCGTGACTACTTAGCGACTGGTGATGTTGGTTATATTGCAGCCTCAATCAAGACGGTGGCAGATACTCGTGTTGGTGACACGGTGACTCTGGTTAATAATCCTGCGAGCGAAGCGTTGTCTGGGTATAAACAGATGAATCCGATGGTTTTCGCTGGTCTGTACCCTATCGAATCTAATAAGTACAATGACCTTCGTGAAGCCCTTGAAAAACTCCAATTGAACGATGCTAGTCTTCAATTTGAACCAGAAACTTCTCAAGCTCTTGGCTTTGGTTTCCGTTGTGGATTCCTAGGACTTCTTCACATGGATGTTATCCAAGAACGTTTGGAGCGTGAGTTCAATATTGACCTCATTATGACAGCTCCATCGGTAGTTTATAATGTCAATACTACTGATGGCGAAGAAGTTAGGGTTTCTAACCCTTCTGAGTTTCCTGAACCAACTCGTATTCAGTCCATTGAAGAGCCTTATGTTAAAGCGCAAATCATGGTGCCACAGGAATATGTTGGTGCAGTTATGGAATTAGCACAGCGTAAACGCGGTGATTTTGTTACTATGGATTATATTGATGATAATCGTGTGAATGTCATTTACCAAATTCCACTGGCTGAGATTGTCTTTGACTTCTTTGACAAATTAAAGTCATCTACACGTGGCTACGCCTCATTTGACTATGAAATTTCCGAATACCGTGCTTCTAAATTGGTTAAAATGGACATTCTCCTTAACGGTGATAAGGTTGATGCGCTCAGCTTTATTGTCCACAAAGACTTTGCCTATGAGCGAGGGAAACTTATCGTTGATAAATTGAAAAAAATCATTCCACGTCAACAGTTTGAAGTGCCAATTCAGGCAGCTATCGGGCAAAAAATTGTGGCTCGTACAGACATCAAGGCCCTTCGTAAAAACGTTTTGGCCAAATGTTATGGTGGTGACGTGTCTCGTAAACGTAAATTGCTTGAAAAACAAAAAGCTGGTAAGAAACGGATGAAAGCTATCGGATCTGTCGAAGTGCCCCAAGAAGCCTTCTTGAGTGTACTTTCAATGGACGAAGACGAGAAGTAAGTCTGTTAGGAAGGAGAGTGGGAAAAAAATCGTTAAATCGTCAAAAAATGACGATTGCGATTTTGTCGTCCCACCTCCGTACAGTTGATTAGGATGGCCGCTAACGATTTCGTAGCAAGGGTTTAGGACTTCCAATCAACCACTGCGTCAATCTGTTAATACCATTAAAAATAGAAAGTTGAGATATGGTATACTCCCCTTATAGTGGACAGTGAAAAAACAAAAATTCACTAGAAACGTAAGCGTCTAATAACGAAGTACCTGTAAAACTCTTTCCCCCTCCGTTATACTATTATTAGAAAACAAAACTGGAGGTTAATTTGATGTCACAACCCATCGTCCCTTTGGAAATCCCATAACCTCGTCGGTTTGAATCAAAACCCAGAAATGATGTCTTACTGAAAATCCGACTGGATAAACTTGAACTGACCTTGTTCCAATCCCTTAATCAAGACAGGTTAGAAGCTATTTTAGATAAGGTGCTAAGCTATGACGATTCAACTCAGTGATTTAGGACAAGTTTACTTGTTTTGTGGGAAAACTGATATGCGTCAAGGGATTGACTCACTTGCCTATCTGGTTAAAAGTCAATTTGAACTAGATCCTTTTTCAGGGCAAGTCTTCCTATTTTGCGGTGGTCGTAAAGATCGCTTTAAGGCACTTTATTGGGACGCTCAAGGCTTCTGGCTACTTTATAAACGTTTCGAAAATGGAAAACTCACCTGGCCAAACACAGAAAAGGAAGTCAAAGCCTTAACTTCTGAACAGGTTGACTGGCTGATGAAGGGATTTTCTATTACACCTAAAATCAATATCACAAAAAGTCGTGATTTCTATTGAAATCATGGCTTTTCTTTCGGTATAATATAAAAAACAATGGAGGGACGAACATGAGTTCAAAAGATAACATTATTGAAAGTTTAGCAAAAACGATAGAGACCATGTCTAATGAACTCGCCCTCCTTCGTGAACAAGTGGCTTATTTGAGTCAAAAACTTTATGGCAAGTCATCAGAGAAGGTCCATTAACCTTCATGACAACTAAGCCTTTTTGAAGAAGAACTTCCTGAAGAGGATTCTGATTTACCCTGTTAAAACTGAGATTATCACTTATAAACGCCGGAAATCTAAAGGCGTTCGTCAAGCTATTTTTAACCAATTCACTCCAGAAATAGTCCATCATGAACTAAAGGGTGAAGACTGCAGTTGTCCAGACTGTCATGGTCAGTTAAAAGAGATTGGCTCTTGCGTCCAAAGACAAGAGTTGGTCTTTATCCCTGCCCAATTAAAACGTGTTGACCATGTCCAACATGCCTATAAATGTCAAAGTTGCAGTGAGGAGGGACACGTTGATAAGATTATTAAGGCTCCTGTTCCTAAAGCTTCCTTATCACATAGTTTG
>NZ_CACVCC010000049.1 GCF_902729355.1 Streptococcus sp. S784/96/1 | reverse complement strand
CTACTTGTATTTTGAATTCAGGTGGATACTTTGTAAATTTACTTCCTTTTTTAGCCATGAGAAAAGAACCTCCTTATAAGAACAGTATAGTACTTTTTATACTGTCCATTATAAGGGGGTCTTTTCACACTGACCTTCTTTTTATTAACGTTTGCTTCAAGTTATCTTAGCCGCTATTTTCTTCAGCACAGTTTTTTCCTCCAAGGATTGAGTGCGGTTATGATTTTAATGTTTGGCCTCTTTCAGTTAGGGCTTCTGAAAATTCCAGCTTTTTTCAAAGAGATTTCAGCCAAGCATAAGGTTTATAGAAGCGGTCAAAAGATGACACCATTGCTTGCTTTGGTTATGGGATTTGCCTTTAGTTTTTCTTGGACGCCTTGTATTGGTCCGATTCTTGCTAGTGTCTTCCTTTACGCTTCTAGTCAAACAGGTTGGTTAAGCTCAGTTTTAGTGGCTGTTTATTGTTTAGGCTTTATTTTTCCCTTTGTTTTATTGGCTTTCTTTTCGCAAAAAATGCTGGCGCTCTTTAAGTCAGGTCAGAAATGGATGCATTATACTAAGCTTCTCTCAGGTATTCTGTTAATCGGGATTGCCTGCTCACTTATTTGGAATTTATTTTAGGAGATTTCTCATGAAAAATAGAACATTATTATCAGTTGTTTTTGTAATGCTTTTTGCCTTTGTTTTAGTAGGCTGTGATGGTTTAAGAAAAGAAGAGAAAAAAACGCAACAATCAACAGACACTGTCGTTTTGACAAAAGGTAATCAAGCGCCTGATTTTGAGTTAGTTGCTGATGATGGAATTAAGTTGACCTTGGCTGATCTTAAAGGTAAAAAAGTTTATATCAATGTTTGGGGAACTTGGTGTCCACCTTGCCGTATGGAAATGCCTGAGTTGGAAGAAGTCTATCAAGAGGTTAAAGAAAAAGAAGATTGGGTATTTTTATCAGTAGCTTCACCGAATGATGAAGGAATGGGAAATAATAGGACACGTGATGTTAGTAAAAAAGAAATTTTAGAAGAAGCAACTAATTTGGGTGTGACTTACCCAGTTTACTTTGAAGAGAATCATAGCTTTTTAACAAGCTACCAAGTTAGGTCATTCCCGACGCATATCTTCATTAATTCGGATGGTACCATCGCTAATTATGGTATTGGAGCTCTCAATAAAACAGTTGTCTCCAATACAATGGAACAAGTAAAATAATTTTGATGTCATCATGACAATGACTGGAACATGAAATCTCAATAGAGTCATTAGGCTAAGACTTTTTTGTCTTGGCCTATTTTGTTATAATGATTTTATGATAATCATTTTTAATCCAACAAAACTCACGGGACAGCCTTTTTTTAAAGACTTGATCAATTATCTTAATAGTCATGATGAGGTCATTTTACGTCACATCAAACGAGATTTTCCTGAGGTTAAAAACTTAGATAAGCAACTTGAGGATTATATTCAAGCGGGTTATATTTTGCGTGAAAATAAGCATTACAGGCTGAATTTGCCCTTCCTTGAGACGGTTGAGGAAGTGACTTTAGACAGTCATATCATGGTTGATACAGAGTCACCCGTTTACGGGGAGCTATTGGCATTGTCATTTGAGACAGTTCTTGCCAATCAAACCAATGGTGTTCTGATTGTCGAGGCATCCAGTCTCACGCGTGAAGAACTGACTCTTGCCAATTACTTCCATAACTTAAGAATAGCGCAGCCTTTTTCCGAAAAACAAAAGGAGCTGTATGCAATTTTGGGCGATGTGAATCCGGAGTATGCCCTCAAGTATATGACGACGTTTTTACTCAAGTTTGCTAGAAAGAACGAGGTGAAGCAGAAGCGTCGGGACATTTTTGTGGAGGCTTTGGAGCTTTTGGGTTACGTGGAAAAAATAGCAGAGCAAACCTATCAATTGGGCATGGAGGTTGATAGTGAAAACCTGACATTTATTAAAAAATAGAGGTGTTTGATATGAACAAGTTTTATAAAGGAATCGTGTTGTGCAGTCTTTCCGTGTTACTTGTCGCTTGTGCTAGTAAAAAAGAGTCAGAAACTAAGAAACAGACTGAAACAAAGGTAACACGTACAACGACAAGCCAAACCAGCTCTACGACAACAACTATGACTAGTCAAACTGAAACCACGGTAACTACTGAAGTCACGACTGCTGAAACGACCTCGGTGCCAGTTCAAAATGCAATGAATTTAGAACAAATCCTAGCAGGTGATTTTTCGAGTGTTGTGGGTACTTGGCAAAACGCTAAAGGACAAACCTATATTTTAGATAAAGATGGTTTGGTTGCAGATGACTTGATAATTGAAAGTACTTATTGGGGTGGGATAACAGAAGGCATCGTTACTGGGAGTGTCCGACATTCTCAGGGAACAGGATTTGCTATGGTTTTCATTCCAGCAGGAAAAGTGATGCCTCCAGATGTATATCCTGATGCTTCGGATAGTACACGAGACCGTATTTTAACTGGACAAGCTTATCAAATTTCAGATCCTGATTTATTCTTTTATAAAATTGACTAAAGATTGGCTTTGCCAGTCTTTTTTATCAACTTATCATTTAATGACGAAATTCTATTTTCTGAAAGTTTCAGGTATAGTTTCGAACTATAACCATCTATGAAAAAAGACACATGTATTTTTGCCTGAATTTATGTTAGTATAGCACTAATATCTATTTTAGGAGGGATTATGGAAAATCATAATTTTGAAAATGAGGGACAATTTAATCGACAGATGACTAGCCGTCATCTTCGGATGTTATCAATTGGTGGTGTTATTGGAACTGGATTATTCTTGAGTTCGGGTTACACGATTGCTCAAGCGGGGCCTTTTGGAGCGATTGCAGCCTATCTTTTTGGTGCTGTCATGGTTTACTTGGTGATGTTTTCATTAGGAGAGCTGTCAGTAGCGATGCCAGTTACAGGTTCATTTCATACTTATGCGACCAAGTTTATCAGTCCTGGAACTGGATTTATGGTGGCTTGGATGTATTGGTTGTGCTGGGTGGTTGCTCTAGCTTCTCAATTTGTCGGTGCAGCTCAGCTCATGCAGCGCTGGTTTCCTGATGTTCCTATTTGGATTTTTGCCACGATTTTTGCTGCTATAGTATTTGGGTTAAACATGTTGTCGGTTGGCTGGTTTGCTACTGCGGAAGATTACCTCTCTTCTATCAAGGTTTATGCCATTATGGCCTTTATCGTCCTCGGGACTCTCGCTATTTTTGGCATTTTGCCTTTTGAGGGAACAAGCGGTGCTCCGCTATTTAACAACATTACAGCCAATGGGCTTCTTCCTAGTGGGGCTATCGGTGTTATTTCAGTAATGCTCTCTGTTAACTATGCCTTTTCTGGTGTTGAGATGATTGGTATCGCAGCTGGTGAGACGGATAATCCTAAAAAGGCTGTGCCAGAGGCTATCAAATCTACGATTGGTTTATTGGTTGCTTTCTTCGTACTGACTATTTTTGTCCTAGCAGCGCTTTTACCAATGTCAGAAGCAGGAGTGACAGAAGCACCATTTGTTCTTGTGCTTGATAAAATCGGTATTCCTTATGCCGCTGATATTATGAACTTCATTATTTTGACGGCAATTTTGTCAGCCTCAACATCAGGTCTTTATGCCTCAAGCCGTATGCTCTGGTCTTTAGCAAATGAAGGCATGATTAGCAAAAATTTGGTTAAGATTAACAAACATGGTGTACCGATGCGTGGGATGCTGTTGTCAATGGTGGGTGTGATTATTGCTCTTGTTGCTTCCATCTATGCAGCAGATACGATTTTCCTTGCCCTTGTATCCATCGCTGGTTTTGCGGTTGTCATTGCTTGGTTGGCAATTCCGTTGGCTCAAATTGGTTTTCGTAAGGAATTTTTAAAAACACACAGTGAAGACGAATTGGAATATAAGACGCCGTTTTCTCCAGTTCTTCCTTGGATGACAGTTATTTTGCTTGTGATTTCCATTATTGGAATTGGCTGGGATCCATCACAACGAGCAGGTCTTTACTTTGGTGTACCATTTATGGTGGTTTGCTACATTTACCACTACATTCGCTTTAAAAAATGGTAAGTGCTGGAAAGGATTGTTATGGGACGTTTTAAAGAACTTTTAGAGACGCAAGAATACATTATTTTACACGGTGCTTTAGGAACGGAGTTAGAATTTCGAGGTCACGATGTGTCTGGAAAACTCTGGTCTGCTAAGTACCTCTTGGAAAATCCAGATTTGATTAGGGAAATCCACGAGGATTACCTTAAAGCAGGTGCTGATTTAGTAACGACGTCAACCTATCAAGCGACCTTCCCTGGTTTGTTTGAGGCTGGATTGTCTCAAGAAGAAGCAGAACAATTGATTGGTTTGACGGTTGATTTAGCCAAAGAAGCTAGGGATAATGTTTGGGGAACATTAACAGATGAAGAAAAAGCTAATCGTGCTTATCCTCTCATTTCAGGAGACGTGGGACCATATGCAGCTTACCTCGCAGATGGTTCTGAATATAATGGTGCTTATGGCGATATTAGTCTGGATGAGTTGAAGTTTTTTCATCGTCGTCGTATTGAAATTCTTTTGGAGCATGGCAGTGAGTTACTGGCACTAGAGACCGTTCCAAATGCTTTAGAGGCTAGGGCTTTGATTGAACTATTGACAGAAGAATTTCCAAACGTTGAAGCTTACATGAGTTTTACCTCGCAAGATGGTCAGTCGATTTCTGATGGGACTTCTATTAAAGAAATAGCAGAGCTGATTAATGCAAGCAAACAAGTCTTAGCAGTAGGGCTTAACTGTACTGCGCCAGCTGTTTATCAAGACTTTCTAAGCCAATTAAGAGCCTTGACAGACAAGCCATTTGTGACCTATCCGAATTCTGGAGAAGTTTATGACGGAGCAAGCCAAACTTGGACTTCAAATGCTGACCACAGTCATAGCTTGTTAGAAAATACCATCAATTGGCATCAGTTGGGAGCTAAGGTTGTGGGAGGTTGTTGCCGAACACGTCCACGTGACATCGAAAATTTGAACCAACATTTAAAATAGTAATGAATTGAGATTGACCGATGTCAGTCTCTTTTTTGATAATCAGATGATGTAAATTACCAATTAGGTATCATTTTGATAAGATTTTGTTCGTTTTGACTATGTTCATGATATTTTTGACAAAAATCTTTATCTTTTTGACTATGATACTTGTCAAAATTAAAATGATATGTTACACTTAATTCATAAAGAAAACGGATACAAAAAGGAGGTTCTTATGAAAACGCAACAAGAAACTAAAGCAATCACTCTAACGGCTAGGCATATTCTATATATTTGCTTAGGTTTACAATCCTTTTTTGCCCTATTTAGTTTTGTTTCTCATTACTTCCTTTTAGGTGAATGGGATTTAGGTATCATTTGGGATTATATTGAAATGACTTGGTTCATGAACGTGATGATGGTGATTATCCTTCTCGAAGAAGATAAAAAGGAAAAGAAGACGCAAGTGACTGAGCAAGCGATAAAAGAGGACTAGGATGACAAAACAGATTTTACTTAAATACTTATTGTTGTTTATATCCCTATTTTTAATCAACATACTGGTTATGCTGGTACTTCATGGTCTTGGATTTACGGGAGAGTTGGGAGCGATAAGTTATCTATTCCCGCCATTAGTGACAACAGTTGTCTTAGTTATGGTTGATAAAAAGTTAAAGAAAAGTAAAAGGCAGTCATAAGGTTAAGGTAAGGGAGAATTGAAATGAAATTACTTGAATTTGTTAAAGGTGCGTTTATCGGATTTTGCGTTGTTGGTGTTATGGTATTGCTGTTAAAAGACTTATGGTCGTGGATAGTATCTGGGGAGCCATCGTTGGATAAGAATATTTATCTTATGCTACTAGGCATTATAAGCTACAAGATTGCTACACATTTTGAAAACAAATATATCGAGAAAAGATAGAGAACGTAAGGAGAAACTACCATGACAAAAGAACCACTTGTTAAAGGGACTGTTACGGCTAAAAAAGGTAAGGAAATTGTGGTTACTGGAACACATGTGTTCAATGTGGTTGCTTTTCTATCTGTTATCATGCTTTGGGTTGAGATGATACAGTGGTGGCGGACAGGTAAACACCTTCCATTTGAAATTTTACTTTGTCTAGTTCCAGCAATTGTAAGTGGTGGCTACAACCTAGTGAAATGGCTCAGAGCGAGGAGATAGGTATGGAATATTTTGGTGTAGTCGCTTTTATTTTCTGGCTATTTTATGCAGATAAACACAAAAAATTACAACGAAAACTCAATAGATTAGAAAAAAGAAACAAAGGAGAAAATCAGATGTCACAGATTATTCAAAAAATACTTAATCAGGTTGCAAAAATTACCTTTGATTCCAGTTTTGAAACAACTTATACTTGGACGATTCTTGAAGCTGATGAAGATTGGGTAAAATTGCAACGTACAGATAAAAAAGGTAAAGTCTTCACCAAAATTGTTCGTCTAGATGATATCAAATCTATTGATGTAGAGGAGTAAGAAGTATGCAAGTCTTAAAAAATCGTCTCAAGGAGTTAAGAGCTCGTGACGGTGTTAATCAGACTGAAATGGCAAAATTAGCAGATGTTTCTCGTCAAACCATCAGTCTGATTGAACGTAATGAATACACCCCCTCAGTCGTTATTGCCATGAAGATTGCTCAGGTTTTTAAAGAACCTGTCGAAAATGTGTTTAGTTTGGTCGAAGAGGACTAAGAAGAGGCAGTTATGAAATTTTATAAAGGAGTAGGAATTGTCTTTATTGTAGCGGGAGTATTTCTATTTGGTTTAGATTTAGTTCATGGCTCTAGCAGCCTTCCTGTGACATGGATAGTTTATGTATTATCAGGAATGTATCTTTTGGTGAGAGATCGCTTAGTGAGTTCTCGTAAATGGCAGTTGATGGTATTAGGCATTATTATCCTGCTATTTGGATTCGTGATTTTGAGTGACCTGTCTGTATTGCCAAAAAGTGATCTGAGTGTTATGGAATTTCTTATACCATTTATTCTATTGACAACGGACCTTGACGACATTGAGAAGAAAGTAAAGGAGAGAAAAAATGTTAAAGATTAAAGAAAAAGATAGTAACGGTGTAAGGCTACTGAAGCAGCTTGTTCAAGGGATGTTGATAGGTGCCCTAATTGGGGGTCCACTTGGTTTTGCGATTGGATATTTTGGTCTTGAAGGTGGAGTAAAATTTCCAGTGGCAATGATTGTGGAAATAATTCAGTACGTGATTTATGCTCTTATTGTATTACTATTTTTAGTGACTATTATCTATATTTTCCGTATTCGGAAAGGAATTGTAAATTACGAGATGAGTGAGGATGATGAAGAACAAGAGAAACTTTACAGTTTACTTGGTCGTCAGACTAGTTATGCTCAAGTATTTGTAGGTATTGCATTGATTTTATCCTTTGCCAATATGTTGCTAGGGTACAAATTGTTATTTTCAAATGATTCGGCTGAACTTCAGTTTCCAATCTATGCTTTTGTTGCATTGATGGTATCAGCTGGTTTACAGATGCACTTGCTTTCCCTTTCTAACCGTGTTCGTGGTCGCAGAACCACTTTGACACCAACTTTGAAAGAATTGAAAAATAACGTCCTTCAACTGGATGAAGCAGAGCTTCAAGCCAATTACAAAATATCTTTTGAGATTGTGATGACCCTTAGTGGGCTTATATTACCAGCCATTTACGTCTTTCTATTTTTCATGTCTGTTATCTTCCAAAAAGTAGAATTAACAGGAATTTTTATTGCAGTTGGTATTCATATCTACATTATGATCATGAATTTCAAAATGGCGAAGGAACATTATAAATAAAATGAGTAAACAGTCTGGCTTGAAAAGTTGGATTGTTTTCATTTATGGTATAATAAAAACCATGAGAATTGTATCTGGTGAATTTGGTGGGCGTCCTTTGAAGACGCTGGATGGGAAAAATACGCGTCCGACCTCTGACAAGGTGCGTGGCGCCATGTTTAATATGATAGGCCCCTACTTTGATGGCGGTCGTGTCCTTGATTTATTTGCAGGGTCGGGTGGCTTGGCTATTGAGGCTGTCTCGCGCGGGATGGATTCGGCTGTTTTGGTCGAAAAGCATAGCGGAGCGCAAGCTATTGTCCAAGAAAACATCAAGATGACTAAGGTGCCAGAGAAATTTACCCTCTTGAAGATGGAAGCAGAGCGAGCGCTTAGCCAATTGACAGGTACCTTTGACTTGATTTTTCTCGATCCACCTTATGCCAAAGAGCAGATTGTTGCCAATATTGAAGCGATGGATAGGCTAGGATTGCTGGGAGATGAGGTCATGATTGTTTGTGAGACGGATAAGGCTGTTCAGCTACCAGAGGAGATTGGATCAGTTGGTATTTGGAAAGAGAAAGTTTATGGGATTAGTAAGGTGACAGTGTATGTTAGGTAATGTGTTAATGTTGTCAGAATGGTTTGTCATTTTGGCATTGGCGGTTTTTATCTATATGAGGTGGACAAAAAGAGAGGGACGTAGCTATATGCCCTTCCTAATCAGTCTCTGTTTCCTAAATTCGGTGCTTCGTGTCATGGCTCATTATGTCAATGGTGACAAATTGTCTATGGTAACGGTTTTATTCCCAGTTATCCTACTCGTTAACTATTGGACAAGTGGAGAAAATAAATGACTAAAATTGGTTTATTTACAGGTTCTTTTGATCCGATTACAGTAGGGCATTTGGATATTATCGAGCGTGCCAGCCAGCTCTTTGATAAGCTCTATGTTGGTGTGTTTTACAATAAGGAAAAAGCAGGGCTGTTTGATGTTGAAACCCGTGCCCAGATGATTCGTGAGGCGGTTGCGCATTTGGAAGGGGTAGAAGTGATGACCTCCGCAGGGCAATTAGCGGTAGAAGTGGCAAGAAAGTTCCAAGTGACGCATTTAGTCAGAGGGCTTCGGAATGCTGTTGACCTCGATTATGAAGCCAATTTGGAATTCTTTAATCGCTATCTCGCAGAAGAGTTAGAAACCGTTTATTTGATGGCAAGTCATCGTTATCAGCCTATCTCATCCAGTCGTGTGAGAGAATTGATTTATTTTAAATCGCCTATCGTGGATTTTGTACCAGAAAGTGTTGCGAAACAAGTGGAGAAAATGAATGAAAATAATTAAAAAGTTTAAATGGTGGTTAGTTGGTCTTGTAAGTGTGATGACTGTATTGGGGATATTTTTCCTTCCACTTCCTTATTATATTGAAATGCCGGGTGGTGCTTACGATATTCGTGCAGTACTCAATGTTGATGGACTAGAGGATAAGGAAGAAGGTTCTTATAATTTTGTAGCTGTGGGGGTTACTAGAGCGACACCGATTCAGATTTTGGCTGCTTGGATGACTCCTTACAGAGAGATTTCATCTGCCGAGGAGACAACAGGAGGAGTTTCAGATGAGGACTATTGGCGGATTAGTCAATTTTATATGGAGACATCACAGAATGCAGCAATCAGCGAAGCCCTTACCTTGGCTGGAGAGGAAGTAGAATTATCTTATTTGGGTGTTTATGTCCTTAATTTATCCGATAATTCAACCTTTAAAGATGTGCTTAATCTTGCGGACACAGTAACTGGTGTCAATGGCAAAGAATTTTCGAGCTCTAAAGAGCTCATTGATTATGTTGGTTCGCAAAAACTTGGGGATGATGTGACGGTTCAGTATATTTCAGGCGGTGATCAGCGCTCTGCTTCTGGAAAAATTATCAAACTTGACAATGGACGAAATGGTATTGGTATTGGCTTAACTGATCATACAGAGATTGTAACGAACCATTCAATTAACTTTTATACGGACGGTGTTGGTGGTCCAAGTGCCGGTATGATGTTCACGCTTAGTATCTACGACCAACTTATCGAGGAAGATTTGCGAAAAGGACGTATGATTGCTGGGACTGGTACGATTGAAAAAGGCGGAGCTATTGGTGATATTGGGGGCGCTGGTCTAAAAGTCGTAGCCGCTGATCAAGAAGGTGCGGAGATCTTCTTTGTCCCAGATAATCCGATTGAAAAAGGGATGAAGAAATACTATCCAAAAGGGAATAACTACGAAGAGGCCAAGGCTGTCGCTAAGGAATTAGGGACAGATATGAAGATTGTGCCTGTCACAAATATTAAGGATGCTATTGATTACTTAAGGAAGAATCCATGATTTGTTATGAAAAACTTGTTTTGAGTGAGCAAAATCTTTCTGAACTGACTCAACTCACGTCTTTGTCGGAACAATGGGCAGAAGAAAAGACCATGCCTTCATACACTCCAAATAAGACAGAAGCTTTTTTAAATCGAGAGCTCTATGTGGCGCGTGAAGATGATACCATTATTGCCTATGCCCTTGGAGATATTAAAATCCTCACCGAAAAGACCTCTTACAATGCTATCGGTGAGAGTGCTTTTGAACTCGATGAACTTTATGTAAAACTAGAGTATCGCAGTCAAGGTATCGGACAAGAACTATATCGGTTTATGGAAAACGATTTGCTTAATAAAGTATCAGTGATTAGCGTAATCGCAGCTTCTTATCACTACTTCGAACTCCTAAAATTCTATAGTGATGATTTGGGAATGTCATTTAACCATGCCTTGTTGTCAAAGCGATTATGATTTGAAATTAAAAGAAGACTGATTTGAAAAGAACCCCTTATAATGGACAGTATAAAAAGTACTATACTGTTCTTATAAGGAGGTTCTTTTCTCATGGCTAAAAAGGAAGTAAATTTACAAAGTATCCACCTGAATTCAAAATACAAGTAGTCGAGGACTATCTTAGTGGGAAAAGTGGTGGTATGGACTCAATTGTAAAAAAGTATGGCTTGAAATCAAACAATCA
>NZ_CACVCC010000048.1 GCF_902729355.1 Streptococcus sp. S784/96/1 | reverse complement strand
TGTAGTCACGGCCACCTTCACAAGCGCCATAACCAACATAATGCTTCAAGCAAGCCGCAACATAGTTCAGGTGAGACGATTGATCGTTTTGCAGACCTTCGATCTTTGCCTTGGCAAATTGTGATAAAAGATAAGGATCTTCTCCGCCACCTTCTGATACACGTCCCCAACGAGCATCTCGACTAATATCAAGCATTGGAGCAAAATGCCAATGAATCCCATCAGCTCGTGATTCTTTGGCCGCCATCTGAGCCGTCCGTTTCATTAAATCACGGTCAAAACTTCCTGCTTCTGCTAGCGCAATCGGAACGACGGTTTTATAGCCATGAATGACATCCAGCCCAATAATCAAAGGGATGCCAAGACGGCTCTCTTCAATGGCAATCTTTTGAAGACGGTTGGACGTTTCTGGGTCTTGAACCATCATAGATCCCACAAGTCCCTGTTTAATCTCTTCTTCATGGTAGTCTTTTTCACTGGTTGCCATGATCTTATGGAACTCATCTTGAGACAGACGCCCATCGGTCATCATTTCAATCAATTCACCAAATGGAACATCGAAGCCACCGACAATAGAAACAGAAGCTTGGTTCAATTGACCTATTTTTTCTTCTAAGGTCATTTTATCAAGCAGTGCTTGAATTTTTTGTTCTTGTACAGCTGATAATTTCATCTTTCCTCCTTACCAATAAATCGTCTACTACAAAATGCAGTAGACGATATCTCTAAGCTTCTGCACGTGCATCTAATTCTGATGTAATTTGATCCATGGCCTTTTTATCTAATTTGTAGAAAATCATTGGAATGAGTGATAATACCACACAAGCAGCTGGTAACAAATTAACGATGACGTTAATACCAAGAGTGGCACTTGCTGTCTGCGCTGCATTTGGAACATATCCAACAGCTGACAGAAGCAATACCGTCACTGTACCTGTAACTGCTGTTGCCATTTTAACGGCAAAGCTTAAAAATGAATAAGTTAAACCAACTTCGCGAATACCATATTTCCAGTCACCATACTCAATACAATCTGATAGCATACCTGTTGAAATACCACCGCCAGCATTAGTAAAGCCTGAAATAATTGAAATTCCAAAAAGTGCTAATTTCCCTGTTGCTCCAAAGAAGAACATTGCTACAAAAGTTGCAATTTGGATAAGACTCAAGATTGTAAGATAGCCACGTTTACCAAATGTCTTAGTCCCCCATGGAAGCGAGAAAGAACCTACCAATTGCATAATTGTCATAGTTGTAAAGACTGGTGCAATTAACTCAAATGATCCAACAACATAGATAATATAATAGGCTAGCATTCCCATACGCCCCATAATTGCAATTGCTCCAAGAAAGACATTTGAAATGGTAATCATCAGCATTTTATTTTTCATTAGCGTAAGCAATGATTTCACAGTTGATTTTTTCTCATTTGTTGCAAGACGAGGAATAACAACAGTTTCCTTACATTTTAAGGCACACAGGAAAAAAGCTGGTAACATGATAGCAGAGCAGACAACCGCTGTCCAAAAATACCCTTGTGCATTAGCAACCTTATCTTGACTGAAGAAAAGAATCATTGGCATAGCAAAAGCTGAAAGAGCAATACTTACTACTGAACCACCAATGCTACGGAAGGTTGCATAGTTCATACGCACCTGAGAATCACGGGCAATAAGATTTACTAAGCCACCGTAAGTTATACAGATAGCTGTATAGGCCATACCTGCCCCAATATAACATACTAAACAAAGTAACACTTTTAACATTCCTGTCACTGGTAATACTGTAAATGTCAAAATATTAAACACTGCCAAGAATGGAGGGGCAAAGAACAAATACGGTCGAAGTTTTCCCCATCTTGTCTGCGTCTTGTCCGCAATAACCCCCATCATTGGGTCGTTAATAGCATCCCAAACCCGAGCAATTAACATAATCATAGAGATTGCTCCCGCAGAAATCCCTACAACGTCTGTGTAGAAAATCATGAGGTAAGTATTAATCATATACCAACTCAATTGAGAACCTACCTCACCTAAACTATAAAATGCTCCAAGAGAAAATTTTGTTTTCTCTTTTGTAGTAGCTCCAACAATTGAAGCACTTGTCATTGCTTTTGCCATTACTTATTCCTCCTGTAGTTAATTTTGTTTAGCTGTTGCTAAAAGCCAAAGTAATCGCTTACATTTAAATATTAACACCTTATCTATATTTCTACCTACCATTTCAAGATCATCTAATAGCATATTTTTAATGATTAGATCTGTTTGTTTTTTTATAAACTAAAAAAGTGTGATTAGATTTTAGTAGTGCATAAAATAAATGATTTCCAAATAGTTTATCAACTACTAAATAATTAAAAAAGTCACTGATTATAGCGACTTTTTTTATTATTTGCGGCCAAACGCTCTTTTGCAAACAGATATAGTTGATTAGTTTCTATTTAGTGCTATAATATTTTTTTTATTGACACGGCTTGAGATATCCAAAGGATATCTTAGTGTGCATGAGACAAGGAATATACAGAGACCTAAATCAATTCATAATGAAATAACTAAAAAACTGACTATAACATTCAAATTTCATTTGCGCTTTTTATTATAATAATGAGGAATCGAACGCCAACGTTTTTGAATCTCTCTAACAACCGCTTTAGGTTCACGATTACGAGTGAACAGACCCTTATGATTCCCTTTTATCCGAATAATAGCAACATTTGTCTCAAAGTCTGCGAAATTCCACACATGCTCGCCTACAAAATTTTCAATTTCATCAAATACTTTATGGTTCATAGCATAATAGTCACATTGATAAGTTTCTGTGTATGGAATATCCCACATGCTATGGAAGCCAGCAAAAGTATCTGCTCCATATTCAGTTACCATAAGTGGTTTATTAGGGAACTTGTGTTGCCATTCTAATAATTCTTTTCTAAGCCCTATCTCAGCCCGAGTTAGGTCCGAATGATTTTCATACCACCCATAATAACGGTTAATGCAAATAACATCAATTAAATCAGTGGTTAAATCATTTAGTCCTGCTGTACCAATATTAACTATAGTTACCGGACGATTCTGTAAATCTTTTTCTCTAAATTGATTTATTAGTGGTTCAAAATACTCGCGCGCTCCCTCCTCATGACTAGCTGGTTCATTAGCCACAACCCACATTACCACACAGGCATGGTTCTTATCTCGCGCTAACAGCTCATCAATAACTTGCTCATGTGCTTCTTTTGTTTTCATATTTTCAAACGTTGAACGTCCACCAGTATCTACTCCCAAAGTTACTGCAAAACCTTGGAACAGTCCAACTGCTGGCACTTCATCAATGACCAAGACACCCATTCGGTCTGCCAAACGCATCATTTCTTCAGAGTATGGATAATGAGAGGTACGGAATGAATTTGCTCCCATTTCTTTGAGGAGGTTCAAGTCCATAAGGTTAGCTGCTTCGTTCAATCCGCGGCCATTGATAAAGGTATCTTCGTGCTTACCAAAACCTTTAAAATAAACTGGTTTTTCGTTGACAAAAAATTGTCCATCAGCGACACGTACACTTCTAACCCCAAATGGCTCAGAATAGGTATCAACAAGTTCGCCACCTTTATACAATTCTACCTGCGCCGTATAAAGATAGGCATCTAGAACCTCCCAAAGATGAACGTTTTCAATCACTGCTCTGCCATTTTCAGCAGTCACAACAACATTTCTCTCTTCATCCAAAATCGTCACACGAACCTCATCAACTGCTGCTGATGTCGCAACCGTTACTGAGACTTCTGCTGATTGTAAATCCTCAGATAAACTTGGCACAATCACGATGTCTGAAATGTGTGTCTTAGGACGCACTACTAATTTCACGGGTCGATGAATCCCAGCATAATTGAAGAAGTCAAAATTCTCTTTCACAACTTTTTTGATTGAACCATCTTCTTGCACTTCTTCAAAATAATTTCCAACAGGCAAAGTGGTATAGTTGAGCTCATTATTGGCACATACTGAGATTTTTAGCGTTTGCTCTTGATAATAATTTTCTGGAACAATGATTTCAAACGGGGTAAAACCACCTTCATGCTCTCCAAGAAATTCTCCATTGACGTAAACTTTGGCACGGTGAGTTACAGAACCAAAGCGTAGCACCAATTCTTCGTCGGTACCAACTTTTGGAATATCAACACCACGCTCGTACCAAAAATCTCCAATGTAGTTACGAACATCCTTATCAACTGAAACATCATTAAACGAAGTCGGAACAACCATAACAGTCTCAGAGCTGAGCTTTTCGTGGGGATTGTGGTCACCTAATTTAAAATTCCAAACGCCGTTCAAATCATAAAGGCTGCGTGTTTTTGTTAATTGTGGGTATAGCATATATTTCTCCTAATGTTTAATATCTTGATTACCTTTTTTCCTTAAGTATATCTATAAAACAACCGCTTACAATTAAATATTATCATCTTCATAATATTTATACTTACCATTTCGGCATAAATGACTAGCACTTTTTTAAGTAAGTAGAGAAATACTTTTTGGTACATTATAAAAAGTATGATTAGATTTTATGCTTTATACTATCCACTCACTCCTTAATTTTCTAATTTTTATTTGAAAACGAATTCTAAAAACTGAGATTTGACTACTCTTTTTGATAAAATAATTATCAATCATTAAAGAGATAATGATGAATGTATGATAGAAAATACTCCTGATGATAAAACATCACTGATTAACAAGATCAAGCATACCTTTTTTGATTCCTTGTAGCAAGGTGGAAAATTAAAAGGATCCCTTGGAACACCATTAATTGGATCGAGGACACCCCAAAAGACCAAGAATCATTCTCATTAGTTTATAACCTTATCTCGGTTCTTCTTTCAAAACTAGATACTTAAGAATCACCATATTTAAGTCTATGCCTTTTATCTTTTTGCAGACTCTTTCTTATTTTACAATCTAACGTTTACTCTAAAATCATGAGTAATATTATCAAAACGTTTTGAGCCAAACTCCACCGTAGCTGTTACATTTGGTGGTAAAACGAGAGCCAGCTCTGCTTTTCGTCCTGTAATCTTCCAATCAACGGAAATTGGTCCCCAAATCGAATCATATTGGCCTTTTGCATAGTGAAGCCCACTATTCAAATCTGGTTTAATGAGAACTTTTTGGAAGCCTGCCTCTTGCTTATCGATTCCTAAAATTGTTCTAAACAAATATTCACCGACACAACCAAAGGCAAAGTGGTTCATTGAATCTGCACTAGGTGTTCCGTCCTCGGCATAACAATTCCAAGCTTCCCACATCGTTGTTGCCCCCATTTTAACTTCATAGAGCCAAGATGGCGACTGATCACGGAAAAGCAATTTATTGGCTAATTCCTTCTCACCCAATTCATGCAGTAACGGTAAGAGATAAGCAACGGAAAGGAAACCTGTGTCCAAACGGTCATCATTTTCATGAATGAGTTCTTTCAAACGATTCAGACTCGCTACTTTAAGATGGTCTGGTACCGTATTGGTAGCAAGAGCAAGTACATAAACTCCTTGATAATCACTTGTCATGCGGCCATCTTCAGTCATGTATTCTTTAACATAGGCAGACTTAATAGTTTGATTCAGTTCGGCATAATGCATAGCTTTTTCCACATGACCTAAAAGAGTAGAAATCTTAACCATCAATTCTGTTGTTAAAACTGTCATTAAGGTTGCAACTTCATTGCCGGTATATTTAGCGCTATCCATTCCAGCACTTGGCATTAACCAATCTCCAAATTGGAAGTCTGTATTCCATAAGTATTTTTGATAAGCCTGCCTTTCAGGAGTCATCTCACCATAATCTTTTGGTAATAAAGACATACGATTTTCAATAGAAATCATGTAACGAGAAATCATCTCATAATTGTCTTCTAAAATCTGCTTATCACCGTAAAACTCATATAATCTCCAAGGCACAATAATTGCCGCATCAGACCACCCTGCTGTGTTCACTGCCTCTTCCCCTTCTGGTTTCATGTAATCATGAGAAGGAGGGCATGGAATAACTTGAGGAATTTGTCCATCATCATATTGTTCATGGCGCATATCGTCTAGCCAATGACGTAAGAATTGCTCAACATCCTTTTCATAACAAGCCGTTGGTGTATAAACCTGCATATCACCCGTCCAACCAGTACGCTCACGTTGTGGGCAATCCGTCGGAATTGAAATCATATTGCCTTCTTGAGAGCGGACAATATTTTCTTGCAATTTATTAAGACGCTCATCTGAGGTCACTAGGGTCCCGGCAGTTCGCAATGGGGTGACAATGACATGAATTTGATAATGTTCTGGATCACAATCCAGTGTTCCTTCGACCTTAACGTAACGGAAACCATGGAAGGTTGTAGCTGGCATCCATGAGTGAAAGCCATCTTTACCAGCGACATAATAGTCTTTTGTTCTTTATTTTGCCCTAAAATATTCTGAAGGAAGTTCCCTTCTTTATCCAGGGTTTCACTGTGCTCAAAACTAATTGTTGTATTTTTAGCAAGTGAAAGATTACTAAAAGAAGTGTATCCGACAATAATTTCTCCTGCATCTAAAATCAATTCGCCTTTTGGTGTACGAATAATCTGAGGACGAATAGTTCTGGAAATAGAAATCGGTGGAGTTGTCTGCAAAGCAAGCTCTGCATAGCCATATTCTTTAATTGATACTTCCTCCCAATCACCATCCTCATAAGTTTCATCCAGCCATCCTGGTAATTCATGGGCCTGACTATAATGTTCACCAACATATAAATCCGCAAAACGAACTGGCCCTTGATCTGTCCAACGAACATTCTCATCAGTAATAACCGCGCCAACAAGAACACTATCTTGATACCATTTCAATTCCGCTATTAAACTATTTTCAGTACCATACTGCTGTCCTACACCAATGTACTCAATCTTTCCTGTATACCAACCATCCGCAAGGAGGAATCCCAAAATATTTTTACCTTTTTTCAAATAAGGCACAACATCTGCCACTTGATAATCAATATGCTTTTGGTAAGCTGTATAGCCCGGTGCAAATAAATCAGAAACCTTTTCTCCATTAACATAAGCAACATAAATCCCACGCGCAGTCATATATAGCAATGCTTCTTCTGGAATATCCTCTAATTCAAACTCTTGACGTAGATAGATTGGAGCATCCAAACGCTCCAGAGGTTCTTGTTCAAATTTACGGACCTCCTAAGACAGCAGATGCTTAAACAATCGTTGCGTCTAAACGTAAAATCCTTATTCAAGAAGTAGAGGTTACTGATAGCTTCAAAAAGTCCTTCAATCTCTACATTCTATATTGAAATCAATTGCTAATCGCCTTTTCAAGTAAAACAAGGAAATGGTGCAATGCAAACACAGAGATTTACAGTTATTGTGAATCTCTATTTTTGTGGGCGGAGAAAAAGTTTAGCTCAGCATCTTTTAGACTCTTTCAAATTCAAAAATAGGAAGTATAGATGGTTTGTTTACTGGAACGTAGCCTATCTATCCCTATCGCCACTACGTTTCCTAGCTCTATAGCGTGCTTCTCTAGTAGCCCTGTGGGCGACTGAAGAGGGTTTTGGCTAATTGTGGCCTTTGGAAATCAAGCGATACTATTTTCTTTGAGAGTCAGTTGGTAATGTCCTTGATTTATCTATTTTTGAATTTTATTTAACGTTAGATGTCCGATAGAGAAAATAGCATACCAAATTCGAGTTTTTGAAGGGGATTGTCTATATTTTTTTTCGAGAGACTGGCTTATACTGAATATGTCAAGCGAAATAAGTTAGAAAGGAGTTACGAATGGGAACCTCACTTGTCTTCATGTTTTCAGTTTTTGTAGCTGGGATCTTATCTTTCTTTTCTCCCTGCATCTTTCCGCTTTTGCCCGTCTATCTGGGGATTTTGCTGGATGAGAGCAAGGAGCGAACAGTTTCCCTCTTTGGTTTTTCTATTAACTGGTACAGCTTGCTCAAGACCGTAGCCTTTATGGCTGGTTTGTCTTCTGTTTTTCTGTTACTAGGTTTTGGTGCAGCCAGTCTGGGAAGTTTGTTCAACAGCCCAAATTTCAGAGTGGTCATGGGACTGATCATTATTGTTCTTGGGCTCCACCAGATGGAATGGATTAACATTGTTAGCCTGCAAAAACAGAAACAGCTTCGCTTTAATTTCCAAACTAAAAATGGTGGCTTGTCAGCATTTTTATTGGGCTTAACCTTTAGCTTTGGCTGGACCCCTTGTGTTGGCCCTGTGCTAGGCTCTGTTCTAGGATTGGCTGCTTCAGGCGGGGGCAGTTCGGTACAAGGGGGGCTCTTGCTTCTGGTTTATACACTGGGTTTGTCTTTGCCATTTCTACTCATCACTTTGTCAAGCTCTGCCCTTGTCAAACAGTTTAATAAACTAAAACCACACATGGTCACCATGAAAAAGGTCGGTGGGGCCTTGATTATCCTAATGGGAATTATCCTCGTTTTAGGAAAGGTCGATGCCATTACTGCATTTTTCGAAACAATTTTTAACTAACTATTTTACATAAAGGAGTACATATATCATGAAAAAATTACAAACAGTCGCTATCTTACTTGCTTGCGGTACTTTCTTAGCAGCTTGCTCACCCCAGCCTAAATCTGATAATAACAAGACAGACGAGTCCTCTATGATGGAGAAAAAGGACAAGATGTCAGACGACAAAATGAAAGATGACAAGATGTCCGACGACAACATGAAAAACGACAGCATGTCAGATGATAACATGAAAGACGACAAGATGTCAGATGACAAAATGAAAAACGACAGCATGTCAGATGATAATATGAAAGACGACAAGATGTCTGATGACAAGATGTCCGATGACAATATGAAAGATGATAAGATGTCAGACGATAACATGTCTGATGACAAGATGGAAGACGATAAGATGTCAGATGGAGAAAAGAAGTAAGGGAGGACGTTTATGAAAAAACTCCAACTACTGACAATCGCTTTAGCTTGTACAGGCTTGTTAGCAGCCTGCTCTACGCAAACAAAAACAGATGATCAAAAGGCAGAAACAGCTAAAATGGCAGACAAACAAGATGATCAACAGATGAATGATGGCAAAGAAGCGTCCGATTTTAGTTTGATGGGCGTGGATGGAAACACCTATACCTTGTCAGATTTTAAAGGCAAAAAGGTCTATTTAAAATTCTGGGCGTCCTGGTGTCCTATCTGTTTAGCTGGATTAGAAGAAGTCGATGGCTTAGCCAAGGATGCACCGGCAGACACTGTCATTCTCTCAGTTGTTTCTCCTAATAAAAAAGGAGAACAATCAGAAGAAGAGTTTAAGAAATGGTACAAAGAACTTGGGCACAAGAACTTGCCAGTCCTCTTAGATCCAAGTGGAAAACTGATTGAAGAATATGGTGTTCGTGTATACCCGACCTCAGCGTTCATTGGTAGTGACGGTATTATCACGAAGGTGATGCCTGGTCATATGGAGAAAACAGAAATTGTTCAAACGCTTGAAACGATCAAATAATAAAGAAAATGGAGGTCAGTGTATGCAACCTCAACTGAAATCATTTTTAGTAGGAGTGACTATTTTAGGGCTCATTGTCTTATCTGCTTTTATCTTTCTGAAGATGGGGTCAAAGACCGATAGCGAGAAGATGAGTACAGCTCCAACTGCCAAGCAAACAAGTACAGAACGTCAATTAAAGGATGCGTCTAAGGTGGCCCCTGAAAATCTAAAAGAAATTTACTTGGCAGGAGGGTGCTTTTGGGGAGTGGAAGCCTACTTTGAACGGGTAGATGGAGTGGTAGATGTCACGGTTGGCTATGCTAACGGTAAGAGTGATACTACCAACTATAAGTTAATTGGTCAGACAGGGCATGCAGAGACTGTTCACATTCAGTACGACAAGAGTGAAATCACTTTGCGTGACTTGCTCCTGCATTACTTCCGTATCATTGACCCAACAAGCAAAAACAAACAAGGCAATGATGTCGGAAGTCAATATCGAACAGGTATCTACTATACAGATAAAGAGGATGAGCCTATCATCAAACAAGCCTTGGACGAACTAAGTCAGAAATTTGACAAACCTATCGTGGTTGAGAATGTGCCACTTGATCACTATGTCTTAGCAGAAGATTATCATCAAGATTACCTCAAGAAAAATCCAAATGGCTACTGTCATATCAATGTCAATGATGCGGTTTACCCTGTCATCGATGAAAGTAAATATAAAAAGCCAAGTGATGAAGAAATTAAGAAAAAATTAACCAAGGAAGAGTACGACGTCACCCAAAACAATGCTACAGAGAAAGCCTTCTCCAATCGTTATTGGGATCAGTTTGAAGATGGCATCTATGTGGATGTGGTCACAGGAGAACCTCTCTTTTCTTCCAAGGATAAGTTTGAATCAGGCTGTGGCTGGCCAAGTTTCTCTCGTCCGATAAGCCCAGATGTAGCTCGTTATAAGGAAGATACAAGTTACAATATGAAACGGACGGGAGTGCGAAGTCGCGTTGGGGATTCCCACCTAGGGCATGTCTTTACAGATGGACCAGAAGATAAGGGAGGTCTTCGCTACTGTATCAATAGCTTATCCATTAAATTCATTCCGAAAGCAGAAATGGAAGCCAAAGGATATGGGTATCTTCTAGCCTACGTTTAGGCTTTCTGCTATAATAAAGATAAAGAGAACAAAAGAAGGTGACGGCCATTTATTCCATTTTGATAGTAGAAGACGAATACCTTGTTCGACAAGGTATTTATTCTTTAGTTGATTTTAAAAAATTTCAAATTGACCGTGTCGTTGAAGCAGAAGATGGTCGTAAAGCTTGGGAACTTTTCCAAGATCAACCATTTGATATTGTCTTGACAGACATCAATATGCCTAAGATGAACGGGATTCAGTTAGCACAACTGATTAAAGACCACCATCCAGCCTGTCATCTTGTTTTTTTGACAGGCTATGATGAGTTTGACTATGCTCTTTCTGCACTCAAGCTGGGCGCAGATGACTATCTACTCAAGCCATTCAGCAAGACAGATGTGGAAGGGATTTTATCAAAAATCCAAGACAAGCTAGTCCAAGATGTGAAAAAAGAAAAGCTGGAAAAGTACATCAGGCAAGAAGACTATTCGGACTTGCAGAAAAAGATTCGCGACCATTTAGGTGACAGCGATTTTTCGCTCAAGCATCTGGCAGATGACCTAGGCTTTAGCCCCAATTATCTTAGCGTCCTCATCAAGAAGGACGTGGGGATGAGTTTTCAGGATTATCTCAACCAAGAACGAATGCGGCAAGCGAAATTCTTATTGTTGACAACCGATTTAAAAATTTATGAAATTGCTGAAAAAGTTGGCTTTTGGGATATCAATTATTTCTCTCAACGCTTCAAGCAGACAGTTGGTGTGAC
>NZ_CACVCC010000047.1 GCF_902729355.1 Streptococcus sp. S784/96/1 | reverse complement strand
CTACTCGGCAACAAGTTCTCAAACAACAGAAAACAAAACGGTTAGCAGAACAATCAAATATGTAGATAGTGATGGGAAAGAAATTGCACCAAGCACTACACAAACCGTAAACTTCATACGAACAGTATCCATAAATGATGTCACTGGGGAGAAAACTTACGGAAGTTGGGAAACAGAAAAAGCAGTGTGGGAAACAGTGAATACTCCTGTTCTTGAGAACTACACAACTACTCAAACAGAAATTGCAGAAAAAACTGTATCACCAGACAGCGCAGATAGTGTAGAAACAGTGATCTACTCGGCAACAAGTTCTCAAACAACAGAAAACAAAACGGTTAGCAGAACAATCAAATATGTAGATAGTGATGGGAAAGAAATTGCACCAAGCACTATACAAACCGTAAACTTCACACGAACAGTATCCATAAATGATGTCACTGGGGAGAAAACTTACGGAAGTTGGGAAACAGAAAAAGCAGTGTGGGAAACAGTGAATACTCCTGTTCTTGAGAACTACACAACTACTCAAACAGAAATTGCAGAAAAAACTGTATCACCAGACAGTGCAGATAGTGTAGAAACAGTGACCTACTCACTTATTAAAGCTGCTATAGCTAAATCACCAATAAATTCCGAATCATCTCTGGAGCTTTCTCAACTACCTAAAACTGGTGACAAGGTTTCTAATCTAAGCATAATAGGCGCTACTTTGCTTGCTAGTTGCTCATTTCTTCTTATTAACCCTAAAAAAGACAAGAAGATTAGGAATTAATTCCGGATTTTTCTCATTAAATCAAAAGTAAAATATGGAGATTAGATGTCAGATAGCGATAAGACTCTTTAAAGCGGTTGACAAAATCGCACTTTAATATTTGGAGAGTAAGCTAACATAAGAATTCTGATAACTGGGAAACTAAGTAGTTCGTAAGCGTCCAATAACAGAGTATATTGAAACTTCCAAAGTCTTTGTTGACTCTGGAAGTTTTGGCTCTTTGTCAACTGTAGTGGGGGACTTATAGCTAAAGACGAGAGGAGACGAATGTCGTCTTCTCTTTTTTGATGTTCAAAGCGATTAAGATACGTTTTTTGAAATTGTCAAAGTTCTTGTAACCAAAAGCATTGCGCTTGATATCTTTGATGAGTTTGTTAGTGGCCTCAAGTTTAGCATTAGAATAAGGCAATTCAATGGCGTTAGTGATAGCTTTGGCAAGGTCAGTATACGTTTTAAGTTGCTCGGCAACCTTTTTCGTCATTTTTTTACTAGCTTTTGCACATAAATCAATCAATTCGTCGATAGTGATCGTAACGGAGATGTTATTTCCATCTTTAGTGAAATGTTTGGCATCAAGATCTTCAAGAATTTCGGTATTAGATGAGCTTTCTGATGAAAGAAGGCCTAAAGAAGGCATATCTTCTCCAGAAATTTCTTCAATGTCTAAGAATTTATCATCTAGCTCTTCGGTTGCTCCACCAGAGATTTGAGCAAACTGAGCAAATGGAACGGCATTCATGTAAGCCTTGTCTCTTGAATAAATCATTTCAAAATCAGAAAAGCTACTGTCGAAGTCTGATAGGTCTACGGTCAAACCAACGAGTTCTTTTTTCAAATCTTGAGAAGCAATTGCTTTGATTGCTTTGCCTTTGAAGGGCTCTAGTTGAGCAAATAATTCACCGCTGGCGTCATCTACCTTGATGGTATAGTCGTAAGAGGCTTTGTCTTGCTTTTGTTGCTCTTTCATCAAACTAAGAAATTCATCCTTAGGTGATTTGGAGCAAGTAACCAGCAATAGTGTTACTGGAACGATGAGTAAGGCTTGTAACTTTTTCATAAAAATCTCCTTAATGTGTTATCGTTGTTCATCACATTCGTATAGGATGACCGCTAACGATACGTGTTAATAAAATAGTCCAGTGGATTATTTTAGGTGGACACTTGAAATTAAAGAAGTGTCTAGTTGCAGACCTCCAATTAACCACTGCGTCGATCTGTTATTACTATCAAAAAGAGAAGGTTGAGATATTTTGTCTCAACCTTCTCTAGAATGATTGTAAAAATAGCAGTGGGTGAGAAATGTTAGATTATGAATGTTCGTTTTTTGTGAAAGCGGTTAAAATGAAGGATGAGGTCACGAGGAGGAATTATTCTTGGCAACTTAAGATGTACAAAATTTGTACGAGATGAGTACTAAATAAAAATTGATAATATAAATAGGAATATGCAGTTTAAAAAGTTGGTTAATTGTTCTCAAAGTTGCATCTAGTTATACTGTATGCGCCCATGCCTCTTTTTGAATACTCTCCAATTTTATTCAAAAGGGATTGATGTGAAATTCTGATAAAGTTGATTTGCGGATAGGCGATTTTGATAGAGTCTTGGTTAAATGCACACAAATCACGTGATTGTTTATTTATGTATAAAGTTTGCAATAAAAATAAAATAATTTGGTAAAAAAAACTCAAAACACTTGCCATAAGGCATTTTCATCTGTTACAATGACTAATGCACAAATATGAGATAAGGGAGGAGGTCTCTGTTGAGTAGATATAAAGGCTTCATCTTTTTAATACTGTCCTTAATATTGGTAACAGCTGGATTGACCTATGTCTTTCATCAAGGGCAAAACAGATATGCACCAACTAGTGATACTAAAACGCTCTCAAAACCGGCCGTTTATGATTTGGAAGGTCAAAAACTTCCGACTTTTACCTTAACAGCCAGCGATGGAACAGAAGTATCTTCAGAACAGTTTAAAGACAAGCCGATGATTTATGTACAGTGGGCCAGTTGGTGCCCAGATTGTCAACGTGTTTTGCCAATGATGCAAAACCTCTACGACAAATATAGTGGTAAGGTGACATTTATTTTTGCTAATGCCACAGGTACTGCGGATGGTCAAGAAACCCGTGAAGCAGTGACGAGCTATATTACTGACAAGCAGTTTACGTTTCCCTATTACTATGATGAACAACTAGCAACGGCCTCTCAATTACAAATTGAGAACGTTCCGACTCTTCTCTTTGTCACTGCTGATGGTGTAGTCAAAGAGGTTAATGTTGAAGCTAGAGGTTTAAGGGAGAGAGATTTGGAAGAAATGTTGAAAAATATTTTATAGTATTTGAATGCTTTTTTAATCTCTACAAGGTTAAAACTGTGAACACTACCCTTTTTGAATGGTTTAGGAAGTTCAAAAGGATTGACAGTGCTACCAAGTGTAGCTAAACACAAAAGGAGTTTATGAATGGATAAAAAGCAAATGAAAAAATTTGCACTGGCATCAGTAGTGACGTTGTTCTCAACAACTATTTTGACTAATGTCGGTATTCAAAATGGTCAATTTTCATATAAAGCAACATTGGTATCGGCAGAAGAACCACCAGCAGATGAAGATGTTCCAGATGTAGCTGAGACAAGTGAAATTGAAAAAGCGAAAACTAAATACCAAGAAGCGCTAGAAATAATCAATGATCCCGAGTATACAGAAGATGATAAAGAACTCGTTATAGGCGTTCTTGATGAAATTAATTTGGAAGTATTGAAAAAAATTAATAAAACAGCTTCTCGTGATATTGTAGCAAAAATTGAAGTACTGTATGCACAACTTAATGGTACTGCACCAATGCCACAACCTAATCCAGTTGAAACAACCGAAGAAATTGTGGTACGTGAAGAAATTCAACCAAAAGAAAGGCGTGTCCCGAATGCTGATATCTTAGAAGGTAATGAGGTACGTAAAGAAGGGACACCAGGTAAGGCTCTTGTCACTTATAAAGTCTATAAAAGAGATGGGGTTGAGTACAAACGAGAAGAAGTGAACCGTACGATTGAAACACAAGCAGTGGACACTGTTATTGAATACGGAACGAAGAAAGCTCCAGTAGTCTTAGTCTCAGAGGTTAAAGTAGAAGAACCGATCCAATACACCATTCGTGAAGTTGAAAATCCAAATCTTGAAAAAGGTCAACGCAAAGTAATTACTCCTGGTAAAAATGGTGTTAAAACAGTCACTTACACCGTTCGTACTGTAGATGGTGTTGAAACAGAACGTACCAAAGTAAGCGAAGCAATTACAACGCTAGCGGTTGAAGAAGTGGTTGAAGTTGGGACTAAGGAAGTTACGGTAATTCCATGGACGCCAATCGTAACTCCAGTAGTTACGGAAGAGACAAAGGCAGAAGAAATTCCATTTACGAAAGAAACCCGCGAAAACGCTGAGTTACCAGAAGGTGAAACTCGTGTGATTCAAGAAGGTAAGAATGGTGTCCGTACGATTGTCTACAAAGTGACTACAGTAGATGGTAAAGAGGTGAATCGTACAGTGAGTTCAGACACAACTGTTCCATCAGTCGCTGAAATCACTGAAATTGGTACCAAAGTTGCCCCAATTTCTGAGGAAACAACCGAAACTAAAACAGAAGCAGTAGCGTATACTAGCCGTACTGTGGAAAACGCTGAGTTGCCAAAAGGTGAAACACGTGTGGTTCAAGCTGGTAAAGATGGCATCCGTACAATTACCTATAAAGTTGTCAAACAAGATGGAGTTGAAGTATCACGTGAGGAAGTGTCGAATGTGATTACTACTCCAGCAGTTGAAGAAATCATCGAAGTTGGAACGAAGGAAGTGACAACAACTCCGTGGACTCCGATTGTGACTCCAACTGTTACAGAAGAAACAAAAACAGAAGAGGTGCCATTTGCGAAGGAGACGCGTGAAAACGCTGAGTTGCCAAAAGGCGAGACCCGCGTGATTCAAGAAGGTAAAAATGGCGTTCGTACTATTGTCTACAAAGTGGTTACTGTAGACGGCAAAGAAGTAGGACGTACAATTGCCTCAGACACAACTGTACCAGGTACTACTGAAATTATTGAAATTGGTACTAAGGAAGTAACGACCATTCCGACAACCCCAATTGTAACTCCTGTTGTTAAAGAAGAAATAAAAACAGAAGTTATTTCCTTTACTCAAGAAACTCGTGAGAACGCTGAGTTGCCAAAAGGCGAGACCCGCGTGATTCAAGAAGGTAAAGATGGTGTTCGTACGATTGTCTACACTGTGACAACAGTAGATGGCAAAGAGGTAGGTCGTACAATTGTCTCAGATACAACTGTACCTGCTGTTGCTGAAATTATTGAAATCGGAACTAAGGAAGTAACGACCATTCCGGCGACCCCAATTGTAACTCCTGTTGTTAAAGAAGAAACAAAAACAGAAGTTATTGCCTTTACTCAAGAAACCCGTGAGAATGCCGACTTAGCCAAAGGTGAGATACGCGTGATTCAAGAAGGTAAAAATGGTATTCGTACCATTGTTTACACTGTGACAACAGTAGATGGTGTTGAAACCAAGCGAGTTGTGAAGTCAGATACGACGACAGAAGCACTGGCTAAGATTGTCGAAGTTGGTACTAAAGTAAACCAATCATCAACCGAGAACCAAACAACATTCCCTAAGGCAGCTCCAGTAAAAGAAAACAAGGCTAACTTGCCGAAAACAGGGGAGAGCCGTTCAGTACTTGCTATCATTGGTGCTATTGTTTTAGCTACAGTAGCAGAATTGATAAGGTTTCGAAAACGAGAAAGGTAAAACCGAAAGAGATAAATAAATATGAAAAAGAAGTTGAAAATGAAAGAAACTAAATGGTTAATTGGTTTTATCGGTACTATAACCATCTTGTTTCCCTTGCTACTCAATTTGGCTTTAGGTTTGTCAGCTTCGGCTACAGGATTAGGTAATGTTGTGAATTCACAGACAATTCATACAAAAGCTACTCAAGATGGCTGTGCAATTAAAATTGAGACGACTGAAAAAGTTGAATGGAAGATGCCACGTCAGCCAGTTGATTTGGTCATATTACAGGATACTTCGGGCTCTTTTGTAGACACAATTGACGAAGTTCAAGCGGCATTAAAAAAGCTAACGACTCCTTTAGCTGACGGAGAAAAATATGATGAAACAAATCCGAAGTTGGTTTTTACAAATGACCCTAAAACTACTGATAGGGTAATGATCAATACTTACCGAGGAATTGATGTTACACGTTATACTTCTCGTTTTATTCCTAGTACCTCGGGTAATTATCAAAGAATTAACCAAGATGTCTATTATCCAGGATACAAAATATACTCAAATGGAGGCTATTATTTTGTTCCGAATGATGATTACAATCCCATCAACTTGAATGGAATCTATGCCCGTGGTACTATTGTGAAAAATGGCGTTGGATTGACTCCTGAGGATGACTATGCTCGAACAGCTTTTAATATCGATCGAACGGATTCCGATTATGCCTATAACTTTACTAAAACACCGTTATTGAGTTCGCAAGCAGAGATCGACAAAGCTATCAATTCCTTCCATACAAATGGAGGGACGCCAACGGTACCAGCAATTGATGACACAATCGCTGAATATAATAAAATAAAAGGCGACATGGCTAACAATAGGAAAACTGTTTTTCTATTAATTACAGACGGAGTTGCCAATGGTTACAGGGGAACAGATGGCAGAGTCTATATAGACCGTAGTTTGGATCGTACGGGGCAGCTAATTAATGATTGGGCTAATAGAGCTGCGGATGGAAGCTACGTTTGGCCGGAGCTTGCTCAGCCGTATTTGACACGCGCCGAGGAGTTGAAAGCTAAGGGGGCTGAATTAAAAGCCAAACTGGGTGATGATGCAACAGTTGTTGTTGGATTTTGGGAAGACCAAGCACAATTTACAGTAGCTACAGGTTATTTTAAGGCTTACTTAAATGATTTTGGAACACCAGATATTGGAACCACTTTGAACACTGGAGATAATCGTTCTGTTAGAAAAGTTTTTGATGAAGCCATTCGCAGTGTAGCTTCTCCAGATCGTGTTCTTCCTACGGGAGAGAAAGCAAGTTTCTATGTTAATGAACAAAATATTGATCGCTTCTCTGAGAAAATTCTAAAAGCAGTAACATCGGCCCTTGTTAAAGAAGATGTACAAGGTGAGTTTACAGTAACAGAGGGTTACAAAGTTGAATCGGTTACAATCAACAAGAAGAAAGTTGTATCAGAAGTTAAGAACCCAGAAACTGAAATTCGTGGAACTGTTAAACAAGATGGAAGAAAAGTGACAATTGCTGTTCCGGAGAGCGTCTTTAATCCAGGTAATAATGATTTTGATTATGAATTGAAACGGGTAGAAGAAGCCGAGAATCTCAGTGAAGCCGATGAGACTGAGCCACCAGCAGACTATACACCGCAGAAAGTTCAACGCGAAGTTGGTCAATTGGTTGGTAAATTTAAAGTCGGTGATTATGAAAGTGCGGAAATTGGTAGCAAAGATCCAGTAAATGTTGAAGTCACAGATTTGAAGTATTGTTATCCACGTGTCACAAAGGATGTTAAGGACGCAAATATTTCAAATGATACGAACGGTGATGATGGCAAAACAGGTAATTTAGCAGAAGATCCGTTGTTGAAAGCGAGTGAACCTAGTATTTCTCGCCCAACTTATGCAGCTACTTTATCTGACCAAGGGGAAGCTTTCACTTATACAGTTCGCTACAACATGTATAATATTCCCCTTGAAATGGATAAGAATGTCATGTTGGTAGATAAATTAGATTATCGTATTGACTATCAAGATGCCTATGTAACAGATGCTGATGGTAACAAGTTAAACAATTTTACAATTGCAAGCCAAGATGTCCAAGATGGTTCAGGGAATAATACAAAGTTAATTTATGCGACTGTGCCTCAGTCAAAAGGTGTTCAAACAACAACCGTTAATGAAGGTGAGTATGGCGGGCATAAATTTAAAGTATATAATCTTGTTATAAAAGCTAAGATAAAAGATGAATATACGTTTGAAAGAAATGAAAATGTATATAAATCAATGATGACCGAAAACGGTGGTTTAGGTTTTTATAACCAGGCTCAAATCGTTTGGAACGGGAATACGGCTGATCCACAAGATAAAACGGCTCAAACTCGCCGTTCAAATGCGGTCTATGTTGTTCCTCCAGTAAAAACTGACATTACGAAAAAAGTGAGTCAAACGATTAAGGATAATGGTGAAGAACATTTAGAATTACCAACGAGATTGGATGAGTACTACTACCAAATCAATTCAACTTGGCCAGGGTTGTTTGACAATTATATCATTGAAGATGTTCTTGTACCAGAGTTGATGTCATTAAATGATTCAGGTGAAGACAAGGTCTTTGTCAATGGTAAAGAATCTACTACATTGACAAAATATTTGAAAAAAGAAACGGTTGAAGTAGCTGGTGAAAAACGTGACCGTGTCTTCTTTGAATTGGATGCAACGAAATTAAGCAAGCTTACTCTTCGTCGTATCAATACTGAAATTGAGAATCTGAACAAGGGGAATAGCAACCCTCCAGTGATTACATTGGGTATTAAAGCTCGTATCCGAGATAATTCAGTTCTTGCTCGCTACGCAGACAATAATGGTAAGATTTTAGTACCAAATACTGCCAAAGTTACTCTTAATGGTACTCCAAAAGAATCTAACAAAGTAACGGTTAGTCCAAATTCTCCTGCCGCAGCGAAACGGATTAATAAAGATAAAGAGAGTCTAGTTACAGGGATTGATCCAGATAGTGGTGAGGGTGAGATTTTTGAATATGATGTCTTTGCTACATTACCAAATGATATTAATCAAGCCCATGAATATGTTATTAAAGATGTTATTGATGAACGACTGGAATTAATTAATTTCGATAAGCTAAATGCACCAGTACGTATGGTGGATGTAGATGCAGAGCACTTTGATGTTGAAGTGAAGACAGAAGACGTCAATGGCAAACAGCAAAACGTTGTTTATTCACGTATGAAATCAACAAGCTTCAAGAGCGTGAAAGCAGGCGATGTGGTTCACATGGTCATTCGTGCTCGCGTTAAAAAAGGTGCGACAGGAACAATTGAAAATACTGTAACCGTCTATTATAACGGAAAACCAACTCCGCCGACTCCACCAGTAACAGTCACTCCACCACCTCCAGTGGAAAAAGAAGTGAAACCTACAGTTATGAGTCGTGAAGCAGGTGAGGCAGATGGTGTACCTCAAGGCACATATACTGCTAAAATTAATAAACCGGGTGAGGATATCGAGATTGCTGTATGGAACGACCCGTATGTCTATACTGTTAAGAGTGTAGTTCCAAAAGGTGCGTATAGATTTACAATTGAAGATACCGTGATTCCTGAAATGGATATCGAAGATACGATTAGTGATACATATCCACGTAAGGTTGAAATTACTACGGATAATGGAATTGTTACTATTCCTGCTGAGCAAGTTAAAGTTGATAAACAGAACTTGAATAAGCAGACGATTAGTGTGACTCTTACTGAAGAGCAAATTAAAGAATATGCTGAGAAACCGATTGTATTAACTTTCACGGCTAAATTTAAAGCAGGAGCAAGTTTGACCGAATATTTGGATCAAGCGAGTGGTTTGCCAAAAGCACCGAATACAGCAACAATTCAAGTAGATAATAAACCAAAGGTTAAGTCAAATACGGTAACTGTGACCCCTCCTATCAATGAGCCTGAAATTAAGAAAAAGGTTCAAGATAAGGAACACCATGACTTAACTGGTCGATATGAGTTGTTTAAATACTCTATTCAAACAACGATGCCGTATAATGCGAAAGACTTTACGGTTTCTGATATCTTGGAACCGGTCCTTCATTTGGCATCGCCGATTGAACAAATCACAGTGAAGGTTGGAGACCATACTTACACTGGTGAAGATCTTAAAGAGATTGTAAAAGTAACTGAGGAAAAAATTGATGGTGCAACACATCCTGTTGTGACAGCAAGCTTTGTTGAAAAACATATCAAGAACAATGAGAGTAAACCAATTCTGATTGAATTCTTGGCACAAGTGAACAATGAAGCTGACTTGACGAAATATCGTTATGTCAAAGAGAATCATTCTGAAAAATATGGTGATGATACGAACCATGCTGAGATTCCAAACGTTGCTTCCTATAAAATTGGTAATCGTATCCGTAAGGAGTCTAATAAGGTAACGGTAACGCCACCGCCTCCAACTCCATCTAAGATTACGAAGAAAATTGAGGATGTTTATTCTAAAACTGATCCTAAACCTCTTGTGGATCATCTTAACGTAGAGAACGAAAAAGACTACAATTACGTAGTGGATACTGTTCTTCCATCAAATATATTTGAATATAAATCTTGGAGAATGGAGGACACGTTGGATCCTCGTTTAGAGTTGTCTAAAAAAGAACAACCATTCATTGTTGCCGTTCACGATGATGGGCAGCCAGCTACAGAAGAGGATCAGAAATATATTGATGATCACTTCAAACTATCAATTGTAGATGTTAGCGTGAATGGTCAGCCAACGAAAAAAATAATTGTCACAGTTCCAGAGAACAAGATGAAGACGCTTCATGATAAGTATCACTTACGTTTGTATATTCCGGCACATATTAAAGCAGGGGTTAAGGATAAACGTATTCCTAATGAAGCTGTTAAAATTGGTGTGAAACCAAATAATGAAGAACACATATTGAGTACTCCTCCAGTAACAGTAACTCCACCAGATGAAACACCGACTCCTAAGAAAACAGTTGATGATCAGGAAAGTTTAAATCTTGCAAGTTTAGGTCAAGAATTTACTTATCGTGTGAAAGTAACTGTTCCTGAAAATATAGTAGGTATGACTAAGTTTGAGATTAGTGATGACCTTGAAGATATCTTGACTGCTAAAGAGATTAAAGTTCTCTCGGCAGGTAAAGAAGACAAAGCTATCAAAGTAACAGGCGTTGCGGATGCAAATAAGGCAAAAGGTCTTGTTACGGCAACCATCGCTAAAGATGATCTTCCTAAGTATGCAGGCAAAGAGATTTCATTAGAAATCAAGGCTCGCATTAAAGAAGATGTTAAAGGTGAAGAACTTGCTAAGTATGTAACAGCAGATAATACAGCTGGTTCTATCCCGAATAAAGCCACTTTGACTGTTGGTGATAAACCAAGTCAGAAGAAAGAAACTGAAGAGGTTCCAGTTACCCCACCAGGTGACACTCCAAATGTTTCTAAGAAGGTTAATGAAACACTTGATAGCGCAGTCGTATTGCCAGAAGCAGACTACACTTACAACATTAAATCCACCTTGCCAAAAGATATTTCTACTTATAAGAAATTCAATATTGTTGATGAGGTTGATGATCGTTTGGCTGTTAAAGGTACGCCAGTTATTAAGGGAGAGGCAGCTAAATTCTTCAAAGTAACAGTGACTGGTCAAACCGTCACAGCTGAAATCACTGATTTTGAAGCAGCGAAAGCTTATGCGGCTAAAGAAGTTGAATTGATTATCACTGCTCAAGTGAAGAAAGATGCGACTGTTAAAGAAGATGAAAATGGTATTCCGAACCAAGCGAAAGTTCAATATCGTAATAAATCTCGTCAAGATGGTGAACCTGATGAGGAAACGCCACCAACACCGCCAGTAACGGTAACGCCACCACCGCTTACGAAGAAAATTAATGATACACTTGATCACTTAGATATCCCATCTAAAGAAGATTACAAGTACAATATTAAGACAACAATCCCTACGGATATCGTTAAGTACAAGAAATTCGTCATCACGGATACGCTTGACAAAGACTTGATGGTTAAAGGAACACCAAGCATCACAGGTGACGCCGCTAAGTTCTTCGATGTGAAAGTAGACGGTCAAACTGTGACTGCGACAATGAAAGACTTCGCGAAAG
>NZ_CACVCC010000046.1 GCF_902729355.1 Streptococcus sp. S784/96/1 | reverse complement strand
CTTGTATTTTGAATTCAGGTGGATACTTTGTAAATTTACTTCCTTTTTTAGCCATGAGAAAAGAACCTCCTTATAAGAACAGTATAGTACTTTTTATACTGTCCATTATAAGGGGGTCTTTTCATTTCCTAGATTTTTCTATTTAGTCACCGAACATGACTTTTCTGAAATAGGATTAGTTACCTGAAACTTCAGAAGCGTAATCATCCATTGAAAGAACTTCGTGGAAGACACGTTGAGTCAATTCAGTTTTTTGTTCTTTAGTGAGGTATTTAGTGTTTACGCAGTATCCAGAGATACGAACGATAACATCTTCACCATCCATGATTTTCTTGTAAACGTCATTCAAGTCCATAACGTTCAAGTTAACATGTTGACCACCGTTTTCAAAGTAACCATCAAGGATTGTTACCAAGTTATCAACTTGTTCATCATGAGTTTTACCAAGAGCACGTGGTGATACTTGAGTTGTCAACGAGATACCATCAGCAGCATATGAGAAGTCAAGGCTTGACAATGCGTTCAAGTTTTGCAACCAACCACCTTTAGCTTTGTTTGATGGGTTAGCACCTGGTGAGAAGAACTCAAGTTGTGACAAGTTAGTTGTACCGTCTTCGTTGAGGAAGACACCACGGTGAACTGGAGAGTTACCAGTTTGTTTAGAGTAAGCAACGTTTGAAGTGATTGTAAGAAGTGACACAGTTGCTTCAGCGTTCTTATAAAGTTTGTGGCTGCGAAGACGAGTTGTGTAAGCTTCAATCAACCATTCAGCCAATTCATTTGAACGAGGATCGTCTTCACCCCAACGTGGGTATTCACCAATTGTTTCGTAGTCGTAGATGTAACCATCTTTGTCACGGATTGGTTTAACAGTAGCGTATTTAATAGCTGACAAAGTATCAACAGTATTTGCAAAACCACAGATACCGAATCCCATGTTAGCACGTTGGTGACTTGGCAAGAATGCCATTTGAACAGCTTCGTAGTTGTATTTATCAGTCATGTAGTGAATGATGTTAAGAGCGTCTACGTAAGTGTCAGTCAACCAGTCAAGTGATTTTTCAAAGTTAGCTTTAACAGTATCGAAGTCAAGAACGTCATCAGTAACTGGCTCGATGTCAAATACTTTATAGTCTTTGTGAACATCGTCATAACCACCGTTAAGACCAGTAAGAAGAGCTTTAAGGACGTTTACACGAGCACCGAAGTACTGAATGTTGTGACGTTGTTCTTCATTTTCTGGGTCAAGTGGAGATACACAACATGAGATACATGACATTTCACCGTAACCATCTTTAGCCATTGTTGTTACACCTTCGTATTGGATAGAAGAGTGTTTGTGGCTCATGTGCATACAGTAACGACGGAATGCGTATGGCAATTTATCAGTCCAAAGAACTGTCAAGTTTGGCTCTGGAGAGTTACCGATGTTATCAAGAGTGTTCAAGAAACGGTAGTCCATTTTAGTAACACGATGACGACCGTCGTTACCCATACCAGCCATAGATGTTGTGATGAATGTTGGGTCACCTGAGTAAAGTGCGTCGTATTCTTTAGTACGAGCAAATTTAACTGTACGAAGTTTCATAACGAAATCATCAACGAACTCTTGGATTTCACTTTCAGTGTAAGTACCACGAGCAAGGTCACGTTCTGCATAAACATCAAGAACGATTGGCACACGTCCAAGAGAAGTAGCAGCACCGTTGATGACACGACATACAGCCATGAATGCGATGTTAGTCCATTGGATAGCTTCTTTAGTATCGTAAGCAGGACGACGAACATCAACACCGTAAAGGTCACCAAGGCGAACAACCTGTTGCAATGCTTGGTATTGCATGTTGATTTCTTCACGAAGACGAATGGTTTCTTCGTCAATTTCAGTGATAGCATTCCAGTCGTTAACTTTTTCTTGCATCAAGTAGTCAGCACCGTACAAAGCAAGACGTGCGTAAACCCCGATGATACGCCCACGTGAGTAAGCGTCTGGAAGACCAGTAACTGTGTGAGCGTGACGAGCACGACGGATGTTTGAAGTGTAAGCGCGGAAGATACCATCGTTTACAGTTGTAACGTGTTTTGTGTAAATTTCGTGAACGGCTGGGTCTGGCTCATAACCATGTTCTTTAAGAGCTGTTTCAGCCATACGGATACCACCTTTTGGCATGAAGTTCAATTTGAACAATTGGTCATTTTGAATACCGAAGATCAATTCATCTTCTTTAGAGATGTAACCAGCGTCAATGTCGGCGATTGAAGTTGGGCGTGTATCCATTGGGAAACGTCCTTCAGCTTCATAACCAGCTTTTGTTTCATCTACGATTTTTTTGATTTTGAGTGAGCGTTCAGTTGGACCAGCCAAGAATGACTCATCGCCATCATAAGGTGTGTAGTTTGCTTGAACGAAACGAGAAATGCTAGCTTTTTCTTTCCAGTCAGTTCCTTTAAATCCGTCCCAAGCTTTTTCAAAAACATCAGTGTTTGTTTTGACAGTTGCCATAATAGGTCTCCTTAAAATTCTAGTAACAAAATCATCTGTTACAATTTACGAATTCATTGTATCACACAGTAAACGGTTTCAGCAAGCATAAAACTTGACAAAAAGACTTTTCTTTTGTAATACAGTTCTTTGATTTTTTATAATCTGTACTATAAATTTGAAAATATATGAAAGAAATGTAAAAGTGTTATAATAATGTTGTAGTATTTACAGAAAGAAGGCGATTGCTGGTGTTGATTTTTCCTCTCATCAATGACATATCACGGAAAATTATTCATATTGACATGGATGCTTTTTTTGCTGCGATTGAAGAAAGGGATAACCCTGATTTGAGAGGGAAGCCAGTTGTGATTGCTAAAAATCCTCTGGAAACCGGCGGACGAGGTGTAGTCTCAACCTGTAATTATGAGGCAAGAAAATACGGTATTCGCTCTGCTATGTCTAGCAAAGAAGCCTACGAACGTTGCCCACGAGCGATTTTTATTTCTGGAAATTATAGTAAGTACCGTGAAGTTGGGATGCAGATTCGTGAGATTTTTAAGCGCTATACAGACCTTGTTGAACCACTTTCTATTGACGAAGCATACCTTGATGTGACAAATAATAAGTTAGGAATTAAATCTGCCATCAAAGTGGCAAAACTCATTCAACATGATATTTGGCAAGAGGTCCACCTAACCTGTTCGGCAGGCATTTCCTATAATAAATTTCTGGCAAAGTTGGCATCAGATTTTGAGAAACCAAAAGGTTTAACCTTGATTTTACCAGAGGAAGCGGAGGCTTTCCTAGATAAATTGCCTATTGAAAAATTTTATGGTGTGGGTAAAAAATCAGTAGGATGCCTTCATGAAATGGGTGTTTTTACAGGCAAAGATTTAAGACAAATTCCAGAAATGACCTTAATTGACACCTTTGGTCGATTTGGCTATGACCTTTATCGCAAAGCTAGAGGGATTTCAAATAGCCCTGTTAAACCCAATCGTATCCGCAAATCCATCGGAAGCGAGAGAACCTATGGTAAATTGCTTTATGATGTCGAAGATGTCAAGTTAGAGCTTTCTAAAAATGCACGCCGTGTGGCAGATGTTTTAGAAAAAAATGGCAGGGCAGGAAAAATTGTGGTTATTAAAGTTCGCTATTCTGATTTTTCAACCCTGACAAAGCGTACAACACTCCCTGTTGTTACCAAGGATTTTGAAATTATCGAACGAGTAGCACATGAAATATATGATAGCTTAGATGATAGCATTTTAGGAATTCGTCTTTTGGGGGTGACGGTGACGGGGCTAGAAGATAAAGAGGAAGAAGTACTCTTAGATGTTTAAAAACAAAAAAGTGAGTGCCTCTCGACTTCTGATTAACAGAAATAGAGGACACTCACTTTAGCTTATTCGAAGATGATTTCTATTAGTGCTCAGCATTTTTTTCTTTAAGTGTTTGAGCCTTTCTGAGCGTAAAGACATGGAAGAATCCAAAAAGGAGAAGCCAAACTGGAGCTAATAAGGATATTGTACCTAGCAACAAAAACTCTAAAACAACAGAGATAATTGCCCAACCAATACCGATATAGTAAACAGTATAACTAATCTTGTCGTCCAACTCTTTGTTAGCTTTGCTTCTGTTAATAAGAGCCAAGGTAGCGATAACAATAGTAATGACAATTCCTAAACCAAAGGTAAAAAAGGCAAACGGAGTTGTACTTTGGCGTAATGCTTCTAAGGTAATTTCATCAAGGCTAGCATAAATCTCAGGTTGCTTTTCCATAGCAAGTTTACTCATTAGGCCACCGAGTAATGAAAAAAGAAAGAGGACGGCATTTAGAATATAGAGTATTCCAATTACTGTATTCCAAGTTGTAAAAGATTGGCGAACTTTTTCGTATGAAATCATTAAAAAATCTCCCTGACTTATTTTGATGATACAAGTATATCAAAAATGAAAGGGTTTGTAACGGTTTGTCAGGCTTTTTTCACAAAAATTAATTGATTTTCCGAAGAAAGGTCTTTTCGGTAATGAAAATCAGCGAATGTGAGTTTTGTCAAATCAGCGATAGTCCGAGCTTTTTGAGTAAGTGCCTGACTGAGAAAAGCTCCTCGAGCTTTTTTAGAAATGGTCGAGTGTGTTTTGAGTTGACCGTTTTTATCTTCCATAAAAGTCACCGTTATCAATTGCTTTTTGATAGAGGTGGAAAAAATATCTAAAAACTCGCTAGATAATAAGGATACGATGGTCTCTTGTTGTGTGGCAAAGGCGTCGTAATCAGGCCTCCAAAATTCTTTTAGTGACATGTTGTTAACCTTAATTTTGGTATGAAAATCATGGCGGTGCTCTGCTATTGGCTCCAGCGCATGAATTATCCCGTAAAACGAAGAGGTGATATAAACAGGGCTTTGCTTTGAAATGACATTTTTATCTAGATGTCGGTACATTAAACCATTAAAAAGTGATATGGCAGGATAAGCAGGTGCAGAATTCTCCTTGATAGCCTGCCAGCGCGTGGCTTCTTTTGGGGCTGCTGCTTCTGAGATTTTGTAAGCTTTCGCAAGTTCTTCTAAAGATAGTGCGGACATTTCTTGGGCAATAGCAGAGCTTTTTTCAGAAAGCTGGTGTGGCAAAGTTTCTTTAGGGATTTTCATCTCTTTTGCCGTTGGGATAAGATAGGTTAATGGCATAGTGTTCTCCATAGATGTGATATAATAAGTTTAGCAAAACTTTATGAAGAATGCTATTTAGGAGATGTTTATGAGGAAAACAGTAACTGCAGAGACGAACAAATGAGTTGGTTGTCTTAGGGGAGTTGCCTAGCAATTTTAGGGATGTTCTTCCTTTTAGTTCTATTTATTTTTTTCTGGATATTAGATGGAAAGCGAAAAGATTGTGCTAACAGAGAAATTTTAGTCCGTCAATCATCTCTATACTTCATACTTCTATAACTACTATGAAAATGTTGAAACCATCCAATACGATAACTTTCATGTAGGCTCATATGGTTTGGGAAATCATACCTATGATTTTGATATTACGGTCAGTGGCAGAGCGGAATTTGAGTTAGGCATGCTTTGGGATTATCAGATTAGTGAAGGAGAAAAAGTTACTGTCTGGGAGAGCAACACTAGCCTGATGAGAGAGAAAACCATTCCCCACAGAAGAAAAAACATACCAGATGAGGTAAAAATTATTGACAATACAGATTGAGTGCTCTAAAGCAGCAAAAATCTGTTACAATAAAAACAATTAAATTTCTGAGGAGGAAAACATGCAAACCTATCTTCAAGCTCGTGTTACCAATTTTCAAACTAAACTTGTTCAAACCGATGTTGACGCTATTTTGGTAACGAATTTAACAAATATCTACTATTTAACTGGTTTTTTTGGAACAGCTGGAACAGTGTATATTTCTGAGAAAAGACGCCTCTTTTTAACGGACGCGCGCTACAGTTTAATGGCTAAAAAAATAGTCCAAGGTTTTGATATTATTGAAACAAGGGCTCCGCTGACTGAGATTGCCAAGATAGCAGTAGAAGACGGTCTATCTCGTCTGGGTTTTGATAGCCAAATCAGCTATGCTTACTATCAGCAGTTGCAGGAAACGTTTTCGGGTGTTGTCTTGGTTCCTCAAACCAATTTTACAGAAGAATTACGGATGATTAAGGATGCTATCGAAGTAGAGACCATTTCCAAGGCTTGCTCGATTTCTGATAAAGCATTTTTAGATGTACTAGACTTTATTAAACCTGGACAGACAACAGAACTTGATGTGGCCAATTTCCTAGATTTCCGTATGCGAGAATACGGTGCTTCTGGTATTTCTTTTGAAACCATTGTAGCATCAGGTTATCGTTCGTCTATGCCTCACGGCCGTGCTGGTGATAAAGTGATTGAAAACGGTGAAACACTGACTCTAGATTTTGGATGTTATTACAACCATTATGTTAGTGATATGACTCGGACGATTCATATTGGACAGGTAACAGACCAAGAACGCGAAATTTATGATATTGTCTTACGGGCAAATAAAGCTCTCATTGAAAAAGCGCAGGCTGGCTTGAGTTATCGTGATTTTGATGCTATTCCTCGTCAAGTAATCAATAATGCAGGCTACGGTGACTACTTTACACATGGGATCGGACACGGTATCGGGTTAGACATTCACGAAGAGCCATATTTTGGTAAATCTGATGAAACCATTAAGGCTGGTATGGTCTTGACGGATGAGCCAGGTATTTATCTTGAAGGCCAGTGTGGTGTTCGTATTGAAGATGACCTGCTCATTACTGAAACAGGCTGTGAAATCTTAACTCTCGCACCAAAAGAATTGATTGTCATTTAGGAGGTAAGTTATGGAAGAAAGACTTTCATGGCAAGATTATTTTATGGCAAATGCAGAGCTGATTTCGAAGCGTTCAACATGTGACCGTGCCTTTGTCGGTGCCGTTTTAGTAAAAAATAATCGAATCATTGCCACAGGTTATAATGGTGGTGTCTCTGCCACTGATAATTGCAATGAAGCAGGGCATTATATGGAGGATGGTCACTGTATTCGTACCGTTCATGCTGAAATGAATGCACTCATCCAATGTGCCAAAGAAGGCATTTCGACAGATAACACAGAGGTTTACGTTACTCATTTTCCATGTATCAACTGTACCAAGGCGCTGCTTCAAGCAGGAATAACTAAAATCACCTACAAATCAAGTTACCGACCGCATCCCTTTGCCATTGAGTTGATGGAGAAAAAAGGAGTTGCTTATGTGCAACATGATGTACCGAGTATCCACTTAGGAGAAGGACTTTAGGAAAAGGAATCAGTAATAAGGCTATTTTTATTTAAATAAGTCCTGTTATTTCTTCGTGTCTATAAAAATCTTGAGTAATACTAGCTTTTATGCTAAAATGAAGTGATAAAAATTGAAAATAAAGAGGTAATCTACTAATGATCGAAGCAAGTAAATTGCGTGCAGGTATGACTTTTGAAACAGAAGGTAAATTAATTAAAGTTCTTGAGGCAAGCCATCACAAACCTGGTAAAGGTAATACAATCATGCGGATGAAACTTCGTGATGTACGTACAGGTTCAACATTTGATACGACATACCGTCCAGATGAAAAATTTGAGCAAGCTATTATTGAAACAGTCCCAGCTCAATACCTTTACAAAATGGATGGGACAGCGTTCTTCATGAACACAGAAACCTATGACCAATACGAAATCCCAGAAGTAAATGTTGAAAATGAACTGCTTTACATCTTGGAAAACGCTGATGTTAAAATCCAATTCTACGGAACCGAAGTGATTGGAGTTACTGTACCAACAACAGTTGAATTGACAGTTACTGAAACACAGCCTTCAATCAAAGGTGCTACTGTAACAGGATCTGGCAAACCAGCAACCATGGAAACAGGACTTGTAGTAAACGTCCCAGACTTTATTGAAGCAGGTCAAAAATTAGTTATTAATACAGCAGAAGGTACTTACGTATCACGTGCTTAATATTTTGATGGTATTTGACGCTATTAGGCAACAAGGGAATGCTTGAGAGTTAATGGTGGCAAGGTAATCTATCATTCCAAAACAACAATCAAAAGTATAAAAACTCTAGAAAGGAAAGAAAGATATGTCAACAGCAACAATTGGTGAAATCGTTATTTCTCCGCGTGTGCTTGAAGTGATTACTGGCATTGCAGCAACAACTGTTGAAGGAGTTCATTCGCTTCATAATAAAGCAGTCGCAGATACTTTGAGTAAAACCTCTTTAGGGCGCGGTGTTTATCTAAACACTTCAGAGGATGGGACAGTATCAGCAGATATCTATGTACAATTGCAATATGGCATTAATGTTCCTGCGGTCTCTATGGCAATTCAACAAGCCGTGAAAACAGCGGTCTATGACATGGCAGAAGTAACAATTGATGCCGTTAATGTCCATGTTGTTAAAATAGTTCCTGCTAAAACACCAAAACCAGATGTTAAAGCACTTTTTGATGAGGATTTCCTTGATGACTGATAATTTTAAACATTCTCGTCGAGATATCCGTGAGCGTGCTTTCCAAGCTCTATTTAGTCTAGAGTTTGGAGGAAATCCCATACAGGCTGGTGAGAATGCTTATCGCTATGACAAACATGAAGGATTTGATCAAGATGTACCGGTTTTTCTCCTTAGTTTGATTAAAGGAGTTCAGGATCATCAAACAGATTTGGATAAAAAAATAGCAGAGTATCTCAAAAAAGGATGGAGTTTGGATAGGTTGACGCTTAATGACAAAATTTTGTTGCGTTTAGCTCTCTATGAAATGCAATATGAAGATACGCCAGATCGTGTTGTTATTAATGAAATCATTGATATTGCTAAAAAATATTCAGATCATATATCCGCAAAATTTATTAATGGTATTTTAACAAACTTTATTGTTGAAACTGATTGAGTTGTGTTCATAACAATAACAATGAGATTGTAGTTTTACGAGCTCACTGAAAAAGTAAAAGCTGTACGATCTGCCTGAACCAAAAAAAGAGGAATCTATTGCATAATTGGGGTAGATTCCTTTTTGCTTTTCCTTATTTTTGATTTATTAGAGTGATAATCCTCTTCATATTAACTACAATGAGGTTGTTGCGGCTTGTAACTCCATGTTGAAAAGACCTGATGCCCTAGCCACATCAAGACCGTGCCTGTTTTTAAGTTCCGCATTTTTGGCTTTCTATCTTGTAGCGATGCTTGAACTTTTCTTTGAAATAAGGTTTTTCTTGAAACCTCTTCTGAAAAAAGATGTTCAGCGCTTTTAAGGGTTATCGAGTAGGGGTTAGCCTTAGCACCTTCTCTATAACATCCCATTTTGAAGGGCAGGTTTGACAGTGGTTAATATCAAAATAGTGGGTTTCCTGAGGGTTATATGTTCCCGCCTTTCACCCTGTTTTTGCCTTCCTTATGGCCATATGTCCCTCAAGACAAGCAAAGAAACCTGCATCCTTGTTATAGAAAAGCGCATCTTCCTTCTTACGGAAGCCTTTTGAAACAGCTAGATGTAGTTTAGCGACTAAATGCACTTTTTCTTTTTTGGTAAATTCAATATTATTCTTCCCAGAGTAGGCCTTATCCCCAACAATTGATTCAATGGTGACAGCATTATTCTTAGATTTTTGATATAACTCTTCTAAAACAGGGACATCACTTTTTTCACCAGACGTCACCACACAGGCTGTGATAATGTGCTCATCTGTCATGGCTAGATGCTCTTTATATCCGTAAAAGAAAGTATCCGCACTTTTATAACCAATTCTTGCCTCTTCCTTAACAGAGGACTCCAAGCGCTCTAAGTCATCCTCTACAGCTTCTTTTAGGTCATTGAATTTCTGTGAGATAGCAGGCAAGGCTAGGAGTTCGTCGTGTTTTTCAATCATAGCCATTAGTTTCTCAGTATAAACCAACTCTGTTTCAAGGGAATCTTCTTGCGTTTTATTGGGAAAATCAGATGCGATATCCTCCGAATACCGGTAAATCGTTTTGCTCAAGGATTTCGAGCGTTCTCGGAGGATTTCTTGCGGCTTCTTGTATTTGTAGTGAGCTTTGGTATGGGTCGCATCCACAATGAGGAATATGACTTTTAATCAAGCCAAGTTCTAGCGCAATTTGGACGGATTTAGCGATGAGTAAATCAAGTAAGCTTTGGTCTTTTATTTGCAGTTTTCGAAATTTAGTCAATGAAGACGATTCAATGACAGGGTCTTCAGGAGCTAGACCAAAGAAGTATTTGAAGGCCATATCGGAAAAGGAGAGTTCCACCACATCTATATCGGACAACTGATAGATGTCTTTTAATAGGAGATACTTGAACATCATGATGGGAGAGTAGGCACGATGTCCAAAGTCTGGACGATAATTCTTTTCAATCACGTCATAAACAAAGCTAAAATTACAGAGTTCCGTTAACTGACGTAAAAAATGAGTTTTAGGAACAATAATATCATATATATTAGAATAGGGACTAACCTCTAAAGTCAACTGATTATCAAGCATACTATCACCTTAACTTTAGTGCAGCAAAAAAAACATCAAACGATGACTTTTTCAGTGGGCTCGAGTTTTACCAATCTCTCTTTTAATTTCTTATTATAAAGTTGACTGAAAGAGACAAAACTTTAGAATACGGAAAAATAAATAACAATGTAACACTATTATTTTGTGCTTTTTAGAATCAAAAGAAGAACAAAGGTTTGAGTTTTTGCCCATTTTGTAGAAATCTGGCAAAGTTGTTATTCAATTCACTGATATGTAAAGCCCTTTGTCAAGTAAAAACAATCAAGCTTAGAAAAAATTGAACGCATCTGGAAAGAGTCTAAATCTTAGCTCCGGGCATTGGCCATTCTGATATTCGTGGATTGGTTACCTACAGGTCAATGGTTCTGCCGCGAGTCCTACTCTCTATAAGCTTGGATCACAATGGTGCCACTTAGTGAACTCGTAGATGACTCAAACCTTGAAGTTCTAAACTCCTTCAAGATGCCCTCAATCTCATTTTTTCAATCCTTAGTGCTGTCAAAATTCACCTGTGATTTTTGATGGTACTAAGGATTCCTCATCGCTCTGCGATGATAAAATAAGTCAAAAAAGTATACGAAAACAAAGCCTAAACTCAAATAATTCTCCCTGTCATCATCCCCCAGATAAACCCTGAAAATTCACGAGCAATCGCTGTTTTAGCCACATTTTGTTTCTTATTGTTAGACAAGACCAACTTGTAGTAACGTCTTAGCCCTATCCGCATAGGCAATAACCTCAGGAGAATTGCCATTTTGACGCTTTTTCAAGTTTTTCGACTTATGACCGACCCTTCCTTTCGCTATAGACTGAGTCGCTTCAATCAACAATCGTCTGACATGACTGTTGCCAGCCTTAGTGATTCCTCCTTTTCGTTCTTTTTCCCCACTAGAATTTTCACTAGGGGTCACCCCAAGGTAAGAGGCAACTTGTTGAGCGGTCGCAAAACGATTAAAATCCCCAATCTCTGTTACGATGGAAAGAGCAGTCAAGGTCTTCACACCGATAAAGCAAGTCAACTGAGCCACTTTTTCTTGGTCACTGTCTCCTAGAGAGAGTTGTTCGATACGATTATCAAAGCGTTCAATCTGGTCAACTAGCTTTTCGTAGCTGAGGAAATATTCGGTTAGGATTTCAGCATACAATCCTACTGGTTGGAGCGACTGAAGCCATTTCACGTGCTTCTGAGTCCAGTGACTGGCACCGTCTGTATATCGAAACTCATGGCGAAGACAGAAGGCTAAAATCTGTTGCTTGATTTTCTTGAGAGACAATTGATGGTCTGTCCTCATTCGGATATACTTTTTTGACTTGTTCATCCTCTGCCGATGGAATATGGACGGGACTATAACTTCTAAAAGCCAGAGCCTTAGCAATGGTCGCTGCATCTTTTTTATC
>NZ_CACVCC010000045.1 GCF_902729355.1 Streptococcus sp. S784/96/1 | reverse complement strand
ATTGTGTCTTTGACAGGTTACTTCCGTAACCCGCACTTGCTTCGTCTTGTTCAGTTTTCAATGGACTTCTCCTTAGAGACAACTCCTTTATTCTAGCAAATATTTCTAACGGTGTCAACTACTTTTTCTAGTTTTTTTCCTATATCTGCCTTTCTCTCTCACGAGACAACTCATATATCTTACCAAATATATCCTCTTCTTGTCAATACCTTTTTTAAAATTTTTTCTTTTTTTGGAATTTTAGCAAATTGTCAAGTCAAGTGCAACAAGTTCGTGGGTAGACTAGTATTCCATTTTTAGGCTAGCCCAAACAGAAAATTTGCAGTTTTATAGTGGTAAAGTCGGCTAGGCCTCTCGTTGATAGCTGAGATATAACCAGCAAGCTCTTCATCAGTCATAGGGGTGAGCGACTGTCCTTTTGGGAGAAACTCTCTCAAAAGACCATTGAAATTCTTATTTGTTCCTCTTTCATGGGATGAATAGGGATGAGCGAAATAAATGCTAACACCTTCTAAGTCAGCTAAGAGACTAAACTCAGAGCCATTATCTGATGCGATAGAAAAAATTGGATACTCAGACAAGAATTCTTTGACAGCTTCATTGATGGTTTGGTTTCAGCTTGCTTATTAGGTAGCTTACACGCCAAAGCGAAACGGGTTTGACGTTCGACTAGTGTCATAACGACAGCCTCTCCTTTAGTCTTTTTACCAAGAATGAAATAATTCCCAGTGCCCAAATTCAGATCGGTTATTAATCACTTCTGGACGCTCCTCAATGGATTTTCCAAGGGTCTTCTTATTGACCTTAAATTTAGAGTTAGACCGCTTTCTAATACTCACCATCTTTGGCAAATCGATTGGCTTGATAGCAATAAGACCAGCTCCAATATAGCGATAGTTTGTTTTCGTTGAAGGAATGATTTCTGTGAAGCGTGGCGAACACTGGTCTAACTTCAGGTAGACACTATTTTTACAGTTTTCTTCGTAGACACGTTGACCACTATCAGCGAAATAGACTTGATAATAAGTTCGTTTACCATTCTTATCTTGAACCTGAGCGACGCTGCCCCGCTTGATTTCACGACTAATCGTCGAGCGATGACGACCTAGAAGGCGAGCAATCTCAGTAGGCTTTTCACCCATTTTCAAATAGGCACTAATTTCACCTCGCTCAGGGGCTGAGAAATGAGAACAACGCGACTTTTTGGTAGAATAATTAGCGGACATGTTCATCTGCTTTCTATACTGAGTTGCGGAAATTCTAGTATATCAGACGAACATGTCTTTTCTGTTACACTTCATTTCACAACGCGGGAGATTTTTTATTTTGAAATTTTTTATAGGATTTTGGCTTTTTTCAATTACAGAGATACAAAAACATACTAAACTTTTGGTAACTTTAGTTTCTACCTCTCGTTAAAAAACTATTTTTCTGTTTAGTCATTTGTCGGCGTGTTCGGAAAAAAGTTTGCATAATGGCAGCACACTCTTTTTCTAGGATACCAGTCTCTACAGTAACACGATGATTAAGACGTTCATCCGTCAAAATATCATACAATGATCCTGCTCCTCCAAATTTTGCATTTTTTGCACCGTAGATAACATTTGGAATCCGTGCTAGTCCGATTGCTCCGCTGCACATGACACAAGGTTCAATCGTCACAAACAATGTGCAATCAAGAAGTCTCCAATTCCCTACTTTTTGATTTGCTTCAGTGATAGCCATTATTTCGGCATGCATAATAGCTTGATTGCGTTCTTCTCGTGCATTATGACCTCTACTAATAATTTGTCCATCTTTAACAATGACACAGCCTATTGGAATTTCTTCTTTCTCGAGCGACTTTTGAGCTTCTTTTATGGCTTCCTGCATAAAATAAGATTTTTCTTCTTCAGTAAACACTAACATTCTCCAATTTCCCAAGATTGGTGTGGACTCGCTAACTCAACTGGGATATTTCCCGCATATTTTTGGGTTTCATTTCTCAGATATTCTAGGTGATTTTCTGTTGGCATTCCTTTTGGGGGTAATGGTGGCATATGAGTCAAGACTAATTTTTTGACTCCTGTTTTTTGTGCCAATAGCCCTGCTTCTTTGCTTGTCAAGTGAGCGATATGGTTTTCATTACCTTCATAAAGATAAACATCTGCCAATAGTAAATCTGCGCCTGCGGCAAATGTTTCCAAATCTTCAAAATAACCCGTATCTGCCGTAAAGACAAAAACCTGTCCTGTTGCTTCCTCAACAATACGAAAAGCATAACAAACCACTGGGTGTACTGTCTTAATAAATGTAATTGAAAACGGACCTATTGTCTCAGTTCCTGACGTATTGTAAGCAAACCCTTGCGAAACACCTGGTAAGGTTAATTTTTCAAATTCTGATACGTCTTCGTCATGAGCATAAATTGGTAACACCTTTGGCTCCCAAAGATGTTTCGGATATAGTTGGAAATAATGGCGTAAAACACCCAAGTCTGCTACATGGTCAGGGTGATAATGACTAATAATAACGGCATCTAAGTCCAAGGGGCTGATTTCTTTTTCAAGTTCATTGACCGCACGGCTACCACAGTCTATAAGAAATTGAAAGCCATCATGTCCAGTCAATAAGTACGCAGTTGTACCTTCATCCTTATAAGGATAAGCTCCCCAGCATCCTAAGGTTGTTAATTTCATTTTATGTCCTTTCTTAATCTCCTATTCATAGTGTAGTTGTGGCCACTTCTCATGCCAGTTCTTTTTCATTAGACGCTTACGATAAACGTCCATTCGCTCCTCGTCTGCTAAAAAATATGGCGTTGGTGAGACACGGAAGTTAATAATATCATCCAAACCATAAGGAGCATATAACTCTAGCTTATCATTTTTTAGTCGCACCGCAATTGCAGTACATTTTTCTGGGTATTTATTGATGGCATCACAGGCTGATTGATAGGGAACCGTATTGGGGTTGTGCTGGTGCATATCAACCTGATTTTTGACTTCCCAGTGATAATTGGGATAATTGTTACTCAGAAATTCCTGAATTGCTAAAGTTTCTTCATAGGTTTTCTCGGGATCAAAATACACCACATCCATATCCGTCTGGTGATCAAAGGCTGGAAGATTAGTGAGCTTATTCCAAATAAAATTCCGAACTGCACCTGCTGCCAACCAAGAATCTGGTAAATTCAGCTCTGCCATTGCCCTTAAAATAATCATCATATCATCATCGGCTTGCAGTAATGCCAATACATCATTCTCTGTCATACCACTATTATAGCCAAAAAGGGCTGGAAAACCAACCCTTTAACCTAGGTAATCTAAAACCTCAGCCACTTCAACACAACCACTATCACGAAGAAGATTTTCCAATATTCCTTTATGTGATAATCCAATCAATAAAATCGCCCTATCATTTTCCTCTAACTCTTCAAGAATATTTTTGAAAATGCTAAGGTTTCTCTGGTACCACCAAAGTAACCAACCAATACCAATATCATCAGATGTTGAAACTCTAGCTATATTGGTGTAATACGAAACGATTTGTTGTGTGATTTCTGTACTATTCAATTCTGCTAATAGTTGGCGAATAGGCTTGGAAAAATCTTTTTGAGGAATCTCTAAGTTCTCGATTTCGGATTTTAAATCAGGCAAACTATCCAATGCTTCTGCAACCTGTCCAAAACTATAAAGTCCCACTCCTTCTTCAAACCAGTCTACTGCTTTAGGTGTTAACTGAAAACGTTTAGCTAAGGGAAAAGCTAGTTGAATAATCTCATCACTAGATACAATATTGCGATTGAGATGATTTTGAAAATAGGAGTCTAATTTATCTTGTTTTGAGTGCTCCCATTCCACCATAATCTTAGTAGGGTAAAACTCAGAAAGTCTATCAATAACTTCAATCATCTCTTTTTCACGGTATAAAAATTGATCCGGGTTGTTGACATTATGAAGATCATTTTGACTTTTCATATGAAAAGTTCCTAGAATCATAATCTTTTTCATCGTTTCTCCTTAGCGGAAGAGGTCAAGATACCATCTCTACCTCAAATGTATTTTATAAACTGTTTACAGTAGCCACAACATTTTCGATTGTAAAGCCATAACGTTCGATGACTTCTGTTGCTGGAGCTGAAGCGCCAAAAGTATCAATACCGATAACTTTACCGTCCAGACCAACATATTTATACCAGCTTTGTGTCGCTGCCATTTCAAGTGCGACACGACGACGGATAGCATTTGGTAATACTTCTTCTTTGTAAGCTGCGTCTTGTGCATCAAAGAGTTCCATAGATGGGACAGAGACAACACGGACTTTTGTACCTTGTTTTTCAAGTTCTTTAGCTGCTTTGACTGCTAGGTTAACCTCTGACCCAGAAGCCAATAGAATAGTGTCGAAATCTTCACCAGTCTGGTAAGTAACATAGGCACCTTTAGTAACTTTTGCAAAGTCTGATCCAGCTTCCACTTCAAGATTTTGACGTGTTAAAACCAGTGCTGTTGGAGTTGTCTCGCTTGTCAAAGCATAATGCCATGCAGCCTGTGTTTCACGAGCATCAGCAGGACGAATAACCGTCAAGTTTGGCATAGCACGAAGACCTGCAAGGTGTTCAATTGGCTCATGTGTTGGGCCATCTTCACCAACCGCAATCGAATCATGCGTAAAGACATAAGTAACCGGTAGTCCTTGGAGTGCTGATAAACGAATAGCTGCTTTAACATAGTCTGAGAAGACGAAGAAAGTACCACCATAAACACGGAGACCACCATGAAGCGCCATGCCATTTAGAACAGTCCCCATAGCAAATTCACGAACACCAAACTGAATATTGCGGTTAAGCGGATGTTCTGCATCTTGAAGACCATCTTCCTTGATGTAAGTCATGTTGGAGTGAGCCAAGTCCGCAGACCCCCCAAGGAACGTTGGAAGAATTTTTGCTGCCGCATTGATAGCATCTTGAGAAGAGTTACGAGTTGCTTGCGAGAAACCATCTTCATAAACTGGAAAGTCTTTTTCAGTTACAGTTACTGGTGCTTTGCCAGCTACAATAGCATCAATCTCATCTGCAACTTCTGGATATGCAACTTTATATTCATCAACTAGCTTGTTCCAAGCTTCATAAAGTTCTTGCCCACGGTCTGCAACATTTTCTTTGAAATCTGTATATACGTCTTTAGGAATTTCAAATGGTGCGTAAGGCCATCCAAGATTTTCACGTGTTGCAGTAGTTTCTTCTGCACCAAGTGGCGCACCATGAACAGCATTTGTACCGCCTTTAGTTGGAGCGCCGTGACCAATTACAGTTTTCACTTCAATCAAACTTGGTTTACCAGAAGTTTTAGCTTCTTCAATAGCTGCACTAATAGCTTCAAGGTCTGTTCCATCTTCAACAAGACTAGTATGCCAACCGTAAGCATCGTAACGAGCACGGATATTTTCTGAAAAAGCATCACTTGTTTCACCGTCCAAACAGATATCATTTGAATCATAGAGAACAATCAATTTATCAAGGTTTTGTTTTGCAGCATAAGATGCTGATTCCCCTGAGACACCCTCCATAAAATCACCATCACCTGCAATAACATAGGTATAGTGATCAAAAATTGGAAAACCATCTTTATTGTACTTAGCTGCCAAAAAACGCTCTGCTTGTGCAAAGCCAACAGCAGTTGAAATTCCTTGACCTAATGGACCTGAAGTCGCATCAACACCTAAGGTATGTCCAAATTCTGGATGCCCTGGAGTTTTTGATCCCCATTGACGGAATTGTTTAATCTCATCAAGTGTGACATCTTCATAACCAATAAGGTGCAATAAAGCATAAAGCAACATTGATCCATGACCTGCTGATAAAACAAACCGGTCACGGTTAATCCAATTTGGAGCTTTTGGAGTCACTCGCATGTGTTTTGTGTACAAGCTATAAGCCATTGGAGCTGCACCCATTACCACTCCTGGATGACCCGATTTTGATTTTTCAATGGCGTCAATACCAAGAAATCTTATTGCATTGACTGATAGATTTGACATAAATACCTCCTAGAGAGTCGAAAGAATTTGTTTACGTTTTCATTATACCATGAAATTATTCCTATTTCCAACAAATGTTAATATCTACACTTCTTGAAAACATCCAAGTATCACACATTAAAATGTTCAAAACTGTTCTGATGAAACAATACAAAAAAGCTAGAATATCTAGCTCCTCTAATCTATAAAGATTTACGATAAGTTTCCATTTCTGATTTGTTCCCCCAAACATAATGTCCAGTTTTGATTTCTACCATCTCTGGTCTATCGACAGAATAATCGTGCATTTCTGGATCGTAAGTAATCAACTCTTTTCCACGTTCCAAAATAGGGTCTGGAATAGGAACTGCCGACAGGAGTGATTTTGTATAAGGGTGAACTGGATTCATAAACAACTCCTCAGTTTCAGCCACTTCAACGATAACTCCCTTATGAATAACAGCAATACGGTCAGAAATAAAACGAACCACCGATAGGTCATGAGCAATAAAGAGGTAAGTTAAACCTAATTCACGCTGGAATTGTTTCAGAAGATTCAAAACTTGCGCGCGCACCGATACATCAAGTGCAGAGATTGGTTCATCCGCAATAACAAACTCAGGTTGCATAATCAAAGCACGTGCAATACCAATACGTTGACGTTGTCCACCCGAGAATTCATGTGGATAACGTGTTAAGTGTTCAGGCAAAAGTCCAACATGAGTAATCATGTCACGAACCTTCTGTTGACGTTCTTCTTCATTTGCAAAAAGATTAAAATTATAAAGACCTTCCGAAATGATGTAATCTACCGTCGCACGTTCATTCAAACTTGCTGCTGGATCTTGAAAAATCATCTGAATACGCTTAATCACTTCTTTTTTATCAGAACGAGAAAGTTTTCCGTTGATTTTTTTACCATTAAAGATAATATCTCCGCTACTTGTATCGTTTAGACCAATAATAGCACGTCCGATTGTGGTTTTACCTGAACCTGATTCACCGACAAGAGAGAATGTCTCCCCCTTATTGATGAAGAAGTTGGCATTTTTAACAGCTACAAATTTCTTTTTCCCTTCACCGAAGGAAATTTCTAAATCTTTAATTTCAACTAATTTTTCAGTCATTTCCTTCTCCTATTTCAACATTTTACGAGAAATTTTCTCATGAAGATTTCGGATAACTTCCGGTTTTTCAACTTTTGGTGCTTCTGGATGGAGCAACCATGTCTTGGCCCAGTGGTGATCCGAAACTTTGAATTTAGGTGCAGGTTCTTCAAAGTCAATCTGCATTGCATATTCAGAACGAAGAGCAAAGGCATCTCCTTTTATAGGCGCATAGAGTGACGGAGGGGTTCCTGGGATAGAAAACAACTCCCCAGACTCTGTTGCCAACTGAGGTAGCGAGGACAAAAGGCTCCAAGTATAAGGATGACGTGGGTCATAAAAAATATCCTCAACTGTACCAAACTCGACAATTTCACCAGCATACATTACGGCAACCTTGTCGGCGATAGAGGCAACGACACCGAGGTCATGCGTAATAAAGATAGTTGTGAAATTATATTCTTTTTGAAGAGACTTCAAAAGATCAATAATTTGGGCCTGAATCGTCACATCAAGAGCGGTTGTAGGTTCATCACAAATAAGAACATCTGGACGACAGGCAAGAGCAATCGCAATAACGATACGTTGACGCATACCTCCCGAATATTGGAACGGATAATCATCGAAACGTTTCTGCGCATTGGGGATACCAACTTTATTCATGTAGTCGATAGACAGTTCACGTGCTTCTTCTTTCGAAACACCTTGATGCTTGACAATAACTTCTGAAATTTGAGCACCAATTGTTTTAATCGGATTAAGACTAGTCATCGGATCTTGGAAAATCGTCGCAATTTTTGAACCACGAATTTTTTCCCAATCAGAATGTGATTCAATGGTTGTTAAATCTTGACCACGATAAATGATTTTTCCCGAAGCAACACGACCATTTGACTCTAGCATACCTGTAAAAGTTTTTGTTAAAACAGATTTCCCCGAACCTGATTCACCAACAAGGGCGAGGACTTCACCTTCTACAAGCTCTAAAGATACACTGCGAATTGCTGTCAAAACACGGTCACGGACATCAAATTCCACGACCACATCTTCGGCTGATAAAATTACATTTTTAGTTTCTGTCATGTTATCTCCTTATCTGTGAGTACGTGGGTCACTGGCATCCGCCAAGTTTTGCCCAACAATGTAGAGTGGTAAGGATACCAATACCAAAGCTGTAAGTGGAATCCAGAATAAATAGGCGTTGTTAGTCAAGTATTTTGAATAGTTTGAAATCAAACGACCTAACGACGGTGTTGAAATTGGCAAACCAATACCAAAATAGGACAAGAAAGCCTCAGACGAAATATATCCAGGTAAACTTTGAGAAACCATAGTCATGATAATTGATACCAATTGTGGCAAAAGGTTTTTCACAGCAATTTTCATAGGAGGCGTCCCTAGGGTCTGACTGGCAAGGTTATATTCAAGATCACGATAACGCAAAATTTGAGTACGCATGGTAAATGCAGGCCCAATCCAGCCTGTCAATGTGAAGGCTAAAATAAGATTCCAGAAGCCAGCTCCCAGAGCATAGGTTAAAACAATTGTAATCAACATACTTGGGATATTTGAGATAACATTATATATCTCAAGCATAATCTTGTCAAAACTTTTAGAAACACCCCAAAAAGCACCAACCACTATCCCAATTGCCATATTGATAACTGTTGCTAAAACTGAGATTAAAAGCGAATTACGAGCTCCATACCAAACTCCATCAAAAAGTGACTGACCATTTTTATCCGTACCAAACCAGTATTGGGCGTTTGGCCAAATGTAGCGTTTTGAGAAGTCATTAATGTCACTAACATCTCGGAAATCATAGCTAGAAAACATTGGATAAATAAAACTCATCAAAAGAACCGCAATCAGGATGATCAACATTGGTAATGTTGATTTCTTCGCAAAAAACTGTCGAAATACAGATTTCCAGTAAGAATAAGCGGGTGTATTAATAACCTCGGAGGCATTATCATCACGAGCCACAAATTGGAACTTAGATTTATCAATAGTTGACATTATTTGCCTCCTTTCTTAGTTGATAACTTAATACGTGGGTCAACAAGAGCCATTAACAAATCTCCTGCAAAAAGTGAGAAGATAGATAAAGTAGTAAAGATAAAAGTCAATCCAACTACCATAGCATTATTTGAAGCACGAATAGAATCAATCAACATTTTACCCATACCAGGGACGATAAATACCGTTTCAGTTAGTGTCGCACCTGCAATTGTCAATACGATTGCCCCAGGAATGCCATGAACAACAGGAACCATGGCATTTTTAAATAAATGTGAACGATAAATTTCGCCTTCCGACAAGCCTTTGGCGCGAGCAAAACGCATCCAATCAGAATTTTGCAAATCCACCAAATAACGACGGAACCAAATAGCAAGCCCAGGAACACTCAAAAGTCCCAATACAATACTTGGCAAGAGGTACGAACGCATATCAGATGCCCCCAACAACGGGAAATTATCCGGAAGACCGAGATATCCTCCAATGAAGCGAATTACATAAATCAAAGCAATTGATGGCACCGCTAAAATAAAGGTCATCAAAGATGTAGACATAGAATCAAACCAAGTTGATTTGAAACGAGCCATAAAAAGCCCTAGAGGTAGACCTAATACGTAAGCAATAAAAATACCTGTCAAACCAATGCGAGCAGAGTTAGCAATCATTGATGGATCAGTATAACGAACTTTTGTAGCGGTATAATTATCTCCCTTACCAAAGTTTGCAATAGCTAGATCGTCTGCCTTGCTAGGATTTTGGTAAGTACGGCTATAAATATCAACAGAAGACTTTTTAGTTACTCCTGTTGGGAAAGTAACATCTTGGGTTAAAGCTTTACCTTGTCCTTGTGTGATAACCTGAAGAACAGGAATACCACTAAAGGTTGGATAAGAATTACCAAGGTTAAAAGTGATAAAGTTTTGATGAATATATGGGAACTGATTATTCACATAAAGAAGATATTTATGCTCAGTCCCAGAACCAACAACTGACCAACCAATCGCTGGATCATTTTCCACACGAATATAACGCTCTAAGTCTGGGTTATCCTTATCCTTAACTTTCCATGGATGATCAATCACTACTAGATTTGAGAAAAAATTCCACAATCGCTCATAGATTGGAATTTTTCGAGTGGCGTAAGCCTGACCACTCTCCTTGAAATGATGAAGTTCCCAACCATTTCCAATAGACTTAATGTAATCTTCGTAAATTTTTTGATTAGCCTTAGTTGCTTCAGAAGTTACACTAGAATCTACAGTTTTCGCTTTATTTACTAACTCTTTTGTATTATAGTACTGGATGTAGCCCATACGTTCAAAAACCGTATTCACGTAATTATCTTTTTTATCTGGTGTTGTCGACATCTTATTGTACAATGGGTCTTGATTAAAGATAAGTCGTGTCGGAACCAGTGTATATACGACCGTATAAGTTATCACCATAACCATAAAAATAGAAAATAGCGATCGTAACGTACGAGTAAAGAGATATTTTTTCATTCGTTCCTCCAACAGTTCAAAAGAACTTCCTCAAGAAACGAGAAAGTTCTGATTGAACAACGTTTTATTTAGCTACGTGATCTGCAAGAGCTTCTTGAGCTTCTGCATTTGACTTAGTTTTTGCTTCAAGCCAAGCAGCTTTCGCTTTGTCGTATTGTTTACCTGTTACAGGTTCTTCTTGGAGTTCGATACCTTTATAGAGATCTGACCCTTTAACACCAGATACAGAGTAACGGCCTGAGAACGGTACTGCTTTAGTTACACGTGGTGTACCACCAAGTGAGATAAGTGGAATGAATACAGCTTGATCAAGCAATTTCGCTTCCGCCTTAGCTTGTGCCGTAAAACGAGCATCTAGATCGTCAACAATAGCATTTGCTGCTACAAGATCAGTAGTAAAGCTATCAAGGCCAATTGATTTCGCGATATCTTGGTTCTTACCTGGCATTACCCCAACTCTTTGAACAACTGCTCCGTTATCAACATTGAAAATATCTAGATATGAACGCGGATCAGCATAGTCTGGTCCCCAACCTGCAATCGTAAAATCATAGTCCTGTTGTGAAATATCCTCAGCATAGTAAGTTGAATTGAGGTAGGTATCATGATCAAGTTCAACGATGTTAAGTTGCACATTCTCTTTTCCAAGCGATGCCTCAATAGATTGTTTCATTGATTGTGCACGTTGCACAGCAACTGTATCTGCTTGGTCTACTGGGAAATCAAGTTGGATTGGATAAACCACCTCACTACCAAGCGCTTCTTTTGCTTTAGTAAACTCAGCCTTGGCTTTGTCAACATTATAAAAACCATCTTGCCCATCGTCCAATTTAACATCTTTCCACTCATCACTGATAGATGCTAATTCTTTTTGAACGACTTGCCCGTAAGATTCTTCACCAATAGAAACGAAAGTTGGTGCTGTCAACATACTACGAAGAGCTTTTTCTTTAGCATCTTCACCCGCACGTTGGGCATTCCACGAACCGCGGTCAAAAGCAAATGTAATTGCTTGACGGAAATCTTGGTTAAGCAGAGCTTTCTTAGCTGACTCTTGAGCAACAGCATCCTTCTTAGAGTTTGTGAAGTTAGAACGGTTTGTATTGATTGATGCATAGTAAGTTGTTGTATCCTGCATACCATAAGTAATTGCCTCTGGATATTTCTTTTTAGCATCCGCATAGCTTGGATCGTTAGGATTAAGCGTCGCTACATTATAAGCTCCCTTATCAAAGTTGGTATAGAGAGAACCAACATCTTCACCATCGTAATATGTCAATTTAACTTCGTCAAGAGTAACATTATCAGCATCCCAGTATGCATCATTTTTAGTAAATGCCATTGATGATTTAGCTGTGTACTCACTTAAGAAGTACGCACCATTGACAAGGATTGATGATGGATCAGTGGAACCAAAGTCTTTTCCTTTTGACTCAAGGAATTTAGCATTGACTGGGAACAAGATTGAATAAGTTGTTTTTGAATTCCAGTACGGTTCTGGGGCATTCAATGTGTACTGCACCGTACGATCATCAAGCGCTTTAATACCAACTTCTTCAAATTTGACTTTGCCTTCTTTGTACTCATTTAAGTTTTTGATTGAATCTTGGATAATATAAAGTGAGTCTGATTCCTTATCAATTGCGTGCTTAAGACCTGTGACAAAGTCTTCCGCAACAACTGGTGCATACTCTTCGCCATCTGAGGTGTACCATGATACACCTTCACGTAAAGTGTAAGTATATGTCAAACCATCTTCCGATACCTTCCAGTCTTCTGCAAGTGACGGCACCAAGTTACCATATTTATCATTTTCCAAAAGGCCATCAACCATTTGTGTTACAACCGTTGAAGTGGCAGATTGGTTAGTCAAAGTATAGTCTAAAGATTTTGGATCTGATGTATATACATAGTTATAAACTTTTGAAGCTCCCTCAGACTTAGATGCTGAAGAGCTACCACCACAAGCTACAAGCACTGCTGCTGATGCAAGAGTTATCCCAGCAAGAGCTAATAATTTACCTTTATTTTTCATAAAAGCTACCTCTTATAAATTTCTTTTCTTAACCGACCGTTTTGTCATGTTATTAGAAACTATTATATCATAAATTTTTCTTAAATAAAGTAATTTGTCAGAAAATTTGCTATATTTTTTTAATTTTTTGTTTTCTAGATTGAATTTTCAGATATTTTCAATGTTTCACATATATATCATCTATCTTTAATAGCAACTGTCACAATATAGACAATATGTAAAGACCCCCAGTTGATATCTCGTGGATTTACCTGTACACTAGAATAAAAAACAATCAATTTCTAACAGGAATTACCACACTCAATTGGAGGTCTTATATGTTTCATTTTACC
>NZ_CACVCC010000044.1 GCF_902729355.1 Streptococcus sp. S784/96/1 | reverse complement strand
TTATCGGAATAATCTTTAATAGCTTGAAATTCTTTTAAGTAACGTCCGAGTCTTACCGTCGGTTTCTGCGTCTGATTTCTTCTAACTTTTTGGCGCTAGCCGTTCGAAGCAAAGCGAGTTACGGATAGCCTTGTAAGGCTTGTCCAAGCGTTAGTAACAGGGTGACGACACGATTGGCAACAAGCAACTGCAAGCAGTCCTACCTCCATCTCTAAATAGCAGTTGCGCTCTTCGAGTTGCTTGTTTTTGAGCTGTAACTCTTCTTCTGGGGGAAGGGTCGGTTTACTGTCTAACCCTTTACTTCTGCGATCTAGGAGTCCTTGACTACCGTCCTTCTCAAACTTTCTCACCCAGGAATAAACTTGTTGGTAGGAAATACCATATTTCTCAATCGCTGCCTGATAATCCTTATCATGAATAATGGTGAAGTTGACAATCTCCACACGTTCTTCCAAAGTGGTTTTTCGTCCTTGGTTCATACGACTTATTTATTCCTTTACTAGTTGCTTTGATTTCTATACCACTAGTATACCGTTTTAGCCACTTTTCGAGAACACTTCCAGATGATATGTGGTAAGTTTCAATGATTGTCTTCAAACTTCCTCGTCCAGATAGATAATCTTGTACGGCTTGTTCTTTGATTTCTTTTGAGTACCTCGTCCAAGTATTACTTTCTCTTAATCCTGCTATACCTAGCTGTTTGTATTTACGAACCCAAGTTCTAATGGTGGTATCACTAACTCTATATTCCCTTATTAAGCTTGAAATGGATTTCCCTTTTTCTAGATACAAGTTAACAATCTCTAGTTTTTCTTCTACTGATTTTGGACTTCTTTTTGACATACGAAAACTCCCCTTTTAGTTTCTAGTGAATTTTTGTTTTTTCACTGTCCACTATAAGGGGAGTATATCATAATGTAATATAATCTTTTTCCAATTTTATTCAGTAATAGGCAATTTTTTCATTTCAAATCTCCTTATTGTTATTGATTACATAATACAATGAATGATAATAGTTTTCAACGAGTGATAGAATTGTTTAGTATTTCATGGTCTTGACTTCGCTTATTCTTTTAGTATAAGAAAAATATTTAAACTTTCTTAAATAGTGTATAGTAGAACTAGTTTGATGTAGTGGTGAGTTGAAACTAATGACGCAAAAGATTCTAGTTGCAGGTAAGTTGAACAATCATAAAACGGCTAAAAAAGACTGGGAATAACAGTACTCCAGTCTTCTTCATATATTAATTTTTGCAAGCTGATACAAATTCTTCTTTAGAAAATGCTTCATCAATGATAGCTTTTAACTCAGCAGCAGAAGCTTGCATTTTTTGCAATTCAGCATCGCTGAGCGGAATATTTACTGGACGAACAATACCGTGCGCACCGATAATAGCTGGTTGACCGATGAAGACATCTTCAACACCTTCGTATTGACCAGCTTGGAAAACTGACAATGGAAGTACTGCATTTTCATCATCAAAGATAGCTTTTGTGATACGAGCAAGAGCAACTGCGATACCGTAGTAAGTAGCACCTTTTTTATTGATGATTGAGTAAGCGGCATCACGAACAGAGATGAAGAGATCAACAAGACCTTGTTCATCAATATCGCGGTTAGCTTGCAACCAGTCATAAAGTTTTACACCAGCAACGTTAGCGTGTGACCAAACAGCGAATTCTGAGTCACCGTGTTCACCCATGATGTAAGCATGGACAGAACGAGCATCAATACCGATTTTATCAGCAAGAGCTTGACGGAAACGAGCTGAGTCAAGTGATGTACCTGAACCAATAACGCGCTCTTTAGGGAAACCTGAGAATTTCCAAGTTGAATAAGTTAACACATCAACTGGGTTAGCTGCAACAAGGAAGATACCGTTGAAACCTGAAGCAACGATTTGAGTAACAACTTCTTTGTTAATACGCAAGTTTTTCTCAACGAGGTCAAGACGAGTTTCACCTGGTTTTTGAGGAGCACCGGCTGTCAAGACAACAAGGTCAGCATCGTGGCAGTCAGCGTAATCTGCAGCATAGATTTTTTTAGGTGAAGTGAATGCCAATGCGTGGCTCAAATCTTCTGCATCACCTTGAGTTTTTTCTTTAAAGATATCAATAATTCCAAGTTCTTGACCAATATTTTGTGTTACCAAAGCAAAAGCGTAAGATGAACCTACGGCACCATCGCCGACAAGGATCACTTTTTTGTGTTGTTTAGTTAAAGTCATGCTAAACGTCTCCTTATTTTTTTCTTTGGGAGATTCCCATACAACAAATATTCTATCATGTTATTTCTTGTTTGTCACTAAGTGAATAGTTAAAAATGAAAATTGCTTACAGAAAGCGATGCCAATGCTGATTTTCCAAGGAATTTATGTTATAATGATAGAAGACTTTTGAAAAGAAAAGGGGCATGTAAATGCAAGATAAAAACTTGGTAGATGTTAATCTAACGAGTGAGATGAAAACAAGCTTTATTGACTATGCAATGAGTGTTATTGTGTCACGCGCTTTACCAGATGTTCGAGATGGATTGAAACCTGTGCACCGTCGCATTTTGTACGGTATGAATGAGCTTGGAGTAACTCCGGATAAACCTCATAAGAAATCAGCTCGTATTACCGGTGATGTTATGGGGAAATATCATCCTCACGGCGATAGTTCTATTTATGAAGCCATGGTCCGTATGGCCCAATGGTGGAGCTATAGACATATGCTCGTTGATGGGCATGGAAATTTTGGTTCTATGGACGGGGATGGTGCTGCTGCTCAACGTTATACCGAAGCTCGTATGAGCAAAATTGCTCTTGAGATGCTACGTGATATCAATAAAAATACAGTTGATTTTCAAGATAACTACGATGGTTCAGAACGTGAACCGCTTGTTTTACCAGCTCGTTTTCCAAACCTTTTAGTTAATGGTGCTACTGGAATTGCTGTTGGTATGGCAACTAATATTCCACCTCACAATTTGGGAGAATCTATTGATGCTGTCAAATTAGTAATGGATAATCCAGATGTTACGACACGTGACTTGATGGAAGTGATGCCTGGACCAGATTTCCCAACGGGAGCTCTCGTGATGGGAAAATCAGGTATTCACCGTGCCTATGAAACAGGTAAAGGTTCGATCGTATTACGTTCTCGTACAGAAATTGAACTGACCAAAACTGGTCGCGAGCGCATTGTTGTGACAGAATTTCCATATGGTGTCAATAAGACGAAGGTCCATGAGCATATTGTTCGTTTGGCGCAGGAAAAACGTGTTGAGGGAATTACAGCTGTTCGTGATGAATCTAGTCGTGAAGGTGTTCGTTTTGTCATTGAAGTTCGTCGTGATGCATCAGCGAATGTGATTTTAAACAATCTTTTTAAACTAACAAGTCTTCAAACTAATTTTAGTTTCAACATGTTAGCGATTGAAAAGGGAGTCCCTAAAATTCTCTCATTACGCCAAATTATTGACAACTATATAGAACACCAAAAAGAGGTGGTTGTACGCCGAACGCGTTTTGATAAGGAAAAAGCTGAGGCACGTGCACATATTTTAGAAGGGTTATTAGTCGCTCTTGATCACCTTGATGAAGTTATTGCAATCATTCGTGGTAGTCAGACGGATGCAGAAGCACAAGCTGAATTAATGTCACGTTTTAATTTGTCAGAACGTCAAAGTCAAGCTATTTTGGACATGCGTCTGCGTCGTTTGACAGGATTGGAACGAGATAAAATTCAAGCAGAATATAATGATTTACTTACTTTGATTGCTGACCTAGCTGATATTCTAGCTAAGCCTGAGCGTGTTTCTACAATCATCAAGGAAGAATTGGACGAAACAAAACGCAAATATGCGGATGATCGTCGTACGGAACTTATGGTAGGGGAAGCATTAACTCTCGAAGATGAAGATCTTATCGAAGAAGAAGATGTTCTTATTACGCTATCAAGTAAGGGGTATATCAAACGTTTAGCCCAAGATGAGTTCCGATCACAAAAACGTGGCGGCCGTGGCGTCCAAGGTACAGGGGTCAACGATGATGATTTTGTTAAAGATTTAGTTTCAACATCGACGCATGACCATTTGCTATTCTTTACAAATCTTGGCCGTGTTTATCGCTTAAAGGCATACGAGATTCCAGAATATGGTCGTACAGCTAAAGGACTTCCTATTATCAATCTTTTGAAACTTGATGAAGGGGAAAATATACAAACAGTTATCAATTTGACCCAAGAAGATTTCAAAAATAAACATTTCTTCTTTACGACTCGTCTAGGTGTTGTTAAGCGCACTAGTGTTTCTGAATTTAATAATATTCGTCAAAATGGTCTTAAAGCTTTGAACTTGAGAGAAGGGGATCAATTGATTAATGTCATTTTAACAAATGGACAAGATGATATTATTATTGGTACCAAGACAGGATATTCTGTTAGATTCAGTGAAGACAATATTCGTAGCATGAGCCGTATAGCAACAGGTGTTAAAGGAATTACTTTAAGAAATGACGATATTGTCGTTGGTGCGTCAGCTATTTCTCAAGATCAAGAAGTTCTTATCATTACTGAAAAAGGCTATGGTAAGCGTACAGCTGCTAGTGAATATCCGACTAAGGGACGCGGCGGTAAAGGAATTAAAACTGCTAATATTACTGAGAAAAATGGACCACTTGCTGGACTTTTAACAGTATCCGGTGATGAAGATATTATGATCATTACAGATACTGGTGTTATCATCCGTACTAGGATTGAAAATATTTCACAAACCGGTCGTTCGACACAAGGTGTTAAAGTGATGCGTCTAGATGAACAAGCAAAAATCGTGACCTTTGCTTTAGTGAAATCTGTAACTACAGATGAGGGAGGGATTGATGAGACGGAATAAAAAGAAATCCATTAAAACATTTTTGTACAATAGCCTGATTGTTATTTTGTTTATTGTTGGCTTAGCTCTGGTTTTTAATAAGTCTATTAGAAATACGTTGATTGCTTGGAATTCTAATAAATATCAAGTTTCTCAAGTATCAAAAGAGACTATTAAAAAGAACAATGAAAAAGAAGTCAGTTTTGATTTTTCGGCAGTTGAGCCTGTCTCTACAGAATCAATTTTAAAGTCTCAGATGGAAGCGCAGCTTCTTCCTGTTATAGGTGGCATTGCTATTCCAGAATTAAAAATTAATTTGCCTATTTTCAAAGGCCTTGGCAATACTGAATTATCCTATGGTGCTGGTACTATGAAGGAAAGTCAGGTTATGGGACAAGGTAATTACACGCTTGCTAGTCATCATATTTTTTCTATGGTCGGTGCTTCAGACATGCTTTTTTCACCACTTGAAAGAGCTAAAAATGGCATGAAAATCTATCTGACTAATAAAGAGACCATTTACACTTATGTGATTACCAGTATGGAAGTTGTTCAACCAGAAGCGATTTATGTTTTGGAAGATCACGACAACGTCAACGAAATCACACTAGTTACTTGTACAGATGCAGAAGCTACACAACGTATCATTGTGAAAGGTGTACTTGAAACACAGGTGGCATTTAATGATGCTGATCAATCAATACTTAAATCCTTTGAGCAAAATTATAACCAAGTTTCTTGGTAGTTTAGATTATCAAAAAATGATTCTTACTTATCAGAGTAGGAATCGTTTTTTATGTGTATGGAATAAACTAGAATTAATATTTGGAGGAGTAGTGCAGATTAACATAGAGGGGGTATGTTCGCATCTATAGATTTTCATGCTTATAGACAAAAAAATAAGCCCTCCTTGAGGACTTATTTTGGCGATAATCCAAACGTATCTAGATTATTTTAATACCATTTATAACAAATTAAATACTGTTAAATCAAGGATTCTTAGCAAAAGTTACACTTGTTCCTCAGCTTTTTTTAATTGTTATAAGGCTGTCTGATTTCCTTCACTGGAGAAAATCACTCCCACTCAACAGTTGCTGGTGGTTTACTTGTAATGTCATAGACGATACGGTTGACGTGATCCACTTCGTTTACGATACGGGTTGAGATTTTCTTAAGAACATCCCAAGGGAGTTGTGCAAAATCAGCTGTCATACCGTCAATAGAAGTGATGGCACGGATAGCGATGGTGTAGTCGTAGGTACGACCGTCCCCCATAACTCCAACAGAACGGACACCAGTGTTTACAGTGAAGTATTGCCATACGTCGCGGTCAAGGCCTGCTTTTGCAATTTCTTCACGAAGGATAGCATCTGATTCACGAACGGTTTCAAGTTTTTCCTCAGTAATTTCGCCCATCACACGGATTGCAAGCCCTGGTCCCGGGAATGGCTGGCGCCAAACAACTTCATCTGGCATGCCAAGTGCAGTACCAAGTGCGCGTACTTCATCTTTAAACAAGGTGTTGAGTGGCTCAATGAGTTTGAACTGCATGTCTTCAGGAAGTCCACCAACATTGTGGTGCGATTTGATGGTTTCAGCAGTCTCAGTTCCTGATTCGATGATATCTGTGTAAAGGGTTCCTTGTGCTAAGAAATCGACATCGGTGAGTTTACTTGCTTCATCGTCAAAGACGTAAACAAATTCATTACCAATAATTTTACGTTTTTTCTCAGGATCATCAACACCTGCTAAAAGACTCAAGAAGCGCTCAGAAGCATCAACACGGATGATGTTAAGACCAAATTTCCCACCAAGCATTTCCATTACTTGGTCGCCTTCATTTTTACGAAGAAGGCCGTGGTCAACGAAGATACAGGTTAACTGATCACCGATAGCGCGTTGAAGAAGGACACCAACGACTGATGAATCCACACCACCTGAAAGGCCAAGGAGAACTTTTTTGTCTCCAACCTTTTCACGGATGTTAGCGATTTCCATGTCGATGAAGTTATCCATTGACCAGTCACCACGCGCACCACAGATGTTTACGGCAAAGTTTTTGAGAATGTCGTTACCATAGACAGAGTGACGAACTTCTGGGTGGAATTGGATACCGTAGAAGTTTTTCTCAGTGTTTTCCATCGCAGCAAATGGGCAGTCAGCAGAGTCACCGACCAAGTGGAAACCTTCTGGAATCTCAGTGACCGCATCACCATGACTCATCAAAACAAGTTGTTCTTTAGGCGTTCCAGCAAATAGCTTAGATTCGGAACGAAGACGTAGTGTAGATTGACCATACTCACGGTTACCAGCTTCACTTGCTGGGACCACTTTTCCTCCAAGGGTATGTGTGATCAATTGCATACCATAACAGATTCCTAAAATGGGAATCCCAAGCTCAAAAATATCTTTGTCAATACCAAAGGCATTGTCAGCGTAGACAGAGTTAGGACCTCCTGAGAGGACGATTCCGATAGGATTGATGGCACGAAGCTCATCTGCTGTAATTTTATGGCTTTTAAGTTCTGAAAAAACACCAAATTCACGAATACGTCGTGCAATTAATTGATTGTACTGGCTACCGTAATCGAGAACGATGATTTTTTGAACATCAGTCAACGTTTCAGTCATGGATTCCCTTTCTTTTTACGTCAGATGTTATAGACGGTTTCTATCATTCTAGCATAAATTCTGTTTTTTTGCAGTCCTTTTTTCATTAAATATGGTAAACTAATCTTATGATAATGATTAAACCTTTTGAGAACCAACACGAAAAAAGTTGGGTTTATTGTAAAGCCCTTTCTTACTTATATTCAGACTTTTTTGATGATATCAGCCGTACTAAGGATAACTTTAGGGATTTTTACGAAGACAGCATTGAACTCGTTGCTTTAGATGGAGACATAGTTGTTGGGCTACTAGATATTGGCATTTATTCTCGGGAAAATAGCAGAGCTTATGCCTATTATTCTTGTGACAAAGTCGCTTATTTTGCTAATTTAGCTGTCCATCCAGATTATCAGGGGCAGGGCATCGCAAATCAATTATTTGAACGAGCTGAGATTCTTCTTCGAGAAAAAGGGGTTGAAGCGCTAGCCATTTTTACAAGAGATGATGAAAAGGCGAACCACCTTTATCAGAAATGGGGAGCAGAAGTCATCAGTCGTGATTGGCTTGTTGTAGGGACACCGAAGTCACAGGAACAGTCTTTCACTTTTCAAGTGTTACCAGAACAGAAGCGGCTAGCATTTGTTACTGAGGATGGGGAGTTACCTTACTATCAGCGTGAGGGGTATTATATTGTCGCTAAAGAGAAAGATTTGGAGTTGTTTGAGATTGAGAAGGTCTATGAAGAACGTACCTACCTCAAACGATATCATTAGGAGGAGTAGCGATGGCGCCAGCCTATATTAGTATTCACGATGCCTTGAAGGAGCAGATTGATAAAGGCATTTGGAAGATTGGAGATCGTTTGCCTAGCGAACGGGACTTGGCAGATAATTTTTCCGTTAGCCGAATGACGCTTCGTCAAGCGATTACTTTACTGGTTGATGAAGGTATCTTAGAACGGAGAGTAGGAAGCGGAACCTATGTGGCCAGTAGACGGGTTCAGGAAAAAATGCGTGGTACAACGTCGTTTACCGAGATTGTGACAGCGCAAGGGAAGACCCCTTCTACGAAACTGATTTCTTATCAAAAGAAACTGGCTAGCCAGACGGAAATGGATCGTCTTCATCTGAAGAAAACGGATTATGTGATTCGAATGGAGCGGGTACGATATGCGGATAATATTCCGGTTGTTTATGAAGTGGCTTCTATTCCTGAGGAGCTGATTCGCAACGTTGAACGCCATGCTATTACGGAACATTTTTTTAAAACTTTAACTGACAATGGATATGAAATTGGCAAAAGTCAGCAAGTGATTTCAGCTAAAATTGCTAGTGAGCGTGTGGCAGACTATCTTTCGATTGCTAAAGGTCATGCTATTTTAGCGCTCACACAAGTTTCCTATTTTACAGATAATCGCCCATTTGAATATGTGAGAAGTCAGTATGTTGGAGATCGATTTGAGTTCTACCTAGAGAATAATTAGTTTACATAATTTAAATTATGATTTATTTGTAACGGTATATTCGCATATGTGGTGCTATCTGTGGCGAAACGACTATTGATTATGATGATAGTACAGCGTTAATGCGCAAGGTTGGGACTAAATCATTTAGGATTGTGTGATTCTTATAGATAATGTGGTGCTTGGGGTCTATTTGTGAGCGCCTTGGGTTTGACAATCAGGATAGCTGGTTATCTATTCCAGCGCTTATCTTGTCTAAACCAGAGTGTTCATGGTGCTACAGCTCAAAAGCTCTGCTATTTCCCCTATTAAAATCCTAGATATTATGGTAAAATATAGGACATGGAAATTGAAAAAACCAATCGAATGAATGCTCTTTTTGAGTTCTATGCAGCGCTTTTGACGGATAAGCAAATGAATTATATTGAACTCTATTACGCAGATGATTACAGCTTGGCAGAAATCGCTGAAGAGTTTGGTGTCAGTCGGCAAGCTGTCTATGACAATATTAAGCGTACAGAGAGAATTCTAGAGGATTATGAAATGAAACTGCACATGTATTCTGATTATATTGTGCGTAGTGAAATCTTTGATGAGATGACTGAGAAATATGCAAACGATGACTATTTGCAAGAAAAAATCTCTATTTTAATGAGTATTGATAATAGGGATTAAGCTGGTTGTTGAGCTTATGTGGCCAGCAAGAGTGAGAAGAAAAAAGGAGAGTAATAAAAATAGATGGCATTTGAAAGTCTAACACAACGCTTGCAAGGCGTGTTTAAAAATCTACGTCGTAAAGGAAAGCTAACGGAAAAAGAAGTTCAAGATGTTACAAAAGAAATTCGTCTGGCACTCCTTGAGGCGGACGTTGCACTTCCGGTTGTTAAGACATTTATTAAGCGTGTTCGTGAGCGTGCTATTGGTCATGAGATTATCGAAACTTTGGATGCGTCTCAACAAATCATCAAGATTGTTAATGAAGAATTAACAGCTATTTTAGGTTCTGAAACGGCAGAAATTGAAAAATCCCCTAAAATTCCAACAATTATCATGATGGTTGGTCTTCAAGGTGCTGGTAAGACAACCTTTGCTGGTAAACTGGCAAACAAGCTTATTAAGGAAGAAAATGCTCGTCCACTGATGATTGCGGCGGATATCTATCGTCCAGCTGCGATAGATCAACTTAAAACTCTGGGTGGGCAAATCGGTGTCCCTGTCTTTGATATGGGGACTGATACACCGGCTGTTGAGATTGTGCGCCAAGGTTTAGAAAAAGCGCGCGAGAATCACAATGATTACGTTCTTATTGATACTGCAGGTCGTCTCCAAATTGATGAAAAACTCATGCAGGAATTGCGTGATGTCAAAGCATTAGCGCAACCACATGAAATCCTTTTGGTTGTTGATAGCATGATTGGTCAAGAAGCTGCCAATGTTGCGCGTGAGTTTAACGGACAATTGGAAGTGACAGGGGTTATCTTAACCAAGATTGACGGTGATACCCGTGGTGGTGCTGCCCTTTCAATCCGTGAAATCACAGGGAAACCAATCAAGTTTACAGGTACTGGTGAAAAGATTACCGACATTGAAACCTTCCACCCAGATCGTATGGCTAGCCGTATTTTGGGCATGGGTGACTTGCTGACATTGATTGAGAAGGCTTCTCAAGAATACGACATGCAAAAATCAGCTGAGCTAGCTGAAAAAATGCGTGAAAACACCTTTGACTTCAATGACTTTATTGAACAGCTTGATCAAGTTCAAAACATGGGGCCAATGGAAGATTTACTTAAAATGCTTCCTGGAATGGCAGGTAATCCTGCCTTGGCAAACCTAAAAGTTGATGAACGTGAAATTGCTCGTAAACGTGCCATTGTCTCTTCAATGACACCAGCAGAACGTGAAAACCCTGAATTATTAACTCCAAGTCGTCGTCGTCGTATTGCAGCTGGTTCTGGAAATAGCTTTGTGGATGTTAATAAATTTATTAAAGACTTTAATCAAGCAAAATCAATGATGCAGGGGGTTATGTCTGGCGATATGGATAAAATGATGCGTCAAATGGGCATCAATCCTCACAATCTTCCTAAGAACATGCCTAATATGCCAGATATTAGTGGCATGGACATATCAGCTTTAGAAAGTATGATGGGTGGTTCTGGAATGCCTGATTTATCAGCGTTAGGTGGAGCAGGAATGCCAGATATGAGTCAAATGTTTGGTGGAGGTATCAAAGGTAAAGTTGGTCAACTTGCCATGAAGCAAATGATGAAACGCCAAGCTAATAAACTCAAAAAAGCGAAGAAAAAGCGTAAATAAGGGATTGTTTAATACAATAGCAATTTTTTTGAAATGTCTATCTTGATAGACATTTTTTGTTTTGTCTGTTATAATAGACAAAAAGGAGGGAGAAATGGTTTATATTGCTATTATTGGAGATGTTATCGACTCTAAAAAACTAACGACCCGTTCAGCAGTTCAAGATTCCTTACGTTTGGTTTTGGATGACCTTAATCAAGTCTACGCTGATAGTCTAGTATCTCCTTTTACATTGACATTAGGAGACGAGTTTCAAGCCTTGCTACACCCTCATGCCTCAGTGTTTCAAATGATTGATAGCATTCGAATCAAATTATACCCTGTGACCATTCGATTTGGGATTGGGATTGGTGAGATTGTTACAGCGATAAATCCCTTGAGAAGTATTGGGGCTGATGGACCAGCTTACTGGAATGCTCGCTCTGCTATTGCTTACGTTCATGACAAGAATGATTATGGGGTCACTAATATTCGTGTCAGTATAGGTGACTCATCATCGGAGAATGATCAACTGGTAAATGCTGTTTTAGCAATGGGGGAATTCATCTATGCCAAGTGGACAGATAAACATCGTGACATGTTAAAAGCCTTACTGGAAACAAAGCAGTATGATGAATGGTTTAGCCACCAAGAGCTAGCAAGACATCTTGGGATCGAGCCAAGTGGGTTGACAAAACGCTTGAAAGCGAGTGGTTTGAAGGTTTATTTGCGTGGTAGAAAACAAATAGGAGAGCAGATACAGACTTGGTGCAGGTAGTCTAAGATGGAGGGAACAAATGGGACTATCTAGGTATTTCATCACACATCCGTTATTACTGACCTTGTTTATCGCACATTTTCTGAGTGATTTTCATTGGGAGCAGCCATTGCCTGACGGACAAAAGCCATTTAGCAAGCAAATGATGTGGACACAGTTTCTTCGGATCACCATTCCTTTAGTGGTGCTTAGCCTAATCTTTCCAGAAATGACAATAACAAATGCTTGCCTTGTGTTGAGCCACATTGTTATTAGCCTTGTTAAACGCTTTTTACTAGACAAGTCGTTGCCTCTCTCTCAAGAACAAGGGATTTTTTTAATCAGTCAATGTGCTCACTTGTTAGTAATCGTGTGCTTTTATTGGTGGTTTTTAGTACAAAATGGTGAGGAAGTGATTCTATATCAATACGGTATTGATTGGGAACAGTTAGAATACTTATTGCGTGTTATTCTCTTTATACTTCTTGTCACCAAGCCAATGAATGTGATTTTTAAATTATTCTTTAGTAAGTATCAGGTGAAGGAGTTGTCTCATTTGTTACTTGAAAAGACTACACCAGAACGTGTGCATACGAAACAGGAAGAAGATACGGTGGTAGGAGCAGGAGCGCTGATTGGTAATCTTGAGCGAATCATCATGGGACTCTTTTTGATTTTAGGACAATATACTGCTATTGGTCTTGTCTTTACAGCAAAATCCATTGCGCGGTATGACCGAATTTCCAAGAGTCAAGCTTTTGCCGAATACTATCTAATCGGTTCCTTATTTAGTATTATCGTTGTAGTTATTATCTATTTCGTTTTATTTTAGTACAGTGTTAAATAGCCTTGAAAAACTCAAGTTCTATTATTAGCTTTTTTCCTTTTCTTTGTTAATCCACTATATTGCCTTAAACTAAAAAGATAAAACCCTCCCTTTTCGTTTTAACCGAGATAGGGAGGGTTTGATGTTGTTCCAGTGGTTTGAACTTGCCATAATAGTATCAATTAGTCATAAATGGTTTCCTAAAATACAGTTCTGTTTCAAGATAAAATACATGGGCAGGGAAGGTTAAATAAATTTAAGAATATCTTATCTCAATTTTAAAAAAGAGTCCAAGTAAAACGTTCAATTGATTTTCTTCTTAATTTAAATAAAGGCACATTGTCAAGTCAAGTGCAACAAGTTCATGGATAGACTAGGATTCCATTATTTAGGCTGTTTGGGCTAGCCCCAACAGAAATTTTGAAGTTTTGTAATGGTGAAGTCGTCTAGGTCTTTCGTT
>NZ_CACVCC010000043.1 GCF_902729355.1 Streptococcus sp. S784/96/1 | reverse complement strand
GCCAAGAATCTAGGCTCAAAAACTTCAAATACTCAAAAACCACACAGCGATTCTTTCATCTTGATTGTTTTCGAGACGGAAATCACTGTGTGGTTTTATTTTGAAGCTAGTTTTTGCCCAGCCTCTTTTTATCTCGAAAAATAAAAAATTATCAAAAAACGATAAAAATCTATTGACAAAGATATTTTTGTGTTGTAATATAAATATATCGAAAGACGATAATAAATAAAACAAAAACAACAAATCGTCATCGAAAAGGAGAAAAAGTTAAGAGCTCAGCTATTTCTACACAAATCAAGACTAAACTAAAAACAACAAAGGAAATATTACCATGAAAACAATCAAAACTATCGCAACAGTAACCCTCTCAGCAATCATCGCCGTTCTTGTTCTTCAAGTGAGTGCCGCAGCCCTTCTTCAAACCTTATCTCTCAACCCAGAACAGTTCTTGCCAAAAGGTGCAGTCATGGTCGGAGAACTCGGCTGGACAAATGTTATCGCACTCTTTGCACATCACGGCTTGATGATTTATGCCTTAATGGCTCTCAAAAAACTGATCAAAGGCTTTACCAAAGAAACCTTGATGTCAGCAGCCTTTGGTAAAAACCTCACTCAAGTTGGTATCGTGGCAGTTATCGCAGACTTGATTTCTAGCTACACTATGTCTCAAATGCTAGGCTACATTCAGGTGAATGTTCAACTTGGTGTTTACCTTATCCTAGCGGGCTTTGCCTGTGAGTATGCACGTCGCTACATGGTTAAAAAAGGATTGACTTTCTAAAGCATTTAAAAGGAAAAATGCATGAAAAACTTATTAACGATAACTAGCATTAGCAAGCACTACGGCAAACAAAAAGCACTAGACAAGGTGAGTTTTACCATCAAAAAAGGTGAGATTTTAGGACTCGTTGGTCAAAATGGAGCTGGTAAAACAACGCTTATCCGAGTCCTATCCGGTCTCATCACCAAAGATGAGGGTGAGGTTATTCAAGAAACTGCCTATAAAATCGGTGCCATTATTGAATCACCAGTTCTTTATCTAAATATGTCTGCCTTTGATAATTTAATGTATTCAGCCCTGCAAATTGGGATTGCAGATACTGAGAAACGAATTGATGAGGTACTGAAATTGGTTGGCCTATCTGACGTGGATCCGAAGAAAAAGATCAAAGACTTCTCACTCGGGATGCGTCAGCGGATGGCGATTGCGCTTGCTATTCTTGATTTTCCAGATTTCCTGATTTTGGATGAGCCCGTCAATGGCCTCGACCCATCTGGTATCAAGGAGATGCGGGACATTATCCACAACCTCCGAGACCGCTACGGCATTACAATCCTCATCTCCAGCCACATTTTGTCAGAGCTTGAGCTGGTCGTTGACCGTTTCGTCATCATGCACAAGGGCAAGGTCATCAAGGATATTGCCAAAAACGACCTGTATGCAGAGGTCGAGGAAAAGATTGTTGTAAGGACGACGGACAATAAGCTGGCGCAACAAACGCTTAATGAGTTGGGCTTAAAGCCAGTTGCCCAAGGGGACAAGTTAGTCTTGTCGCCTGACCAATCTGTGCAGGAGCTTATCCTAGCACTTCTTGAGAAGAAAGTTGAAATCACTGATATTTACCACGCAGGTGGTAACTTTGAAGACTACTACCTCAGTCTCTTAGACTAGAAAGAAGAAAATCATGTTTAATTATTTAAAAGCTGATTGCTATCGTATTCGTAAGGAGCACCTATCTTTTGTATCACTTGCTTTACTCCTTATCTTTGGAAATTTATTTGCCTATCTTTATCGTGAAGATAGCTCTAAAGAAGTCGCTAGAAATCTGGTGATGACTTGGCCAACCTTATTGCCTCTCTTTTTTGTCACACCAGCCAAGATTTTCCTAGGAGAAGATTTGACTAATCGCACCATCAACAACATGCTTATCAAAAGTCAAAATCGTTTGAAAGTATTTGCCTACAAATGGGGCATGACGGTGCTTGCTACTTGGCTATATGCGTTTGTAGCCCTCATGGTGACAGGTCTGGTCCATCATTTATTGACAGATGTGGTCTCTTATCAAACAATATTAACTTACCTATTCTACCAGTTACCGCTTTATACTGTGATTGCCAGTCTTTGTGCTTTTATCTTTGCCTTCTTTGACCGTATTTATCAGTCTTATATGGTGTATATCATTATCGTCCTTTTATTTGACCAACTAGCTAGTCTTATGATGGGGATGCTGTTTAAGACCGATGCGCTAGCGCCTTACATGATGTTTAATCAGCTTGGGCAGGTGGATATTGCGGGGAACTATCTGACAAGTACTGTTTTTGTGGCTATGCTGTTTAGCCTTGTTTATGCTCTTGTTAGCTACCTCATATTTGCCAAACGTGAATTTAAGTAGGAGATTATGATGAAACGTAAAATTTTAATAGGATTAGCTGTCTTTCTAGTGATTGGCCTTGCTGGGTTGGTCTGGACTGGTGTTCAAAATGATAAAACTGATGTTTCTTATGATAAGGCATTTACCACTCCAGCTAAGAACATCAATGTTATCAATGTGTCTAGTTTGGAACAACCAGCCAAGGTTATAGTGAAAGAGAGTGAACAGGAAGAAACCACCGTCTATATCAAGGGGCAGTTGGCGAAAAATAACATTGCTGCCATGGAAGAACAATTTGGTATTGATGAGGAAGGTGATTTGATGATTTCATTTGCCAAAAATGGTTTCACGATGACGGTCATGGGAGATAAGCCGATAGTGACGATTGAGATTACCCTTGCCAAAGGCGTGACGTTTAACGATTTTCGTCTTTTTAGTAGCAATGGCGGAGCTGATGTTATCTTACCGAAGAGCTTTGATGGTAGCTACAAAATCACCAGCCAGAGTAACAACATCACCAAACCACAAAATGGGACTAATACAAAACGCCAAGCAAGCATTGAAACTCCAGGTGATGTGAATGTGGTGCTGGAGTAGGAAAGAAGAGACTTGTTTTTCATCAATAAAAACTGATTTATAAACGATAATAGTGTATAATAAAGGAGTTATCTTAATGAAAAAAAGTTTAGTTATTTTTAGTTTGTTGGTAGTAGCAATGGTCTCACTTTTTCAAATCAGTGATTTTCTAATTTCGGCTGTTGAGATAATTCCGTTTGGCTATGTGGATTATTCAGATGTTGAAGATATAGAAGTAGATGATATTCATAATGATGACCACTTGTCTAAGTCATTTGAGACGTTTATTGAAGAACATCCAACACCATTTTCTAAGACTATTGTGAAAACTGAGGATGACTAATAAAGGAGTTCTATGGCTATTGTTATTATTCTTTGCCTACTAGTTTTAGTAGGTGGTTTGTTTATCTTAGTTTACCGAGGCATTAAAAAAAATGAACAACTGGCGTCTAAAGATTTTTCATATTTGCGTTGGATCATTGGTATGTTATCAATTGCGATTTTCTTAGGTGGTCTAGGGATTGTTGCTAATTTGATCTATAATGGTCTAGGTTTTCTAGGAGTTACCAAGGATGGGCAAAATCTTTGGCATTTGCAGTCAGGAAATGTCATGTCATCTCTAACCTTTGAAAATAGTAATACGCCCGTTGGTTTAGTGATTGATACCTTACATTGGAGTGCTATTTTAGGAGTATTTGTTTGTTTGAGAATATTTATGAAAAATATTCTAACGGAGGCTATCTTTGTGTTACAAAATGCCCAATTAGCGCGTTGGTTGACCTATTGTCTCATTATAGCTGCCCTTGTCTCTCAAGAGGGGACTGGTCTGGTTACAATATCTAGTGATGAGGGCAATTATGCCTTTCTTAATCTAAACTATTTGCTAGGTGCTGCGGTAACGTGGACCATGTCAATTATCCTTGAAAAAGCTATCGCTATTGCTGAAGAAAATGAATTCACAATCTGATTGGAGGTAGGGACATGATTATCGTCAATTTAGATGTGGAACTGGCAAAGAAAAAAATGAAATCAGGTGACTTGGCGGAGCGTATTGGCATTACACCAGCCAATCTTTCCATTTTGAAAACAGGTAAGGCAAAAGCCATCCGCTTTTCAACTTTAGAAGCCATTTGTAAGGAGCTTGGCTGTCAGCCTGGAGATATCTTGGAATATCGTGAAGATGATTAAATAAACAGTTATAGAAAAAGAGTTTCCTTAGATTTGTTGCGTGAGGAAACTATTTTATGTTTATGCCTTAGTTAGATAGTATCGTTTTGTCATTTAGCAAACGCTAAAATGGTATTTGAAATGATTGTTATATGCTTAAAAATAATCTGATGATGGCTCAAGGTGCCAGAAGGGAGTATGGGTAATTTGAGGAACTATATTTCTGACTATACTTAACTATATAGGAATATATTAAAGTGTTATACTTAGTTGTAAGGAGGTGCTATTATGCACGTTTTAGAGAAAAATATACAGGTAAATTTTAAGACTAACAGGGAATTGCTAGAAAAAGCTAAGGCTATTATTACAGCACACAATAGATATGACAGCAAGTTTTAACTTATTCTTAGAAAGTGTTGTTAAAAATAAGGCGTTGCCTTTTGAGACTGATGCCGATAAAGAAAGAGTTGAACTATTAGCAGGTCTAAGAGCGGAAATTGCTCAAAGTTTTGGTGATCTGAAAAATGGCCGAGTGTATAGTGTTAGTGAAGTGAGGGCTAACCTTGGTATCTAATAAGAATTATAGCCTTATTATCCCTGAAAAAAGTACAGGAGCAGTTAAGAGGTATCACAGATTATATTAGCAACACTTATTTTTCAGAACAGGCAGGAGTTAACACGGTAAATAATATCATTTATGGTCTCGAATGTCTTGAAGTATTTCCAGAAGCAGGATTTAATGCAGATGATAGGGGAGGAGAGGTTATTTATTAGCCATACACTACTCGAGGGGTAGTATTAGGGGATAATATTGCCTTTTATCACATTTTAGAGGATAGAGGAGCTGTTTTTGTGTCTGATATTATCCATAGTAAACAAAATTATCTAAGGTTATTCAAAAAAGCATTACAGAGGGATATTAAAGATTAGGTTAGACTTGTTTTAAAGTCAATAACTACTATCAGAGGGAGAAATTCCCTCTTTTTTAAGGCTAAAACAAGTGATCGTTTTCATTTTTTGGTATACTAAAACCATTAAAACAAAGGAGAGAAAAATGAAACAAGTTATTGGACAGACAGGTGTGGAAGGATCACGCATTTCACTTGGTTGTATGCGAATGGCTGCGCTAGATGTGGCTGATGCTGAAAAAGTGATTGCAACAAGTTTGGAAGCTGGTATTAACTTTATTGACCATGCAGACATTTATGGAGGCGGACAGTCTGAGGAACGCTTCCGTGATGCGGTGACAAATCTAGGTATTGCGCGTGAGGACTTGATTTTACAATCTAAATGCGGTATTCAGCGTGGTTATTTTGACTTTTCAAAAGATCATATCCTTAAATCTGTTGATGGTATTTTGAAACGTTTGGATACAGATTACCTTGATTTTCTAGTCTTGCACCGACCAGATATTTTGGTCGAACCAGAAGAAGTTGCGGAAGCTTTTAGTCAATTAAAACAATCTGGTAAAGTGAAACACTTTGGTGTCAGCAACCAAAACCGTTACCAAATGGAACTCTTGCAGTCTTATCTCGATGAGCCATTGGCGGTTAATCAGTTGCAATTATCCCCAGCTCACACCCCAATGTTTGATTTTGGGGTCAATGTGAATATGCGTAATGAAGCGGGTGTCAATCGTGACAGTGGCATTGTGGAATATTGCCGTTTGAATAAAGTGACGATTCAGGCTTGGTCACCATTCCAAATTGACCTTGGGAAAGGCCTTTTCTCAGGAAATCCAGATTACAAAGAATTAAACGAAACAATCAGCCGTTACGCTGAACAATACGGTGTGTCTGATGAAGCGATTATCATTGCATGGATTTTACGCCATCCAGCCAAGATGCAAGCGATCATCGGTTCAATGAATCCAGACCGCATTGTCAAAATTGCTAAGGCGACTGAGGTTAATCTGACGCGTCCAGAATGGTATGACATTTACCGCAGCGCAGGAAATGTCTTGCCGTAAGCCTATCCAGAATACTGTTCTTGTCAGCTTGGTAGCTGATCGAACAGTATTTTTTTGCAATATGTTATGACAAAAATAAGTTATGCTTAGCTAGTTAATCAGGAGAACACTCTAGAAATGGACAGGATAGAAAGAATCAAGTTGATAATACATTGACTATTCACGCGAAATGCTATACAACAACATTACAAATTAAGGAGGTGATAATATGGGAAAAACTGCTACAATTAATGTTCGAGTGGATTAATCGGATAAAAAATCAGCGGAAGAAGTTTTAAAGCAGCTTGGGATGCCAATGTCAACTTTGGTGATGTTACTATTGAAACAAGTGTCATTAACTAAGAGTATTCCCTTTGATATTGCTTTGCCAAAACCAACATCATTAATAAACGTTGATGTTGGTTTTGGCAAATGATGATTGAAGCTTATAATGAGGCAGAAAGTAGTAATGTTCGGTCAGCAAGTGAATTCTTTCGGGATAGGCACGCATAAGTAAAGGAACGGTTAATATTTAAGATTGGGCTGAACAAAATATCGAAGCGATCTATCATTACATCGCAGATGATCTTCAATCTCCGCAGACCGTCACGAAACAATTTGAAGCGATTGTAGAGGCGATACAATTTTTAGAAATTTTTCCTGAGAGATGTGCGATTGTCCAAGAACTACTTGCATTGGATATCATAGTAAGGCGATTATTGGTGAAGAATTACTCAGTATTTTATTGTTTTGATAATAACATAGTGACTGTTTTGAGAGTTTTGCACCAAAGCAGTGATTTAGAGCGATTGCTATTTGAATTGGTCGTAAAGAGGAGTAGTCAACTCCAGTATCAAATCACGACTTATTCTCAATTGGTAAATCTTTGCTATAAACACACAAAAAGACTGTTTTTGCTTGTTGGTAGCTAAAAAACAGTCTTTTGTGTTAGCCTTCGATATAATCAACTAATTCTTTTCCTGTTAATCCTGCATTGAGCGCAATCAAGAGTTTCAAACGCGCCTTGGGAGCATTGAGCTCTTTGACAAACATAACCCCAGCATCCTGGAGCTTGACGCCACCGCCCTCGTAGGCGTATACAGGCTCTGCAATACCATTGAAGCAACGCGATACGAGTACGACAGGGACCCCTTGCTTGATGAGTTTTTGGAGTTCTAAAGCTGCGCTAGGTGGCACATTTCCAGCTCCTAGAGCTTCGATAACTACCCCATCAATATTGTCAGGGCTGAGCAGACTAATGATACTCCCATCTCCCATCCCAGCATATGCTTTAATGATGGGTACCGTCCCTAATACCTTATCCAAATCAAATCGTATACGAGGTTCGGTTGTTTTAAAAAAGAGAATATCGTGTTTCATGATAATTCCAAGAGGGCCATGTGTGGGGGTTTGAAAGGTAGAAACGTTAGTCGTATGAGTTTTGGTCACATATTTGGCGGCATGAATTTCATCGTTCATCACCACAAGGACGCCCTTATCAGCAGCCTTATCATGACTAGCCACACGAAGGGCAGAAAGGTAGTTGTAAACTCCGTCACTCCCTAGCTCATTTGATGAGCGCATGGCGCCTGTTAACACAATAGGGATATCTGGTATCGCCATGGTATCTAAAAAGTAGGCAGTTTCTTCTAAGGTATCGGTGCCGTGGGTAATGACAATGCCATCATATTGACCAGCTGTCTCACGGATTTTGTGATAGATTTGTAACATGTGCTTGGGAGTGATGTGAGGGCTTGGAAAATTAAAAAAATCTTGACTATCAATGTTTAAGTTTGATAGTTCCAGATCTGTTTGTGTCATCGGATTAACAGCATTTGGAGTGACATTCCCAGTATCATCAGCAGTCATGGAAATGGTGCCACCAGTATGGAGAACTAAGATTTTTTTAGGCATAAACGAAAGTCTTTCTGAAAATGAATATGATATAATATAAGTATTGTAACACATTTTTGGAAAGTAATGAAAGAGCTAGCTTGAGCAAAGTTAGACTTACTTGCGGTAGAAAATGTTAAAAAATGATAGATGAAAGGAGCAGTTGGATGGCAGTCAAAGCAGTCTTTTTTGATATTGATGGGACGCTTGTCAACGATATGAAAAAAGTGCAAAGATCAACGCAAAAAGCTATTGCTGAGATGAAAAAACAAGGCATTTTAGTTGGTCTTGCGACAGGGCGTGGTCCAGGATTTGTTTCTCCATTCATGGAGAATTTAGGCCTTGATTTTGCAGTAGCTTATAACGGACAGTACATTATTACGCGTGACAAAATTCTCTATCAAAATCAACTTCCAAAATCTTTGGTTTATAAAGCTATAAAATTCGCCTCCAATCATCGAATGGAGATTTCACTTGGATCTGCAGATGGTCTTTTGGGATCCAATATTATTAACATGGGAACGAGTTCTGTTGGGCAGGTACTTAGTCGAATCGTTCCTAAAAAATGGACAAAATCTGTGGAGCGGAGTTTCAAACATTTGGTACGTCGTGTGAAGCCCCAAAATAGTCAGTATCTTCTCACGATGATGCGTCAGCCTGTCTACCAAATTGTCTTAATTACTACTAAGACGCAGCTCCTTAAAGATGAATTTCCAACCGCAACTGTGACTAGAAGCAGTCCCTACTCAGCGGATGTCATTTCTCAAGGGCAATCTAAGGTGAAAGGAATTGCCCGTGTTGGTGAGGTCTTTGGTTTTGATTTGTCTGAGGTTATGGCTTTTGGTGATTCGGACAATGATATGGAGATGCTATCTGGAGTTGGTGTCGCAGTAGCGATGGGGAATGCTAATGAAGAACTTAAAGCGGTTGCTCACTATGTTACAGAAACTAATAATAAAGACGGTATCGCAAAGGCCCTGGCACATTTTGGACTCATTCATGTTGAGCAGGAGAAGGTATTTGGCAGTCGTGACGACAACTTCAACAGAGTCAAGGATTTTCACCAGCTTATGGACGGTGAAACTTGTGAGAAGCCTAGAGTCTATGATTTAGAGGAAGCAGGTCACCGTTCAGGCTTTAAAGTAGAAGAGATTATTGAATTTCTTTACGCAACCAGTGGTGGTAATCCAGACTTGTTTAAAAAAGCTGTGGAAGACCTTCATCAGGCTGTGGATAAAGCGGTGCAGAAAGTGGAGGCAAAAGGAGAGCCTGTTGATAACCCTTTGGTGGGGCAAGTTGATGCCCTGACAGACCTTCTCTATTTTACCTATGGCTCCTTTGTATTGATGGGGGTTGACCCCAAACCATTCTTTGATACCGTACATGAAGCCAATATGGGGAAAATTTTCCCGGATGGGAAAGCCCATTTTGACCCAATTACCCATAAAATCTTAAAACCAGATGACTGGGAAAAACGCTTTGCCCCTGAACCAGCCATCAAACGAGAACTGGATAGACAGATCCAAAAAGCAAAAATGAAACAAAGGAAAAAAGAGATACGATAAAAGCTCCGTTGGAGCTTTTTACATGACATCAGAATTGGCTTCTTCTTTTCATTTAAACGATTTTGCGCTATAATAAGGAACGTGATTGAAAGGGGGACTGCCCAGTTGTCGTCCCAGGTATTTGATAATGAAAGAATTTAATAAATCCTCAAAACTTGAACATGTCGCTTATGATATCCGTGGACCAATCTTGGACGAAGCTGAGCGCATGATTGCCAATGGAGAAAAAATTCTACGCCTCAATACTGGAAATCCGGCGGAGTTTGGTTTTACAGCACCAGATGAGGTGATTCGTGATCTGATTTTAAATGCCCGAAACAGTGAAGGCTATTCTAATAGTAAAGGGATTTTCTCTGCCAGAAAAGCGATTATGCAGTATTGTCAGACCAAGGGCATCCAAGGTGTTGATATTGACGATATCTACATTGGTAATGGTGTTTCTGAGATGATTTCCATCTCTATGCAGGCGCTTTTGGACAATGGTGATGAAGTGCTAGTGCCAATGCCTGACTACCCCCTTTGGACAGCTTGTGTGAGTCTCGCTGGGGGAAATGCGGTACATTACCTTTGTGATGAATCTGCCAATTGGTATCCAGATATTGATGACATCAAGTCTAAAATTACATCTACGACGAAGGCGATTGTTATCATTAACCCAAATAACCCAACAGGGGCCCTCTATCCAAAAGAACTTCTAGAAGAAATCGTTGAGGTTGCTCGTCAAAATGATTTGATTATTTTTGCGGATGAAATTTATGACCGTATGGTGATGGATGGTAAAAAGCATATCGCTATTGCTAGCCTTGCACCAGATGTGTTCTGTGTGTCAATGAATGGTCTGTCAAAATCTCACCGTATCTGTGGTTTCCGTGTGGGTTGGATGGTACTCTCTGGACCTAAAAAACATGTTAAGGGCTATATTGAAGGACTTAATATGTTGTCAAATATGCGCCTTTGTTCAAATGTGTTAGCCCAGCATGTGGTTCAAACCTCTCTCGGTGGTTATCAGTCTGTTGATGAGTTACTTGTTCCAGGTGGGCGTATCCATGAGCAACGCGAATTTATCACAAAAGCAGTCAATGATATTCCAGGCTTATCAGCTGTTAAGCCAGAGGCAGGACTCTATATTTTCCCTAAAATTGACCGCAATATGTACTGTATTGATGATGACGAGGAATTCTGTTTGCAATTGTTAAAACAAGAAAAAGTCATGTTGGTACCTGGTAAGGGCTTCAACTGGAAAGAACCAGACCACTTCCGCATCGTTTATCTCCCTCGTGTGGAAGAATTAGCGACCTTGCAAACAAAACTAACACGTGTCCTCAGTCAATATAAACGATGATAGAACCATTCCCGTTGTTCTTCCTCCCGGTCCTATCAAGCGATTGGAAGACTATAAAAATAAAAATCGCCACATGATATTAACGTTTTAGCTTACCAACTTATAGAAGAACATCCGTTTTTCAACATTATCGCCACAAAGTTTTGGCATTTTCAGATATAAAGGTAATTGAAATTGTTGGTGTAAGGACAGTTGTATCGCGCATAATATGGGTTATTTGATTGTTCTTTCAAAAAATTGACTTTTCTATCCTGAAATCACTCATTGAAATTAGCAACTACAGGAATGATTCTGATAGAGCGCTAGAGCAGCCACTTTTAAGCATTTTGAAAAGAAATGGCACGATTTCTCTAGCAGAGTTCTTAGCGGTTAGCCAAGAGGAATTGGTGTAACACACTTAGTGGCTTATTGTGTCAAATATTGCTTATCTAAAATCTAAAATTTGAAACATGAGGCATTAGTATCTCTATGTTTTGTTGAGCTACTTAGGATTTTGCCTCAAGATAAAAAGTAATAGTGACGTGACAAAAAGAAAATTAACAGTTAAAAATAAGAGAATGACGAGGAATGAGCTATTTTGAGGAGTATGTTTCTCTCCAAATCTCTTGTTTTTTGCTGTTAATCTTCTAAAAAACTTGTTTCTAGACTTAAAAAGGTCTAAAATGAAAGAGAATAATTTTTTAGAACGGAGAAAAACGGTGACGCTAAACTGGCAGGATATAGTTTTCAATTTTATTGGAGGTCTAGGACTCTTTCTTTTTAGTATAAAATACATGGGGGATGGTCTTCAACAGGCCGCCGGTGACCGTTTAAGGTACTATATTGATCGCTATACTAGTAACCCTCTGTTGGGAATTTTGGTTGGGCTTGCGATGTCTGCTCTTATTCAATCGTCATCTGGCGTAACGGTTATCACGGTTGGTCTGGTATCAGCTGGTCTACTTAACCTTAGACAAGCGATTGGGATTGTCATGGGAGCCAATATCGGAACGACAGTAACTTCATTCATGATTGGTTTTAAGTTAGGAGATTACGCTCTTCCTATGATAGCCCTTGGAGCCGCTTTGCTTTTTTTCACCTCAAATAAAAAACTTAATAATCTAGGTCGTGTCATCTTTGGAGTCGGTGGGATTTTCTTCTCTCTGAATTTGATGGGGGATGCAGTTGAACCATTAAAAACGGTGGATGTTTTCCGTGACTATTTGGCTACTCTTGGCGATAAGCCATTTATGGGAGTCCTTATTGGTACTGTTTTAACTATGTTGATACAAGCTTCTTCAGCCATTATTGGTATTGTTCAGAGTCTTCATAGTAGTGATTTGTTAGATTTGCAAGGGTCTATCCCAATTCTTCTAGGTTCAAATATAGGAACATGTATTACGGCAGTTCTAGCTTCAATTGGTTCAACGATTGCAGCGAAACGAGTGGCATGGGCGCATGTGTTATTTAACGTTATTGGTACTGTCATTTTCATGATTTTATTAGTTCCTTTTACGGGCTTTATTGATTTTTTACAAAGTCAATTACAATTGACTCCTGAGATGACAATAGCCTTTGCTCATGGAGCCTTTAATATTACCAATACTATTATTTTGCTACCCTTTATTAGCATTTTAGCGATTTTAGTGACAAAATTTATCCCAGGTCAAGCAGAGGTTGTTGCCAAATATGAAGCACTTTACCTTGATAAAATTTTAATCACTCAAGCGCCAGCTATTGCCCTTGGGAATGCGAAAAAAGAATTGATTCACTTGGCGTCATATGCCATCCAAGCACTGGAGGCTTCTTACAGTTATTTAAAAACAGCTGATGAGAAATATTCTGACCATGTGCATCGCTATGAAAAAGCCGTTAATGGGATTGATGAAGAATTAACTAATTATTTGATTGCTATTTCAAATGAGGCACTTAATCCATCTGAAAATGAGGTTTTAGCAGGGGTGCTTGATGCTTCACGAGATTTGGAACGAATTGGAGATCACTCAGAGGGCTTAGTGATTTTGATTGAAGGAGTGCATCATAAAGATGCTCGTTTCTCTGAAGAAGCGTCTCAAGAATTACGTGACATGTATCATTTAACGCATCGTATGATTTTAGATAGTGTACGTGCGGTGGAAGATCGCGACAGGACTTTAGCAGAGGAATTGTTAGAACGCCATCGCGACATCGAACGCAAGGAACGTCAAATTCGTAAAAATCATATTCGCCGTTTGAATAAAGGAGAGTGTTCTGCTCAAGCGGGAATGTCCTTTGTTGATATTATCTCTCACTACACTCGCATTACAGATCATGCTGCTAATTTGGCTGAAAAAGTTTTAGAAAATCAAATCTAATTTTGACGCTTGTAGAACTATTTTAAAAGAAAGTGGGGGTGAAAAGAACCCCTTATAATGGACAGTATAAAAAGTACTATACTGTTCTTATAAGGAGGTTCTTTTCTCATGGCTAAAAAAGGAAGTAAATTTACAAAGTATCCACCTGAATTCAAAATACAAGTAG
>NZ_CACVCC010000042.1 GCF_902729355.1 Streptococcus sp. S784/96/1 | reverse complement strand
ATGGACTGGTATAACTATGATAGACCACAAGAAATATTAAAAGGTATGACCCCTATGGAATTCAGGGAGTCATACCTTACTAACTAATATTCTTTTTTACACTGTCTATTTTAGACGGGGCTTGACATGTTGTGAGGCTTTTTTCTTACTCTTAAAACGTTTTCATGTTACAATGCTTTTAAGTAAATCAAAGGAGTGATGAGATGGTAATTGGGCATTATGATGCAGAAAAAGAGCTTACTCAGTCGTTAGAAGATCATTTATTCAATGTTGCGATTGATGCAAGAAATAGAGCAAAGGAGATTGGTCAGGGGGATGTCCTCTTTTTGCTGGGATTATTTCATGATTTGGGAAAAGCAAAGCAGGCGTTCCAAGATAAGCTGTTGAAAGATCCGACTAAGCAGGTGGACCATTCTTCAGCTGGTGCTACCTATTTATACCAAAAGATACAGGTACATTTAGGAAAAAGAGGTTTGGGTAAAAAAGGCTGGCAGTTGTTTGCGGATGTTGTTGCTTATGTCATTTCTGCTCACCATGGCATGTATGATTTGTATGCTAACGATGCCAGTAAGCATGGCTATAATAAACTGAGAAGTAGACTTGATGAGACTTCTAAAGAGGCCGGTTTTGCTCAAGAGGTTATACCGTTTGCGCTTGAGTTGGAATCACAGCTGTCACAGTATGGTTATCTGACTCTCAATCAGTTAATTGAAGCTGCTTTTAGTGATTTTGAACAGGCTTTGGAAAAATTGTCTTGTAAAGATGCAAATGAAAAAGAATTTTACGCTGGCTGCTTTGTTCGTCTTTACCTTTCTTTTTTGAAAAATGCAGATATCTTAGATACGGTTAATGCTTATGAAGAAGTCATTGAACCTGCGACTGAGGACAGTAATGCGCAGCTTCGTCAGTCCTATTTGCAACGAGTAGAAGAGGTGTATCAACAATTTGGTCAACCGACAAACCGCTTAAATCAAGTAAGAACAATGATTGCAGAGCGTATCAAAGAGCGAGGTCAAGCAGATACTGCTGGCATTTATCGTCTGAATCTCCCAACAGGTGCAGGTAAGACGAAATCGAGCTTACGCTATGCTGTTCACCAGATGGCACATCAGGATAAAAAACGCTTCTTTTATATCACTGCTTTTCTCTCAGTCTTGGAGCAAAATGCAGCAGACATTAAACAAATGATTGGAGACGAAGGTGTTCTTGAGCATCATTCGAACGTTGTTAGAGAGAAAGAATGCGACCATGAGAGTCAAGAAGAGTTGATGCAGGAGTATCTCTTAGAGAGTTGGGACAGTCCAGTTGTCTTGACGACGATGGTGCAGTTTTTCCAAACACTGTTTAAGACCAAATCAGCCAATATCCGACGCTTTTCGAGCCTTATCAATAGCGTTGTGGTCTTAGATGAAGTGCAATCGCTCCCTATCGAAGTGACAACGCTCTTTAATTTGACCATGAACTTTTTGAGCAGTGTGATAAAAACAACAGTCATTCTGTGTACCGCGACCCAGCCAACCTATGATGATGACAGTTTAGAGCATCGTATGGTTTATGGTGGGAAAATAGCAGAGCAGGCTGATATTGTGACTTTAACCCAAGAAGAACGTGCCATTTTTGAGCGAACTGAGTTACGGAAACTAGAAGAAGCTGATGAGAAAACAAGTTTAGCTGATGTTGCTCAGTTTGTATTATCTCAAGAGGAATCAACCCTGGTCATTTTGAATACTAAAGCAGCAGTGGCTAAACTCTACGGATTGTTAGCAGAACGTACGGAGCGTCCCCTTTATCAGTTATCAACTAATATGTGTCCTAAACACCGTTTGGATAAGATTGCTGAGATGAAAGAGCAGTTGAAAGAAGATCTTCCAATCATCTGTGTCAGTACGCAATTGATTGAAGCAGGGGTTGATGTTGATTTTGCGCGTGTGGTGCGGTCTTATGCAGGAATTGATTCCATTGTTCAAGCCGCAGGGCGTTGTAACCGAGAAGGTAAACGAGATAAAGGACAGGTGACATTAGTTCATTTGACGAATGAGGAAGAAAATCTATCTCATCTCACAGAAATCAAGCATAAGAAATCAGTTACAGAGACGATTTTGCGTCAAAAGACTTCTCCGATTGATGTAGCTATGCTTAATGATGAATTTTTCAAACGCCATTACGCTAATTATGGTGATACTGTGGATTACCCGATAGGAGATAATCAATCAGGCTATGATTATTTAAGTCATAATGAGTTTTCGGGTCCAGAAAAAGGTAAGCTTCGGCAAGCTTTTAAAACAGCAGGTCAGGCAATTGATTTAATTAAGGATGATAGTATCGGTATGATTGTCCCTTATGGAACATCTGAAGAACTGCTGGCAGAGTTTGAAACTTTTTTAGAAGAAAATCCTTATCCTGATGCGGAGGGCTATGCTTATATCAAGAAAACCATGAAACAGCTACAACTTTATACCGTTAGTGTGCGAGAGAAGTCCCCATTTTTGAGCCAAGCCAAATCCTACCTTGACGGGCAAATATTGATTTTGCCAAAAGAATTTTATGATGACGATTTTGGCATAAAAAAAGAAGCAGATAGTTTACTCATGTTTTAAAGAGTAGTACCTGCTTTATTGATAACAATATAATTTCAATCCGCATAGTTTACTATGATAATATCATTATATCAGCAATGAATATTAGAATCAATATTAATAACTATATAGAATAAAAATTTGACAACTTGAAAGAAAACGCTTACAATGTATGTATAATCAACTTCAAGGAGGATTCATTGTTGTCACAGTCGATTTTTCGTTTTCTTGAGACACTTGTTAATCAGTTGCCAGCAATTTTGATTGCATTGGCAACTTTGATAAAAGTGGTATCAAGGAAAAAATAATCTGTAAAATATGGGCCCTATTTTAGGATTGGAAAAATAACAGACAATAAATGATTGGTGGGGAAGGAGAGAAAAAGTGTATCGTTCTAGAAATTTTTACATTAGAGTAAGTGGGAATTTGGCCCTGTTTACCAATCCTGCTACTAAAGGCGGTGGTGAACGCTCTAGCTACGCTGTGCCGACTAGGCAGGCTCTGCAAGGAATTGTCGATGCTATTTATTTTAAGCCAACGATTACCAATGTGGTGACAGAGGTGAAAGTTTGTAAGCAAATTCAAACAGAGCTTCATGGTGTGAGAGCCTTGCTGGCTAATTACAATGCCGATCTGAATTATGTCTCTTATTTAAGTGATATAGAGTATTTGGTGAAGTTCCATTTTGTATGGAATGAAAATCGTCCAGATTTGCTTCACGATCGATTGCCGAACAAACATGAGGCTATTATGGCACGTTCTATTCGCAAAGGCGGGCGTCGCGATATTTTTCTTGGAACACGTGAGTGTGTTGGCCTCATAGATGAGGTTAGCCAAGAAGAGTATGAGGCCGCATCAGTTGCTTATGAAAATCAAACCATTGACTTTGGTATCATGTTTCATTCCTTTAAATATCCGACGGATAAGATAGAACCATTAAAATCCTATTTCACACATACAGTTATGGAAAACGGTGTTATCCAATTTAAGGAACAAGAAGAGTGTGAAATCGTCAATACCTTGTCTAGTTATACCTTTAAAGAACCTGGACAAATCAAGTTGGTTAATGACGAATTTGATGCTTATCAGGCTGATGAACAAGCAGAGGAAGGAGGGCATTGATGGATTTCTTTACATCATTACTAAAATCCTATGAAAGTGCAGAACAAGATGGCTGGGTCGACAATGCTTCAAAAAACGAACCGACCTTATTACCTATTTATCATAGTAATAAAATATTAAAAAAGACGGATAAGTATATTGAAATTGTTCTAGATAATCAAGGGAATTTTGTAAAATCAACATTTTTAGAAGAAGGATACAATTTAGTTTATCCCGTTACATTTGATTCTGTAAATAGAACAAGTTCTAAAATTGCCCCTCATCCTATTGTGGATAAATGGTACTATGTAATGCCAACAGAGGAAAGAAAAGATATGCATGAAATGTACCAAAATAATTTGAAAAATTGGTTACAGAAAACAACAAATTCAGGTGTGCAATCCTTTTTAAAATTAATTTGTGATTTTCTAACTACCACGACTGCTGTAGATAAAGTTTTAAAAAGTTTATTTTCTGACAAATATGAATTGATATTGGGGGTGATGGATGGACGAAAATTTATACCCGGTCAAATTAATTATGAGCAGGGAACGAAGAAATTAGAACTAAAAGATACGATGGTGACATTTAAAATAGTTGATTTTAATGGATATAAAGATACATCTGTCTCCAATTATTTAGATTTACATTTGGATCACATTAAAATGGTTGAACAGAATTCTGTAGGGAAAGAAGTTTGTAATATTAGTGGTAAGAAAGATCAAATTGTTCATCTGCACCGCAATATCGGTGGAGTCTTCGTAAAAGCAAAATTAATTTCTAAGAGTGAGACGAATGATTTTGCATACCAAGGAGATAGATTTAGTTCCAAGAAAGAGGATACAGATATCATAAAAATAGGCTATCAAACATCAGAAAAAATTCACTTGATGGCTAAGTATCTTCTAGAAAATGAGCATACACATGCTTGGCTTGGCGGAGGCCAGTATCTCATCAACTGGTTTAGTGATGATTTGGCGAATGACAGTCAGCTGACAGTGACGAAACCTTATAACAGTATGTTTGAGGAGGAAGATGAGGATGATGGTGAAACGTCTAAATTTACGATTTCAGAGCGTAATAGAGAAATCAAAGCTTCCTTTATTAGAGGTAAAAAACAGTTTGAGGATGCCTCCAGTTATTATGCAGCTATTTTAAATAAAACCAATGATGGTCGTATTGCACTCAAGTATTTTAGGCAACTAAAAGCCTCTCAATTACTCGAACGTTTGGATCAGTGGCAAGCTAATTACTCTTGGGAAAGGCGTCGTAAGGATGGTCAGTATTATTCTTACGCTCCAAACTTGATGGAAATTATCTTGGCGGCTTATGGTGTTGAACGTGAAGAGGGCTTGAAACGTGAGAAAGTCTTGAAATTAGATAATGATAGCTTCAAAAGTGATTTATACCAACAACTTATAACAGCTTTATTGGATGGACAAGGAGTGCCAAGTGCTATTGTTAAAAAATTAGAAAATAATATTAGACAACGCCAAAGATACCCAGAAAAATGGCATCAAGTTCAACAAATTAGCTTGGGAATTTTACATAAACAACATGAGGAGGAATTTTCACCGATGTTAGATCATACGAATCAAGAGCGCTCATATCTGTTTGGCCGTTTACTGGCAATCTATGAGTTGATTGAAAGTTTACGCTACAAGTTAGATGGTAGTGATAGTGGGCGTATTACCAACGCTGAGCGGTATTGGACAGCCTATACAAATCAGCCGACAAAATTGATGATGTTACTCGAAAATAAAATTAAGCCTTACGAAGAGACCTTAAAATTAAACAATCACGGCAGTTGGAGCAAGTTAAATAAAGAAAAAGAAGAAATCATGATGTTTTTGAATCTGTTGATTGATAGTGAAGGGATGGAAAAACCATTGGATTATCGGTTTATGTTTGGCTATTATGCGGAGAAAAAATTTTATTATACCAAACAAACAGTAGACGTAGTGGAAAGTGAGGATTAGGTTATGTTGGAACACAAAATTGATTTTATGGTAACTGTTGAAGTGCGTGAGGCAAATGCGAATGGGGATCCATTGAATGGTAATATGCCACGCACTGACGCCAAAGGCTATGGCTTGATGAGTGATGTGTCGATTAAGCGTAAAATTCGGAATCGTCTTCAAGATATGGGACAACCAATCTTTGTACAGGCTAGTGAGCGGATTGAAGATGAGTTTCGGTCACTTGAAAAACGTTTTTCTGCTCATTTTGTAGCAAAAGATAAGGATGAAGATATTGAACAGAAAGCTAACGAGCTTTGGTTTGATGTCCGTGCCTTCGGACAAGTCTTTACCTATTTGAAAAAATCGATTGGAGTTCGTGGTCCAGTTTCTATTAGTATGGCGAAGTCTTTGGATCCTATTGTCATTTCAAGCCTTCAAATCACGCGTAGTACGAATGGTATGGAGCCTAAAGGAGATAGTAGCCGTTCTTCTGATACGATGGGAACAAAGCATTTTGTGGATTATGGGGTTTATGTCATCAAAGGCTCTATCAATGCGCATTTTGCTGAAAAGACTGGTTTTAGTGAAAAGGATGCCGAAGTAATTAAACAAGCCCTCGTTAGTCTTTTTGAAAATGATGCCTCCTCAGCACGTCCCGAAGGGTCAATGCGTGTCCGCGAGGTCTTCTGGTTTACGCATTCTAGTAAGTTAGGAAATGTATCCAGTGCGCGTATTTATGATTTATTGGTTGCGGATAAGACCAAACAAGATAAGTCTTCTTATGAAGACTATGCGATTCATTTGGATCAAGAGAAATTAGCAGAATACCAATCAAAAGGTTTAGAGGTTGAAATTCTAGAAGGGCTCTAGTATGGTTTATGCAGAGGATGATTATCTGATGTTATCAGGTATCCAGCATTTTCAATTTTGTAAACGCCAGTGGGCATTGATTCATATCGACCAGCAATGGTTGGATAATGAAGCAACGGCTCACGGTCAGATTCTGCATACAAAGGCAGATAATCCTTTTATCAAAGAGAAGCGAAAAGATATTTTCGTGTCACGAGCGATGCATATTTCGTCAGCTCAATTAGGATTGTATGGGATTATGGATGTTGTGGAATTTTATCGAGATGATGCTGGTGTCAGTATTAAAGGTAAACGTGGGAAATGGCTTCCCAAAGTGGTTGAATATAAGCGTGGAAAGCCGAAGTCAGACACAAGAGATATTGTTCAATTAGTTGCGCAGACCATTTGTTTAGAGGAAACTTTGGGGTGCAGAATCGATGAAGGAAGCCTTTACTACCATAGTGTCAATAAAAAAGTGACGGTACCTATTACGGAAGTTTTGCGGCAAGAAGTTCAGGTGTTGGCGAATCAAATGCATGAACTTTATGAGTCAAAGAAACTGCCAAAGGCTGAGTATTTTAAAAATTGCCCATTATGTTCATTAGTAGATATCTGTAAGCCAAGAATCAGTAAAAAGGTGCGGAGCGTTGAACGTTATATCGCTGATGCAATCAACAGTGAGGAAATTGTATGAAGAAACTTCTAAACACGTTATATTTGACTCAAGAAGACTTTTATCTAACGAAAGAAGGTGATAATATTGTCATTAAAAAAGATGGCAGTGTCGTTTCACGTTTTCCATTTCGAATCATTGATGGGATTGTGTGTTTTTCTTATTTAGGAGCATCGCCTGCATTGATCAAACTTTGCACTGAAAATCAAATCAACCTGTCATTTCATACCCCGCAAGGACGATTTTGTGGTCGTTATGTTGGCTCAACGAATGGCAATGTCCTTTTAAGGCGTGAGCATTACCGTTTAGCAGATCGTGAGGAGTCTTTAGAGTATGCCAAGCGATTTATTTTAGCCAAGATATCAAATTCTCGAAAATATTTACTTCGTTTTAGACGAGATCACCGAGAAAAGATTGATGGGAGTTTGTTTGAAGAGGTTAATAGTGAGCTGACATGGGCGCTTGAATCGGTGCAAGTAGCCGATAATAAAGATTCTCTTCGTGGGATAGAAGGCCAGGCTGCTAATCAATATTTTCGAATCTTTAATGATTTGGTGTTAACAGATAAGGAGACCTTTATTTTTGGTGGACGAAGTAAAAGACCGCCATTGGATTGTATCAATGCCTTGCTGTCTTTTGGGTATAGTCTGTTAACTTATGAATGTCAATCGGCTCTTGAGGCCGTTGGACTAGATAGTTATGTTGGATTTTTCCATACAGATAGACCTGGTCGAGCGAGTCTTGCTTTGGATCTTGTGGAAGAATTTCGTTCTTATATCGTCGATCGCTTTGTATTTTCAGTGATTAATAAAGGTCAGTTGACAAAGAAGCATTTTGAATTTAAGGAAAATGGTAGTATTTTGTTAACTGAAAAAGGTCGTGCGACCTTTATTGAATTATGGCAGAAGCGTAAGCATGTGGAAGTAGAGCATCCCTTTACCGAAGAGAAAGTAAAGTTGATGTTGTTGCCTTATGTACAAGCGCAGCTTTTAGCTAAAGCGATTCGCGGAGATATTGACAGTTACCCTCCCTTTATGATTTAGGAGAATGATATGATGGTTTTAGTGACGTATGATGTCAATATGAGTACAGCAGCAGGAAGGAGGAGATTGAGACAGGTAGCAAAGCTATGTGTTGATTATGGTCAGCGCGTGCAACATTCAGTTTTTGAATGTTCTGTAACGCCAGCTGAATTTGTTGATATTAAGCATAAGTTGACAACGATTATTGATTTGGAAATGGATAGCATCCGTTTCTATCTGCTGGGAAAACATTGGCAAAATCGTGTTGAAACTTTAGGAAAATCGGATAGTTACGATCCCGATTTAGGGGTATTACTATTATAAAATCAGTCGATGCGACTCTTAGTTACTCATAAAATGCTGGGAGTCTCGCGCAAAAATATGGTAAAATAATAGAGAAATGACTACATTTAGAGTGAATTCACTCAAGTGTACTTCTGTCATTTCTCTATAAACTGTGCGTTTTCGCACAGTCGCACCCTTCGCGGGTGCGTGGATTGAAATAACACTTGGACGTGCTGAACCCTGTGTGACCGTGGTCGCACCCTTCGCGGGTGCGTGGATTGAAATAACACTTGGACGTGCTGAACCCTGTGTGACCGTGGTCGCACCCTTCGCGGGTGCGTGGATTGAAATTAATTGTTGCAGCGACATTATTTGCGATGTTATTGTCGCACCCTTCGCGGGTGCGTGGATTGAAATATTTATGTTTCCTTCCTAAAATCTGGGTGTTCTGTCGCACCCTTCGCGGGTGCGTGGATTGAAATGATTCAGGAAATGTCACATTACTGACTCAGAAACGTCGCACCCTTCGCGGGTGCGTGGATTGAAATTTCGAGTTGATATTAAAAAGGGCTTTATCCATATTGTCGCACCCTTCGCGGGTGCGTGGATTGAAATTTATGTCTGGGACACTAAAGCTGCTGACAATGGGTCGCACCCTTCGCGGGTGCGTGGATTGAAATTTGGTTACCAAGGAGCAGTACGAGGCTATCAAGGTCGCACCCTTCGCGGGTGCGTGGATTGAAATTTTGTTAGATAAATCAAGCATCGCTAGTTTAGCGGTCGCACCCTTCGCGGGTGCGTGGATTGAAATTTGCTAGCAGTTAAGCTACTAGAAAATTTAGAACGTCGCACCCTTCGCGGGTGCGTGGATTGAAATTTGTAAGACTTTGAACGTTACACTCATATGATCAGTCGCACCCTTCGCGGGTGCGTGGATTGAAATGCACATGGTCAATACCTCCTTTTCCAAGGCGTATGTCGCACCCTTCGCGGGTGCGTGGATTGAAATTTCTTGATACGGTCTAAGCTGCATTAGAATCCTCGTCGCACCCTTCGCGGGTGCGTGGATTGAAATATCAATTCCACACCCTTACCTTGGACATACTTCGTCGCACCCTTCGCGGGTGCGTGGATTGAAATTGTCTTTTTCTATGCATTTGAGATGTTCAAGACGTGTCGCACCCTTCGCGGGTGCGTGGATTGAAATACGTTGAATATACTGTTGCAAGGCATGTTTAATAGTCGCACCCTTCGCGGGTGCGTGGATTGAAATTGGGATTTTAGCAAAAGTTCTGTGTATAGTCAGCGTCGCACCCTTCGCGGGTGCAGTCATGTTGGCATAAATTAGATTTAACCCTAGACGGGACACAATATACAGAAGATTTCGGTGACATGTCGGTACCTTATTACAATGCTGTTCTGGATGCTTACCAAAATGTGATTGATATTGCTGAAGGGAATGATGCTTTCTTTGAGTCTGTCAACCAAGAGTTGAGGCATATTGAGCAAGCTAGTCAAGGAACTGGTTGGGGCTTTGAAGAAGGAGTCATGGACATTTTCTGTCAAATTGCTTATAAGTATGATGAAGAGGATTAATATTTGGAACAATTCATGGAAAAACTTCTGGTAGATTAGCCTGTATCAAGGCGAAATATCTCTACTATAGTTCACAAGTGCAGTTGCTATTACTAGAGTATCAAGATAATGGAGAGTGCGTTCTAATCAGCGAAAGTGATTTTCAAAAACACTTTATGTCTAGGCGCTCTCAGTTAACGACAGCTGGAAAATTAAGTATATACCGTTCCCTATTTAAAGGACGCGATGATGTGCATGCCAAATCCTATCAGAATGAATCAGGAAGGCTGCAGTATTCCCCCTCATATCAGTATGGCTGGAAGCAGTTGCCGGTTGATAAACGTCTTTGCGAACCATTGACATATGAGGTGCTGAAAGCCCATTTTAGAGGGGAGACGAGTATTGGTCTTTTTCCGATTTTAAAAGACGATACTTGCTCTCTATTAGCAATCGATTTTGATAAAGGAGATTGGCGAGAAACTATTCGGGTTCTGAGAAAAATAGCAGGCGCTTATGGAATTGACTTACATGTGGAAATTTCTCGTTCAGGAAATGGGGCACATGTCTGGTTTTTCTTTGAAACTCTGATTTCTTGCCGAGAGGCGCGTTTATTTGGTAAAAAATTGTTAGCATTAGCCATGCAAGAATCTCCTAAACTGTCCTTTGACTCGTTTGATCGCATGTTTCCAAATCAAGACCGCCTGCCAAAAGGAGGATTTGGAAATTTGATTGCTCTTCTTTTACAAGGCAATCTTTTCAAGAAGGTAAGCGCGTATTTGTTGATGAGAGTTTTGTTCTTTATGCAGACCAGTGGCTTTATCTTCAAGAATTGACACGAGTAAGTTATCAGAAAGTTCAAGAGATTAATCAGTTGTCTCTCAAGATACATTTTGAAAAAGAGCCATTAGAGGTTCACAAAGGGCGCGTTTTAACGATAGATAAAAATATATTATCACCACAGGCGCTCTTTTATCTGAAAAAGTTAGTCTCTTTTTCTAATTCCGAGTATTATTTAAAACAGGCAATGAGACAGCCGACTTACCAAACACCAGAAACCAGCTATCTGTTTGAAGAAGATGATAAACACTTGTATCTTCCAAGGGGACTTGTTTCAAAGATTCAGGAAACCTTTCCAAAGTTAACACTTATTAAACAAGAGTGTATTGAGGATGAGATTAGGGTATCTTTTACAGGGGAGCTGAAATTTAATCAAGAATTAGCGCTATCAGATATGTTGGGGGCAGAAAATGGTGTTCTGTGTGCAGGAACTGGATTTGGAAAAACGGTTTTGGGTTCAGCACTCATTGCCAAGCGACAAAGACGAACGCTAATCTTAGTTCATAATCGGCAACTGCTAGAGCAGTGGATAGAGCGCTTAGGGCAATTTCTAGTATTTGATGAAGAAAAAGCGGTGCGCTACACGCCTTCTGGTCGAGAAAAAATCATAGGGCACGTTGGTCAATTTGCGGGAGCTAAAAAGTGGCGAACGAAATTGGTTGATGTCGCCATGATTCAATCACTGATGACGGCTGATAACCTTGAAGAGTTATTGTCTGATTATGATGTGATGTTGGTAGATGAATGCCATCATGTGACCGCAGCGATGTTTGAAAAAGTAGTAGCTAGTTTTTCTGGAACCTACCTTTATGGATTGACGGCAACTCCAGAACGAAAAAAATGGTCATGAACCGATTCTTTTCCAACGTATTGGTCCTGTTTTGCATACTGCTAGTGAGGAGCAAGTTGATTTTGAGAAGCAGCTATCACGTCGGTTTACTGATTTTAGAAAATATGATATTCAAGATAAGAAAAGTACAAATTTTGTGGACCTCTGTGATAAACTAGTTCAATCATCGTCTCGCAATCAATTACTGATTCAAGATATTCGAGAAGCGTACCAGCAAAAGCGTCATATTCTAGTATTAGCCAATCGTATTGAGCATTTGAACATTCTTGAACAGGGATTGAGTGATGCAGGCATATCCTCTGTTTTTGTCATGAGTGGTCAGACAAAAGTGAAAGAAAAACAATCTATTCTAGCCCAAATAGAACAATTAGATGATGCGGAGCCATTTGTCCTCATATCAATTGGTAAGTATGTGGGAGAGGGATTTGATTTACCAAAGTTGGACACGCTTGTTTTGGCAAGTCCTTTGTCTTGGAAAAATAATCTGATTCAATATGCTGGTCGCATCCATCGTCCATATTTAGGGAAGAACTTAGTCACAATATATGATTACGTTGACATTCATGTCCCTTACTTAGAAAAGATGTTTCATAAGCGACAAGTAGCTTATCGAAAGATGCGCTATGTGACATCGTCTAAACAGGAAAATCAGAGTATTTTTGACCGAGTATCCTATGAAACTGCTTTTGTAAAAGATTTGCGACAGGTTAAAAAAGTGACGATTTCGATAGCTAAAGGTCATCAGTTGAAGCTACAACAATTACTGGGGCTGATTAAAGGAGCAAGTCTAGATATTTATGTGACTCGAGATAAGAAAAATCAACCCTTAATACAGCAGCTAGCAGGCACAGGAATCTCTGTTTATGAGAGGGATACCCCATTGCCAACATTTACCATACTTGATGAAGATATTGTTTGGTTTGGACAGTTGCCAATGTTCACCCAGCAATACGACAAAGAGGCCCCAATGTTTCTTCGCATTGAAAGTGAGAACCTAGTCCAAGAATTTAAGAATATTCTTGAAAGTTAAAATTCTTATGTAGATAAGTCAAGGCATGAGACTGAGTCGAATAAACTCAATCTCATGATTTTCCTTTTTTAAGAAATAGCAGAGCAGTAAAAAGGAAGGAAATTACACACAGTTTTAGACTAAGACCACTTCGAAAGCTAAAGTGGAACTTACTTTAGGAAATTATCTTTTTCAAATAAAAAATATTTTTAAAAAACCCGCGTTGTAAAATGAAGTGCAACAAAAAAGACATGTTCGTCTGATATACTAGAATTCCCCAACTCAGTATAGAAAGCAGATGAACATGTCCACTAATTATTCTACCAAAAATCGATCTTATTCACACCTCTCAGCCTCTGAACGAGGAGAAATTAGTGCCTATCTCAAGATGGGGAAGAAAACCGCTGAGATTGCTCGCCTTCTAGGTTGTCATCACTCGACGATCAGTCGTGAAATCAAGCGTGGCAGCGTCTTTCAAGTTCAAGATAAGAATGGAAAACTCTTATACTCAAACGTCTACTTTCCAGACAGTGGTCAATGTGTCTATGAGACCAATCGACAAAATAGTACTTATTGCAAACTAGGAGATTGTTCCAAGACCTTCTTTGAGAAGTTGGAGAAGACTTTGAAATCCCAACCTCGCTGCCACAGTATCGATACCTTTGTCCAAACCTACAAAGAGGAACATCCGTTTGAAGTTATTCCTTCAACCAAAACAGTGTACCGTTACATCAAAGATGGCCTGTTGACGATTAAACCAATTGATTTACCTAAGATGGTGAGTATCCGAAAACGGTCTAAAGTCACATCTAAGGTCGCAAAGAAAGTCCTAGGCAATTCTATAGAAGAACGTCCTGAGTCAATTAACGACCGTTCTACGTTTGACCACTGGGAGATTGACCTTGTACTCGGTAAGAAAACCAAGGGTGAAGCTGTTGTTATGACCTTGGTAGAACGCCAAACTCGGTTTGCCCTGGCTTGTCAATTGCCGAATAAGCAAGCAGAGACGATTAACGCTACAGTTAAGGAACTTCTTTTAGAGTATCCTATTCTTTCGATTACGTCGGACAATGGTTCAGAGTTTAGTAGTTTGTCAGACTTACATGGAGTTGATATATACTTTGCCCATCCTTATTCTTCGCATGAAAGAGGGACTAATGAAAACTTCA
>NZ_CACVCC010000041.1 GCF_902729355.1 Streptococcus sp. S784/96/1 | reverse complement strand
GATGTGGAACCTGTCTTTGGGCAGATAAAGGCTTGTTTGGGTTACAAAAGATGTAACTTAAGAGGCAAATGTCAGGTGACAATTGACATGGGATTGGTACTTATGGCCAATAATCTCCTAAAATACAATAAGAGAACAACTCAAAACTAAAAAGCTAGAGTTCCACTATTAGGAATCTCTAGCTTTTTTGTCGCTGAGAACTATTTTTGTCTCAGACTATTTTTTCATTTCCTGTTCTTTCCAATTTTTTTCATTCCAAAGGCTGAGGTTAATGTAAAAAAGTGGTAGTATAACAAATCCTAAACCATATTCTCCTAAATAGTTTGAAATAAAAGTAGACAAGGCAACTCCTAATGCAAAAGTAAAAATAATCAAAAATATATTTCTACCTGCTTTTTGGAGCTCTGTATTTTTCTCAATTAAGCCTTTGAATAATAAAAAAGCACCATTTTTGACATTTCCAGTCATCATAACGTTAGCATAAGGAGCACCTCTAAGTTTTCGAAAGGATTCTACCTGAATGGAAGCAACTAGAGCTAAATTTGCCATTGTAAAAAATGAGGGTAAAATAGGTGTCAATAACACCGTAATGACGATAATTATCTGCATAATCACACTAGCTCCAAAATGCCAAAATATATTTTTCCTGACAAACCAGCGACGAACAAGATAAGTAACACATTGGCCCAACATAAAAAATATAATAGGGATTGTAAAATTAAGAACTTTTTGCCAATTCCCTTGAGCCGAATGGTAAGCCCACATAATCACATTGCCAGATTGTACCCCCGCAAAAATGCCGTTCTGAGTAACAAATGTAAAGGCGTTAATATAGCCACTAATAAATGTCAAACAAGCTGCAATACGTAAGCCTTCAAAAACGCGATAATTTTTCACTCTATGTTTCATTTTTTCTCACTTTAATTGATTTTTTTACTTATGATAGGGGCTTCCCTGTTGAATCATAAAAGATCGGTATATTTGCTCAATCAGAACAAGTTTCATTAACTGATGTGGAAGAGTTAATTTGCCAAAGCTCATCAATAAATTAGCACGTTTTTTAACACTAGGTGCTAACCCTAGGCTCCCTCCAATAATAAATGTTATGTCTGAGTAACCTTTAACAGTAATATTTTCTAAAATTCTACTAAATTTTTCTGATGGAAATTGTTCTCCTTCAATTGCCAACGCTATGACAAATTCCCTGTCTGAAATTTTTTTTAGAATACGACTAGCTTCCTTTTCCATAATTGATTGATTTTCAGAATCACTAGCTTTATCTGGTGTTTTTTCATCTAGGATCTCTACCATTTCTAATTTACAAAATCGTCCTAAACGTTTTTGATATTCAGCGATACCATCTTTTAGGTATTTTTCTTTTAGTTTTCCTACCGTTATCACTTTTATTTTCATACTTTAATTATACCACAAATATTTTTCAGAGTAAGTTATCCACAGTTTAAATCATAAGATTAACCTTATAGTTAGAGGTGTTTTGGTCTTTATCCACAAAAGTTTTCCACAAGTTGTGGATACTTTTATTTTTCATCAGTTTAAGGTATAATTAAGTCAATTTTCTTAAACTGATGGCAATTGGAGGTCATTCAACATGAAAAAAAATCTATCTTTTATTTTAAAATTTATTTTACTCGTCGGTTCTGGTTTTTTAGGAGGAGTAGTGGCGACATTTTTGATATTACAAAATAATTTTGTTTTATCTAAATTGTCAGGAAATTCATCTCCAACTACAAGTATTAGCAATGTGAGCTATAAAAATACTAGTGATACAACTTCAGCAGTAGCGTCTGTACAAGATGCTGTTGTATCTGTGATTAATTATCAAAGACAACAAAATAATTCATTGCAAAATATCTTTGATAATTCTACATCTAGTGAATTAACTGTAACTAGTGAAGGTTCTGGGGTTATCTATAAAAAAGATGACAAGTCAGCCTATGTTGTGACAAACAATCACGTTATTGAAGGGGCTCAACAAATTGAAATATTATTTTCTGATGGTTCAAAAGTCGTCGGTGAATTGATTGGAAGCGACACCTATTCTGATCTTGCAGTTGTTAAAATTTCATCTGACAATGTCAAAACAATAGCTACATTTGCAAATTCTGAAACATTAACGGTTGGTGAGACTGCAATTGCTATTGGTAGCCCTCTTGGATCTGAATATGCCAATTCTGTGACTGAAGGTATTGTATCTAGCCTTAGTCGTACTGTTACAATGAAAAATGAACAAGGTCAAACTACCTCTACAAATGCTATCCAAACGGATGCTGCAATCAATCCTGGTAACTCAGGTGGTGCTCTTATCAATATTCAAGGACAAGTCATTGGTATAAACTCTAGTAAAATTTCATCAATCTCTACTTCACGATTAAATGGTTCTTCAGTTGAAGGTATGGGCTTTGCAATTCCTTCAAATGATGTGGTTAAAATTATTAATCAATTAGAGAAAAATGGAAAAGTCAATCGTCCAGCTCTCGGTATTACAATGGCAAGTCTAAGTGAATTATCTACTAATTTTATTTTCCAACTAAAACTACCCGAAGAAGTAACTTCTGGAATTGTTATTGCTAGCGTTCAAAACAATATGCCTGCTTCTGGTAAATTAGAAAAATATGATGTCATTACAAAAATTGACGATAAATCTGTAGCTTCACCAAGTGATTTACAAAGTGTTCTTTACGGTCACAGCACCGGTGATGCTATAACAGTTACTTTCTACCGAGAAGGTAAAAAACAAACTATTGATATCATTCTTGATAAAACCACTCAGGATTTGAATTCAAATTAAGTTGACAGACTTTATTACTGCCTTTACAATAGTGTAAAGGCAGTTTTTTATTTAGGAGAACAGATGACAGAACATTTACAGATTATAAAGATTGATCATATCCAAAAAAATCCCTATCAACCTAGATTACAGTTTAATCAGGAAGAATTGAAGGATTTAGCAAATTCCATTTCTGAAAATGGTTTAATTCAACCGATAATTGTCAGAAAATCTTCTATTTTTGGCTATGAATTGATTGCAGGAGAACGTAGACTGAGAGCTTCTAAAATGGCTGGTTTAATTGAAATTCCCGCTATTATCAAAAATATTTCTGATGAAGATAGTATGAAGCAAGCTATTATTGAAAATCTCCAGCGCTCCAATCTCAATCCAATCGAAGAGGCTAAAGCCTACCAACAAATGATTGACAAAAATCAAGTAACACATGAAGATTTGGCACGATACATGGGGAAATCCCGACCATATATTAGTAATCTTCTTCGTTTATTAAACCTTCCAAAACCTATTCAGGAAGCTGTTATTTCTGCTCAACTATCTCAAGGACACGCACGTGTTCTTCTAAGTATCAATGATGTAGAAAAACAACTCTTTTGGCTAAAAGAAATTCATGACAAACAACTCAGTGTTAGACAATTAGAATCACTCATTCTTGGAAAGAAGAAAAAAATCCTTCCGACATCAAAAAATCTTTTTATTACCCATTATGAAAAAGAACTAAGCCAAAAGCTTGGCCTTCCTGTCAGCATTACATCTGACAAATCACACCGAGGGAAAGTCAGTATCCACTTTTCTAACCAAGAAGATTTCCACAGAATTATCAACAGCCTAAAATAAGCTGTTGATTTTTTTATTTCTAAACATCATTATCCACAAAAAAATCTCAAACAAACCTTTATTTTATCAAGTGTTTCAGGGTTATTCACAGGTTGTGGAAAACTTTTTTCTACAATGTGGATTATTTCTAAAATACTTGTGGAAAACTTTTTTTAAATATGTTAGAATAAAACAACTAAACATACAGATAAGGAGACAAGATGACCGATAGTGAACTACGATTTTGGAATCGGGTTTTGGAATTAGCAAGACAAAAATTTTCACAAGCTGTTTTTGATTTTTTTATTGCTGATGCTAAACTCATACGTATTTCAGATCATGTTGCCACTGTCTTCATGGAAGAAAAAAAAGAACTCTATTGGAAGAGCAATCTTACTGATATCGTCTTAACTGCAGGTTTTGAAGTCTTCAATCAAGAAATCTTGATTGACTACATTTTTGAAGAACCTATTGATGAAGATAGTCTGGAAGAATTTCAGTCACCAATCCAAACTTTAATACCAGAAGATTTTTTATACCAATCACCGATTATTTCAGATTTAAATCCTAAATATCGTTTTGATAATTTTATTTCTGGTAAGGGAAGTCAGTGGGCACTGGCTGCCGCACTTGCAGTCGCTGGAAGTCCAGGAACCGTCTATAATCCTCTTTTTATTTGGGGAGGTCCTGGATTAGGAAAAACGCATTTACTAAATGCTATAGGAAACAGTGTCCTTGAGGATAATCCACGCGCTCGAATTAAATATATTACAACTGAAAATTTCATTAATGAGTTTACAACTGCTATTAGATTAGGCACAATGGAAGAATTAAAAGAAGCCTTTCGCCACCTTGATGTTCTATTAATTGATGATATTCAATACATGGCCAAAAAAACAATGGCAGGCACTCAGGAAGAATTTTTCAACACTTTTAATGCACTTCATTCAAATAATAAACAAATTATTCTTACTAGTGATCGAGCTCCTGAGCAGCTAAATGATTTAGAAGAACGTCTAGTATCACGCTTTAGTTGGGGACTAACCCAAGATATTACACCGCCTGATTATGAAACTAGGATTGCTATTTTACAAGATAAAATCCAAGACTATCCTTACCAATTTTTACCAGCTACTATAGAATATCTCGCAGGGCAATTTGATTCAAATGTTCGTGAGCTTGAAGGCGCTCTTAAAAACATCAGCTTAGTCGCTAATGTCAAGAAAGTGGATACAATCACTGTTGATATTGCAGCTGAGTCCATTCGTGCTAAAAAACAAGAACCTTTAACGATATCTGTTATTCCTATCGAAACCATCCAAACTGAGGTTGGTAAATTCTATGGGGTCTCCGTTAAGGAAATCAAGTCAACTAAAAGAAATCAAAATATTGTCCTAGCACGTCAAGTTGCTATATTCCTTACTCGCGAAATGACTGATAATAGCCTCCCAAAAATTGGTAAAGAATTTGGTGGAAGAGACCATTCAACTATCCTTCATGCCTATAATAAAATCAAAAATATGTTAAAAATAGACGATGGACTTCGTATTGAAATTGAGACATTAAAGCAAAAAATAAAATGACTTGTGTATAACTAGATTACTTTTTAGCTCTTTTTCCACAAGTTATCCACAGTGATAATACCTTTATCTTATCAAAAAAAGAAAACTTTTCCACGTTATCCACAAGTCCTACTACTACTACTAATCTAATACTTATAAAATAAAGGAGAATCCATGATACATTTTTCAATTAATAAAGCCTATTTTTTACAAGCTCTAAATGCAACCAAAAGAGCTATTTCATCAAAAAATGCTATTCCTATTCTTTCAAGCTTAAAATTAGAAATCACTAATTCAACTATTATCTTAACTGGATCAAATGGACAAATTTCTATAGAAAATACAATTTCAAGTCAAGATGATAATGCAGGTCTTCTCATTACTCAACCAGGTGGTATTTTATTAGAAGCTAATTTCTTTATTAATATTGTCTCTAGTCTTCCAGATGTTACTTTAGATTTCGAAGAAATTGAGCATCATCAAGTCGTTCTTAGAAGTGGAAAGTCTGAAATCACATTAAAAGGGAAGGATATTGATCAGTATCCTCGTTTACAGGAAGTAATAACAACTAATCCACTTTTATTTGATACTAAAATTCTTAAAGATATCATTTCTCAAACTGCTTTTGCTGCTAGTACACAAGAAAGTCGTCCTATTCTGACTGGTGTACATATGACATTGAAAAATCATAAGTTCTTTAAATCAGTTGCTACAGATTCTCATCGTATGAGTCAACGACAAATTGAACTTGAAAAATCAACAGAAGATTTTGATGTGGTTATTCCAAGTCGTTCCCTTCGTGAATTTTCAGCTGTTTTTGGTGATGATGTGGAACAAGTTGAACTATTTTTATCGCAAAGTCAGGTTCTTTTTAGAAGTGAACATACTTCATTTTACACACGTCTTTTAGAAGGAAATTATCCAGATACAGATCGTCTTCTAACAAATACTTTTGAAACAGAGGTAACATTTAATTCTTCAGCTCTTCGTCAATCAATGGAACGTGCTCAGCTTATTTCAAATGCTAGTCAAAATGGAACTGTTAAGCTGGAAATTAGCAATGGTAAGGTAAGTGCCCACGTTAATTCTCCAGAAGTTGGTAAAGTTAACGAAGAAATTGATGTTATTGAATTGACAGGAAATGACCTAACTATTAGTTTTAACCCAACTTATCTTATTGATGCACTAAAAGTTTTGAAGAGCACAACAGTTGTCATTCGTTTTATTTCTAATGTTAGACCTTTTACTTTAATTCCAGGTGATGATACTGAAAACTTTATTCAATTGATTACGCCTGTTCGTACAAACTAAAGTTAGTTTATGGGATTTGGCTTATATTAAGCTATTCTAAAACTTTTTCATATTTCATAGACACTCAGCTTTCTTTGCTGGGTGTTTTTTTGATATAATGACAAGAAGTAAAAGGAGCAACAAATGTATCAATTAGGATCTGTAATAGAAATGAAAAAGCCACATGCTTGTACGATTAAATCAACTGGAAAAAAAGCAAATGAATGGAAGATTATACGTTTAGGAGCAGATATCAAAATACAGTGTACTAACTGTGAACACGTTGTGATGATGAGTCGACATGATTTTGAACGAAAGATAAAAAAAGTTCTGCAACCGTAGAAACCTTATTCTATTCAGCTTTTCTAGCAGTTGCGCAACGGTTGGTTGCCATAAAAAGTGCTAGTCTGCTTTCATATTATCGGTTATAATGAGGCAAGAAAGGTGGATACAGTAATGACTATATTTGCAGAACAGCTCAAAAACTTCGCCAAAAGAAAAATATTTCGCAGGAAGAGTTAGCCAAACAGTTATTTATTTCACGTCAAGCTGTTTCAAAATGGGAAAATGGTGATGCCACTCCAGATTTAGAAAATTTAGCTAAATTGGCTGAGCTATTAAGTGTTACAATTGATGAACTAGTGACAGGCAAAGAACCAGTTGTCAAAGTTGTGGAAAAAATTGAGAAACCAATGAATGCTTGGGAGTTTTTGAACGAAGAATCAAAGAGACCACTCAGTAAAAATGATATAGCATCCCTTCTATTTGTTGCTGTTATCATTTTAGGTGTTTATTTTATTGTGACGTATTTTAGTTAAAGCTTGCCAATCAGCAAGCTTTTTTCTTGTTTTTTTGGTATAATACTCATGATTGAATTGAGAATGGAGAAATAGAAAATATGGCTTTAACAGCAGGTATCGTTGGTTTACCAAACGTTGGGAAATCAACCCTATTTAATGCGATTACAAAGGCTGGTGCAGAAGCTGCTAACTATCCTTTTGCGACCATTGACCCAAATGTAGGGATGGTTGAAGTACCAGACGAACGTTTACAGAAGTTGACAGAATTGATTACACCAAAGAAAACTGTCCCAACAACCTTTGAGTTTACAGATATTGCAGGGATTGTAAAAGGGGCTTCAAAAGGGGAAGGCCTTGGAAATAAATTCTTGGCCAATATCCGTGAAGTAGATGCCATTGTCCATGTTGTTCGTGCTTTTGATGATGAAAATGTCATGCGTGAGCAAGGGCGTGAGGACGCTTTTGTGGATCCATTGGCAGATATTGAGACCATCAATTTGGAGTTGATTTTAGCTGACCTTGATAGCATTAACAAACGCTATGCGCGTGTGGAAAAAATGGCGCGTACGCAAAAAGATAAGGATTCTGTTGCTGAGTTTAACATCTTGCAAAAAATCAAGCCTGTTCTTGAAGATGGTAAATCAGCGCGTACCATTGACTTTACAGATGATGAACAAAAAATTGTCAAGCAACTTTTCCTTTTAACCACTAAACCAGTGCTTTATGTAGCAAATGTTGACGAAGATAAAGTTGCTGAACCAGATGATATTTCTTATGTGCAACAAATTCGTGAGTTTGCGGCAACAGAAAATGCTGAAGTGGTTGTGATTTCAGCACGTGCCGAAGAAGAGATTGCTGAGCTGGAAGATGAAGATAAGGCAGAGTTCTTAGAAGCTATTGGTTTGACTGAGTCAGGCGTAGACAAGTTGACCCGTGCTGCTTATCACTTGCTGGGTCTCGGCACTTACTTTACAGCTGGTGAAAAAGAGGTGCGTGCTTGGACCTTCAAGCGGGGGATTAAGGCGCCACAAGCGGCTGGTATTATTCACTCTGACTTTGAAAAAGGCTTTATACGTGCCGTGACTATGAGCTACGACGATCTCATGCACTATGGCAGTGAGAAAGCGGTCAAAGAAGCTGGTCGCCTTCGTGAAGAAGGCAAGGAATACATCGTTCAAGATGGAGACATCATGGAATTCCGTTTCAATGTCTAAACATATTGTTAAAGTATGAGGCCTGTGTCTTATACTTTTTTCTGCTAGATGAGAGGAGTTAATAATAATCACATGGTAAAACTAATTGTCGGTTTGGGAAATCCAGGTTCAAAATATCACGAAACCAAGCACAATGTTGGCTTTATGGCGATTGATTTGTGGGCTAAATCCTTAAGCGTCACTTTTTTAGAGGAGAAGGTCTTTAAGGCAGAAGTTGGCTCAACTTTTGTCAATGGTGAGAAGGTTTATCTGGTCAAACCAACTACATTTATGAACCTTTCAGGAATTGCTGTACGAGCTTTACTAGCTTACTATAACATTCCTATTGAAGATCTTATTGTCATTTACGATGACCTGGATATGGAAGTTGGTAAGATTAGATACCGTCAAAAAGGCTCAGCAGGTGGTCATAATGGGATTAAATCCATTATTGCAGAATTAGGAACACAAAAATTTGATCGGATTAAAATTGGTATTGGTCGTCCCAAACAGGGAATGACTGTTGTCAACCATGTTCTTGGTCGCTTTGAATCCGATGATTATATCAGGATCACAATGACCTTGGATAAGGTAGTTGAATCTTTGGAGTATTATTTGAAAACAAATGATTTTGAAGGAACAATGAGGCGATATAATGGCTAATATTGTAGAGTTATTTGGTCAGCATAAGACCTTAGTCGAATGGCGAGATAAGGCTCCATTATTAGGACGTCAACTCATCATGGGTTTATCGGGAAGCAGCAAGACTTTAGCCATTGCTTCTTACTTTGTAGAAGAAGGTGGAAAGCTAGTTGTTGTTACGGCTACTCAACATGAGGCAGAGACCTTAGCTGCTGATTTGATAAGTTTGATTGGCGAGGAAAATGTTTTTCAATTCTTTGCGGATGATATTGCCGCTGCAGAATTTATTATGGCTTCTCAAGAAAGAGCCATATCGCGTGTTGAGGCTCTAAATTTTCTAGTGGATGATGAGGCGTCAGGTATTCTCTTAGTTAGTTTGATTGGTACTCGGATTTTACTGCCGAATCCAATGGACTATGTTGCTCAGCTATTGACCTTAGCAGTCAGTGATGAATATGATTTAGAGACTTTAACCAAGCAACTGCTCATGATGGGCTACACTAAGGTTAGTCAGGTGATGAGTCCTGGTGAGATTAGCCGTCGAGGGGATATTTTAGATATCTATGATAGTAAAAATGACAAGGCTTATCGCTTGGAGTTTTTTGGGGATGAGATTGACGGGATTCGTCTTTTTGATGTGGAAACGCAAAAATCATTGGAAACTCTAGATGAGGTTCAACTATCTCCTGCTGAAGAAATGATTCTGACGAGAGATGATTTGGCGCGTGGTCAAAAACGACTGGAAAAAGCGTTGCAAAAAACAGCTAAGGACAATCCTACCCATGACTGGTTAGTCGAGCTGATTTCTGTAACCGCAGATGGTCACAAGCACCGAGATATTCGCAAATTCCTCTCGTATTTCTATGAAAAGTCTTATACCTTATTGGATTATATTCCAAAAGGGACACCACTTTTTATTGACGATTTCCAAAAATTGGTTGATCGTAATGCCCGTTTTGATTTGGAAGTTGCTAATTACTTGACAGAGGAACTCCATCAAGGAAAATCTGTTAGTGATTTAATTTATTTTGCAGAGAGTTATCAGACCATTCGCCAGTATCAGCCAGCGACTTTCTTTTCTACCTTTCATAAGGGGCTTGGGAATATCAAATTTAACCAGTTGCATAACTTGACCCAGTATGCCATGCAGGAATTTTTCAATCAATTCCCACTCTTGGTTGATGAAATCAATCGTTATCTTAAAAATAAGGCAACAATTGTGATTCAAGCAGACAGTCAAGTTGGTCTGGAAAAATTACAAGAAACCCTTCGAGAGTATCAACTAGACTTACCAATTGTGGCTGCAGGTGCTATTGAGATTGGTCAGGCACAGCTGGTTGTAGGTCATCTGTCACATGGGTTTTACTTTGCTGACCAAAAATTGGTACTAATTACGGAAAAAGAAATTTTCCATAAGACCATCAAGCGCCGTATCCGTCGTCACAACATCAGCAATGCCGAGCGCCTTAAAGATTACAATGAACTGGAAAAGGGAGATTACGTTGTTCACCATGTGCATGGTATTGGACGGTTCATGGGGATTGAAACCATTGAAATTAAAGGTGTCCACCGAGACTATCTTACGATACAATACCAAGACGCCTCAACCATTTCCTTACCTGTGGAGCAGATTGAGAGCCTATCAAAATACGTTTCGGCAGATGGCAAAGAGCCACAAATCAATAAACTTAATGATGGACGATTTAAGAAAACCAAGCAGAAGGTTACCAAGCAAGTCGAAGATATTGCGGATGACCTCTTAAAACTCTACGCTGAACGCAGCCAGTTAAAAGGCTTTGCTTTTTCACCAGACGATGATAATCAGCAGGAGTTTGATGACGATTTTCCTTATGTGGAGACAGAGGATCAGCTACGCTCTGTCAAAGAAATTAAGACTGACATGGAAAGTGACCGACCAATGGATCGTCTTTTGGTTGGAGATGTTGGATTCGGTAAGACAGAAGTCGCAATGCGAGCAGCCTTTAAAGCGGTTAATGATGGTAAGCAGGTAGCTGTTTTGGTACCGACAACAGTCCTAGCTCAGCAACATTACACTAATTTTAAAGAGCGCTTTGAGAACTATGCTGTCAATGTTGGTGTCCTCAGCCGTTTCCAAAGTAAAAAAGAGCAGACACAGACCCTTGAGAAACTAAGTCAAGGTCAGGTGGATATTATTATTGGTACCCATCGTCTCTTATCAAAAGATGTGGCATTTTCAGATTTGGGACTGATTGTGATTGATGAGGAACAACGATTTGGAGTAAAACACAAGGAAAAATTAAAAGAGCTGAAAACTAAAGTTGATGTTTTGACTCTAACGGCAACACCAATCCCAAGAACACTGCACATGTCTATGCTGGGCATTCGTGATTTATCAGTGATTGAGACACCACCAACCAATCGTTACCCTGTCCAGACCTATGTGATGGAAACCAATCTTGGAGTGATTCGTGAAGCTGTTATGCGTGAAATGGACCGTGGTGGTCAGGTATTTTACGTTTACAACAAGGTTGAAACGATTGAGCAAAAAGTATCCGAACTTCAAGATTTATTACCCGAGGCTAGCATTGGCTTTGTTCATGGTCAGATGAGTGAGGTACAACTGGAAAATACCCTCCTTGATTTCATTGATGGTCAATATGATGTGCTTGTGGCAACGACAATTATTGAAACAGGTGTCGATATTTCTAATGTTAATACCCTCTTTATTGAGAATGCTGATCACATGGGCTTGTCAACCTTGTATCAATTACGTGGTCGTGTTGGCCGTAGTAATCGTATTGCCTATGCTTATCTCATGTATCGTCCAGATAAGATTTTGACAGAAGTTTCAGAAAAACGCCTTGATGCGATTAAAGGCTTTACGGAGCTGGGGTCAGGTTTTAAGATCGCCATGCGTGATTTGTCCATTCGTGGGGCTGGTAATATTTTAGGGGCATCGCAGAGCGGTTTCATTGATTCCGTTGGTTTTGAATTATATTCACAGATGTTAGAAGAAGCGATTGCTAAGAAGCAGGGCAAATCGCAAGCACGTCGCAAAGGGAATGCGGAACTCAACCTTGCTATTGATGCCTATCTTCCAGCTAATTACATCTCAGATGAACGGCAAAAAATAGCCATTTACAAACGTATCCGTGAAATTGAAAGCCGAAAAGATTATCAAGAGTTACAAGAGGATCTTATAGACCGTTTTGGAGAATATCCAGATCAAGTGGCCTATCTCCTTGAAATCGGTCTCGTCAAAAGTTACATGGATGCTGTCTTTGTCAATATGGTTGACAGAAAAGACAACCAATTGATTGTTCGATTTGAAAAGGTTGCTCAAGCACTGTTTTTAACGCAAGATTATTTTGAGGCTCTATCAAAAACCAATTTAAAAGCCCGTATCAGTGATGACAAGGGACAGATGGAAATCATTTTTGATAGCCGTGGTAAAAAAGACTACGAAATCTTAGAAGAACTTTGTAAATTTGGTCAGGGATTTGTGGCTATAAAAGAACGAAAAAATCAAGATAAAAATGCTTAAAAATCTCATGAAATCAACATGTCAAATCCTTTTGACAAAGAAAACCCTAGCTTGACAAAGAAGTTGTATGGTAAACTAGTGGGTAAAAGATTAGACTAAACTCATCAAGGAGGTCGAAATGGAACTACACAGTCGTTTGGTTGATTTACGGAAAAGTAAGCAGCTTTCCCAAGAAGAATTGGCAGAGAAATTGTATGTTTCACGGCAAACCATTTCTAACTGGGAACGTGGTAAGACTTATCCAGATATCAATTCACTCTTACTGATAGCTACCTTTTTCGATGTCTCCTTAGATAATCTAATCAAAGGAGATGTTGACATTATGAAACATCAAGTCGACCAATCGCAGTTCAAGAAGTGGCTGAAAGCTACTTGCCTATCGTTTTTTACTCACTCATTTATTCAGCCACTTGGGCGCTTTTATCAAATAGATAATTTTCAAATTCTAAATACCCTATCATTATTGCCTGTATTTTACTGTCTGTATAAGCTGTATCAACTAATGAAAAACCATAAATTACAGACTTATAGTCAAATTATTGATTTTGTGAACAATAAAGAAAAAAGTGACTTTTCTTGGTTAAGAGAGGGAAAGCTTGTAGTAATCATAATTTTTATACTTTGGTTTTTAATCATTTTAGGACAGTTTATCGGAACACTACTATTTCACTGAGGTTGAGACAAAAATATCTCAACCTTCTTTTTTTTTGATAGTAATAACAGATTGGCGCAGTGGTTGATTGGAGGTCTGTAACTGGACCCTTCTTTCATTTTCAAGTGTCCACCTAAAATAGTCCACTGGACTATTTTAGTACCACGCAATCGTTAGCGGCCATCCTATACGAATGTGATGAACTTCGTTCATCTTATTTCCAACCTCCAAAGGTTTTATACGAAAACTTCAAAAAAGTGCAAAACTTCCTCCCCTATGTTACAATATAGGCGAAAAATTTTTAGTTTTGGATTGTTAGCTCGTCTCTAACAATCTTTTTTGTTGGCAAAATTCAGAATAAGTTAATTGATAAGACAAAAGAATATAAGCTAGTTTAAGTAACTAATGAGCAATAGCTATAGTAGCTTTTTGTGGGCCTCTTCTAGATTTTAATCGATTAAACCGTTCAGCTATAGGACTGCCTTTTTGTCGTCTAGCCGCAAAGACAGCTTGACAAAGGCACTTTTTCAGGTAAGCATTACCATGTCTTATTCGGATACTTCATTTTTTACCAGCACTCTCATGATTTCCTAGACATAACCCAGCCCAAGAACTTAATTGACCAACTGTTGGAAATTGGTTCATCTCAACACCGACTTCAGCGATAACAACAGAGGCTGTAATCTGATTGATACCCGGAATACTATCCAATATCTCTAGTTCTCGCTCATAGTCTTTGAGATAACTGTCTATTCGATTTTCTAACTGTTGGATTTTAGCATTATAACAATCATAAGTTTCTAATGCTTGCTCTAACATAAACCGATGA
>NZ_CACVCC010000040.1 GCF_902729355.1 Streptococcus sp. S784/96/1 | reverse complement strand
TATGAGGCTTTCTAATGAGTTGTTTTGTCGCTTTTCATTATAGGTCATATGGGACTTTTTCTATACTCAAAAAGGCTCCATAATCTCTGCGGGGAATTTACCCACTACAGAAATTATAGAGCCTGAAGAAACCAGTTGCCTGAGTTCTCCGTTGATGATATAGGGATCTGTTTCAAGAAGATTTACTTTATCGCTAGGCAGTATCTCCAGCAATTCTTTAGCAAAAGTGGACTTACCTGCTCCGCCATGTCCAAAAATACGGACAGTGTGTCTTTGGCCATCAGAAAGGTAGTTATGGAGATAATCTAGTAGTTCTATTTTGGTCATAAGTACCTCCTAATTTCCTAGTTGGAAGGTTTGGGCAAAATACTCATCCAAAATCAGTTGGTGTTGGGCATTAACGATAGTGATCTGTTTGGTTTCTTCTTGGGTAAAAAAGCGGAGCTCTAAGGTTTCTTGATTTGAAAAATTAGTAATATTGTAAGGTTGTGTTGCTTCGACCTCATAAGCCATACCAACCGTTTGAGCGATATCACCGTTAGGATAGGAATCTTCAAAATTCGTATAGACATTGAGTAGGCGTTTGGGAATAATAGAAATGCCAGATTCCTGTTTAAATTCCCTAATTAAAGTATCGACGGAACTTTCACCTAGCTCCATACAGCCACCAAGAAGTCCCCAAGTTCCCTTGTCCCCACGCTTTTGGAGAAGAATTTTTCCCTCTTCATTGGTTAAAATACCAACTGCAAAGGTTAGAAAAATGTAATCATGCCCAACTTTTGAACGGATGTATGAAATATAGTCTTGAGTCATAGGTGTCTCCCTTTAGTGATAATTGTAAAAAGACGTTTGAGACAATTAATGCTCAAACGTTCGTTGTTTTTAGAAATTACGCTTAGAACGGTTATACCCGTATTTTTCCATGAAATCTTGGCGGAATTCAAGAAGGTTATCGTCCACGATAGCTTGACGTACCTTTTTCATCAAATTAACTAAGAAGTAAAGGTTGTGGTAACTTGTCAAACGGATACCGAATGTTTCGTCAGCTTTCAACAAGTGACGGATATAAGCGCGCGTGTAGTTTTTGCAGGTGTAGCAATCGCACTCGGGATCTAGTGGCGTAAAGTCTTCTGCAAATTGAGCGTTTTTGATAACAAGACGTCCAAATGATGTCATGCAAGTACCGTTGCGGGCAATACGTGTTGGTAATACACAGTCAAACATATCAACCCCACGGATAACGCCATCGATAAGACTATCTGGTGCACCAACCCCCATCAAATAACGTGGTTTATTTTCAGGAAGTAGTGGTGTGGTGAAGTCAAGAACAGCGTTCATTTCGTCGTGGGTTTCGCCAACAGCAAGTCCACCAATAGAGTAACCTGGGAAGTCCATGCTGACAAGGTCGGCAGCGGACTGGCGGCGAAGGTCTTCAAATCCTGCTCCTTGAACGATACCAAATAAGCCTTGTTCATGTGGACGACGGTGTGCTTTAAGACCGCGTTCAGCCCAGCGACTGGTACGCTCAATTGAATTTTTGACGTAGTCGTAAGGTTGGTAGAATTGAGGGCACTCGTCAAAACTCATCATGATATCAGAACCAAGGTTGTTTTGAATAGAGATAGCTTTCTCAGGAGAAAGGAACATTTTTGAGCCGTTTAGATGGTTTTTAAAGGTTACCCCTTCTTCAGTAATGTTTCGGCTATCAGCAAGTGAATAGACTTGGAAACCACCACTATCTGTTAGGATGGCTTGGTCCCAGTTCATAAATTTGTGTAATCCGCCAGCTTGGGCAATCAATTCATCCCCTGGGCGCAGCCAAAGGTGATAGGTATTTGAAAGGATAATCCCAGAACCCATTTCTTTCAATTCCTCGGGGCTCTGCGTTTTAACCGTAGCTTGTGTACCAACAGGCATAAACATTGGCGTAGGGAAGGTACCGTGTGGGGTGATAATTTCACCGAGTCTAGCACCGGTATGTTTTTCCGTCTTAATGAGACGGTATTTAATAGGGTAATCTGTCATTTTTTCCTCGCTTTCAAGAAATACAGTCTTGTGCAATTTAGTGCTTATCTATTCTACCAAAAAGACAGGGGTTTGTCAGTTGTTATCAGAAGAAATGAAAAAGCGAGAAACTGTGGCAGAATGTTAGCCGTTTAAAATGTTTTGTGATATAATAAACAAGTAAACAAAAAAATTAAGGAGCTTACTAATGGCTAAATTGACTGTTAAAGACGTGGAACTTAAAGGTAAAAAAGTTCTTGTCCGTGTTGACTTTAATGTGCCTTTGAAAGATGGCGTTATCACAAATGATAACCGTATCTCTGCGGCACTTCCAACAATCAAATACATCATCGAACAGGGTGGTCGTGCAATCCTCTTCTCACACCTTGGACGTGTGAAAGAAGAAGCTGATAAAGCTGGTAAATCACTTGCACCAGTAGCTGCTGATTTGGCTGCTAAACTTGGTCAAGAGGTTGTTTTCCCAGGGGCTACTCGTGGTGCTGAATTGGAAGCAGCTATCAACGCTCTTGAAGATGGACAAGTTCTTTTAGTTGAAAACACTCGTTTTGAAGATGTTGACGGCAAAAAAGAATCTAAAAATGACGAAGAGCTTGGTAAATACTGGGCATCACTTGGAGATGGTATCTTCGTAAACGACGCATTTGGTACAGCTCACCGTGCGCACGCATCAAACGTTGGTATCTCAGCAAACGTTGAAAAAGCAGTTGCTGGTTTCCTTCTTGAAAACGAAATTGCTTACATCCAAGAAGCTGTTGAAACTCCAGAGCGTCCATTCGTGGCTATCCTTGGTGGTTCAAAAGTTTCAGATAAAATCGGTGTTATCGAAAACCTCCTTGAAAAAGCTGATAAAGTCCTTATCGGTGGCGGTATGACTTACACTTTCTACAAAGCACAAGGTATCGAAATCGGTAACTCGCTTGTTGAAGAAGACAAATTGGATGTTGCGAAAGCACTTCTTGAAAAAGCAAATGGTAAACTTGTCTTGCCAGTTGACTCGAAAGAAGCTGACTCATTTGCAGGTTACACAACTGTTCGCGATACTGAAGGTGAAGCTGTTTCTGAAGGCTTCCTTGGTCTTGACATCGGTCCAAAATCTATCGCTAAATTTGACGAAGCATTGACTGGTGCGAAAACAGTTGTATGGAACGGTCCTATGGGTGTCTTTGAAAACCCAGACTTCCAAGCTGGTACAATCGGTGTGATGGATGCTATCGTTAAACAACCAGGCGTGAAATCAATCATCGGTGGTGGTGACTCAGCAGCTGCTGCTATCAACCTGGGCCGTGCAGACAAATTCTCATGGATCTCAACTGGTGGTGGCGCAAGTATGGAGTTATTAGAAGGTAAAGTATTACCAGGTTTGGCTGCACTTACAGAAAAATAAGTTTTTAAGGCTAGAAACTAGAGAGTCTGGGATAAAAAGATTTTTAGTTTAGAAAATTTATACCAATAAATCTAATATTCTAATAAACTGTATATAAAAACGAACAAAGATACTCTTTAAATATATAAGAGATAATTTTTGTTCGTTTTTTGTTTTATTGTCCAGAATTTTGTCTCAAACTCTTTGGCTCTTTGTCAACTGTAGTGGGTGACTTTTTTTCTATACATTGTGTAAAGTTTCTATGAAGTACCACGAGTCAGAATAAAGAGTTCGCTCTGGATTTATAGTGCTTTCTAGGATATAATTTTTATTAGAAAAAGTGGATTTATGTGGAGGTGGACGACAAAACCGAAATCGCCTTTTTTGATAGGTTACTGATTTTCCCCGCTCTAAAAGGTGGTAATGTTGTATGCTATAATTACATTAGTAGACGACAAGGTTTTTGAGAAAATCAGATGATTTGGAAAGCGTTAGGTGATAGAGGGGTCTCGCAGTATGCTTACGAAGTGACTGATAGAGACCTTCATATCATTTTGGCATCTTTTGATGATGTTGATATAAGTGAAATTATCGAATTATTTAAAGTTTTTTATCTGATAGTCGGACTTTATCTTTAGTTTTTAATCATTTATCGGCTTTTCTGGGCACGTGTATGGTGACCTTGAATCCAGTTAAGACATTAGAGTTAGCAGAGTTCTATCAAGACTTACATGATTTGTTAAAAGAAGTAGTCTCTGACAAATCCTTGTATAATACTAAAAATTGGGCTCCTCGCCTTACTTTGGTTAATCGTATTTGGGAAGAGTTATTTTCAGAAACTTTTCAGTATTGCTTAGAAACATTTAAATCAATTTCAGGGAAAATAACTGCTATAAAGTTAATCAGAATAGAAAAAATCACCAGGTTAAAACCTTGTTTGACTATTATTTTGTCAATTAAAACTGCTGCTAAAAAGGTTGGTTGTTTTTAAGGTATTTCTTCCAAAAAAATGCTTATTCATGTTAGAATAATCTTATGTGGAAAAATTATCAGTTTGACCCTAAAAAATTTCGTTTAGGGATGAGAACGTTAAAAACAGGGATTGCAGTTTTTTTTGTTATTTTACTTTTTCAATTTTTAGGTTGGGAAGGGACAAATATCGCAGCCTTAACTGCAGTTTTTAGCTTGCGTGAAGATTTTGGTCAGAGTCTGTATTTTGGAAGTTCGCGCATTTTGGGTAATACGATTGGTGGTCTTTATGCTGTCGGGTTCTTCATTTTATCTCAAATGCTACAAGGACAAGCGTGGGTTGCTTTGGCTTTTGTTCCGATTTGTACCATGCTGACGATTATGACCAATGTGGCAATGAATAATAAATCAGGAATTATTGGTGGTGTATCTGCGCTTCTAATCATTACCTTATCAGTCCCATCTGGTGGACCAATTCAGTATGCTGTTGTTAGGGTATTTGAAACTTTTATTGGTGTCTTTATAGCTATTTTAGTTAATGCAGATGTTGATAAAATACGAACTTTGATCAAAAAAGACAAATAATTTCAACACATGTTATAAAATGTGACATAGAAACTTGACAAGGTTTTTTTTAAGCCCTATAATGTAAGAGTAATAGGAGTGTTTTCGTGAAAGAAAAAGAACTAAGGCGAACATTGGCGGTTTTCCCTATCGGTACCGTTATGAAACTGACGGATTTAACAGCTAGACAGATTCGTTATTATGAAGACCAAGGGTTAATTTTACCTGAACGTAATGAAGGGAATCGACGAATGTATTCCTTGAATGATATGGATCGTCTTTTGGAGATTAAAGATTTTTTATCAGAAGGTCTTAATATGGCTGCAATTAAACGTGAATATGAAGCTAGAAAAATAAAAAACCAGCAGAAAAAAACACTGTCAGACGCAGATGTTCGACGACTTTTACATGATGAACTTCGCAATCAAGCGGGATTTGGAGCTCCTAGTACACAACTAGGCGGTATGCGTCTATAACGCATCAGGATTTATATATTTATGGAGAATTCAAATGGCAATCACAGCAGCTGACATCCGTCGTGAAGTCAAAGAGAAAAATGTTACTTTCCTTCGTTTGATGTTTTCAGACATTCTTGGAGTGATGAAAAACGTCGAAATTCCTGCAACTGAGGAGCAGTTGGAAAAGGTTCTATCAAATAAAGTGATGTTTGATGGTTCGTCAATTGAAGGGTTTGTTCGCATTAATGAATCGGATATGTACCTTTATCCTGATTTAGATACTTGGATGGTTTTTCCCTGGGGGGATGAAAATGGAGCTGTTGCTGGCTTGATTTGTGATATCTATACAGCGGAAGGCAAACCATTTGCTGGTGATCCTCGGGGCAATCTTAAAAAAGCTTTGCGACATATGGAAGAAGTTGGTTACAAATCCTTTAATCTTGGACCTGAGCCAGAATTTTTCCTTTTTAAATTAGATGAAAAAGGAAATCCGACTCTTGAGGTGAATGATAAGGGAGGTTACTTCGATTTAGCTCCAACTGATCTTGCAGACAATACACGTCGTGAAATCGTGAATGTCTTGACAGAAATGGGATTTGAAGTAGAAGCAAGTCATCACGAAGTAGCGGTTGGTCAGCATGAGATTGATTTTAAATATGCGGAGGTTCTTAAGGCATGTGACAACATTCAAATTTTTAAATTAGTTGTTAAAACCATTGCGCGCAAACATGGTCTATATGCTACTTTTATGGCGAAACCTAAATATGGAATTGCGGGTTCTGGTATGCACTGTAACATGTCTCTATTTAATGACAAGGGAGAGAATGCATTCTTTGATTCGGAAGATCCACGCGGTATGCAACTATCAGAAGATGCTTACTATTTCCTTGGTGGTTTGATGAAGCATGCTTATAATTACACTGCCATTATCAACCCTACAGTGAATTCATATAAACGTTTGGTTCCAGGCTTTGAAGCGCCAGTTTACATTGCATGGGCTGGTCGTAACCGTTCGCCGCTGATTCGTGTTCCGGCTTCGCGGGGCATGGGAACGCGTTTGGAACTTCGTTCGGTTGATCCAATGGCGAATCCCTATCTTGCCCTTGCGGTTCTCTTAGAGGCAGGACTTGATGGTATTGAAAATAAAATTGAAGCACCAGCTCCGATTGAAACGAATATTTATGCGATGTCTGCTGAAGAGCGCAGAGAAGCAGGTATTATTGATTTACCTTCGACGTTACACAACGCACTTAAAGCTTTACAGGAAGATGACGTTGTGAGAGCAGCTCTTGGTGATCATATTTACTACAACTTCCTTGAGGCTAAACGTATAGAATGGGCATCATACGCAACATTTGTTTCACAATGGGAAATCGATAATTATCTTGATATTTATTAAAAACAAATAGAGATTGGGACAAACCAGCACGATGGCAGATCCCACACCCACAAAACAATGACAACCAATAGGCAAAGCCCTCGCTAAGTGCTATACTCTTAGTGAGGGCTTTGTGGTTGATAACTTAATGATAAAATCGGCTCTTTGTCAACTGTAGTGGGTGACAAAGAGCCGAAATAGTTTATTCATCGGGTGTTAAAATCATCGGAATGATAATTGGTTCACGTTCTGTCTTTTCATATAGGAATGGACGGAGAGCATTGACCGCAGCGCCACTAACGGTTTGGACGCTAGCCTCTTTGTTTTTCAGCGCAATACGGATAGCATTGAATAGTACGCGTTGGCTCTCGCGGATAAGGTCACCAGATTCACGCATGTAAATAAAGCCGCGACTGAGAATGTCTGGCCCCGCCAATATCATTTTTGAACTAAAATCAACAGTAGCAACTGCTAGTACGACACCATCATCAGATAAATCTTTACGGTCACGAAGGACAGCAGCACCGATTTCTCCGATACGGTTTCCATCTACATAAACATCTTGCGCGTTAAATTTACCAGCCATGCGAGCCGAATCTTTAGTCAGAGCAAGTACGTCACCATTTTCCATGATGAAAATATTTTCTTTAGGAATACCTATGTCAATTGCTAGACCGGCATGGACTTTTTGCATGCGGTATTCACCGTGTACTGGCATGAAGAATTTTGGTTTCATTAGGCGAAGCATGAGTTTTTGCTCTTGTTGTCCACCATGTCCAGAAGTATGGATATTATTGATTTTACCATGGATAACCTCGACACCGGCTTCTTGAATGGTGTTGATGAGCTTGTTAACGCTAGTTGTGTTTCCTGGGATTGGACTTGATGAGAAAATAACGGTATCACCTGGTTGCAAGGTTACTTGACGATGCATGCCATTAGCGATACGTGCTAGCGCAGCCATTGACTCTCCTTGGGATCCCGTACACATGATTAAAATGTCGCTAGCGTGATAGTTTTTCATCTCGCTAGGGTCAATGATTGTTCCTTTGGGTACTTTGATGTAGCCAAGTTCAACACCGTTGATGATGGCTTTTTCCATAGAGCGACCAAAGACAACGATTTTACGACCGGTTTTAACAGCAGCTTCTGCGGCCTGTTGAAGACGAAAAATATTTGAAGCGAAGGAAGCGAAAATAATACGGCCATCAATACCTTCGATAATTTTCATGATTGATTGTCCAACGACTTTTTCAGAATTGGTAAAAGTAGGGACTTCAGCATTGGTAGAGTCTGATAAAAGGCAGAGAACGCCTGACTCGCCAAGTGCTGCCATACGGTGTAAATCGGCTGGTTCTCCCACAGGAGTGAAATCGAATTTGAAATCTCCCGTGCAAACCACCTTACCTTGAGGGGTATGGATAACAATGCCTAGTGGTTCTGGGATTGAGTGAGTTGTGCGGAAAAAGGTCACGCTGAGATTTTTAAAGGTTAACTCAGTGTTGTGATTGATTTCATGAAGGGTTGCATCACGAAGTAAGCCGTGTTCTTCCAGTTTACCTTTAATTAATGCAAGAGCAAGTGGCCCAGCGTAAATTGGGACATTGGCTTGCTTGAGCAAGAATGGGATACCACCGATATGGTCTTCATGCCCGTGAGTAATCACCAAGGCTTTAACTCGGTTTAAGTTTTCAACGATGTAAGAGTAGTCTGGGATAACGTAATCGATGCCAAGTAAATCGTCTTCTGGGAATTTAATACCAGCATCTACGATAATAATCTCGTTTTGATATTCAATACCGTAAGTATTTTTTCCGATTTCACCTAAACCACCAATCGCATAAACCCCAACTTCATGTGGTTTTAGATTGATATTAGACATATTAAAGCTCCGTTAAGTTGAATACGCCAGTTTCTTTTTCATAAGCAAGTGATTTATCATCCAAGAGTTGGATGTGTTCGATGTTATAAGCAGTTTTTTCTTCAACTAGCTTACGGGCTTTGATGCGTCCTTCAAGTTCTGTCTGAGCATTAATTTCTAAATAAAGAGATTTAGTCGTCTCACGACGAGGACTACGGTCTTTACTTTCTTGATAAAATACTTTATAAATCATTAGATTTCCTTTCTTTTGAGCGGGTTGACTGTGCAAAAAACAGATCAAAACAATAGCTATTTTGAAAAAAATTATCTCATTACCAGTCTAGTCAATTTTTTACCCGAGTTTACAATTATTATAATTATATCATAAAGTCTATTTTGAGTAAAAAAATCAGTTGAAAATCTTTGTAAAGGTTCGTATTTATGATTTATGGTATAATTGAAATAGATTATATCAAAGGAAGAATAATGAAAGTATTAGCATTTGATACCTCGAGTACAGCATTATCGGTCGCTCTTTTAAATGGCGATAAGGTAATGGCAGAACAAACACTTAATATCAAAAAAAATCATAGCATTAGCTTGATGCCAACAATTGATTTTCTGATGAAGCAACTTGATTGGGCGCCAACTGACCTAGAACGTATTGCCGTTGCAGAAGGACCGGGTTCTTATACGGGTCTTCGTGTGGCGGTTGCAACAGCGAAGACAATGGCTTACACACTTGGTATTGATTTGGTCGGTGTGTCAAGTTTGCAAGCGCTGTGCCCAAAAACAGAAGGCTTAGTAATTCCTGTAATGGATGCTCGTCGGAATAACGTTTATGCTGGTTTTTATGAAAATGGCAGAGCAGTACGACAAGATTGTCACATCAATTTTACAATACTTTTAGAGCAGCTAAAAGATATGACTCAAGTGACCTTTGTTGGTGAAGTAGAAGCGTTTCGAAGCCAAATTGTTGAAGCTTTGCCAAATGCAAGAATCCAACAGACCTTGCCGTCTGCAACACGCATTGGAAAAATTGGTCAATCCTTATCCCCAGTCTCAGCGCATGCTTTTGTCCCAGAGTATCTGAAAAAAGTAGAAGCAGAGGAAAATTGGCTGAAAACGAATCAAGAAGTTGAGACAACTTATATTAAGCGAGTGTAAGATGAGAGATAGGGCAAGTGAAATTTTCGAGGTTTTAACAGACGTCTATGGAACTTCTCCTTGGAATCTCGAACAGATAATTGCTGACTTAGAACAGGAAAATACTGATTATTTTTTTGAATACACAGACGGTCAGCTTAGCGGTTTTTTATCTATTCAAAATCTAGTTGGAGAGCTTGAAATTACTAATATTGCAGTTCGAAAAGAATATCAAGGTCAAGGGATTGCAAAACGCTTGATGGAACAGTTGGACGAACGTTCTGAGACTGTTTTTTTGGAAGTGAGAGAAAGTAATTTACCTGCGCAGGCTTTGTATCAGAAATACCATTTTAAAATGATTGGGCGTCGTAAAGAGTATTATCACAACCCGATTGAAGATGCGATTTTAATGAGAAGAGAAAGGAAATAACGAGAGAATCTGAGAGATTCTTCTTGCTTAAATTATGACAGATAGATATATTTTGGCCATTGAGTCTTCTTGTGATGAGACCAGTGTTGCTATTGTCAAAAATGATAAAGAATTATTAACAAATATTATTGCAAGTCAGGTTGAGAGTCATAAACGATTTGGTGGTGTGGTACCTGAAGTTGCCAGCCGTCATCATGTTGAAGTGATAACAACTTGTATTGCGGATGCCCTGACAGAGGCAGGTATCGCGTCTAAAGACTTGTCGGCAGTGGCGGTAACGTATGGTCCAGGACTGGTAGGAGCTCTTTTGGTTGGTATGGCCGCGGCAAAGGCTTTTGCGTGGGCACACAACCTTCCGCTAATCCCAGTCAATCATATGGCAGGACATTTGATGGCGGCGAACCAGACGCAAGAACTCCAATATCCTTTGATGGCACTTTTGGTTAGTGGCGGTCATACGGAGTTGGTTTATGTGGAAAAAGCTGGTGCATATGAAATTGTTGGGGAGACTAGAGATGATGCGGTTGGTGAGGCCTATGACAAGGTCGGCCGTGTTATGGGCTTGACCTATCCAGCGGGACGTGAAATCGATGAGTTGGCACACAAAGGTCAAGATGTTTACAATTTCCCACGTGCAATGATTAAAGAGGACCATCTAGAATTTTCGTTTTCTGGTCTTAAATCAGCCTTTATAAATCTCCATCATAATGCTGCTCAAAAAGGAGAAACGTTAGTAACGGAAAATTTATGTGCCTCTTTTCAAGAAGCAGTGCTAGATGTTTTATTGGCAAAAACGAAAAAAGCTTTAGAACGTTATTCTGTGAAGCAGTTGGTTATTGCTGGAGGAGTAGCGGCTAATCGAGGGCTTAGGGAACGATTGGCTCAAGAAATCTCAGATATTGAGGTTGTTATTCCTCCGCTACGTCTCTGTGGGGATAATGCAGGAATGATTGCCTTAGCAAGTGTTGTTGAGTATGAAAACAGTCATTTTGCTGATTTATCTCTTAATGCCAAACCAAGCCTTGCTTTTCCTGCAAAATATGGCAAAATAAAATGATTTCTAGGAAAAAATGGTTGACTTAAATTGTCGTATTTGATATTATACTAGACGGTACTTTTTACTTTTGGTCTCTCAAAAGTGTACAGAGACGTGCTGACAAATGTTGCAAAAGTACACGCAGGATTGAGGTTGTCACCAAACGCTCTTTCCAACCAGAATTAAAAAAATACAGGAGAAATGTAGATGCCTACTATCAACCAATTGGTACGTAAACCACGTCAATCAAAAGTTGAAAAATCTAAATCACCAGCGCTTAACGTTGGTTATAACAGTCACCGTAAAGTTCAAACAAATGTTTCTGCGCCACAAAAACGTGGTGTTGCAACACGTGTTGGAACAATGACACCTAAAAAACCTAACTCAGCCCTTCGTAAATTTGCCCGTGTACGTTTGAGCAACCTTATCGAAGTTACTGCATACATCCCAGGTATTGGACACAACTTGCAAGAGCACAGTGTTGTTCTTATCCGTGGTGGACGTGTAAAAGACCTTCCAGGGGTACGTTACCATATCGTTCGTGGTGCGCTTGATACTGCAGGTGTTGCTGATCGTAAACAAAGCCGTTCTAAATACGGTGCTAAACGCCCTAAAGGTGCTAAATAAGGAAGGGAGATAAGATAAATGAGTCGTAAAAACCGTGCTCCAAAACGTGAAGTTTTGCCAGATCCATTGTATAATTCTAAACTTGTAACACGTCTTATCAACCGTGTTATGCTTGATGGTAAACGTGGTGTTGCTGCATCAATCGTTTACGGTGCTTTTGAAACTATTAAAGAGGCTACTGGTAACGATGCAAACGAAGTATTCGAAACAGCTATGGAAAACATCATGCCTGTTCTTGAAGTTCGTGCTCGTCGTGTCGGTGGTTCTAACTACCAAGTCCCAGTTGAAGTTCGTCCAGAGCGCCGTACAACTTTGGGTCTTCGTTGGTTGGTAAACGCATCACGTGCACGTGGTGAACACACTATGCAAGATCGCCTTGCAAAAGAAATTATGGACGCTGCTAACAACACAGGTGCATCAGTTAAAAAACGTGAAGATACTCACAAAATGGCTGAAGCTAACCGTGCGTTTGCACACTTCCGTTGGTAAGATAGGATATTTTAGCGTTGAACAAATGCTAGCTAAAATAGGGAAATTGGCGCAGAAGTTTCAGTTTCTAGGAAATTTTATCTTTTTGGCAGACATTTGTAGCTAAAATTCAACTAAGAACAGGATGCGAGGGCGTCAAGAAAAGCCTAGGAAGATTTGCCTTTTTGACCGCTCGCTCTCAAGTCGAGTTCAATTTTTAACGCATAAACGTTAAAACGGGTGGGCCTCTGCCTATCCGTTTTTATTAAAATATGCTATAATAAAACGTAAACAAATTTTTATAGGAGAAATAACCTAATGGCACGCGAATTTTCACTTGCAAAAACTCGTAACATCGGTATCATGGCTCACGTCGATGCCGGTAAAACAACAACAACAGAGCGTATCCTTTACTACACTGGTAAAATCCACAAAATCGGTGAAACTCACGAAGGTGCATCACAAATGGACTGGATGGAGCAAGAGCAAGAACGTGGTATCACAATCACTTCTGCTGCGACAACAGCACAATGGGATGGTCACCGTGTTAACATCATCGATACCCCAGGACACGTTGACTTTACAATCGAAGTACAACGTTCACTCCGCGTACTTGATGGTGCGGTAACTGTTCTTGACTCACAATCAGGTGTTGAGCCACAAACTGAAACAGTATGGCGTCAAGCAACTGAGTACGGAGTTCCTCGTATCGTATTTGCCAACAAAATGGACAAAATCGGTGCTGACTTCCTTTACTCAGTAAGCACACTTCATGACCGTCTTCAAGCTAACGCTCATCCAATTCAATTGCCAATCGGTTCAGAAGATGACTTCCGAGGAATCATCGACTTGATCAAAATGAAAGCTGAAATCTATACTAATGACCTTGGTACAGATATTCTTGAAGAAGATATTCCAGCTGAATATGTTGATCAAGCAAATGAATACCGTGAAAAATTGGTTGAAGCAGTTGCTGAAACTGATGAAGAATTGATGATGAAATACCTTGAAGGTGAAGAAATCACTAACGAAGAATTGAAAGCTGGTATCCGTAAAGCGACTATCAACGTTGAATTCTTCCCAGTATTGTGTGGTTCAGCCTTCAAAAATAAAGGTGTTCAATTGATGCTTGATGCGGTTATTGACTACCTTCCAAGCCCAATTGATATCCCTGCAATCAAAGGTATCAACCCAGATACAGACGAAGAAGAAACTCGTCCAGCATCTGATGAAGAACCATTTGCAGCTCTTGCCTTCAAGATCATGACTGACCCATTCGTAGGTCGTTTGACATTCTTCCGTGTGTACTCAGGTGTTCTTAACTCAGGTTCATACGTATTGAATACTTCAAAAGGTAAACGTGAACGTATTGGACGTATCCTTCAAATGCACGCAAACAGCCGTCAAGAAATTGAAACTGTTTACGCTGGTGATATCGCAGCCGCTGTTGGTTTGAAAGATACAACAACTGGTGACTCATTGACTGATGAGAAAGCTAAAGTTATTCTTGAATCAATCAACGTTCCAGAACCAGTTATCCAATTGATGGTTGAACCAAAATCTAAAGCTGACCAAGATAAGATGGGTGTTGCCCTTCAAAAACTTGCTGAAGAAGACCCAACATTCCGCGTTGAAACTAACGTTGAAACTGGTGAAACAGTTATCTCAGGTATGGGTGAGCTTCACCTTGATGTCCTTGTTGACCGTATGCGTCGTGAGTTCAAAGTTGAAGCTAACGTAGGTGCGCCTCAAGTATCATACCGTGAAACATTCCGTGCTTCAACTCAAGCTCGTGGATTCTTCAAACGCCAATCTGGTGGTAAAGGTCAATTTGGTGACGTTTGGATTGAATTTACTCCAAACGAAGAAGGTAAAGGATTCGAGTTCGAGAACGCTATCGTCGGTGGTGTGGTTCCACGTGAATTTATCCCAGCCGTTGAAAAAGGTCTCGTAGAATCTATGGCTAACGGTGTTCTTGCTGGTTACCCAATGGTTGACGTTAAAGCTAAACTTTACGATGGTTCATACCACGATGTCGACTCATCTGAAACTGCCTTTAAGATTGCTGCTTCACTTGCCCTTAAAGAAGCTGCTAAATCAGCTCAACCAGCTATCCTTGAGCCAATGATGCTTGTTACAATCACTGCTCCAGAAGATAACCTTGGTGATGTTATGGGTCACGTGACAGCTCGTCGTGGACGTGTTGACGGTATGGAAGCTCGTGGTAACACACAAGTTGTCCGTGCTTACGTGCCACTTGCTGAAATGTTTGGTTACGCAACAGTTCTTCGTTCTGCAACTCAAGGACGTGGTACATTCATGATGGTATTTGACCACTATGAAGATGTTCCTAAGTCAGTTCAAGAAGAAATCATTAAGAAAAATAAAGGGGAATAATTCTCCTAGAGCACTCGATTATTTCGGGTGCTTTTTGATATTCAAGTAACAAGAAAATGAGAGAAAGTTTTATCTGAATAGTATTCGTGATGGAGAAATTCAGATATTTTCAGATAATTATATGTGATAGTTAGACTTTATTATAGCTTTCAGCCGGCTTTTCTCTGGGAGAAAAATACCTAAACTCATTAATCAAGTGATTAAATTATAACCCAACCCTGAGTTCAGCGACCCTCTCCTTAGGCATTGCTGAAGTTTAACGGTTTATAACTAGTGGACAAATCACTCGTTTTCATGAATGGTTTTAACTTAACATAATCAAGGGAATCTATGAGACGATTACATGGTAGTTTATGTTAAGGTATAGATTGCAGATCAGGCTTATAGATATTTTGATATAGTTATAGCTCTAGAAAGAAGAATTGTTAAGCATTAAGATATCATAGTAAAGAAGCCAAGCTAGTCAAAAAGGCTTTGAAAAATCTCCGAAAATTCTATATGGTAAAATTACTAGTTGAGAATCTACATTTTTTGTGTTTCTCCTTACAATGGAGCTAATTTTTATCTGTATTTTTGTAAAGTAGCTGCTGTTCGTGTTTACTTGATTGAAGGTTTATGTTACGATGATATCGTGCTGTAAAGCACTAATCTTTTTAGAATGAGGTATTATAGTGTCTAAATATAAAGTTTCAAGTATCATAATGCTTACTGCGTTATCATTGTTTGCCAGTGTTTCTGCAAATGCAGACGAAGTTCCCACAGTGAGCTCTTCACAAGTTGTTGTATCACATAGAACTTCAGATCCATGTACATCAGAAACCGTAGAACAAGGTGTTAATAGGGATAATTTTGTTAATATCGCGGCCCCAGGAGGGAGAGGAACAGAAGGGTCAGAATGGGTTGATGAACAAGTTCAAAATTTGAGGAAAAATGAAACCGTTACAGTAAGCGTTTCATCAGTTGTTGTATCACATAGAACCTCAGATCCATGTACAGCAGAAATCGTAGGATAAGGTGTTAACAGAGATCATTTTGCTAATATCGTGGCCCCAAGGGGGGAAGGTGCAGAAGGATCAGAATGGGTTGATGAAGACAGTGAAGAATTTAATAAAATTAAGAAGACAGTTTTGTCAAGCCCCGTCTAAAATAGACAGTGTAAAAAAGAACATTAGTTAGTAAGGTATGACTCCCTGAATTCCATAGGGGTCATACCTTTTAATATTTCTTGTGGTCTATCATAGTTATACCAGTC
>NZ_CACVCC010000039.1 GCF_902729355.1 Streptococcus sp. S784/96/1 | reverse complement strand
TCAATTGATTTGTGTTATACTCTTTATACATAGTCATGGCTTTCTAGTTGTTTTGTGGTTATTATAATTATAAACCATGGCATAAGAAAACGAGCATCTCCAACTGCGGAAATGCCCGTTTTTTTTTTTTGTGTGTTCTGAAACTAGTTTTTGCCCAGCCTCGCTTGTCTTTATTTTGGAGGTAAACGATGCTTGTCACTTATCCAGCTTTATTTTATTATGACGATACAAACGAATCGAATACGCCTTATTTTATCACCTTCCCAAACTTTGAACAGTCAAGGTGAGGATATGGCAGACGCGATGGCAAGGCTAGCGACTGGCTAGGTATTCATCTAGCAGATTATATTGAGAATGGACGAGATATCCAAAAACATCAGATATTAATTCCTTATCGCTAGTTGACAATAATCCTTTCCTTGATGACGATTTTGAATTGACTTATGATTCTCGTAAATCTTTTATTTCTATGGTCAGGGTTGATGTTGCTGAATACTTATTCCTCGATTGAGATAGTAGGAGAAGGCTTGCCCATTATATTTAAAGTAGCACATTTAAAAAATAAAGCAAAAGTCTATCAACAGCGATAGACTTTTTTGTGATATCTTGAGAGTATAAAGGTTGAGATATTTTTGTCACAAACTCGATGAGCAAATTTCTTTTTTGTCGTTCTGTTCTTAATTCAAATAGTTACAACTTCTTCATTTTACATCATTTATTTTATGTAAAACTAAAGTTTATCCAAAGCATTTTTTTGTTCATCATTGACAATATGGGTATAAAGGTCAGTAACCTGAGTGTTAGCATGGCCAAGTTGATGACTCACAAGAACCTGTGATTTTGTCGCATCATATAGACGAGTTGCCAGTGTGTGACGCAATTTATGGGGAGTGACACGAATTTTGAAGTCCGCCGAGTATTTCCCCACTATTTTTTCGATAGAAGAAGCGTCAATGCGATTTGGCACTCCTCGATATTCTGTCAAAAAGAAGGCAATATCTGTCTTTTCGGCATTATAACGCATTTGCCGAATCGCAAGATAGGCTTCTAAATAAGGTTTAGCGAACCCAGCCACATTCACAGAGTCACGCTTCCCCCCTTTACGCGTAACCTCAATGATCATCATGTTGAGGTTAACGTCTTTTAAATCCAGATTCACAGCCTCAGACAACCGTACACCTGAAGCCAATAGCAAAGCTAAAATAGCTAGATCCCGTTCTTTATTTTTCCGGAAAGATGATTTAGCACGATTAGAAAGTTTGTTTTCATATTCACAATCTACATACTCTAAAAATGCCATGGTTTCGTCACCCAAAAAGAGCTTTTGCTTAATATTTTCCGCACGAGCTGCTAAAGTTTCTTTTTTCTTCTTAGTTGACACTTTTTTCATCACATTACGGTAAAAATACGGCTCACCATGCTCATTTTCAACCTCCTCAGTCAAGTATTTATAGAGACTAGACAAGGCTGATAAGGTACGATTGATGGTCGTCTGAGAGAGACCTTGTTGAGTTGTATTGGCGTTCAGCAAAGGACGTTCCCTCAAATACAGGACAAAGGCCTCCATATCTTTTTTGGTGAGATGGTTCAGTGTCGATAAATCAATCATTGAAATTTGAGATACCTCAGCAATTCCAGATTCAATCAACCAATCAAAAAAACGTTTGTATTCCTTTAAATACTCGTACAAGGTCGTAAAACTATAAGGAACCGCCAATTTAGATTGATAGTAGTCTAATACATACCAGGGCATCAAAACTTTGTATTCCTCAATTTTTTCCAATAACAACTCACGTTTCATAACATTTTTTCCTTACGATTTCTATAGTAGTATTATACCACACCTATACATTTGTTTCAAGAAAATTATAGTTTTTCGGAAAAATGTTTGAAGGTGTTTTATCGAAAAACCTCTAATCTAAATAATATAGTCACCAGAATCTTTTACGAATAATTGATTACCGTTTCTAATTCAAAATAAAAACCTCCTAGCATTCTGAACTAAGAGGTTTTTATCATCGTACTTATTTCTTCTTGAGCAGAACAAATCCTAACAAAATCAAGACAATACCTGTAATAACATTCAGCAATTTAAATGGCGTTATTGGGCTTATTGCAATCAAGAAAAATCCTAAGACTATTACAAAAGTTTGCCAATTTTTATCAGGCATAGCCTACTCCTCTGCTTTGACTTTATTTGCTGAAATGACAAATGGTGCCCAAATACAGAATGCTACAAATAAGTTAAAGAGCGATACTACACCTGCCATGATATTACCACCTGTTGCTAAATAAGCATACAATCCAGGAGGTGTAATCCACGGTACAGCAAGAAATACTGGCGGAATTAGTCCTGAAGCTGTTACAAGGTAAGCGATTGTGGCACACACAGGAGGCACAATGAGCCAAGGAATTGCAAATAAAGGATTTAATACCATCGGAATACCAAAAGTAATTGGCTCGTTAATATTAAATAAGCCCATTGGTGCAGACAACTTTGCAACAGTTTTATATTCATCTCGTTTTGAAAATAGGAAAATAGCAATAATGAGTGCTAAAGTGACACCAGAACCACCCATTTGCGCAAAGGCATCAAATGAGCCACGTGTCCAAAGATAAGGTAAGTTTGCTGCACTATGAGTTGCCTCGTAAACAGCTGTATTCTCATTTAATGCCACTGCATAAATACCATCCATAACAGGGGCAAGAACATTGTGCCCATGAAGTCCAAAGAACCAGAATAATTGAACAAGGAAGGTCAATAGAATAACAGAACCAACCCCTTGTGACAATCCCATAAGTGGCGTTTGAATGTATGTTGAAACCAAGTCACTTAATGGGAGACCAGTTGTAACAAATGCTAAATAAGCTACGATTGCACTAACATAAATAGCTGCCGTACCTGGAATTATGGCTGCAAAAGCTTTATTAACTGCTGGTGGCACAGTATCTGGCAGCTTGATGATAATATTACGTTTTACCAATGTGGCGTAGACAAACATTGAAATAAAACCAACTAATAAGGCGGTGAATAAACCAGTAGCTCCTATATAACCTTGTGCAATAGCTCCCCATTGACTGACTTCAAGATTTGTACCGGATACTGTCAGCCCTAAATCTACAAGACCTTTTACAACAGAATTGCTAGCCCCTTCTAAACTTGTTGTTATGGTCAAGGTCTGAGGAATTGTTGCAATAAAGGAAGCAAAGGAAATGAGCCCTCCAGCAACAGGATTAACTTTGTGCATTAGCGATAATTGATAACCTAAAGCAAAAGCAAATACCATTGCCATAATTGCAATTGAACCAAAGTAAACATAACCATTGATGTCAATGATTGGTTGCATAGCTGTGGCAAAACCCGTAGCTCCCATATTATTAGGAATATCACGGAAGAATACATTTAAAAGGACTGCAACAGACCCTGCCATTGTAATTGGCATCATTGAAATAAAGGAATCTCTAATAGCAACTAGATGACGTTGAGAGCCTATTTTCCCAGAGATTTCCATGAATTTATCAGAGAAATTTGACATGTTAAAACTCCTTATTTATATCGTTTAATTTAACTTGCAGCATTGATCAAAGCTGTAAGTTGAGCAGATAGTTGACGTTTTAAACTCTTTTTAAAGAGAAAAGACATGAGGTAATCGTTTAAATTTTGTACAAAAGATGCTGGAATTGTTTCTTGCTTCAAGCGCAACATTGTCTTGCCATCACCTAAAGGAGTTAGTTCATATAAAATGACTTGGCTACCGCGATTTGAACTAAAAAGTGCCTCATAGCGATGATTTTCCACGAAAGAAGAAACTAAGACACGTACAGAGTTTTGATGATTCTTACCATAGTTTTTAACAAAGGTTAGCCCCTCTTTTACATCACTGTCAGCCAGATTTTGTTGTGTATTAGCAATATAATCTTCTTTAAGAGATTTTTTTAATACTGCAAAAAGGGTTTCAGGTGATAAATGAGTTGTTTTTGAAACGATTACCTCCATTACAATTATCCTCCTAACTTTTCAATTCTTTCATAGACTTCTACCACTTCTTTTGCCAAATCAATAAAGGTTAAGGCAGTCATCAAATGGTCTTGTCCATGTACCATTAATAGAGATAACTCTAAAGCATCTCCAGAAGCCTCTTGAGCCAACATACTCGTTTGAGAATTATGAGCAATATTTAGAGCAACATTAGCTTTCTTCAAATAATCATGTGCTTCTTCAAAATCTCCTTTTTTAGCAGAGCGAATTGCCTCAACAGCATTTCCCTTTGCATCACCACCATGCATAATAAGCCCCATGATAGATTCAAGATTTTTAATATCTGCCATCATTTACTCTCCTAGCATTTCAAGAACCATTTCTAAAACATTTTTACCATTCATCACACCGTAATCAGTCATTTTGATGTCAGCAACTTTGATATCAGGTTCATAGAGCTCTTTATATTCTTTCAACATAAATTTTACTTGTGGTCCTGTCAAAAGAACATCAATTTTTTTTGAAGATACTTCATCAGCAACTTCAGAAACTGGAACAGCCCAAATGGTTGTCTCAATTCCTTTTTCTTTAGCGGCCGCTTCCATTTTAGTGACAAGCATACTCGTTGACATTCCTGCGTTACAAACTAACATAATATTTTTCATGATAAATCCTCCAATTTATATTAAATTTAAAAAGTTTTCAAATGTAGGTGTTTGCAATAATTGTTGTTGAGCCTCTACATTGTTTGCAAATGTAGCAATTATCGGAGACAATTGTTTTAACTGTTCATTTCTAAATGTTGACGGTGATATGAGAAATACAATTTGTACTGTCTTGTGCTCATCATCCCAAAGAATTGGGTATTTTGAAATCCCAATAACCACCTGTTCCTCATCCGTTATAGCTTTAGCTGGGTGAGGAACGGCTATTTTATCGTTAAAGACAATAGCTCCTAAATTTTCTCTAAGAACAAGCTGCTGCTTAAATTCAGTTAATGCAGCATGTGTTAATCTAGGTGATAGGCAATCTAATAATTTTTCTAATATCGCCTCTTTAGAGATAATTTGATCAAAATAGATAAACTGTTCTTCTTTAAAAAGGCACGATGGTTTAGAAGGTTCAGTTGCTCGAGTTACAATATCTTCAAAATGAGCTGATTGATTTAAAAATGTTTCAATACGCTTAATGTCAACTGTTTCAAGTAAAATATTAACTTGAATGACTGGTTTTAACAGTATTAAATTGCTTAAATCAACCGAGCTGATAATAACATCAACTGACGAAAGATCAAGTTCTGCTAAATCGAAATAACTCTTAACATCTTCAACAACAATCCTATCTTTAAATAAATTCTCAATTCTATTTTTTAAGAATCTAGCACTTCCAACTCCAGTAGCGCATACTAACAAAGCATTTATTTTTTGAGAAGATTGCTGTTTCTCTAGAGTAGCCAATATGTGTAAACTGAGATACACCCATTCATCAATTGAAATATCATATTGCGACAGCTCCTCTATTTTTCTAAAACTCTCAGCTATTGAGAGAACAACCAAGCGATATTTTGCTAAAATACTTTCCTTAATCGGATTTTCCAATTGGACATTGTTTTTTAAACGAACAAGCAAACCTCGAATATGAGATTGGATATTCGTAATCAAGTGTTCATCTGTTGATAAATCAACATCAAGTCCTCTTCCAAGATTCTCCAACGTTCCAACAATACTATCACGTAAATTGGTTTCTGAAGACTCTTCTGCTCCTCTTGTACCGATTAAATGCAAATAAATAAAATCAATTTCATAAGTTGGTAACTCTAAGCAAAAATAGTTTTGGAGTTGTTCAGCAATTTGGTGAGCCACACTATATTCCTTAAGTTGCGACCTACTGCCTAATTTCCCAGAATAAGTGATTTCATTTCCTAATCTTAATCGTTTAATCATAAGTGAAATATGAATGACTAGATTGTGTACAATAAAATCACTGACAGCTAGCTTAGCATTTCGACATTCATCAATGACAATAGAAATAATCTCCGTAAGGTCTGATTTATTCAAAATCTCTTGTTCAAACAATGAAAATACTGGCTTAGTAAATGTTTCCGAGAAAAAATACTCTTTTATGAAATGTCTAATATCAGTCTCAGTACCAGAAATACCAATTTTTTTCCTAGAAATTTCTAAACTTAGATGATAAGTTGCTAATTTAGTTTTAATATCATTTAGAAGAGTCGATACAGATGTTCTACTTAAAAATAATTCTTGCGATAAGGTACTTGATGTCAGTTGAGCATTATTTAAGAGTAACTGATTCAAAATATATTTTTCCCTATCTTCTGGCGACACTAGATGCTGAATATCATTCATTTGATAGCGCTTGCTTTTTTGGTTAGCTAAATATCGCTCAAATAGAATCTGGTCTGTAAGTTCAAATTTATAACCATTTCCTTGTTTAGAGTGAATAATCGCTCCATTTCTTTGAAGTTCATCATTCAATAGCCCAATATATTTCCGAGTCGTTTTATCACTACTACTTATTGCATTGGCTAAGACTCTGCTTGTTAGAAAAACGCCTTGGTTTTCCAAAAAAATATCCAATAATTTAGATTCAATTTTTGGCACTCAGGCTGCCTCCTATCTCTTAATGTAATGTTATTATAGCAAAGCTTCTCTGCTTTTAGAAACTGTCTTTTTCCTTATCAAAAGGGAATTTTTAAGAACAAGGAAATAATTTGAACAATTGCCATGGCTTAATATAATCCAAAAGTATCAAATAGTTATCATCGATTTTTCCCACTATATTCACTTTAGGGGATTTTGGATAAGGTTTAAGCACAATTTGAAGTTCTCCCTTATACCTCAAATAATGGTTGTTATCAATTATAAGAACACCTCTAGCTGTATGTTCAATTGCATTTTCATTACGAGGCGATATATCAGCATCAACAAATGCTAACCTTGATTCTGTCGACCGAATGACATAATCTGAAATATCTCCCCGATACCGATGCTGACTTTCTAAAATAGCAGTTTCAATATCCGATGGTTCATAAGGATGATATTTAAAGATGATATTTTCATCTGCTAAACGGTCAACCAAACTTTTCAATTCCGTTTCTTGTATCCATTGATTGGAAACAATGACATTATCAAACAAACCTGTACACTTTAGAATATCTACTTGAAGTTCAATTGGCAAATCACGTAATTCTTCTAATGTCGGTAAGCCTTCAGAAACAGGCCAGGGCCCCTCCGATGCCGTATTCGAACTAATGAAAACTGACGTTTCTATCTGGTGTTCGTGATAAATTTGTGACATCTTTAAAAAATGTTCCCTACTCAGTCCTGTGTAACGGTGAGGGTAAAAATTATGGCATCCCATAAGATTCTCTTTGTTTGCACCTACACTTAAAAGCTCTTTTAACAATTTATCTTCAGTACTTGCATTTAATTCAATTTTGATTCCGTATTTATTATGAGTGAGTTTCGTTATTTCTGAGATATCTAAAGATTCATCTAAACGTATTCCAGAAAGTCCAAATTCATGAGCCATTTCCATCAAATTTAACCGCCACCTATGAGCTTCAATAAAACGAGGACTAATATCTGCAACTACTCTAATTCCTTTCGAATTGGCATATTGAACAATGTCTTTATAGATTTGAAAACAATCAGAACTATCTGTATCAATCTGTAAAAGACTTAAAAATAACCTTTTTGCACCATAGTCTGCTAACATGTTGATATATTCAAAAGAAGTCTGCAAAGGATATTGCTCTGGATACATTGAAAATCCTAATTCCATATTATTTCCTCTAGCTTTCCTTTGTATTCAAAAAACCATTTTGCTCACTTAATTCTTTAAACCAGTAACCCGATTTTTTTATAATTCTTTCTTCAGTGGTTAAATTCAGTTCAATTAATCCATATCGATTCTTATAGGCATTGAGCCAAGACCAACAATCAATGAACGTCCATAACAAGTATCCTTTGCAGTTTGTTCCTTCAGCAATAGCTCTATGGAGTTCTATTAAATGACCTTTGATAAATTCAATCCTATAATCATCTATAATATAGCCATTTTCACGGAACTTCTCCTCCCCTTCAACGCCCATACCATTTTCAGTAACAAGCCATTCAATATTATTATAATGATCTCTTAAATTAATGCCAATGTCATAAAGACCTTTTTCATAAATTTCCCATCCTCGATGCGGATTCATTTTCTTACCTGGCATATCGTAATGTTCAAAGAAAATATCAGGTGTTACCATATCAAACTCTTTATTTTTTTGAGGAGCTTGAACACGTAGAGGCTGGTAATAATTAACTCCCAGAAAATCAACTGTATTTTCTTTAATAATTACTAATTCTTCTTCAGTATAATCTGGAGTAAGCCCATACTCCGATAAAATTTCGACAAGCTCTTTTGGATATTCTCCTAAAACAGAGGGATCTAAGAAACTTTTAGTTTGGAACAACTCAGCAATTCTAGCTGCCTTGATATCCTCATGAGATTGGCTTCTAGGATAAGCTGGTGTTAGATTTAAGACAATTGATATCCTATGACTAGCGTTATTTTGATGACATGCTTTTACTGCTAAAGAGCTTGCTAACTGGGTATTATAGGCTACTTGTACAGCAGCTCTAGCATCAACTTTTGCAGGATAGTGAAATTTGCCTAAGTATCCTGCCTCAACAGGAACAATTGGTTCATTAAAAGTAATCCAAGTATCAACTAAATCTCCAAATAATCTAAAACATTCTTTAGCGTATGCTTCATAGGCAAAAACTATTTCTTTATTTTCCCAACCTCCAATTTCCTGTAAACAATATGGCAAATCAAAATGATATAAATTAACAATCAACTTGATTCCTAATACATTAACCTCCTTAAACACATTACGGTAAAACTCAACAGCCTTAGAATTAATTTCCCCTCGACCAGTTGGAATCAACCTGGACCATTGAATTGAAGTCCTAAATACCTTATGTCCAGTTTCTTTTAGCAATTTAAGATCATTCTGATAATTTTCATAAAAGGTAGAGGTACGTTCTGGGCCAATTTGATGATGAAATAATTCTGGTGATGTCCGATACCAAAAATCCCAGTTACTATCCCCCTTACCATCTCCTTCAATTATCCCCTCGCTTTGAGGCCCTGATGTAGAGCTGCCCCAGAGAAATCCGTCAGGAAATGCCATAAAATTTGAATTTGTCATGTTTTTTTCCTTTCTGCTTGATAAATCCAGTATAAAACTAGTATACATTTAAGTAAACCCTTTCAATAACGGAAAACTTCCTTATCGAAAGGGTAAAATATTGCAATTTTACGTTATAGTTTCCTTCAGCTATAGCCTAATTAAACTTTTTTAATGATAGCCTCTGCAACAAATTTCTATCACTTTTTTCTACAAAAATAATTATCGCCACCAGATATCACATAAAATAGATTGTTCTGCGGCTATAAGTCGCTATACCGGCTAGATCCAAAAGCCATCGAATTGGTCTCCTCTGAATGGATCTTCCGTCTAAAATAATGTTAGTTGATCTGCTTTGATATCTTCTTTAAGTTGATTTCGAAAATATTCAGTTATCACTTTTTGATTTCGACCAACTGTATCAACGTAATATCCTTTACACCAAAATTTACGATTACTATACTTGTACTTGAGATTAGCATGTTTGTCGAAAATCATCAAACTACTCTTTAAATAGCCCATAAAACTAGCAACACTTAGTTTTGGCGGTATACTTACAAGTATATGAATATGGTCGGGACAAGCATTCGCTTCATGGATGATAACCCTTTTCGTTCACATAAATATATGATTTTTCTCCGATACTTGCTTTGTAACAACCATCAATAATTTGTCAACAATATTTTTTGTGTAAAAACAATGTGATATTTACAATTATACGTAGTATGTGATAAATCCTCTCTCATGAAGGTACCTCCTTTGTGATTAAGATTTAATGGCGGAGAAAACACTTCTATCTTATCAATTCGGGAGTTTTTTTGTTACCATACAGAAATCTCTTTTGAACCACTAGCACAGCTAGTGGTTTTCGAAGCACAACAGTTTTTTACATAACCAAAGTTATGTAAAAAACAATCATTTTCTTTACAAACACTCTCTTTTCCGATAAAATAAAGGATGTGAAACAGCTATTGAAACAATTTAAACCCTATGATTATCTTTTTATCGGTTTGTCTATCGTGCTATCCTTTATTCCTGCTGGTATCACTTGGCATCAAGCAGGAAAGCAAACCAATCCCCTTCAGTTGGTTGCCATTGTTAAAATCCATGGCGAAGTTGTTGATAAATTTCCCTTAACAGAAGGTGGTAAGCACTTTGAAAAGACTTACTATCCTGCCGATGGCCAGTATAATATCGTTGAAGTGGATGGTTCTCGTATCCGTGTCAAAGAAGACAATAGTCCAGATCAAATTGCTGTTAATACCGGCTGGATTAGTCGTACGGGACAACTGTCAATCTGTCTCCCTCATCAACTCATTATTGAAATTCAAGCACCTGAAGGAAATGATGAGGAAGAAGAACTTATCTTACCAATTTAATAAAAAATAAAAGGCATAGAAATGACGTTATCAAAAAACGTTATTTCTATGCCTTTTTAGCATACCAATTGTTAAAGATTTACCCCTCCAACCGTTTTGTTAACCAGTGACAGTTGCTAACACAAGGGTTAGTAGATAGAGAGCCGAAAATAGAACAAAACTTTTAATTGCGCAAGTAAACGTTAAACGTTTAACCTGCTTTTGACGAAATTCTTTTAAAAATGTAAGATTTAGCTTTATTAATAAAAGCCCAGTCCATACCCATTTGGGTAAAAGCCCTGCTAAAGGATAAATCGACCACAAAATCCATGGTGTGAGATTTAAAATGCTATAAAGTGTGATGCCTCTGGTTTTTCCAATATAATGAACTAAAGTAAAACGACCATTTTTAACATCTTGTTCATAGTCGCATAAATTATTAGCCAACATAATATTAGCAATCAAGCAAATGAATGGTAAACTTAGAAACACTGTTTTAATTAGTTCAAACCATGCGATATTAATTTGATAGAAATTTTCTGATAGATGACTTGCAACTAGAAGATTTGGCTTTTGGATGAAGATAGCTAGAAAAAAAATACCAAATCCCATCGTCACCCCAGAAAACAGTTCACCTAAAGGTAAACGTGATAAGGGGATTGGACCAAAGGTGTAAAAAATGCCAATCAAAAAACATAATATTCCAATTGGTAGTAAAATAATATCTGTTCTCCAAACCAAAATTAATGACAACAAAATAGAAAAGATCAAGAGTCCTAAAATAATCTGAACCATTTGTTGAAAATTCAGCTTATTAGCACCAATAACGTTATCTCGTTCCTTGTAATCTGTATCAAGAGCTTTTTTATAGTCCATCGTGTTATTAATAGCTGTTGTGCACATATCAAAACTAATAACAGACAGAATAAATAGAACCGTATTGAGAGTGTTAAAAGCATTATAATGATAAAAGGCCCATAGAAATCCAATCAACATTGGAAAGACACTGGCAACCTTGGTCCGAAGTTCAACAAATTCCAAGAAAATAGGAAATGTCAATGGATTGTGTTTAGTCGACAATATGATAATCCTCATTTCTTAATTCAAATTTATTTTTAAGACCTTTACTAAGATGAAGGCCCTTATCTTTATCAATAAATACTGCTTCTACACCCTCAGTTTCATCAATTAATTTTAACCCTTCTTTAATCCCTAATAAGAAAAGGCTAGTTGAAAATTCATCTCCTTGAATCGACGTTTTTGTATAAACAGTGACGCCAGATATAGTATTTTCAACAGGATATCCCGTTTTAGGATCTAAAATATGATGATAAATTTCTCCATCTGGCCCTTCAAAATAGCGCTCATAAATCCCTGAAGTAACAACTGAACTATCACGAACTTTTACAGAACCAACTGTTTCTCCACGGACTTCGTTAGGATTTTGAACCCCAACAGTCCATCCTTCATCAGTTTTTGGAGACGTTCCCATCACAAGAACATTGCCACCTAGATTAATAATAGCTGTTGTAATCCCATGTTTTTCAAAGACTTTTTTAACACCGTCAGCAATATAGCCTTTAGAAATGGCTCCAAGTTCTAAAGTCATTCCTTGCTCAATATATACTGACTGCTTTGTCTTATCCAGTTTGATACGTTGATAATCAATATAACCAAGAGCACTTGAAATTTCTTCAGGAGAAGGAACTCTAGCATCTGTATCTCCAATTTTCCAAAGATTACTAACAGCTCCAATAGAAATATCAAACTTCCCTTGGCTATTCTCAGACATAGCAACAGCAGCTTCAATGATATCAAAAGTTTCTTTATGAACTTTGACAGCTGCTTCCCCTGCGGCATGATTGATTTTATAAACATCAGATCCTTCAAGATTAGTAGAAAGAAGCGCCTCCATATCTCTAATATAATCAAGGGCTTCATCCATTGCTTCTTCTTGATTTTTGTGATAAATGCTGAGCTGAACAACCGTGTGAAGTAAAGATTCTGTTCGAGTCTCTGGCTTATCAATCACCTTTAGCCCTGCTTTTTCTTGAGAAGAACAGGCAGTTAAAGCAAAAAGGCTTATAAAAACAACGGTTAGTAATTTTAGACAGTTAGTTTTCATGTGTTTTCCTCAATGCAAAAAGTACCCCTTTATAAGCGAGGTACTTAATCATTTCTCTGTACTGAATTATTTCAATACGATTGTTTCAGTGTTACCTTCTGCTGCTGCTTCCAAAAGTGCTGCTGCAGTTGCTTTGAAGTTTTCAGTTGAATGTGTTGCACCTGTTACAACTTCAATATCAGCTGATTGTGCTTCAACAAAAGCTTTGTCCATTTGATCAGTTGCGTCTTTTGACGAAATACCAGATTTAGATTCCATATTTTTGTTGTACTCTTCGTCTTCTGACTTCAATGCACCATCTTTATTTTCATAGTCAAATGTAGACTCAGTCACTTTACCACCTGAAACAGTAATGGTGTGGACTGCTTTCCAACCACGATCATCAAATCCAGTTTCAGCTTTATAAGTACCATCTTTAAGTTCTGCCGCTGCAGTTTCTTTTTTCTCAACTTTAACAGCTTCAGTTGTTTCTTTGGCAGATTCTTTTTCAGAAGAGTTACCGCAAGCAGCGAGAGCCAAAACTGATGCAAATAGCATTGATGCTAATACAATTTTCTTTTTCATTTTTTGAAAAATTCCTTCCTTGTTTATAAAGATATTGTAACATATATCACAAACCTTGTCTAGACTAAAACGTATTCTCAGATACTATTTTTATAGTTCAAACAATTCCATCAAAACTGTCGATTCATCAACTGTTCCAAGAAAATTTTCAGTTTTTTGGTATCAGGAATAATTTTTTTATCTATACAAATAAAAGCTTTAGACATAAATTTATCAACTAAATCTTCAGTTTTGGTAAATGCTTCAACTTCTTCTAACAATTCATGGATTTTTAGAAGATTATCCTCAGAAAGGTATCTAAGATCAATCGTCGCTATGTATTTTCTAAATTTTTCTGAAGAAGCTTGCGCTAAAAGATAAGGAGCCGTATAAATGCCATTTTGAACGTCTTGCATACGAGGTTTACCTGAATGACTCTGAGAGACACGATAGTCAATTAGGTCATCCGAGATTTGAAAAGCCATTCCAATATTTTGACCAATTTGAAAAGCTAATTTACTCTCTTTACGTGAAATATGCTTTCTCCAAGCCCCCAGCTGACAGGCCAAAGCGAATAAAAATGCTGTCTTCCCTTGAATTTGTTTGAGATAAGCCTTCATCGTCATTTGGGAGCTGTATTGATTCATCAATTGTGCCAATTCACCAGTTAATACCCTTTCAACTAGGTAAGGATTAAACACTTGAGTGTCGTCCGAAGAAACTTTCAGTAAATCAGTACCTTTAAGGGCTAAGCGATTAGCATAGGCTAGTAAGTAATCACCTGCATAGATAGCTACTCGATTCGAAAAAGTTTTATTAATCACTTCTATGCCTCTTCGACTATCAGCAACATCAATCACATCATCATGAATTAATGTAGCTAAATGTAACATTTCAACATAGGCTGCCAAATACAATTTTCCCTCTGGGATATGACCATCTTCCTCCATGGCTAATAATAAACTTAAGCCTGCACGTACATATTTTCCAGGAGCATCAATATATTCCAAAATTTTTGCTTTGATATCAGGATGATTAACCCGCAACTCCGACATCATAATTTGTTTAACCTGTTCTAAGTTTTCCTGAATGGTTGGATATGAATCCCAAATGCGATGTACCACGTGAACTCCTTTAACATGTAAATAAAGGCTACCAACTTGGTAACCCTCATTTTTATTATATCACGAAATCGTGCAACTTTATCAGAATTTTATGATTTTTTATGATAAATATGTCTTGGCTGACCGTAGATAAACCGATCTAGATGCTTACCAAGCCATGGCATAATCCAATAATCAAGACCAAAACTTCGTCCTGCGCCACCCATTAGAGCAATCGCAACTGGAATGAACCAAATGTTCACCCAATAGAACATACCTGATAAACTAAACATAACAACAAAGGCAGCTGTAACTGCACTTACCAACCATACAAAGGCACCGGCAATAAGAGCAAGACCAATAGCAATCTCGACAACGGTCATGAATTTTTGCATGAATAGAGCAACATCCTGATTAGGAAGCATGAATTTCATAATAGCAGCAAACCAATCTGGCATCTCCTTTAGGACTTGCATTGGCTCTTCACCATAAGCATAACTCAAACTAAAAATTTGATGCGCTGATTCTGTTGTTGCTTCAGCAACTGCACCAGATGCTGCTGAAACAGTTTCAGTAGCCGCCTCTGAGGCACCAGATGTTGCTTCAGCAGCTTCGTGTAACCAAGGGAATGGGAAAACTACTTTATCACCAAACCACGAGTTTGTTCCAAAGAGTCCAAAGGCTTTTTTTACTCCTTCATAGAGCCAAACTGATCCATAGAAGACACGAAGTGGTACTAACCAAAGGCGATTGCCCTTGCTTGATAAGTGACTACCAAAAATATTACGCCCATCACGAACATCAAAGAACTCATGGCGAACATAAGCACCGATATTGTAGAAACTACGGATACCAAAGAAGTAAACCAAATTAATCAAGTGCTTAACAGCCATAGCAAGGAAACCAGACATGTGGTATTTGTTCATCAAGAATGCCACACCGTATTTTGCTCCAATAGATACCATGAAACCGTCATATTTTCCTTTATAAGCGTGTTTTTCACCACCAGTAATCGCTGCCGCAATATTTTGAGCTGCAGTATGACCAGTTTGTTCCGCTGCTTGAACAATTTGAGGGGTTGGGCGGTCTCCTTCATTTGGATCTTCATAATACACCAAGTCACCAGCAACATAGACATTTTCTTTGCCTTTAGCTTCCATGAATTGGTTTGCAATCAAACGACCAGCACGGCCTTTTTCAATCCCAAACTCACCAGCGTCACTTATCGCTTGAACACCAGCTGTCCAAATTGACGTATAAGTAGGAATAACACGCCCTGATGATAGGTAAAGACTGTCTTTTTCAACACTGGTAACACCGTCAGCAAGAATTAACTCAACACCTTTTTTCTCAAGGTATTTACGGGCCTTAACCTGCTCTTTTTCAGTTACCATGTTAAGGATGTTTGGCATCGCTTCAACAACTTTAAGCGAGAACTCATTTGGATCAAGTTTAAATTGCTTAGCTAAAATTGGTAACCAATCAATCAGCTCACCAATCATTTCAATACCTGTAAAACCTGCACCGATAACAGTAAAGGTCAATAAGGCACGGCGTTTTTCGTCATCGTGTTCGCGCATTGCACGGTAGCACGCATCAATAATATGATCATGTAACACTTCTGCTGCTTCAATTGACCATAACGTAAATCCATTTTCCTTAACGCCCGCAATTCCAAAATCATTAGCTTCACCACCCATCGCAAGAAGAAGGTAGTCAAAGTTTAAGGTTTGGTGCTCAGCGACAACCTGTTTCTTGTCATAGTCAATCGAAACAACCTTGTCTGTCACTAAATCTACTTTTGGATATTTTTTGAAAATGCGTTGCAAGTCATACTTAATCGCTTCTGGTTCAATGCGTCCTGCAGCAACCTCATGTAACTCTGTCATGTAAGTATGGAACGAGTTTTTATCAATCAATGTAACCGTCACGTCATCATTTTTCTTAAACGTTTTACCTAAATGACGCGCTGCAGAAATCCCTGCATAACCGGCACCGACAATTACAATATTCTTTGTCAAGTGATTTGCCTCCTTTTTCATAACGTTATTATTTTAACAAACTTTTTTACAATTATCAACATCGTGTTCTCTAGAAACTCTTGTTTTATGATAAAATAAGGATATGTCTTTAAATCATCGTAAACTTGTCTTTATTACAATTTTAGCTGCTCAGGCAGTTGTTATTTCCTTTTTTGAACGTTTCTTGCCTACACCTTTTGCCTTTGCTCCAGGTGCTCGTCTAGGATTAGGGAATCTTATTACAATAATTTCCTTATTTACCTTACCAACTAAAGATAGTATCAAGGTTGTTTCGCTGAGACTAACAGTATCAACTTTTCTCAGTGGGACCTTTTCTACCTTTTTATATGCTTTTGCTGGAACATTGCTGAGCTTTACCACTATGTTGCTCCTAAAACAGCTTGGACAAAAACGCGTAAGTGTTATTGGTATTTCTGTTATGGGAGGTGTTATGCATAACATGGGACAACTTCTTGTCTTTGCAATGATTGGACAATCTTGGCTCGTTTTAAATTACCTCCCTATACTGTCATTTAGTGGCATCTTATCTGGCTTTTTAGTGGGGGTGACAGGTAATTACCTTCTCTTAAAAATTAATGCCTTAAAAGAATTTCAGCATAACTTACCCGATGGGTGGACGATTTAAATTATTATTTTTCTAATAATACAAAGGGTCTGAGATTTTAATGGCTCTTTGTCAACTGTAGTGGGTTGCCCCATTTAACACCGAGAGAGGACAGGACTTGTCTTCTCTCGTTTTATGTTTATGGCAATGAAAATACGAGTTTTGAAGTTTTCAAAGTTTCTGAAAC
>NZ_CACVCC010000038.1 GCF_902729355.1 Streptococcus sp. S784/96/1 | reverse complement strand
GCCAAGAATCTAGGCTCAAAAACTTCAAATACTCAAAAACCACACAGCGATTCTTTCATCTTGATTGTTTTCGAGACGGAAATCACTGTGTGGTTTTATTTTGAAGCTAGTTTTTGCCCAGCCTCTTGCTTTTTGATACCCCTTTCGGTGTATTTGTTAATTTCACAGTGGGGAATAATGGTTATTTAGTTGTTCGTCTGCTTTTTCAATTTTAATGTGTGACCTTTTCTCCTCCTTTGGTCTTTGTTCAACCGTGGGTAGTAAGAAGTTTAACCATTTCTTTTTGTGTCATAGGTATAGCGCTTCTACTTCCTGACACGCTTATTATATCACACGTATTCAAGTTGAAATAGCGTTATTTCTATTAATTAGATAGCCAATCTTTTTTTGAATAGAATGACTATTTGAGAGATAAAGCTAGTTTGTTTTACATAATAAAATTTATGTAAAATTATTTAGTTTTTCCAATATACTTGACCATCTCGTTGATTGTTTTAATGTTATCTGCTGTTAGGATATAAATCATGTTTCCTTGGAGTGCTGCGAAGGCTTCTGGCATGCGGCAAGTCATTTTGACGTGATCTTTGTAGTGATGTTTAATCTCTTCTTCTGAATAGACATAGTGGTTTTGATCACGACGACTAATGGTTAAGGAAAATTGTGGCTTGTATCGGCGCTCTGATATTGCTTCTCCTTCTACTATTGAAGCATAATCTCGGTAAAGGTCAATGGAGTGCGCATAGTTGTAAGCATCAATGGTAAAACCACCTGCTGGGCGATTATTGTATTCAATAGCAATGTAATCATCCCCATCTCGGAAGAATTCAATATGGAAAAAACGTTCTTTCATACCGAAGGTCTTGATGATATTTTGACCGTATTGGCGGAGTTTTTCATTAACCTTATCGTGGATGAAATAGGCATTGTCCTTTTGTTCAAGTACCAATTGTAGTGGCGTATAGACGTACTCTAAACTGGCTTCGTAAACCACATTGCCATGGTGATCAATCAGACCATCATAGGTGATGATTTCATTTGATGTGACAAATTGCTCAAAGAAATAGGCTGTTTGACGATCCCATTCTGCAAAAAACTGGTCAATGTCTGCTAGACTTTCTAACTTGTAGGTTGCTGCGGCACCAACACCGTTATCAGGCTTAGCAATCATTGGAAAACCAATATCGGCAATGGCTTTTTGAACGTCCTGCTCTGAAGTAATCACCTGTCCAGGGACAACAGGTACGCCTGCCTTTTTAAAGTAGGTTTTCATTTCTGATTTAAGTTTGGTTTTGGTCAAATCTTTGGATTTTGGTCCAAAAATATTAAATTGGCTCCGAAGTGCAGCATCAGTTTCTAACCAATGTTCGTTATGAGATTCGACGCGGTCAATGGGGCCGTGTTTGTAAAAGAGAAATGCTGTCGCACGTTTCACTTCCTCAATATCTTCAAGATTTTCCACACGGAAATACTCTGTGATGGCATTTTGCAAGGCTTCTCCCAACTGATCATAGGGTTCTTGTCCAATTCCAAGAACTTTGACGCCCTCTTTCTTAGCCAGTTCAATGGTAAAGGGTTGAAAATTTTCAGGGTAATAAGGTGAGATAACTAGATAATTCATAAACATCTCCTAATCCACTAAATGGTGTAAAAAATATGGCATTTGCTGGCGCCACCAATCCCAATCATGAGTGACATTAGTGCCCCATCTATCAAACCAAGCTGGGATTTGTTTTTCAGCAAAAGCTTTTTCCATGATATCAAAACTAGGTAAACCATCTTGTTCCCACGCGCCTAAGCCTGTGCAGACAATGATATCAGCCTGGCGGTAGCGGTCAATGAACCAGCCATCGTTTTGGTTCCAGATATAATCTGCTGGAGAATTTTGATAGACAGCTTTGCTATTGCCATAATCCTGATGATTGTTAAAGAAACGCACATCATAGACACCTGAGAGTGCAACGACCTTGTTGAAGACGTCGGGATGCTGGAGAAAGAAATTGAGGGCATGGTAGGCTCCCATAGAGCAACCTGTAGTCATCATCTGTTCAAACCAACCTGTTTGATGCTTGATAAAAGGAATAGCTTCGTGGATGACGTATTGTTCATAAGCGATATGACTCAATGCACGGTCGTGAATCGGTTTCCACTCGGCTAGCCAGCTCTCATTATCAAGGCTATCAAGGGTGAAAAATTGGACTTTCTCTGCTTCAATGAAGTCCTTGCAGGCATCAATCATGCCAAAATCGGCGTATTCATTGTAAGAACCACCTGATGAGGGAAAGACTACGATAGGAATACCAGCGTGTCCGTAACGGTTTAAAGACATCTGACGCCCTAACTGAGCAGACCAATGATTTAAAAAGTCAACATGCATGTTTTTTTCCTCCTACTAATTACCAATGTTCACCTAAAAAGCGTAGGCAGTCTGGAAGATAGGCAGCCCAGGCTTCTTCGTTGTGAATAGCACCTGAAATAACTTCTAGTTTCAAATGAGATAGAGCAACCCCTCCTGCAACCAGCTGACGATAGTAAGAAAGTGATGAATTGATATAGGCTTGTTTAATATTTCCAGCCATTAATGTTTTATCAGTATCGTCAGCTTCTTCAGTACCAACATAGATATAAACCCGTTGGTTCCTGTCCAAAGTTTGGCGTTCCATAAAACGGTCAAAGGCATCCTGATGAAGCCAATTTGCTGACGAGAAAACACCTAGACAACCAATTTGTTCTTGGTAAGTCAGTCCCATAAATTGTGTGATATTGCCGCCCAAGGAAGAACCAATCATGGCCGTATGGGTCTTGTCAAGTTTGGTACGGTAAGTTTCATCAATAAAGGGTTTCACCACTTCCATTACAAACTCAGCATACTCAGTTCCCTTACCACCAAATTGAATACCTGGAATGTTAGATTCTTGATATTTCCAAGCTGAATACTCATGCATCCGGTTGAGACCATCGTTATCAATAGCCACAACAATCATTTTAGCAATGTCGGGATGACGTTTAATCGTAGGAATGATTTTCCATGAATGCCCTGAAAAAGATTCTTTACTATAAAGAACATTTTGACCATCATGGAAATAAACAACGGGATATCTTGTATCTGTGTCGTTAGTGTAATTTTTTGGTAATAAGACACGAACACGTCGCTTTTGTCCTGTATAAGGAACTTCCAACTCGTGAGTATTCATATCAAGGTAAAAGTAGGACTTATTCATAGGCCACCTCTGTAAAAGTATTGGAATTATTATACCATAATTTGAGACGATTTTATGAATATTTTCATGTAAACTATTTATTATTAAAGCCTACCACTTTAGTATTGGTAAGCTTTTTACGTATTTTGATGTTTAATCAATAGCAATTGAAACCGACACGGTTTGCACAGGGATATCATAGAATGGGTCTTCACGTCGTCCTAGGAAATCACGTGCCTGTTTAGGGAAAGATGCGTAGCTTAGCACGTCTTCTTCGCTACGAGCATACTCCGCGATTTCTTCTCTTAGAATTGGCATTTGAGGTTCAATCAAATCAGCAGGACGAACAGTAATTACTTCTTCATCACCAATGATTTTTTCTTTAATGCCTTTTCCAAGTGGCGCAGGCGATTGTCCATATAGGCCACGGACATAATCCTTGATTTCATTTGGAACAACTTTGTAACGTTCGCCTGAGATGACATTCATCAGAGATTGTGTCCCTACCATTTGTGACAGCGGTGTTACCAGCGGTGGGTAGCCAAGGTCGGCACGGACACGAGGCACTTCTGCAAGAACTTCTTCGTATTTATCAGCAAGACCTTGTTCAGTTAATTGACTGAGAAGGTTTGATAGCATGCCACCAGGTACTTGATAAATCAATGTTTTTGGCTCAGTATCTTTGACTTTTGGATTGAGAATGCCTTCGGCACGGTAATGGTCACGCACTTTATTGAAATGCTCTGCGATTTCTTCAACTTTTTTGAGGTCAACACCTGTGTCAAAACCAAGTTCCTCAAGAGCAATTACCATTGACTCGGTCGCTGGCTGGCTAGTTCCACCTGCAAATGATGATACGGCAGTATCAATGATGTCTGCTCCTGCTTCTGCCACTTTAAGATAAGTCATTTCAGAAATACCAGAGGTTGCATGGGTATGAACTTCAAGAGGTAAATCAACAGCTTCTTTGATGCGTTTAACAAGATCATAACCCGTTTGTGGCGTGAGAACTCCAGCCATATCCTTGATACAGATAGAATCAGCACCAATCTCAGCATAGCGCTTCGTCAAATCGACAAAGTAATCAACGGTATGAACAGGACTTGTCGTGTAAGAAATGGCAACTTGTGCGTGCCCTCCTGCTTCTTTTGTCGCTTTAACGGCTGTTTGGAGATTACGTGGATCGTTAAGAGCGTCAAAGATGCGGACGATATCAATCCCGTTTTCAACGGATTTCTGAATGAAGCTAGTCACAACATCATCAGCGTAGTTGCGATAGCCAAGCAGGTTTTGCCCACGAAGAAGCATTTGTAGTTTCGTGTTTTTAACAGCTTTGCGGATGGTACGGAGACGTTCCCAAGGGTCTTCGTTGAGGAAACGGAGACAAGAGTCAAATGTCGCTCCTCCCCACATTTCCAGAGCGTGGTAACCCGCTTCATCCAATTGTTTAAGGACTGGGAGCATTTCTTCCGTCGTCATGCGAGTTGCAATCTGACTTTGTTGCCCGTCACGCAAAACCGTTTCGGTAATACGGATTTTTGTCATGGATTTCTCCTAAATTTATTCATTTTATGGCAATCAGTCTCACAGATGATTCGTCAGAAGATTGCTAATGGCTTCTTGCATCTCTTCGATACTATGTTTACGACTTCTGCTGCATTCTTTGGCAATAGCAGAGCAGACATAGCAAGTTCTTGGAGGGAGCCCTATATCAGAGCGACTCACTGGATGAACATGACCATCACTCAGTTCAATCACATCCAAATCGAAAAGTCGTCCAATAGGACTCGTTTCTTCAAGAGCCATAACGTGTTGTTTTAAGTCTAAAGGGGAAAGATTTGAAACAAGATAATATTCCCAACCGGTAGGTGCTTCTAACTTTTTAGCGAAAATGACATGAGAAGCGAGTTCTTGCTCAATCTTTGCAATCATATCATCAAAAGCTTTGTTTAATACAGTCGATGTTTTGACTGGACCAGGAATATTCATTGTCGCGGACAGAAGGCTTTCTCCAGGATAGCGTTCAAATAGAGAACGCTGACGAAAACTTCTTCCTTCACGCGCAGCCATCATGTCTGCTAAAGTGATAGCTGGACCATTAAAAATCGAATTAGACATTGCGAACAACATCAATCAAGCTGCCGTCACGGTATTCAATAAGGGCAACAACTTTGTCACCGTATTGAATTGGATCAGGATTGCCAACGATAGCGTAAGCTTTTTCTTGCAATTCTTTGATGGTAAATTGAGGTACTTTAAGGTTTTTAAAGTGCTCAATCAAATCAGGACGATTTGGATTGATAGCAATACCGACTTCTGTTACAACCACATCAACAGAGGTACCTGGTGTGATGACAGTGTTTACCTCTTCAACAAAAGTAGGAATGCGACCGCGAATAAGTGGTGAGATTACCATACTCATTTTAGCAGCGAAAGCCGTGTCACAGTGCCCACCTGAAGCTCCACGGATAACACCGTCAGAGCCCGTCATGACATTAACATTGAAATTCGTATCAACTTCAAGTGCTGACAAGATACAAGTATCTAGCATGTTAATGGCAGAGCCTTTGCTGAGTGGTGAAGCGTACATATTGGCATCAATTTCAAGGTGTTTCCCAACATTACGATCAAGTGAAAGTGCAGATGGATGGTCAAAGTCTTGAACGTCAATAATTTTTTCAACCAAGCCTTCTTCTAATAGTTCAACCATGGCATTGGTAATACCACCTAGAGCGAAACTAGCTTTGATGCCATCTTTAATCATGGCTTCACGCATGAAGCGAGTAACAGCTAGCGAGGCACCACCAGTACCTGTTTGGAAAGAAAACCCTTCTTTGTAGTAGGGTGAGTTTGTAATCACTTTGGCCGCATATTCTGCAATTAAAAGCTCTTTGGGATTTTTAGTGAAACGTGTTGCCCCTTTTGCAATCCCTTTGGGGTCCCCAATAGCCTCTACTTCTACCACATAGTCAACATCTGTTTGTGGAATAGAAATTGGTGAGTTAGGGTATGGTACCAAAGTATCGGTAATAATAACCACTTGATCGGCATATTTGGCATCAACCATCGCATAACCAAGTGAGCCACACGTTGCTTTACCTTTTACGCCATTAGCATTTCCGTAAGCATCTGATGATGGGGCTCCAAGAAACGCTACGTCAATGTGAATATCTCCTGCCGCAATAGCGCGTGCACGACCACCGTGTGAACGGATAACAACTGGATTTTCCATGATACCAGCTGAAATGGCTGCCCCAACTTTATCGCGAAGACCAGATGAGGTGATATTTGTTACTACCCCATTTTTAATGTGTTCAATCAATGGTTCATGAACATTAGCGATTGAACTTGGTGCGATAGAAAGATTTTTAATACCGGCCTTAGCAATTTCTTCCAAGACCATATTCATGACGTAGTCCCCTTCACGGAAATGGTGGTGGAAGGAAATCGTCATGCCGTCTTTGAGACCTGTTTTCTCAATCGCTTCACGAATAGAACCAAGTAATTTTTCATCACGCGGTTTTACAGGTTTGATACGGCGAGTTGATTCGTTATAATCTTTGATATGAGCTAGTTCACCCTCAAATACACCATATTGATCAGCGTATGCTTGAGGAATGTCACGACCTAATTTATTTGTAACCATCTAAAATATCCTCCTCAGTCAATACTCCTGCTGCTTTGGCAAGCATGATTACCCGTTCTGCACGTTCAACGATAGGTTTATCAACCATCTTACCATTCAAGGAGATAACACCAGAGCCTTTGCTTTCAGCTTCACGAATAGCCCAGATAACTTGTTTGGCGTTGTCAATTTCTTTTTCAGTTGGTGTGTAGATATCGTTAACCAATGGAATTTGACGTGGGTTAATCACAGATTTACCATCGAAGCCTAGTTGTTTAATGTGACGAACTTCATTTTGGAAACCTTCTAGATTATTGACATCAGAATAAACCGTATCAATCGCTGCGATACCAGCTGCACGAGCGGCGTGAAGAATCATGCTACGAGCAAAGAAAAGTTCTTGACCATCAGGGTAACGACGGGTTTTCATATTAGTCACGTAGTCTTCTGCCCCAAGAGCGATACCGATTAGACGATTAGAGGCTTTGGCAATCTCACGAGCATTAAGCACCCCTTCTGCTGATTCGATAGCAGCCATCATGCGTGTACGGCCAACTGGGATACCGTATTCGCGTTCGACACGCTCAATTTCTTTTTCGACATCAACAATGTCTTGAGCGGTTTCTGTTTTTGGCAGACGGACAACATCAACCCCAGCAGTAACAACTGCTTCAATATCTAAGGCACCACAAGTGTCTAAACCATTGATACGAACGACAGTCTCAATATTGCTGTAATCAAATGTTTTTAAAGCAAAGTGGACAAGAGCCCGTGACGTATCTTTTTCTTTTAATGAGACAGAGTCCTCAAGGTCAAACATGACAGCATCAGCTCCATATAAAGGAGCGTCACGAAGCATGCCAGCATTGGCACCTGGGACAAACATCATTGTTCTTCTTAAACGTTCCATGTGTCGATCTCCTTCCAGTTCATGCGTTCAACCCCAGCAGCACGGTGAACGGCTGCAATGGTACGGGCTTGAATGGTACAATCCAAGGCTCCTTTATCAACAGCAGTTACATCAACATTGTTGACACCGAGGTTTTCTAAAGTTGCTGTGATTACTTTACGGATTTGCTTTCCGAATTGTTTTTCAACGCTACTGTCAAGGTCAATCGTAATCCCTTGATTCCCTGGATGAACTGTTATCATGATATCACTAGATTCTAGTGAACCAGCAACAGCTGTTTGTTTAATTTCCATGTTTCACCTCTTATTAAATAATGATAATAGGCGGCGCGAGTGAGCAGTGCTCACAGGGTCGCGAAAGTCAATGAACTATTTTTTTACTGGAAAAATCTTAAGTAACACTTCTGCTGAAGCATATAAAATTCCCAAAACAAGGAAGACACCAGTCATTCCAAGGAGCATCAGTTCAAATGATTTCATTAAATGTTCCATATCGATATTCATTGTGTTTCCCCTTCTAAATTAACTAAAGAATGCAAGGAGCAAACCACCTGCAATAACAGATGCGATTTGTCCAGATACGTTAGCACCAACTGAGTACATCAAGATGAAGTTTTGAGGGTCTTCATCTGTTGCCATTTTTTGGATAACACGACTTGACATTGGAAATGCTGAAATACCAGCAGCACCAATCATAGGATTGATTTTGTTGCCTTCTTTGCGGAAAAGGTTAAGAATTTTAGCGAACATAACCCCACCAATTGAGTCCATGATGAAAGCTAAAAGACCAAAGAGGATAATCAATAGTGTTTGAACATTCAAGAACTGATCGGCCTGCATTTTCACAGAAATGGTCAAACCAAGTAAGATGGAAACGATGTTAACCAATTCATTTTGTGCGGTTTGAGATAGGCGATCAAGCACCCCACATTCACGCAGAAGGTTACCGAACATCAAGAAACCAACAAGTGGCAATGAGATTGGTGAGATAAATCCTGCTACCAATGTAATCACGATTGGGAAGAGGATTTTAGTCAACTGAGACACATTTTCAGACTTGTAAGTCATGCGGATGCGACGTTCTTTTTTAGTTGTAACCAATTTAATCGCAAAAGGTTGGATAATTGGAACTAAGGCCATGTATGAGTAAGCTGCTACCGTAATAGGACCAAGTAAGTTCGGCGCTAATTGGTTGGCAACGAAGATCGAGGTTGGCCCATCTGCTGCACCAATGATACCAATAGAGGCTGCTTCTTTAATATCAAACCCTGCAAGGACTGCAACGACGACTACAAAGAAGATACCGAATTGTGCTGCAGCACCAAAGAGCATCATAAATGGGTTTTGAAGGAGCGGACCAAAGTCAATCATTGCTCCGATACCAATGAAAATAAGTAATGGGAACAACTCTGTTCCAATACCAAATTCAAAGAGTTCTTCAAAAACACCAGCCTGCTGGATACCATTAACAGTCTGATTAAGAACCCCTGAATTAGGGAAGTTTACCAAGATAGTTCCGAGCCCCATAGGTACTAGGAGGGTTGGTTCGTATTCTTTTTTGATACCCAAGTACATCAAGAGAGCTCCGATTAGCATCATGATGACTTGAGGGAGAGTAATAGATGTTATTCCTTGAATTAAAATGTCCACAAAGTCACTTCCTTCTGTTTAAAAAATGTTAGTAATATTAACCAATCGTAATCAAACCATCACCTGGGTTTACGACTTGACCTGATGTGACATGAATACCAGTAACAGTACCTGCAGAAGCTGCCACAATTTCATTTTCCATTTTCATGGCTTCAAGAATCATCAATGGTTGGTTTTCTGAAACCGTATCACCAACATTGACAAGAATGCGTAAGATTGTTCCAGGCATTGGTGCAGAAAGCGCATCTGCTCCTGCAGCTGATGACGGTGCCACAACAGGGGCTGGGGTTTCAACTACTGGTGTTGGTGTTGGAGCCGCAACAGGCTGAGCAACTGGAGCAGGGGCTGGTGTGCCACCGATTTCTTCCATTTCAACGAGGTATTCTTTACCATCAATAGAGATTTTAAATTTACGTAACATGTGTTAAGTCTCCTTTAGAAATTAATGTTTAGTATAAATTGATTTGACAGTCAACTGGCTATCTGGATAATCGCCAGCAGCGATGCTAGATGCAATCAAGGACACTGTCAGTGCTTCAGGATTGCGTTGCATAATTCTCGTGATCTTAAATTGACTATCTGGATAGTCGCCAGCCGCAATGGCTGTTGCGATAACACTGACCAATTCATAGTCTTCTTTATCAGCTGGTATGAATCCCAGAATGGGTTCCCAACCATCAAGTTCATTAGATACTGGTACAGCCTGTGTGATTTCTGGCTCACGAGATTTTCCAAATAAACGTTGAAAAAATCCCATAATTTCCTCCTCTCTGTTGTATAAATATAGAAAGTAAGTAACCTCTTTTAATCGTGTTACCATCTCAACGTTTCTAAGACTATTATATAATAAGCTAACTATTAGTAGTTGATTTTTTTGTGTTTTTTTGCAACGCTTTCATCATTGTCTTTGAAGCCCTTCACTAATTATTTTTGAGTTTACTAACAACATCTCTAAAATAAACTATTACATAATAGAAACGGAAATAATATAGTAGAAAATGAAAGTCTTCTCTTCTACTTGTCAAACATAATGCTCATAGTGGTGTTTTTTTTGTGTCTTTTATGAAAAAACATCTTTATATTTCAAACGCTTTCAATTATACTTATGTCATAAGGTCTAGCACACCTTCATATTTTATTCAAGTTCAATAGACCCTATTGAATTTACAAAATTAACTAAAGGGGAGAATAACATATGTTATTGACTGTTTTGGCTTATGCTATGATTATCGTCTTCATGTATGTCGTGATGACGAAGAAAATGTCGCCATTTACGTCACTTGTATTAGTACCGCTTGTATTTGCAGCTGTACTTATCATTACAGGTTCCGCAGACTTGGCTTCTGATGCTAAATTTGTTAGCTTCGTCGGTGAAGAAGGAAGCGTCAATGGTTTAACTGCTATTGGTGACATGGTACTTTATGGTGTAAATACAACTGCAAAAACTGGTATCATGTTGCTTTTTGCCATCCTTTACTTTTCAACCATGTTAGATGCAGGGCTCTTTGACCCTATTACTGAGAAAATGATTCGTTTCGCAAAAGGCGACCCAATGAAAGTTCTCATTGCAACAGCCGTTGTTGCGGCAGCTGTTTCTATGAATGGTGATGGGACAACAACAACTCTTATCGTTGTTTCAGCTTTCTTACCAATCTATAAGAAACTGAATATGAAAATTATGAACCTTGGTGTTTTGATTATTCTTCAAAATACAATCATGAATCTTCTACCTTGGGGAGGACCAACAGCGCGTGCTATGTCAGTTCTTGGTGTAGGCGCTGAAATCCTTGGCTATCTGGCACCAGGTATGGTCCTTTCACTACTTTATGTAACACTTTGGGTTGCTCCTAGCATGGGACGAAAAGAACGTGCACGTCTTGGTGTTGTTGAATTTTCTGAAGCTGAATTAAAAGAGTTGACAGACATTACTGACCCAGATACACTTGCTATCCGTCGTCCTAAAAACTTCTGGTTTAACGCCATTTTGACAATCGTTCTTATTGGTTGGTTAGTTGCTGGTTCATTTATTGAAACAATTGAACTTGCTCCACTTCTTCTCTTTGCAGTTGGTACTGTTATTGCCCTTATGGTAAACTATCCAGTTCTTAAAGACCAATCTAAACGTATCGGTGATAATGCTGGTGATGCTGTTCAAGTTGTTATCTTGGTATTTGCGGCTGGTATCTTCATGGGTCTTTTCCAAGGTTCAGGTATGGCGACTGCTCTTGCTAACAGCTTTGCAACAATCATTCCTAAACAATTGGCTGGTTTCTGGGGACTTATCATTGCCCTTGTTTCTGCACCAGGTACCTTCTTCATCTCAAATGATGGTTTCTACTATGGTATCCTTCCTGTTATGGCAGAAGCTGGTGCTTCTTATGGATTCACACCTGAAGCTATGGCTCTTGCATCACTTATGGGACAAGCGTTCCACTTGCTCAGCCCACTTGTAGCTTTCATTTACCTTCTCCTTCGCTTGACAGGACTTGATATGGGTGAATGGCAAAAAGAATCAGCTAAGTATGCTGCTGTAATCTTTATCATCTTTGTTGTAACAATCATTGCAACTGGACACATGCCATTGTATATACCACAGTAAGACTAATAAACTTGAATAATAAAAAATATGAAGTGACCTCTCAGAAATACTCTGAGAGGTTTGTTGTGGTTTTATCAAAAAATGCTAACAACTTCTATAAAAATTAGGTATAATAATAGTGATACTTGAAAGGAAAATGTAACTTATGAATCCAATCATTGAAGCGGTTAAGGCTAACCTTGATCTTTCAAAAAACATCCCACTCAAACAAGCGTTCTATGAAGCTTTAAGAAAGACTATTATTTTAAGTCAAATTCCAGCAGGAAGCCGGATTAATGAAAAGGAATTTTCAACGGAACTTAATATCAGTCGTACTCCAATTCGTCATGCTATCAGCTTGTTAATTGAGGAAAAATTAGTTGAACACACCCCTAAAAAGGGGATTGTTGCCAAAGGGATCAGCGCCAAAGATGCCGTTGAAATTTTTGACATTCGAAAAGCACTTGATACTCTTGCGACAACAAAAGCCATGTATAAAATGACTGAAGCTGACTTTGAAGAAATGAGAGCTGTTTTGACGGAGTGTGAAGGCATGATTTCCGATGACAAAAATATTGACAAAATCTTAGCTAACTTTAATCAATTCAATAATCTTATTTATGAGAAAAGCCAGATGTTGCGTCTACGTGAAATTGTTACAGAATTACAGACTTACTTGGTTTATTTCCGTGAAATTTCGATTTCTTCTCTCGAACGTCGCACCAAGGCTTTAGAAGAACACTGGATTATCTATCGTGGCATGAAAAATCAAGACATTGAGCAAGTAACATTGATTACCCACGAGCATCTCAATCGTTCATTAGATTTTATTCTCAAGGAAATGGAAGCTATTTCTCATGCCTGATACACCATTTCAGTATTTTAGCAACTTAGCCACCAAGGCCCTCTTATACGAAGTTTCTCTAAGTCCAAAGCCTGGTCTCGTTGACCGATTTGATGACGGTGCGCATACAGATATGACATTTAGCACTTTTATTGACAGCACGATGGCTTTGGCGCCGTTCTTTGAAAAATATATCAGCTTAGGCTATCAAATGGCTGATGAGCCACCACTTGCCCTCTTTAATGCTTTACGGGATTTAGGGATAAAGGCAGAACAAGCGATGTTTGAAGCAACAGGCGGGATTAACACCCACAAAGGAGTCAATTTTTCTCTAGCAGTTCTCCTCGGAGCAACGGGTACTTATTTGAAAAAACATCTTGAACTCTTAAAAAATCCAAAACGATTTTCCAAAGATGACACTAAAGTGATTTGTCAAATCAGTTCGTCTCTTTGTTGCCATCTCATTGAAACGGATTTAAGTCATTTGAGCGAGAAAAAAGAATTAACCTACGGTGAGAAACTTTATCTCGATTACGGTATCAAGGGACCACGTGGCGAAGCAAGCGAGGGCTTTCCAACGCTAACTGAAAAAGCTCTGCCATTTTTCCGAGAAAAACTAAAACAGAATGATAAGGAATTGGCACAACTCCAACTGCTTCTTTATCTCATGACTTTTGTGGAAGATGGCAATATCATCCACCGCGGGGGGATTGAAGCTTGGCAGCAAGTCAAGGAAGAGTGCCAAAAAATGTACGGAGCCTATCTGACAAAATCTGAATTAGTACACCAACTCAGTATATACAATGATATTTTGATCTCGCGCAATCTAAGTCCTGGAGGAACAGCAGACTTATTAGCTTTAACCTTCTACTTTGCTATGTTAGAAGGGATACTTTGAATAAAAAAATCCCTTCAGAGCAGCATTTCTGGAGGGATTTTTAAGATTAAATATTCAGACTCCTAAGATCTTTAATAATCGTTCATTTTACTTTGTTTAACTATAGTTGTTTGATACAACATAAGTCAGAAAATATTATGATATTACATGTTCCTGATTCGTTGGCGTCCTAATTTTATTTCATTCTACTATAAATTAAAAATGATAAATAGTCGAATTGAGGTTATCATTTTATTATTTAGCTCTTCATTATCACAAATAGTAATAAATAAAGTTGAGATATCATTATAACAATCAAAATAGCATTTAAGGAATCAAAGTTTTTTCTCAAAAGAAGCATAGAAACACAAAACATGATTATTATAAAACATTGGGCTATACTTATTATTTTTAACATATTATCCCTTACCTGTAACTAAAGCATAGTATCTATTTTCAAATCCGAGCATAACTGTCGCACCTAGTGCACCAAATGCTACTATCATTGCTCCTCATGAATACTAAACGATTTCACTCATAGAATTCCAGTCAATTAATCGGCTTTCCCAACATCAAGACCAGAATTGTTATTGGTTGCTCTCTCAAAAACGACATTAGTTTTAGGAATGATAACCTTTTTATCTTTTAGATAATTGCTAGAAAGACTTTGACTCTCAAGAATTTCTTTTTGGGTATATCAGAACAAGGTATAATTACACTCATCATTTACTTGCCAAAGACAAGACATTAGAAGCTATACAAATTGCAATGGAAACCATTGAAATCTGTAAAGAGTATCAGACGAGTTACCAATTAGCTCCTCTGTTAATTATAGTTGGCAATGGTAGCAAAGAATTTTTAGATAGCGATAAAGTAATGGAGTATTACTCAGAAGCGCGTGATTTATCTAAAATCTATGGTAATAAATTGATGTCTCTTCAAATTGAAAAATATATGAATGATTTATTAAAGTAAAACCTTAAAATACTTTTTATCTAAAAATTATTCTCAAAAGACTGAAAACTCCAGATTGAACCTCTGGAGTTTTGGCTATCTTAAAAGAATGTCAGCAGAGCTTTTACTAAAAGTGGCATGATAACGACTGTGTAGAGAATGCGACTAATTTGAATGCCTGCGATCTTAGGCATGTCACCACCTAGGTCTCCTGCCATCAAGGTTAAATCTGTTGCTCCTGCTGGCGATGAGGCAAAGAGGGCTGACTGTAAATCGAGGATACCAGTACGCGCCATCCAGAATCCGAATGCGACATTGATGAGTAAATAGCTGGCTAACAAAAGGATGACAGGTACAATCAGGTGCAACATTTGTCTCAAACTGTCTTGAGTAAAGCTGGTTCCGATAATAGAGCCTGCAAAAATTTGAGCCGTGTAACGAATACTGCTTGTTAATTGGACGGTGTTGCATTTTATTTTCAAAGTTGATGAAAAAATGAGTGAAAAAATCAAGGCACCAACAGGGATGTCTAGCCATAAGCCAATAAAACCACCGATGGTCGCTACTGCTAAAATGAACAAATTGTTCATCCATTGCTGCTTAGCAGGTAATTTAAGGCTGGCTTTTTTGAGGCTACTTTTAGGTGTTTCAGAGGTTTTGGGAATGCCTGCGAAGCGTTTGACCCAAAAAGAAATCCAAAGGGGTAAAATAAGTAAAATTCCCATCAGTCGAGCGGTTTGTATCGTTGCAACAATGTCAGACTGGGCTCCCATATCGACTGCCATTAGAGACACATCCATAATGCCACCAGGCAAGCAACTTAAAAAGGCGGTAACTGGGGTCATGTCAAAGAAAGTCATAAAAATAATCCCCATGATGACCATGTTAATAGTGAAAATCCCCATCAAAATGGCAATGACTTTACCCAATTTAGGGAGGTTAGACAAATCTTCTTTTTTGATATTTTGACCAATATAGGCACCGCTCACAATCTGGGCGAAAATCTTCATAGCCTTGGTCGTTTCCATATTACCTGTGGCGATTGAAACGATGGCTACAGCAATCATGCTCCCAATCATAAATGGAGCGGGGAACTTCAATTTTTTAGCGATCAATCCGCCCAAAGTTCCTACTAAAACGGTTATCAGAAGCGCCTGCATATTTCTCTCCTTGGTTAAAAGTCACTGTTATTATAGCACACTTTCAAGATAAATAGCGGAGCTTTTTAGCCTAAAAACCAGCGAAAAGACATGAGAAACGCTCGAAAATTGATATAATAGTTTAAAAAGGAGAAAGGTGAGTTATGTCTGAGTACACCGTTTCAAAAATTTTCCCATTTGATAAAAAAGCGCACCTAAAAATTGACACTCTACTTCATGAAGAAGGGATCCGTCGCGATGCGCATCTTGACTATACGTGTGCTATTTATGACGGCGACCGAGTGATTGCTACGGGTTCTACTTTTGGCAATACGCTACGTTGCCTAGCAGTTTCAAAAGATTATCAGGGTGAGGGCTTGATGAATCTTATTGTCAGTCATTTGGTTGATTATCAATTTGAACAAGGAAATACGCATCTGTTTCTCTACACTAAGACCTGCACAGCTAGATTTTTTGCTGATTTAGGTTTTAATGAAATTGCACGTATTGATGGGCTTGTCAGCTTTATGGAAAATAAAAAAACTGGATTTCAAGACTATCTCAAGCAGTTGGAACGCCCACAAAAAAATCCAGATAAGGTTGCTGCTATCGTCATGAATGCCAATCCGTTTACCCTAGGTCATCAGTATCTCGTTGAAAAAGCATGCGCAGAAAATGATCTACTCCATCTCTTTATTGTTAGTGAGGACAAAAGTCTCATTACTTTTGATGTCCGAAAAAAATTGGTGTTAAAAGGTACGGCTCATCTTGATAATATCATTTACCATGATAGCGGATACTATATCATTAGCCAAGCAACTTTTCCATCCTATTTCCAAAAAGATGAGGTGGTGGTGATTGAAAGTCAAGCAAGACTTGATTTAGCAATTTTTACAAAGATTGCTCAGGAATTGGGAATTACCAGACGTTATGTTGGTGAAGAACCGACAAGTTTGGTCACTAATCTTTATAATCAAGTCATGATTGACAAACTCCCAGAGCAGGGCATTGATTGCATCGTGGTAAAACGTAAGGAGTTTTCGGAAAGTCAACCAATCTCTGCTTCGACAACACGACAGGCGATTAAAGATGGAAATTGGAATCTACTAGACCAATTACTACCTCAGACCACTTTAGACTATTTTCAAAGCCTTGAAGCTAAACCGACTATTGAGCGTATTCGGCAATCTGAGCAAGTTATCCATTATTGACGTCCTATTTATGGCATGGTGTTGCTGTGGTTCTACTGTTACTTCTGAACAAGTCAAATGATAAACGAGAAAAAACGAACACAGATAGTTTCCTAATCCTTAGAAGAATACTATCTTGTTCGCTTTTTGTTTGTATCATTTCAAAGATTGTGACAATAAAGAAGTGTTAGCTGGCAACGTTTTGTTCAAAGTTTTTTAGTGTCTAAAGTAGGATATCATTTGACCTTCAGCTAACGGTTTCATGCCAAAAGCTTTGTAAAAGTTATTGGCCTTTTCATCGTATAAATCGGTATTCAATTGAATCATACGTACATGAGAAAAAGTTTTCCAAACCTGTTTTAGCAAGGTGGTTCCAATCCCTTGACGTTGATAAGCGGTAGCAACAATAAGGTCTTGTACCAATAAGATATGTTCTCCATCTCCGACACAACGAACAACACCAATTAATTGGTCATTGTCAAAGGCACCTAAAATCCATAGAGAATTTTTAAAGGCACGCGCCAACTTCTCATCATCAGAAAGGTAACTAGTCCAGTTTGCTTCTTTGTAAAGCCCTTTGACAGTTTCTAATTTATCTACACCGAAAGTCTTAAAGGTAATCATAACTCTCTCCTCTTCAATGGTTGTTTCTTACTGTCATTCTACCACAAAAAGGAGGAACTGCAAGTATAAACAAAAAAGAAGCCATTATGTCAAGCCCCGTCTAAAATAGACAGTGTAAAAAAGAATATAAGTTAGTAAGGTATGACTCCCTGAATTCCATAGGGGTCATACCTTTTAATATTTCTTGTGGTCTATCATAGTTATACCAGTCCAT
>NZ_CACVCC010000037.1 GCF_902729355.1 Streptococcus sp. S784/96/1 | reverse complement strand
GCTTGTCTCAAAAAGTGTTATCAGCTATAGCTGATAGACGAAATAACATTCCTAGGAAATCACTAAACTATCAAACACCTTATCAAGTTTTTCTGAGTTACATAAAATGTCTAGCTTAATTTGACAATCTGGGATGTTATAAACAAGATTAAGGATACCTCTACTTCAATAAAACCTAAAACTTCTGCGAAGCCTAAATCTAAAGGAAAACGAAGATGAAAAAACTACTAACCATACTTATTCTAATGGTTTCCTGCCTCATCCTTTGGGGTGTTGGAAAACTTTACATTGCCTATAATATATCTCACTATGCAGGTTACTATGTTCAACAGTTACCTTGAAAAGATGAGATCAATTTTAAGGTAATTATCGTTTCGTGTTGTTTTTGATGTACCATAGGATGACGCAAATGTAAGCTGAATTCAGTTGCAGGTTCAAACTGCTAAAATGAATCTATAATAATTCATTTTAGGTCCCCTTTTGGGCTTTTTATCTTTTAACTAGAAATTTCAGAAAATTCTGTTATAATAGGGCTTATAGTTTAAGGACAAAGGAGATTGATGATGACAGCGCAAAAAATGTCTGCTCAGGAAATTATTGCTTTTATTGGAAATGCTGTGAAAAAAACGACTGTAAAGGTAACGTTTGAAGGTGAATTGGCGGGAGCTATTCCTGCTGAGGTGACTAAACTTGGTAATGTTCTTTTTGGTGATTGGAAGGATATTGAGCCACTACTTGCGAACTTGACTGAAAATAAAGACTATGTGGTTGAGCAAGATGGTCGTAATTCAGCTGTGCCATTGCTTGACAAACGGAATATCAATGCTCGTATTGAACCAGGTGCCATTATCCGTGACCAGGTGACCATTGGTGATAATGCGGTTATCATGATGGGGGCTGTTATCAATATTGGTGCTGAGATTGGTGAGGGAACCATGATTGATATGGGAGCGATTCTAGGTGGTCGTGCAACGGTTGGTAAAAATAGTCATATCGGTGCTGGTGCAGTCCTTGCTGGTGTGATTGAGCCTGCTTCTGCTGAGCCTGTTCGTATTGGTGACAATGTGCTTGTCGGAGCAAATGCTGTAGTTATCGAGGGAGTGCAAGTTGGTAGTGGTTCAGTGGTAGCTGCAGGCGCTATTGTCACTCAAGATGTGCCAGAAAATGTTGTTGTAGCAGGCGTTCCTGCACGTGTTATCAAAGAAATTGATGTGCAAACGCAACAAAAAACAGCGCTTGAAGACGCTCTTAGAAATTTGTAATAACTAAAAAGGTTGAGGTAGCTCAGCCTTTTCCCTTAAGGAGATAATATGTTAGATTTAATTAAAACACGTCGTGACTTACATCAAATTCCTGAGATTGGTTTGGAAGAATACAAGACACAGGCTTATTTGCTAGAGCGCATTGCCGAAATCACGGCTGGCAAATCATTTGTGGAGCACCGTCTTTGGAGAACAGGGATTTTAGTCTTTTTACATGGTTCGTCTCCGATGAAAACTATTGGCTGGCGGACAGATATTGATGGTCTTCCGATTACAGAAAACACAGGCTTATCCTTTTCTAGTCAGCATGAAGGGCGGATGCATGCCTGCGGCCACGATTTTCACATGACCATTGCTTTAGGGCTTTTGGAAAAAATGGCAGAGCAACAACCAAAAGAAAATATGCTTTTCCTATTTCAACCTGCGGAAGAAAATCTGGGTGGAGCTAAGCTCATGTATGAAGATGATGCTTTTAAAGATTGGTTACCAGATGAATTTTATGGGCTCCATGTCCGACCTGATTTTAAAGTAGGTGACATTGCCACTAACCGTTCGACCCTTTTTGCGGGGACCTGTGAGGTTTATATTACCTTTAAAGGAAAGGGTGGACATGCAGCTTTTCCACATTTATCAAATGATGCCCTTGTCGCAGCAGCTTATTTTGTAACCCAAGTTCAGACAATTGTGAGTCGAAATGTTGATCCTATTGAGGGGGGCGTTGTGACTTTTGGTGCTATGCACGCAGGGGTGACAAGTAATATCATTTCTGAGACAGCCAGTCTTCGTGGAACCATCCGAGCCTTGACGCAGGAGATGAGCTTACTCATGCAGGAGCGTGTCAAGACCATTGCACAGGGCGTAGCGGCTAGTTTTAACATGGAAGTTGAAATCGAACTCCGTCAAGGGGCTTGGCTTCCTGTGGAAAATCAACCTGAACTAGCTGATGAGCTAATGGCTTTCTTTGGACAAAGTAGTGCTGTTAATCTGATTGATTGTCCACCAGCTATGACTGGTGAAGATTTCGGTTACTTGTTACAAAAGGTCCCTGGTGTTATGTTTTGGTTGGGGATTGACAGTCCATACCCTTTGCACCATGCCAAAATGAATCCAGATGAAAAAGCTCTGCCTTTTGCCATCGAGGAAATTTCAACATTTTTGAGCTATAAAGTCCAGTAAGATAAATTACATAAAGAGAGGGGAGGACAGAAGTCATGAGTTCAAAGAAAATGGCTTCCGTCCGTACTTTATTGTTTACATTTAGACTGAGGTTGGGACAAAATATCTCAACCTTCTCTTTTTATAATAATACCAGATGGGAAGTCCTATAACTGGACACTTCTTCATTTTTAAGGGTTCACCTAAAATAGTCCACTGGACTATTTTACTACCTCGCATCGTTAGTGGCTATTATACGGCTGTGGACGGTATTATACCTAACTTCAAAAGGCCTTTAAGACTTTTTGGTTAAAGAGTAAGTGATAATAAAAAAGCGTACTTATTTAAACATGGAACGACTGTTGGTCAAGTGGAATCATCTATTGAGAAATGAAATGAATGACAAAACGCGAACAAGCCCCTCATAGTGAGGAGCTTGTTCAGGAGATTTATGAAAAAGTGGGAAATTAGGAAATTTCCCAACCACTTAGGGAAGTGGTGATTAGGATGTTTATATAGTACCGTCTTATTATTAAGATAGGATTAAAAAAAACTAAAAATCATCTAAAACTTTCCTAAATTTTAACTATATCGCAATTTTTGAGCCAAAATGAAGCTACTTGGAGCTAAAATGATAACACTTCCTAACCAAGCCGCAGGACTTGCACTAGCAACGCCGTAAAATCCAAAGTAAATCATACCGATAATGGCCACCCCTGCACGCATCATTAATTCCATAATACCTGCTAAGGTTGGAACAAAACCTTTTCCAAGACCTTGGATAAAGCTTCGGAGGATGAAAAGGATTGATAATATCCAATAGCAAGCCCCATTGATAATAAAGTAAATTAGGGCGAGTTCAAAGACTTCCTTGCTACCATTTGATAAGAAAAGACCAGAGAAGAATTCATGGAAACTTACTAAGATGAGTGCAAAAATAATGGACCAGATGATATTGATTACCAGAGATTGTTTAAGACCTTCTAAAATTCGACGGTATTGTTTAGCCCCGTAATTTTGAGCGGTAAAGGTTGAGACAGCAAGCCCTAGATTCATCATTGGTAACATGGCAAGTTGGTCGGTTTTACCGGCAATAGCCTGCGCTGCGATAGCATTTGTCCCTAGTTTATTTAAAACGACTTGTAAGGTGATAGCCCCAAGTGCTATGATACTAGCTTGAAAGGCCATTGGAAAACCTAGCCGTGCATGAACTTTTAAATTTTGCTTATCAAGACGCCAATCACTTTTGTGGATATGGAGCTGGGGCACCGCTTTTTTGATATGAATCATAAGGAAAATGACAGAGAAAGCTTGTGCAATAATGGTTGCTAGTCCTGCACCGAAGACCCCCATCCCAAAGTTGAGGATGAAAGTAAAGTCAAGAATGATATTGATAATACAAGCAATGATGAGGGCATATAGGGGTGTTTTAGAATCTCCTAGACTTCTTAGCACGCTAGAAAGGTAGTTGAAGAGAATAGTAAAAATCAACCCTCCGAAAATAGCTGTTAGAAAGTTTTGAGAATGTCCAATGAGATTCTTAGGTGTTTGCATTAATATCAGTAGTTGGTGCAGACCAAGTAGGGATAGGATACTTAGGATAATGCCGGTTAATAAAGCAAAAAATAGTCCGTGAACAAAACTCTGTCGAATACCAAGAGAATCTTTAGCCCCAAATTTTTGTGCGATGACAATAGCCAGGCCACTGGTAAGACCTTGAGCAAATCCTAAAATTAAAAAGGTAATACTCCCAGTTGCCCCCACACTAGCAAAAGCCTCTTTTCCGAGAGTGTGACCAACAATCATACTATCAGCAAAATTATAGGCCAGTTGAAAAAAGCTACCAATTAGCAGGGGAATTGTAAAAAGCAGAATAACAATAATCGGCTTTCCTTTAGTTAAATCTTGCATAGTTGCGGTTATTAGCATCTTGCGTATTATCAATTGACGCAAGCCTTTCTATAAAAATAAATAGCTTCGGTCAGTATTTTACGTCTTAAAAAAGAGAAATGCAAGGAGAAAGTTGTTAAAAGATGTCTTTTTTTCGTTTTTGTATAAATTTGTTTTTAAAATCCTTCAAAAAGTCGTAATTAGTCGATGAAAACGCTTCTTTTAAAGGGTTTTGAGCTGGTCTAAGGTGATGTATAAATTTTGTATAAAAAGGGGACAACGATTTTTCATGAAAAAAGTAACAAATCATGATATGATGTGAACATGGACAAAAAGAAACTTAGGACGACAATATTAACGATGTTAAAGTCGCAAGATAGGGAGTGGAAATCACACTATGATAAACGATTGGCAGAACGCTTATTTTGTTTACCGATTTATCAAACAGCGACAACGATAGCAGTCTATCTTTCATTTGATTTTGAATACGACACCACTCTGGTGATTGAAAGAGCTTTGGCGGATGGAAAAAGGATTGTGATTCCTAAAACTTATCCAAAAGGCAAAATGATTTTTGTTGACTACGACCCGAAGACGCTAGTCACCTCTTCCTTTGGGGTGCCAGAGCCTGAGAGTAGTCAAGAAGTGGCTAAAGAGATGATTGATTTGGTGGTGGTTCCAGGTGTTGTTTTTAACGATCAGGGTTACCGCATCGGTTATGGCGCAGGCTATTACGACCGTTATTTGAAGGATTATCAAGGTGAAACTGTCAGTCTCATTTATCCTAGTCAGCTCAGCTATTTTATACCACAAAAATATGATATTCCCGTGAAAGGATTACTTTATGAAAAATCTGCAACACATTTTTAAGCAAAATCCTATAATGGCAACGTTCTTGACTTTAACTATCGGTTATTTTCTTGTGATTCAGTTGATGTATTGGGGCCAGTCAACGACAGCTTTGGCGATTTTCAAGGCTGGTGGTGTCAATGGGAACTATTTGACACATTACCCGGCAGAGCTTTGGCGCCTCATCTCACCAATCTTTATTCATATTGGCTGGGAACACTTGATTATGAATATGGTATCGCTTTATTTTGTCGGGGCAATGGCAGAGCAGTGGTGGGGAGCTTGGGGCTTTCTAACGCTGTACTTGTTGTCAGGTATTATGGGAAATGTCTTTGTTGCGTTCTTCACTCCAGATGCTGTATCAGCAGGTGCCTCCACCTCGATATTTGGACTTTTTGCAGCGATTTCTGTCATTGGTTATTTTGGCAGCAATCCCTACCTCAGGCAAGTAGGGCAAAACTATCAACTCTTGCTGGGGATGAATCTGATTTTTAATCTTTTTATGCCTGGTATTAGCTTGGCTGGACATATTGGTGGAGCTGTTGGAGGTGGTCTTTGCGCTATTTTCTTGACAACTCGCTTTGATCGTTTTATATTTAAACCATCTCAGAGAATGCTAGCCTTGGTGGCTTATGTTGCTCTACTCATCCTGCTCTTAGGAATCGTTTTTGTGAGACCATTATAAAAATGCTGTGACAAAAAGTTCATAAGCTATTTGTTTTAATTCTAACGAATAGTGTTTTCAAGTACGATTTTCCTTAAGGCCGTCAATACCATCAGTTTGGTATTTTCTCATCTATTCCGTAATTGTATTGTCTGATATGGTACTCTTTGATTAACTGTCTAATTGACTGACCTTTTTGATATTTCAATACAATCTCTAACTTTTCCTCTACTGATTTTGGGCTTCTTTTTGACATAGGAAAACTCCCCTTATCGTTTCTAGTGACTTTTTGTTTTTTCACTGTCTACTGTAAGGGGAGTATATCAATTCCGCTGAGTTTTTTTGAAATCGTTAATAAGTTAAAACAGAGTATTTTTTCTTACCGCGACGGATAACAGTGAGTTCGCCGTCGATTTTATCGGTGTCGGATAGAACGTAGTCAAGGCCTTGGATGCGTTCGCCATTGACATAGATGGCACCGTTTTGGACATCTTCACGGGCTTGACGTTTGGAGTTGACTATACCAGCAGTTACCAAGATTTCGACGATGTTCAAGTTATCTTCTGTCTGGACAGCATAGTTGGGAACATTGCTGAGACCTTGTTTGAGTTCTTTAGCTGAAAGATTTTTAATATTTCCAGCAAAGAGTTGTTCCGTGATATTGAGGGCTTGCTTGTAAGCTTCTTCGCCATGAACAAGGGTAACGACTTCGCGAGCGAGAACTTTTTGAGCTAAGCGCTCGTGACGAGCGGCATCAAATTCTTTTTCGATTTCAGCAATTTCATCAAGTGAGAGGAAAGTGAAAATTTTCAAGAAACGAACGGCGTCCTCATCCATAACATTGAGCCAGAACTGGTACATCTCGTAAGGTGAAGTCTTTTTAGCATCGAGCCAAACGGCGTTTCCTTCTGATTTACCGAATTTTTTACCAGTTGAGTCTGTGATGAGAGGTACGGTCATAACGTGACCAGTTTTATCAGCTTTACGGCGAAGCAATTCAGTACCAGCAGTCATGTTGCCCCATTGATCCGAACCGCCGATTTGGAGGGTCACATTGTGCTTGTCATTGAGTTCGTAGAAGTCGTAGCCTTGCATAATTTGGTATGCAAACTCAGTGTATGAAATCCCTGTTTCAATCCGTTTTTTGACGGAATCTTTACTCATCATGTAGTTGACAGTAAAGTATTTCCCAACATCCCGTAAGAAGTCGATAAAGCTCACTGAGCCAAACCAGTCGTAATTGTTGACCATTTCAGCTTTGTTGGCGCCGTTTTCAAAGTCAAGGAAACGTGATAGTTGACCTTGGATTTTAGTCACCCAACCATCAACGGTGTCTTTGGTTTGAAGGCTGCGCTCTGCATCTTTGAAAGATGGATCCCCGATAAGACCAGTAGCACCACCAACAAGGGCATAAGGCTTGTGCCCTGCTAATTGTAAACGACGTGACGTCAAGATTGCTACCAAGTGACCAAGGTGAAGACTGTCTGCTGTTGGGTCGTACCCAGTATAATAGGATACTTGCCCTTCTGTTAATGCTTTGACGAGGGCTTCTTCGTCTGTTGTTTGAAAGACGAGGCCACGTGCTTTGAGTTCTTCGAAAATGTTCATTGGCTTTCTCCTTTTTATCAAGATACAAAGAATCAGACATCAAAGTCCATCATACCTTGCTCATTTTATAAAATTTAGATTATTATATCAAAAAATAAGGAAAATAAGCAAGCTGAGCAACAAAATCTAGAAAAAATTTGGAGATGATGTTGCTAATGGTTTTTAGCATTTTTTCTGAGTGTTTTTCTTGGGAGTATGTGCTATAAAAAATAGATAATAGCAGTGCTTATTAAGGTTTGCTTAGCTATTCTTAACGTAATCTTATGAAATAATGGCCATATTCTGTGATAAACTTATATGCTATGCGCAGAATGAACTGTCTTGCCTAAATAATGTGGAAAAGATAGGCAGAAATGAAAATAAATCAAGAAATCACCACCAAAATTTAGGGCTTGATTAAAAATTGGGTGTCCTAGATAAGAAAACATATGGGGAAAAGTTAAATCCTAATCTAAACTATGCTCAGATAAATGGCCCCTACGATACTGTAGTTTTAGTAGCAAAAAATAAGTATAATTTTGCATCCAGTGTGTTTGCTATAGCAGAATGCGCCAAAGCTATGTGTGTGATATAGTATTCTGTCAGCTTATACTTTCAATATGATGGCCCTATTCTTATGTTGTTTACGGTTTTATTCAAAGTGGAGGTGGTTATGCTGTATCAGAATCTGCTATGAGGTGTGTGACATTTTGTAGATGTAACTGTAGCGACAAATGCAAGTAACACAAGTGTTGTTTTGTATATAAATGATACTTATGTTGAAGCTGATGGCTCTGCTATAAATCACCAAATAGACATTAAAAAAACTTTGGAAAATGGTCTGAGAAGCAACGATTGTGTGATTTATTGTTGGTCAATACTGGAATCGTCAAATAAACGTGTTCTATTATTTCTACATATTTAGTTTGGGGGAGTCTGAGCTGAGTTTTGGATAGTTAAATTATACAGGATTTTAAATGATTTAGAAGATAAAATGGCACATAGGATTTGGTTGTCTGTTTAGTCTGTCTGGCATTTTTTATTGAATCAGAGTAGGTATTGCTGAATCTCTAAAAATGTAGTATCATCCAAGGAATTGATAACCGTTTAGAGAGTGTGTGAACGGCATTGCAAATTGTTAATTTCTATCTTTTTTTGATATAATGAACGATGAGGTATTTTATGAACAAATGGAAAAAGAAGTTTGCTGATTTTTGGCAAGGTTTGAAAAATAAAAATGACTCTAAAAATTCATCGCGATCATCAAAAAAAGCTGAACGCTATAATTGGAAAGATTATGGATTGGTTTTTTTGAGAACGTTAAAGCTCTTGGTTGATTTCTCTTATTTGATTCTTGCCTTGGTAAGTTTGTTAGGTGGGGGAATTGGACTTGGTTATCTAGCTAGTCAAATTGATAATGTTGAGTTTCCAAATTCACAGGAATTAACAGCACAAGTTAGTGATTTGACGAAGATTTCTCAGATGACCTACGCAGATGGTCAATTGATTTCAAAGTTAGATACGGATTTACTACGGTCACCTGTTGAAAGCTCGGCTATTTCTGATAACGTCAAACATGCGATTGTAGCAACAGAAGATGAAAATTTCAATGCTCATAAAGGGATTGTTCCGAAGGCTATTTTTCGTGCAACTTTAGGATCAGTTCTTGGAATTGGTGAGTCAAGCGGGGGGTCAACTTTAACGCAGCAGTTAATTAAACAACAAATCTTAGGAGATGACCCGACCTTTAAACGTAAGGCTACTGAAATTATCTATGCTTTGGAACTTGAGCGACACATGGACAAGGATGGTATTCTGACAAATTATCTCAATGTTTCCCCTTTTGGCCGTAATCATAAGGGGCAAAATATTGCTGGTATTGAAGAAGCTGCGCAGGGGATATTTGGTGTCTCTGCGAAAGATTTGACCATTCCGCAAGCGGCTTTCTTAGCTGGTTTGCCACAGAGTCCAATAGTCTATTCACCTTATTTACCAACTGGGGCATTTAAATCAGACGAAGATATGGCTTGGGGGCTTACTCGTCAAAAAAGTGTTCTCTACAATATGTATCGCGCAGGCATTTTAACAAAGGCAGATTATGAGAGTTACCTTGCTTATGACTTAAAACAAGATTTTAGGCAACCGGAAGCAAGGATGGCTGATAGTCACGACTATCTTTATTATGCTGTTTTAGAAGAAGCTCAGAAAATTATGTATGATTATCTTGTCAAACGTGATAAGGTACCTGAGAATGAGCTGAAAAATGACGCCACAAAAGAACTTTATCAAGAACTAGCCTATCAAGAATTATCACAAGGTGGTTATACGGTCAAAAGTACTATTAAACCAAATATTTACAATGCTATGCAAAATGCGGTTGCTAATTATGGACATTTACTTGATGATGGTACAGGCGAAGTTCAAGTAGGAAATGTACTACTTGACAATAATACAGGTGCTATTTTAGGATTTGTTGGAGGACGCAATTACGCAACTAACCAAAATAACCATGCTTTGGATGCTTTACGTTCACCAGGATCGAGCATTAAACCCTTACTTCCATATGCTATTGCTATCAATGAAGGTTTGATGGGAAGTGCAAGTATTGTTTCCAATTACCCAACGACCTACTCAAGTGGACAACCGATTTATCACGTTGGTGATTTAGGGACTAAAATGATTACTTTACAAGAGGCGCTCAATATTTCATGGAATATCCCAGCTTTTTGGACCTATAAGATGTTACGTGACAATGGTGTAGATGTAGAAGCTTATATGGAAAAAATGGGATATGATATCAAAGAGTACGGCATAGAGAGTCTTCCTCTAGGAGGCGGTATTGAGGTATCTGTTTTGCAACAAGCTAATGCTTATCAGACTTTAGCAAACGGAGGAGCCTATCTAAAACATTATATTGTTGAGTCTGTGACTGCCAGTGATGGTACTGTTATCTTTAAACATGAACATAAACCTGTTCAAGTATTTTCTAAAGCGACAGCAAGTATTATGATGCATTTGCTAAGAGGTCCGTTAACCTCAGGTTACACAACGCGTTATTTAAGTGAGTTGCGAGGAGTCAATGGAGGACTTGCGAATGCTGATTGGGCTGGTAAAACCGGAACGACAGATGACTATACGGACTCTTGGCTCGTTGTGACAACACCTGGAGCTTCCTTAGGATCTTGGATAGGTCATGACGATAATACACCACTGGCATCTGGGACGGGAGTGACAAGTATGGCATCTTATTTAGCACATTTAACGAGTGCCATTCATCAAGCAGATCCATCTGTCTTTGAGGTCAATAAGCGCTTTGAATTAGATCCAAGTGTGATTGGATCGACTGTGCTCGCTTCAACTGGTTTGAAACCTGGAAGTGTTTTGGTAAATGGAACTAGTTTCACGGTTGGTGGTCAAACGACGACAAGTTATTGGGCTAAAAATGGAGCACCAAGTATGACCTATCGTTTTGCGATTGGGGGGACAGACAGTGACTATGCTAAGGCTTGGAGTACCTTCATGCCAAATGATTCCAATAAAAAGAAATCAAACTCCTCGACAAGCAATAGTAACAATAATACTAATAATAACACCAACAATAACACCAACAATAATAACAATAATAATGATGATAATAATAGACAAAGTAATCAATCAGACAACTAGTAGGCAATCAGAAGCAATTTAATAAAGAATTTAAGGCCAAATAGTTGCTTCTGTCAAGAAAATATGATAAAATATATAGAAATTATTTGTCGTCTGTTTTCTTGAAATATTGTCCAAGGAAACTTACAGCAGTTAAATCCAGCTTTTATAGTCAGGTTTAGCTGCTCTTTTTGTGCCTAATTTTTAAGAACTTTGACTGTTGTCACAAAGATTTAAAGGTTCTGAAAATTACAAGAAGGACAAAGCAATCTGTTGGTTCAGATTTGTAAATACCTGTGACCGAAGGTCACGTGTCAGATAGTAAAAAGGAGAACAATCACTTGGCAGGACATAATGTTCAGTACGGTAAACATCGTACCCGTCGTAGTTTTTCAAGAATTAAAGAAGTTCTTGATTTACCAAATTTGATTGAAATTCAAACCGACTCGTTCCAAGAATTTCTAGACAATAGCTTACGTGAAGTCTTTGAAGACGTACTTCCAGTATCTAACTTCACAGACACTATGGAGCTAGAATTTGTTGGTTACGAATTAAAAGAACCTAAATACACATTAGAAGAAGCGCGCATTCATGATGCGAGCTATTCGGTTCCTCTTTTTGTAACCTTCCGTTTGGTTAATAAAGAAACTGGAGAAATCAAAACTCAGGAAGTTTTCTTTGGTGATTTGCCATTCATGACTGAAATGGGTACTTTTATCATTAACGGTGGTGAACGTATCATTGTTTCACAGCTTGTACGCTCACCAGGTGTTTATTTCAATGATAAAGTTGATAAAAATGGTAAAGTTGGTTATGGTTCGACAGTTATTCCTAACCGTGGAGCTTGGTTAGAATTGGAAACTGATTCAAAAGATCTTGCTTATACTCGTATTGACCGTACACGTAAAATTCCATTTACAACGCTTGTGCGTGCTCTTGGATTCTCGGGAGATGATGAGATTTTAGATATCTTTGGTGAAGGTGAACTTGTCCGTAATACCATTGAAAAAGATATTCATAAAAATCCGGCAGATTCACGTACTGATGAAGCTCTTAAAGAAATTTACGAGCGTCTTCGTCCAGGAGAACCCAAAACTGCGGATAGCTCACGTAGTCTCTTGACAGCACGTTTCTTTGATCCAAAACGCTATGATTTGGCAGCTGTTGGTCGTTATAAAATCAATAAAAAACTCAATGTTAAAACACGCTTGTTGAACCAAACCATTGCTGAGAATTTGATTGATGCTGAAACAGGTGAAATTCTTGTTGAAGCAGGTACTATCATGACTCGTGATGTGATTGATTCGATTGCAGAACACCTTGATGGTGACCTTAACAAATTTGTTTACACGCCAAATGATTTTGCAGTGGTAACAGAGCCAGTTATCCTCCAAAAATTCAAGGTTGTGGCACCGACAGATCCAGACCGTATTGTAACAATCGTTGGTAATGCTAATCCAGATGACAAGGTCCGCGCGTTGACGACAGCGGATATCTTGGCTGAAATGTCTTACTTCCTTAACCTTGCAGAAGGTATCGGTAAAGTGGACGATATCGACCACCTTGGGAACCGTCGTATCCGTGCCGTTGGTGAGTTGCTTGCCAACCAATTTCGTATCGGTTTGGCGCGTATGGAACGAAACGTTCGTGAGCGTATGTCAGTTCAAGACAATGAGGTCCTGACACCTCAACAAATCATTAATATCCGTCCTGTAACGGCTGCAATCAAAGAATTCTTTGGTTCTTCACAGTTGTCACAGTTCATGGATCAGCACAATCCATTGTCTGAGTTGTCACATAAGCGACGTTTGTCAGCCTTAGGACCTGGTGGTTTGACACGTGACCGTGCCGGGTATGAAGTTCGAGATGTTCACTACACGCACTATGGTCGTATGTGTCCAATCGAGACGCCAGAGGGGCCAAACATTGGTTTGATCAATAACTTGTCAAGCTATGGTCATCTCAATAAATATGGTTTTATCCAAACACCATACCGTAAGGTTGATCGTGCAACAGGTAAAGTAACCAATGAAATTGTTTGGTTGACTGCTGATGAAGAGGATGAGTTTACAGTAGCACAAGCTAATTCAAAACTTAATGAAGATGGTACTTTTGCTGAAGAAATCGTCATGGGTCGTCATCAAGGTAATAACCAAGAATTCCCAGCAAATATTGTTGACTACGTTGACGTGTCACCTAAACAGGTAGTTGCCGTTGCGACAGCATGTATTCCGTTCTTGGAAAATGATGACTCTAACCGTGCCCTTATGGGAGCGAACATGCAACGTCAGGCTGTACCATTGATTGATCCTAAAGCGCCTTATGTTGGTACTGGTATGGAATATCAAGCTGCACACGATTCAGGTGCAGCAGTCATTGCCCAACATGATGGTAAAGTTGTTTACTCAGATGCTGATAAAGTTGAGGTTCGTCGTGAAGATGGGTCGCTTGATATCTATACTATTCAAAAATTCCGTCGTTCAAACTCAGGTACTGCTTATAACCAACGTACTCTTGTAAAAGTTGGTGATATCGTTGAAAAAGGTGACTTTATCGCTGATGGTCCTTCTATGGAAAATGGTGAGATGGCTCTTGGTCAAAATCCAATCGTTGCCTACATGACTTGGGAAGGATACAACTTCGAAGATGCGGTCATCATGTCTGAGCGCCTTGTGAAAGAAGATGTGTACACATCTGTTCACTTAGAAGAATTTGAATCAGAAACACGCGATACGAAGCTAGGCCCAGAAGAAATCACTCGTGAGATTCCAAACGTGGGTGAAGAAGCCCTTAAAGATCTTGATGAAATGGGTATTATTCGCATTGGTGCGGAAGTTAAGGAAGGTGATATCTTAGTTGGTAAAGTAACACCTAAAGGTGAAAAAGATCTTTCAGCAGAAGAACGTCTTCTCCATGCTATTTTTGGAGATAAATCACGTGAAGTTCGTGATACTTCTCTTCGTGTACCACACGGTGGAGATGGTGTAGTACGTGATGTCAAAATTTTTACACGTGCAAATGGTGATGAACTCCAATCAGGTGTTAACATGCTTGTTCGTGTTTACATCGCACAAAAACGTAAAATCAAGGTGGGTGATAAGATGGCCGGGCGTCACGGAAACAAGGGTGTCGTTTCACGTATTGTTCCCGTTGAAGACATGCCATATTTGCCAGATGGAACACCTGTTGATATCATGTTGAACCCACTAGGGGTGCCATCACGTATGAATATCGGTCAGGTTATGGAACTTCACCTTGGTATGGCGGCTCGTAACTTGGGAATCCATATTGCGACACCAGTATTTGACGGTGCAAGTTCAGAAGATCTATGGTCAACAGTCCGTGAAGCTGGTATGGATAGTGATGCCAAGACAGTTCTTTACGATGGTCGTACAGGTGAACCATTTGATAATCGTGTATCAGTTGGTGTCATGTACATGATTAAACTTCACCACATGGTTGATGATAAACTTCATGCTCGTTCAGTAGGTCCGTACTCACTTGTTACGCAACAGCCACTTGGAGGTAAAGCACAGTTTGGAGGACAACGTTTCGGTGAGATGGAGGTTTGGGCCCTTGAAGCTTATGGTGCCTCAAATGTTCTTCAAGAAATCTTAACTTACAAGTCAGATGACGTTAATGGACGTTTGAAAGCTTATGAAGCTATCACAAAAGGTAAACCAATTCCAAAACCAGGTGTGCCAGAATCATTCCGAGTTCTTGTTAAAGAATTGCAATCACTTGGACTTGACATGCGAGTTCTTGATGATGAAAACAATGAAGTTGAACTTCGTGACCTTGATGAAGGTGAAGATGATGACGTGATGCACGTTGATGATCTTGAAAAACTTCGTCAAAAACAAGCTGAAGAAGAAGCTCGCCTAGCAGCAGAAGTTGCAGCTGAAAACGGTGAAACATCAACTGAAGGTGAATAAAACAGTCCAGTGGACTGTTTTATCCGACACTGAGAAATGAGATAGTGTCGTAAGTCGAAAACGAGCTACTTGATTTTTAATGATATAATTAAAAGCTTGAGGCTGTAAAAACAAATGAAAGTAGAGGAAGAGCTCAAGAAAATTAGTTTTTCTGAGCTCCCATAACCTCTGAATGCTCTGTCTGAACTTAGCTTTGCTTTGTTCAAAAGAAAAAAGAAAGGTAATACTAGTGGTTGACGTAAATCGTTTTAAATCTATGCAAATCACATTAGCCTCACCAAGTAAGGTCCGTTCATGGTCTTATGGTGAAGTTAAAAAACCTGAAACAATCAACTACCGTACGTTGAAACCAGAACGTGAGGGACTTTTTGATGAAGTCATCTTTGGTCCAACAAAAGACTGGGAATGTGCGTGTGGGAAATACAAACGTATTCGCTATAAAGGTATCGTCTGTGACCGTTGTGGCGTTGAAGTGACTCGTGCAAAAGTTCGTCGTGAACGTATGGGACATATCGAGCTTAAAGCCCCAATCTCTCACATTTGGTACTTCAAAGGTATTCCATCACGTATGGGGCTTACGCTTGATATGAGCCCACGTGCTCTTGAAGAAGTTATTTATTTTGCGGCCTATGTGGTAATTGATCCTATGGATACACCACTTGAACCAAAATCGCTTTTGACTGAACGTGAATACCGTGAAAAACTCCAAGAATATGGTTACGGTTCATTTGTTGCTAAAATGGGTGCGGAAGCTATCCAAGATCTTCTTAAACGCGTTGATTTACCAAAAGAAATCGCAGAGCTTAAAGAAGAGTTGAAGTCAGCAACAGGTCAAAAACGTGTTAAAGCCGTTCGTCGTTTGGATGTGCTTGATGCTTTCTATAAATCTGGAAACAAACCTGAATGGATGATTCTTAACATCTTACCAGTTATTCCACCGGATCTTCGTCCAATGGTTCAATTGGATGGTGGACGTTTTGCGGCATCTGACTTGAATGACCTTTACCGCCGTGTTATCAACCGTAACAACCGTTTAGCTCGTCTTTTGGAACTTAACGCTCCAGGAATCATCGTACAAAACGAAAAACGTATGTTGCAAGAAGCGGTTGACGCTCTTATTGACAATGGTCGTCGCGGTCGTCCAATTACAGGACCAGGTAGCCGTCCTCTTAAATCTCTCAGCCACATGCTGAAAGGTAAACAAGGTCGTTTCCGTCAAAACTTGCTCGGTAAACGTGTTGACTTCTCAGGTCGTTCAGTTATCGCCGTTGGTCCAACTCTTAAGATGTACCAGTGTGGTGTGCCACGAGAAATGGCCATCGAACTCTTCAAACCGTTTGTGATGCGTGAAATTGTTGCCCGCGATATGGCAGGTAACGTTAAAGCTGCAAAACGTATGGTAGAACGTGGAGATGAGCGTATTTGGGACCTTCTTGAAGAAGTGATTAAAGAACACCCTGTTCTTCTTAATCGCGCACCGACTCTTCACCGTCTGGGTATCCAAGCCTTTGAACCGGTTCTTATTGATGGTAAAGCCCTTCGTCTTCACCCACTTGTGTGTGAGGCCTACAATGCCGACTTTGACGGAGACCAAATGGCGATCCATGTACCACTTTCAGAAGAAGCACAAGCAGAAGCTCGTCTTTTGATGCTTGCTGCGGAGCACATCTTGAATCCTAAAGATGGTAAACCAGTCGTTACTCCATCTCAAGACATGGTACTTGGTAACTATTACCTTACAATGGAAGATGCAGGTCGTGAAGGTGAAGGCATGATTTTCAAAGATCGTGACGAAGCTGTAATGGCTTACCGCAATGGTTATGTTCATTTGCACTCACGTGTTGGTATTGCTGTTGATAGCATGCCAAATAAACCTTGGAAACCAAATCAACTTCACAAAATCATGGTGACAACTGTTGGTAAAATTCTCTTTAACGACGTTATTCCAGCAGAAATTCCTTATCTTCAAGAACCAAATAATGCTAACTTGACAGAAGGAACACCTGATAAGTACTTCCTTGAACCAGGACAAAACATTAAAGAAGTTATTGATAGCCTGGAAATCAATGTACCATTCAAGAAGAAAAATCTTGGTAATATCATTGCAGAAACCTTCAAACGTCTTCGTACAACTGAAACATCAGCCTTCCTTGACCGTTTGAAAGACCTAGGTTACTACCACTCAACTCTTGCTGGTTTGACTGTGGGAATTGCTGACATCCCAGTTATTGATAATAAGGCTGAAATCATTGAAGCAGCTCACGAAAAAGTTGAGCAAATCAACAAAGCCTTCCGTCGTGGTTTAATGACAGATGATGACCGCTATGTTGCGGTTACAACAACATGGCGTGAAGCTAAGGAAGCCCTTGAAAAACGCTTGATTGAAACACAAGATCCTAAGAACCCAATCGTTATGATGATGGACTCAGGAGCTCGTGGAAACATCTCAAACTTCTCTCAACTTGCTGGTATGCGCGGTTTGATGGCTGCTCCTAATGGGCGCATCATGGAACTTCCTATCTTGTCTAACTTCCGTGAAGGTCTTAGCGTTTTGGAAATGTTCTTCTCAACTCACGGTGCACGTAAAGGTATGACGGATACGGCCCTTAAGACAGCCGACTCAGGTTACTTGACTCGTCGTTTGGTTGACGTTGCTCAAGATGTTATCATCCGTGAAGATGACTGTGGAACAGACCGTGGTCTTCTTATCCGTGCCATTACTGATGGTAAAGAAGTTACAGAAACACTCGAAGAGCGTCTTCAAGGTCGTTATACTAAGAAAACTGTTAAACACCCAGAAACAGGTGCTGTTATTATTGGCCCTAATAAGTTAATCACTGAAGATAAGGCTGCTGAAATTGTTAATGCAGGTGTGGAAGAAGTAACCATCCGTTCTGTATTTACATGTAATACTCGTCACGGTGTTTGTCGCCATTGTTATGGTATTAACTTGGCAACAGGTGATGCGGTTGAAGTTGGTGAAGCAGTTGGGACAATTGCTGCGCAATCAATCGGTGAGCCGGGTACTCAGTTGACAATGCGTACCTTCCACACGGGTGGTGTAGCCTCAAATACCGATATTACACAAGGTTTGCCTCGTATCCAAGAAATCTTTGAAGCACGTAATCCTAAAGGGGAAGCTGTTATTACTGAAGTTAAGGGGACAGTTATTGAAATTGACGAAGATGCTTCAACGCGTACGAAGAAAGTCTTTGTTCAAGGTGAAACTGGTATGGGTGAGTACGTGGTACCATTTACAGCCCGTATGAAAGTTGCTGTTGGAGATGAAGTGGCGCGTGGTGCGGCTCTTACAGAGGGTTCAATCCAACCAAAACGTTTGCTTGAAGTCCGTGATACCTTATCTGTTGAAACTTACTTGCTTGCGGAAGTACAAAAAGTATACCGTAGCCAAGGGGTAGAAATTGGAGATAAACACGTTGAGGTCATGGTTCGCCAAATGCTTCGTAAAGTACGTGTTATGGATCCAGGTGATACGGATCTTCTTCCAGGGACATTAATGGACATTGCTGATTTCACAGATGCTAATAAAGAGATCGTCATCTCTGGAGGTGTGCCTGCAACCTCACGTCCGGTCCTTATGGGGATTACAAAAGCTTCACTTGAGACAAACTCATTCTTGTCAGCTGCATCATTCCAAGAAACAACTCGAGTTCTTACAGATGCTGCGATTCGAGGTAAGAAAGATCACCTTCTCGGACTTAAAGAAAATGTTATCATCGGTAAAATCATCCCAGCAGGTACTGGTATGGCACGTTACCGTAATATTGAGCCGCAAGCAGTCAATGAAATTGAAATCATTGAAGAATCAGCGGAAGTTGTTGAAGAGACTACGGAAGCTTAGATTGAAAAGAGGGATTTCCCTCTTTTTTTGTGGCTCTTTGTCAACTGTAGTGGGTTGCCCCATTTAACACCGAGAGAGGACAGGACTTGTCTTCTCTCGTTTTATGTTTATGGCAATGAAAATACGAGTTTTGAAGTTTTCAAAGTTTCTGAAACCA
>NZ_CACVCC010000036.1 GCF_902729355.1 Streptococcus sp. S784/96/1 | reverse complement strand
AGCACTAACTAGATGGCTCTCAAGATTTCCAAAACATCTCTTTAAATCAATGGCCTTTGATTGTGGGAAAGAGTTCTGTAATTGGAAGACGATTTCTAACCAACACGATATTGATATTTTCTTTGCGGATCCAGGTTGCCCAGGGAAACGTGGATTAAATGAACACTCAAATGTGTTATTAAGACGTCATGGACTACCTAAACAAATGGATTTTAATGGCTTGTCTCAAAAAGTGTTATCAGCTATAGCTGATAGACGAAATAACATTCCTAAGAAATCACTAAACTATCAAACACCTTATCAAGTTTTTCTGAGTTACATAAAATGTCTAGCTTAATTTGACAATCTGGGATATTTAAAATCTAAGAAAGAAGACGTTCCGTCTCAAAAATCGAATAACTCTCTTGTTTACTTGATGTCACAATTAAAATATCAGAAGTTCTCATATTACCAAGATTACAAGGATGAAAAAATTAACCGTGAAACCTATATATATTATAAGCAAGAAATAGATAAGAAGTTTGATGATATTGAAGAAGAATTAAACAAATTGAATAATTCTCAATGTATGGTTGACAGTTCGCTGTCTAAAGAAACACTTCGAGAATCAGTGAAACAAATTATAGTTAACCATGCTGGTGGCTATCGAATTGACTATAAGAATATCTGAAGAGACTTTATCATGAAGTCTCTTTTTTAAAAAAATATTGTTAAGAAATGCTGTCATTAACTTGACACAAGAGGGTAATTTGGATTCGACGGTTCGTATTGCAGAACAAGGACTTCCAATTGCCTATGCAACCATCGGTGGTAATCCTAAGCATTTCGCGCAGCTTGTTGCCATTTATAAAGAATTAGGTGCTCGTCATGGTCACTGTCCAGAGCAGCTGAAAGTCGCAGCGCATTCATGGGGGGGGATTGAGATAGACAATCAAGCTGCGATTGATCATTATTTCCATCCAACTAAGCAAATAGTAGATAACATTGCCAAAGGGCGTCCGCACTGGCGTGAAATGACCAAGGAGCAGTACCTTCAGTCTATCGGTCCTGATGGGGCAATGTTTGTCGGTGATCCAAAGGCGGTGGCTGAGAAAATCATTCGTATCATTGAAGATTTGTCGCTAGACCGCTTCATGTTTCACTTACCAATCGGTTCTATGCCACACGAAGATATCCTAAAAGTCATTAAGTTGCATGGCGAAGAAGTGGCACCATTGGTAAGACAGCGTTTTAAAAGATAAAAGGTTAATCAAAACTAGTTGCTCAACATGGCAGCTAGTTTTTGAATTTATCCCACTCCTATGACTATAATCCCTTCAAAAATGAGGAATAGTAAGGATATTAGTCCTGCTTTATTCATGTGATTTACCTCACTTTTTTTTTCTTTTATTATATGATAAAATATTAAAAACAAAAAAACATTCCCATATATGCGTGATGGAGGAAGAGAGATGAAAAATTTTGGAGAAATTTTTAAAACTTTTCGAGAGTCTAGAGGATTAAAGTTAAAAGATGTCGCAAAGTCTGGTATATCAACGTCTCAGCTCTCACGTTTTGAAAAGGGAGAAACGGATTTAACCATTTCAAAGTTCATGCTCATTTTGGATAGAATTAACATGCCGATTGATGAATTTATGTATGCGGTTCATGACTTTCATCGGGATGAACTGAATGAACTCTTATCAAAAGTTAGACATTTTGTATCTAATCATGATGTTGAGGGTATGAAAAAACTTTAATATCAATAATGTATTTAGTAAAAATAAAATTTTAGCAGTAAAAGAAATGGAGATGAGCGAGGAAAAACGAAAACTATTTATTAATCAGTCTCTAGAAGATATCATAAATAATAACGATAAAAACTATATAAGTCCGATTGTTTATGATGTTTTGTTATCAATGATTTTCAAAAGTAAGGCAGAATCTTTTTGTGATGATATTGACCCTGAAACAACTATCACATTTGACGTTGATGGAACGGTGAAATCTTGTTTTAGGTTTTTGGGGACGCATAACAGTGATAAGGTTTCTCATTTCAATAATAAAGATAATTTTACTAAGTGTAAAGATTGCTGGTGTAAAGGTATGTGCGTAGAGTGTGTCGCAAATATGATTGATGGTTATTCACCTATTATCTCTGAAGAGGGACAATTTATTGACTGTCGAAAACAGATATTAATGGAATATTGTATTTATAAAATTATTGAACTGAGTCAGGATAAAGAACGTTTATCAAAATTAGTAAATAACTTTGAAAGGTTTATAAGATATGCTTAGCAAATTGATTTCTAAAAAGCATTTAATCGTATATTTTATCTTTATTGCGATTACTTGGTTAGAGGCACTTATCACGCCGAGCCTGGTTTCTCGTATTGTGGCTAGTTTTGAGAAAAAATCTCTTAATGAGTTAGGGATTGCTCTAGCTATAGGGATTATTGGGAATTTTATTATTTTGATAGGACTTGCTGGAAAGCGGTATTACTATGCCAGAATTGTTGCCGATTTTACCCTAAACATGAAACGTAAGCTCTTTAATCATTTTCTTTCGAGTAATAAAATCCATACAGCAGATATTCTATCTAACCTAGAGAATGATGTCAAACAATTGGAAAATGATTACCTTGAGCCTAGTGTTATTATCATATCATCTATCGGTTTTACAACAGTTTCCATAGCTTATGCCTTGTTAACGAATTTTGGCCTGGGTCTAATTTTTATCTTTTTTTACGCCATTCCAGCACTTTGTAGCGGGATTGGTAGTCAAAAATTAGATCGTCTTTCAAAGGCTAGAGCTAATTCTAATCAAGATTACCTATCCCAAGTGACAAATATTATTGGTGGGGAACGGGTGATTAAACATTATCGTGCAAGAGCGTTTTTCTTTGCACGGTTTGAGAACGTTCTCTCCAAAAGAGTTCATCAAGATATTCGCTATGAAAAGCAACGGACCGTGAATAATGTCATTATCCATAGCATAGATGCCTTTTGTTCGGTTGTTCCGATTATTATCGGTGGTGTGATGACTTATCATGATTATATCTCTGGTTCCCAATTTGTTGCGATTTATTTAGTTGCGCACAATATCGGTTATCAGTTTAACGAGTTATCTTACTATCTCAATACTTACAAATCAACGAAGCAGCTTAGAGATAGCTATGCTTTCTTACTTGAAGATGATGTCAAAGAAATGGTTACCAAAACTTCTCAATCACTCTTTCCGATTACCATCAACCATGTTGGACTAAAACGGGGAAATCACACCATTTTTAAGGACTTAACATTTAATATTGAAGAAGGTGAAAAGATTGCTCTAATCGGTCCAAGTGGTAGTGGTAAAACAACTATTCTAAATATGATATATGGCGAACAGCTACCAGATTCAGGAGAGGTGACCTTTTCTCAACATCACTTAGAAAAGGAGCAAATTTCCAAATCTGTATCTTATATCTTGCAAGAATCTTACGTTTTTGATGGGTTAAGCCTCGAAGATAATATTGCACTTGGACAACCTCTTGATGACTTAAAAATGGCAGAAGTGTTAACTTCCGTTAATCTGTTATCCTTAAAAAATCAGTTGCTTTATAATACTCAGCTGTCAGGGGGAGAAAAGCAACGCTTAGAAATTGCTCGTAGTCTATATCATGATAACCAACTAATCTTGGCTGATGAGATTAAATCCAATCTTGATAAGGCAAATGCGACTCAGATTTCAGAGATATTGATGGCGATGCGCCAAACTCTAGTAGAAGTCATCCATCACTATGAGGATGAGACATTGGCTAGATATGATAAGGTAATTGATTTATCAGATAACATCTAAGGTCCTTGGGAGATTTTCCTAAGGACCTTTGTTTTTATTGAAACTAGAGAAATCTTGATTTTTTTGGTACAATGAAGGTGTTATGGAAAATCAAAATATTATTAAAGTCTCTCAAGATTTGGGAGTGACAGAACAGCAAATTGAGCAAGTTCTCTTGCTAACCGAAGAAGGTAATACCATCCCTTTTATTGCCCGTTACCGTAAGGAAAAAACGGGGAATTTGGATGAAGTGCAGATCAAGGCCATTATTGATTTGGACAAGTCTCTGACAACCTTAGCAGAGCGTAAGGAAACTGTTCTGAATAAGATTGAGGAGCTCGGCAAATTAACGCCTGAACTCAAAGCAGCTATTGAAGCGGCGACAAAATTAGCAGATGTTGAGGAACTTTATCTGCCTTATAAGGAAAAACGTCGTACAAAGGGAATGATTGCGCGTGAAGCAGGGCTTTTCCCATTAGCACGTCTGGTTTTGCAAAATGTTCCGAACTTGGAGTCAGAAGCAGAGGCATTTATTGCAGAAGGATTTGAAACGGCTGAGAAAGCTTTAGCAGGTGCCTGTGATATCTTGTCTGAAGCTCTTTCTGAAGATGCCAAACTGCGTTCGTGGACGTATAATGAAATCTGGAGTAATAGCTTGCTGACGGCACAAGTTAAGAACGAAGAAGCTGATGATAAACAGGTCTTTAAAGTGTATTATGACTTTAGCGATAAGGTATCTAAACTCCAAGGTTATAAGACCCTGGCTCTTAACCGTGGAGAGAAATTGGGAATCTTAAAAGTCAGCTTTAACCACCAGTTGGACAAGATGACACGTTTCTCTGAAGCACGCTTTAAGGAGAAAAATACCTACATCGAAAAAGTCGTTCAAGATGCTTTGAAGAAAAAGATTGTGCCTGCTATGGAGCGTCGTATTCGCACCGAATTGTCGGAAGTAGCAGAAGATGGGGCTATCAAACTCTTCTCAGAAAACTTGCGTAACCTTCTTCTTATTGCTCCGTTGAAAGGTAAGATGGTTCTCGGTTTTGACCCAGCTTTCCGTACGGGTGCTAAATTGGCCGTTGTTGATCAGACTGGTAAATTGATGACCACACATGTCATATATCCTATCCCACCAGCAAGTGCAGGTAAAATTGCAGTAGCTAAGAAAGAGTTAGCTGAGCTATTGACGACTTATCAGATTGAATTGATTGCGATCGGAAACGGGACAGCTAGCCGTGAAAGTGAAGCCTTTGTCGCAGAGGTCTTGAAAGATTTCCCAGAGGTTTCTTATGTGATTGTCAATGAAAGCGGGGCGTCTGTCTATTCAGCCTCTGAGCTAGCCCGTCAGGAATTCCCAGACCTGACCGTTGAAAAGCGCTCTGCCATCTCCATCGCAAGACGTCTGCAAGATCCACTGGCTGAATTGGTCAAAATTGATCCTAAATCGATTGGTGTTGGGCAATACCAGCACGATGTTAGTCAGAAGAAATTAGCTGAAAATCTTGATTTCGTTGTCGATACGGTGGTTAACCAAGTTGGGGTCAATGTTAATACGGCCAGTCCAGCACTGTTAGCGCATGTGGCAGGGCTTAATAAGACTATTTCGGAAAATATTGTTAAATACCGTGAGGAAAATGGGGAAATCAAATCCCGTGCGGAAATCAAGAAGGTACCTCGTCTCGGTGCTAAAGCATTTGAGCAGGCAGCTGGTTTCCTACGCATTCCAAATTCTAAGAATTTCTTGGACAATACAGGTGTTCACCCAGAAAGTTACCCAGCGGTAAAAGAGTTGTTGGCGCTTTTGGATATTAAAGTCTTGGATGATGCGAGCAAAACCAAATTGCAGTCTGTAACTGTTTCAGAGATGAGTGCGAAACTTGATATTGGTGAGGCAACGCTGACAGATATTATCGCAGACCTGTTGAAACCAGGGCGTGACCTCCGTGATGAGTTTGAAGCACCAGTGCTTCGTCAGGATGTCTTGGATGTGAAAGATTTGAAGCTTGGGCAAGAATTGCAGGGAACGGTTCGTAATATTGTGGACTTTGGCGCCTTTGTTGATATTGGTGTCCACGAAGATGGGCTTATTCACCAGTCTCGTCTCGTCAAGCGTAAACGTGATAAGAATGGACGGCCGCTTCCTTATCCACACCCAAGCGAGGTCTTGGCTGTTGGAGATATTGTTACAGTTTGGGTGACCGAAGTTGATTTGGACCGTAACCGCATTGGTCTAAGCTTAGTAAAACCACATGGACTTGATTAAGTACGTTCAGCAGGTCTCTAGAGACGATTTCGGATGGGATTTTCACCATACGGCTCATTGGAATAATCGGCTTCAAACGACTGGAGGACGATTTTTTCCAAAGGATGGTCATCTGGATTTTAACCCGAAACTGTATGCGGAGCATGGACTTGATGTTTTCCGAAAAATTGTGCGCCATGAGCTCTGCCATTACCATCTGTATTTTCAGAAAAAAGGCTACAAGCATGGGGATCAAGACTTTAAAAATTTGCTAGCCAAAGTGGATGGTTTGCGGTATGCGCCGCCGACTCAGTCGGCTCAAAAGGCTTATCGCTATCATTATGAGTGTAAAGCCTGTGGACAAGAATACTGGCGAAAGCGTCGCATTGACCTTAGTAAATATCGTTGTGGGAAATGTCGAGGTAGATTAGAGGCAAGTAGATCATCTCAAGAAATTTTTGCTCAACAGTGAAGTAGTGTTGCCAAAATCAGTCCTGCGACTGATTTGCTTTATAACATAAAAGTTTAGAATAGATATATCATTAATAGAGGAGGACTTTCTATGGAAACTGTTTTTTACAAGAAACGTGAAGGACGATTTGTCAGCGGCGTGTTAGCTGGCCTATCTGATAAGTTTCACTGGGATGTGTCCCTAGCCCGAATTTTGACAGCGATTTTTATGTATTTCTCCTTTGGTTTTGGGCTTTTCCTCTATGTCGTTTTAGCAATTTTTCTTCCCTATAAAGAAGATATTGAAAAAGAACGTTATGGTACTGGACCACGTAGACGAAAAGATGCAGAGACGTTGAAAGAAGATGATGATTGGTTCTTTTAGAGTAGTATAGGTTTGCCATCTTTCTGCTAACAGGACAGAAAGGTCATATAGCTCCCCTTTGAAGGCTGGAACAAGAGTTCTAGCCTTATTTGTTTTATAGTGGATGTAGAATCTATGTAGAACCATGAAAATCCCCTATGATAAGGAATTCTAGGTAAACTCGATGAAATATCCAAGCCTATCGCTGTGGCAGACTGGATTGAAATGTTCGCTACAGAGGAAAGTTTTTAGTTTGATATAGGAAATAAAATAATGAGACTTCCTTAAGTTAAGCTATAAATGATTTTTAGCAAAAAATAAAATATTCTGTCTTTTAAAGTATAGTCATTTAGTTAGATTTTATTTATAGTAAGATGAAATACCAATAGTACATAATGTGATATGAGCTTCTTATGGCATATGCATTAGATTTTCGTGAAAAAGTTCCCGCCTATTGTAAGCGAACAGGTCGTATCACAAAAGCATCAGATGTTTTCCAAATCTTACGACATACCATTTATGGCTGGTTAAAACTAAAAGAGAAAACAGGGAATCTAAACCATCACATCAAGTCAAAGGAACAAAACCTAGGAAAGTTGATAGAGATAGCCTCAAAAACTATCTTACTGATCATCAGATGCTTATTTGGCTGAAATAACTTCTGAATTTGACTGTCATCCTACTACCATTCACTATGCTCTCAAAGCTATGGGATACTCGAAAAAAAGAATAGCACTTACTATGAACAAAATCCAGAAAAAGTAGCTTTATTTCTTAAAAATGTTAACCATTTAAAGCACTTAACACCTGTTTATAGTGATGAAACAAGATTCGATACTTATTTTTATCGAAAATATGGTCGCTCATTAAGAGGTCAATTGATAAAAGGTAAAGTGTTTGGAAAAAGGTATCAGAGGATTTCTTTGGTTGCAGGGCTGATAAATGGTGACATAATCGCTCCCATGATTTATGAAGAGACAATGACGAGCAACTTTTTTGAAGCATGGTTTCAGAAATTTCTGCTACCAACATTAGGCACACCATCAGTTATTATTATGGATAAGGCAAGATTCCATAGAATGAATAGGCTAGAACTCTTATGTGAAGAGTATGGCATAAACTTTTACCTTTTCCACCCTACTCTCCTGTGTATAATCTTATTGAGAAAACATGGACTCATATCAAAAAGCACCTCAAAAAAATATTGCCAAATTACAATACTTTTTATGAAGCTCTTTTGTCCTATCCCTATTTCAATTGACTATACCGATAAAAAATGATATTTTTAAAATTCGAAAAAAGATGGAAATGTTTTTTCAACAGTTCAATCTTTTTCCCAATATATCCGTTTTGGGTGACATTACGCGTTCCCCTATTAAAACCAAAGGGATGCCCAAGGAGGAGGCAGAAACAAAAGCTATGATGTTGTTGGACAAGGTAGGATTACCTGAAAAAGTGTCTGCTTTTCCACAAAATTTATCAGGCGGTCAGAAACAGCGGATTGCGATTGCAAGAGGGTTAGCTATGGATCCAGATGTAATGCTATTTGACGAGCCGACATCAGCGCTTGATCCTGAAATGGTTGGTGAAGTATTGACCGTGATGCAGGACTTGGCTAGCTTAGGCGACTGTCACTCTCTTGTTTCTTAGCGACAGGCTTCGATAGTCTGGAGAGAGATTGTCAAACTCTACTGGATATTTTCACCCCTAGCGCACTAAAACTTGGCCACTTTAGTGTTTTCACAACTGGAAAAGCACTAGTTATAGTGACTTCGCCGCCTGCATTGATCGCAGAAAATACCAACAATAAAATATTATGGAATAACTATCTATTGAAGGGAAATGAATGGTAACTGAAACAATTTATCTTAAATGGGATTATTATTTTTAAACGCAGGATTATTTTAAAACTGAACCATTGTCTAAGTAATTCAAGGGAATCTGTACTGTTTGTAGATTGTACGACAGAAAAATGTTGAAAGAGACTGGTTCTATCATTCTAACTAAAATAATTGTTTCAAGTCTAGGCATGTCTGTTGAGTTTTAGGAATGGTAGAGTTATAGTTTTTTTGGTATAATGGGACAGTAGTAGTTTGAAAGGAGTTTAAGGTTTGTTTCAAATTTCGGTAGACCCCCATCATCAGGAAACCTATGAGCAAGTCTTAGCTCACTTGAAAGGAAAGCAAATTCGTCTGACAGAAACACGGAAAGCCATTATAGCCTACATGATTGAAGCTCATCATCATCCTAGTGCAGAGCAAATTTTTCATGATTTACAGGACCAGTATACTCATATGAGCTTAGCGACTGTTTATAATAATTTAAGAATTTTGATTGAAGAAGGCTTCGTCTCTGAGGTTAAAGTAAGTAATGATAATACGACTTATTTTGATTTTATGGGGCATGACCACCTTCATGTGGTTTGTGAGATTTGTGGTAACATCACAGATTTTATGGATGCTGATACTTCTCTTTTAGTAAAAGAAGCAGAGCAAAAGACTGGTTATCAAGTCACTAAAAATCAATTTTTAATTTATGGTGTTTGCCCTGCTTGTTCCCTAAAAAAATAGAAAAAGACTTCACTTGAAAGTCTTTTTTTCTTATATATGCGAATAATTAGTTAGGAGGTCATCATGTATAGTATTCAATTTAAAGAACAAGCCATGCTTCCCCGCGAACGATTAAGCGCAGAAGGAGCAGAACATCTCAGTAATCAAGAACTTTTAGCCATTTGTTTACGTACAGGGACGAAGAAGGAACATGTCCTTTCTTTGGCTAATTCAATTTTAAAGAATTTGAGTAGTTTAGCTGATTTGCGGCAGCTTTCTCTTGAGGAATTACAAAATATTTCAGGCATTGGGCGAGTAAAATCTATCGAATTAAAAGCCATGATAGAGTTAGCTAATCGTATTCAGACAGCAGAAGTTGAAAAACAGGAGCGCATCATGTCCAGTGAACGATTAGCACGACGAATGATGCTCGAATTAGGAGATAAGAAACAAGAGCATTTGGTAGCTCTCTATTTAGATACACAAAATAGACTTATTGCTCAAAAAACCATATTTATTGGTACGGTTAGACGGTCAGTTGCAGAACCTAGAGAAATTTTACATTATGCTTGTAAACATATGGCAACATCTTTAATTGTTATTCACAATCATCCATCTGGAGTAACAGAACCAAGTGAAAATGATTTTCATTTTACAGATAAACTTAAGCGTTGTTGTGACGATCTAGGGGTAGTTTTTCTAGACCATCTTATTGTTGGAAGAAATGAGTATTTTAGTTTTCGTGAGGAGACAGATAATCTTTAAAGCTCATTTACAATAAAATCGAAGAGTTTTTGACTGTGATCTTTATCGCTATAAACTAGTAGTTCAGGATGCCATTGGACACCAAGATAACGAAGATCAGGGGTAGTAGATTCAACGGCTTCAATAATTCCATCTTCAGGAGAACTTGCAATAACTTTTAGCGCTGGTGCTAGCTCTTTTATGGCTTGTCGATGGTAAGAATTAATCCCAGTATGTGTTTCATAGATATGAGAAAAAAGGCTATCCTCAGTAACAGTCATTGTTTGAGTAATAATATCTGCGTCTTCTTTTTGCCAGTGATTTGGAATATTTTGATGTAGACTACCACCTAAAATAACATTTATGAGCTGCATGCCTCGGCAAACGGCAAAAATAGGTTTCTTTTGTAAAATGGCTTCTTTAACTAAAGCTATTTCAAATTCGTCTCGCTCTCTGAAGTAATCATCTTCAGCATTGGGGTCTTTTTCTTCATGATAATAGGCAGGGTTAACATTTTGTCCACCTGTCAGAATAAGCTTATCAATCATGCTGATGTAATGTTTCGCCATTTCGGGTTTGTTAATAGGTAGAACAAGAGGAAGTCCACCGGCTTCAATAATCGCATTAGGAAATCCTGAAGGGACATAGGTCCAGGGAAGGGTATCTAATTCCACTTGACGTTGATTAGCAGCAATTCCAATAATAGGTTGTTTTGACATAAGAACTCACTTTCTAGTCTTTTCATAAGAGATTTGAGGAAGGTATTAGCAGTTTTATTTTACTACCGTGATAATGTGATTCACAGTGATGCATTTTAGTACTTAAAATAATACCGAGTTATCTTGTTGTACTTTTGTGATGCTTCTGGTCCTTTACTTTGTTGTGATTTAGAACGACCTTCTTCTTTATAATTATAGTGATTTAGATTTTATTAGTACTTATTTTAATGTGGTGTGGGGCTGCTCCAAAAGTCTGGGAGACCTTTGGAGGTAAGAAATGGTGCTAGCGAAGTCAGCGTCACAATCTCTTGCGGAGTTCCATTTTATACTCTATAAAAATCAAAATTAGACATAGACAAAAACATTTTTTCTCCTGCTCTCCTCATGTGGTTAGCACGTCAACAAACCTTTGGTTTCATGGCTCACTTGAAAGGCCCTACCCTTTCAAGTTTCCTTTCCATAGCAGAAAGCTGTTATGATTTTAACCACTTACCGAGGATAGAGTTTGTCGTTTTCCGATTAGAGACAACAGTATCCAAGGTAACAAAATTACTATGATTGTGAAGACTTTATGCTGCGGTGAAAGCTCTAGAAGAAGGATTCTAGGGCGAGAGGATGGAGAGTTAACAGACTTCAAGACTGATTGAAGCTGTTGCTTGGAAATTAAAAAGCAGTAAGACTCGCCCCCAAAAAATAGAACTCGCAGGAGATTGTTTGCCCCCACAGCTAAGGAATAGCTCCTAAAAAAGCCAACAATGTATCGTTTTGATTTTGAAATAAGTATTAAATCTAATTTACTATATAATGAAAAAACAAGTAATCTGATAATATAAAAAAATAGCTGAGGAGTCAAGTATTCTCCTCGGCTATTGATTTATTTATCTTGATTATTCATAAAGTAGAGTAACGTTTGAAGTTCACTTGTTAAGTCTACATATTGCACAACAACATTTTCAGGAACTTGGAGATTAACTGGTGAAAAGCTTAAGATACCACGGATTCCTGCATCAACGAGGATATCAGCCACTTCTTGAGCTTTAGTTGAAGGAACAGTTAAAATAGCAGTTTCTACATGTGTATTAGCAATATGATGTTTAAGACTTGAGATACCATAAATAGGAATCCCATCTCCTGTTTTTGTGCCAACTAATTCATTGTCATCAGTATCAAAAGCAAGGGCAATTTGCATTTTGTTGCGATCATGGAAACGATAGTGTAACAAAGCACGACCGATATTACCTACACCAACTAACATGACATTAGTTGTAGAATGGTCTCCTAGTAATTCTGCGAAGAAATTCATTAATTTTTGAGTATCGTAACCAAAACCACGACGTCCGAGTTCGCCAAAATAAGAAAAGTCTCGACGAACAGTCGCAGGATCAATTCCCATAGCATCAGCGATTTGTTGAGAGCTAGCTTTAGCAACTTTATCAGCATGGAGGCGTTTAAAAATTCGGTAATATAAAGCTAGTCGTTTAGCAGTTGCATTTGGAATATTTTTTTCTAACATAGTTGTCTCTTTCTAAAATAATTGAGGTTGGAACAAAAATATCTCAATCATCTCTTTTTGATAGTAATAGCAGATAGATGCAGTAGTTGATTGGAAGTCCCAAAACTTTTCTACACAGTCGTTAGCGGCCATCCTATACGACTGTGATGGTCAAGACTTCGAAATCATGACTTTTGTCTCAATCTCTTTTTTCATGTTTAATCTATTCTTATTATAATGAAACTTTGTGAAAAAATCAACATATAAGAATTTAAAAAAGACAATAGAAAAACGTCAAATAGTAAGAAAGAATGAAAATATGAGGACAGTTCCTTAAGATTACTAGTGAATCGGAGGAACTATCCTATTGATTTAGACTTCTAGTTTGGTAAAGATATCGCGTTCAACTAAACTATCCATCAAAAAGTAAAATTTGTCCTGCATAATTTTATGTTCTTCATTTTTGAAGATATTGACAAGACGAAGCCCAGATTTATCTGTAATAGTAAGTTTGAAAGCAGTTAAATCTTTATTGATCGTAATTTTTAATGGGAAACCATCCCCAGAATTTGGAATAATTTCTAAAAGGCGATTCAATTCGTAATTTCCAACCTTATTTTGCATAAAAGTTGTATCACGAAGAGTGTATTTTTTTATTTTAGGACTAATCGCATAAGAAAAACGACAGTCTGTTAAATGAATTTCTTTTTCAAAAGCCATAATCAATTATTTAAGATATAGATGACATAAGAAATGACACGATTTTTTATGTTTTCCATACCCATTTCCTTTCATAATGTAGTTGCTATGCTAATAATTTTTTTAATTGTTGTGCTAATAGCTGAGCTTCTTTAACAGTGTTTTGTTCTCCAAAACTGATTCGAATGGATTCGCGAAGTCTTGGAGAACTTTCACCATAGTAACTTGTTAACACATGACTTGGAGTGACAGCGCCAGCAGTACAAGCTGAACCAGTTGAGACTGCAAATCCAGCTAAATCTAGTTGTGTTAGCAGAAGTCCATTATTACCATTAGGAAAACCAATATTTAACACATGTGATAAGGAATCGTTTCCTGAATTGATGTAATAATCTAAGCCTTCCAGTTCTGTTAGAAAAGCTTGGCGAATGTGATGAATATGGTTGAGGTTTTCATGTAGCTGATTGGTAGCTTCAGTCAGCGCAGTAGCCATACCAGCTAAAGAAATCATATTTTCTGTTGATGCACGCCGTTTATCTTCTTGATCACCACCATGTAAGAGATTATCAAAGTGATTGGTCTTAGCATAAAGAAAGCCAACCCCTTTAGGGCCATGAAATTTATGAGCAGAGGCAGATAAGAAGTCAATTTGCCAATCGTCTGGTAATACAGCAATTTTTCCAACTGTTTGAACGGCATCAACATGAAAAACAGCCGAATGTTGACTTAAAAGTTGACCAATTTCAGGAATGGGATTAAGGTCTCCAGTTTCGTTATTAGCATGCATAATGGATACTAATAAGGTATCGGGACGAAGGGCGTCCCTAACTTGTTGCGCAGTTATGTGACCTTTACTAGGTTTTAGATAAGTGACTTCAAACCCAAAACGTTTTTCAAGATAAGACATGGCTTGTAACACAGAGTGGTGTTCGGTAGCTGTAGTAATCAGGTGTTTCCCTTTTTCTTGATTAGCTAATGCATAGCCGATAATAGCGGTGTTGTTACTCTCCGTACCGCCAGAAGTAAAGATAATATTTTTCTCGTCTGTTTTTAAGCTTTGAGCAATAGCAGAGCGATAATGGCGTAATAATTGTTTAGCTTTTCGTCCAAAAGTATGTAAGCTAGAAGGATTGCCGAACTGCTCTGCCATTACTGAAGTCATTGCTTCAATCACAGAAGGAGTTAAAGGAGTAGTTGCAGCATTGTCAAAATAAATCATTGTTTACTTACCAGGTTTATATGCAAAGAGTGGGCTTACTGGTTGATGCTCGTGGATACGGACAAGGGCTTCACCGAGGAGCTCACTTGCTGGAAGATACTTAATTTTATTTGGTGTACGTTCTTTTGTCAGAACAGAGTCTGTTACAAGGATTTCCTTAATTGGTGCAAGATCCAAAATGTCAGCAGCACCACCAGCAAATAAACCGTGACTAGCTACAGCATAAATGTCAACCGCACCGTCACGTTCAACAATTTTGGCAGCTTCTGCAAAAGTTTTACCTGTATTTAGGATATCATCAATCAAGATAGCTTTTTTCCCTGCGACATCTCCAATGATGTAACCTTCTTCACGCTGGCTGTCATCTTGAGCATAATCAATGATAGCAATTGGGGCATCAAGGTATTCAGCTAAGCTACGAGCACGTTTAATGCCAGAGTTTTTTGGACTAACAACGACAACATCTGAACCAGTTAAACCTTTATCAATATAATGTTTGGCAAAAAGTGGAACAGTGAATAAGTTATCTACTGGGATATCAAAGAAGCCTTGCACTTGAATAGCATGGAGATCAAGTGTTACAACGCGCTCAACGCCAGCTTTTACCAACATATTGGCAACTAATTTTGCAGTAATTGGTTCACGTTGTGCAGCAACACGATCTTGACGTGAGTAACCAAAGTATGGCATGACAACTGTTACAGAGTGGGCGCTGGCACGTTTACAAGCATCAATAGCTATGAGTAGTTCCCAAAGATTATCGTTAACAGGATAGCTTGTTGATTGGATGAGATAAACGTCAATACCACGAACACTTTCTTCTAAGTTCACCATAATTTCACCATCTGCAAATTGGCGTGAAGATAGCTTGCTAAGAGGTACCCCTACAGCTTTAGCAATCTGTTCAGCAATTTCTTTATTTGATGAGAGAGAAAAAAGTTTCATTTGTTTGTCGGACATTTTAAGGCTCCTTCTTAAAGTAACATGAAAGTTTTACGGTTACTATTCTACCAAAAAAAAAGATAAAAAGCATGGTATAACTAGAGAAAAATTAAGTTCTTATGCACAGATTATTAGTCTTAGTATGAAATAATTGTTTCTTCTAATCATTTGAATTTTGGAAAGTTGTGTTTATTGAGCGTGGGATAGAAGTCATGATTCCCTATGGCTCTCTGTTTTCTAAGCTTCGTTTAAAACTGTTCACTGGACAGTTTTAGTAAAATACTTTTTCATCCTAAAAAGAAATAAGGATGTTTTTTCGTTCTTTCATGCTGATATTTTGAGGTGAATATGAGAGACCAAAAACTTAAAATCAAGTATTTAATACTATTGGTCATTCTTTTTTAACGTTGATGCAAAACGGGCAACTTTACTTTTCGCATATTTAAAGTCAATATTATGTTGCTCCAAAAAGTTATCAAAATCTATTTTGCCTTTTTCAGCATCCAAGACTTCAAGTTCCAATTCATAATCTTTGAGTCCGGCATATTGATTATAATCCAAAGCAAGTAGGCCAATAGAGGTTTGCGATTCACGGCGGATGGTTGTTAAATGTCCTAATACTAGAAGTTCTTCGAGAGGAATTCCTTTTTGAACTAAAAGAGTTTTAATTTCTCCGTTAGGGAGAATTGCTGTTTTGATGGCTTCCTTGGCTTCTGGTAATAGCAGAGTCTGATTATGTTCGACATTCCCAACTTCCTGCGGAATTTTTAATGTCAGTTCTGCCTTGTCTGAAAAGGTTCTGATACGTAAGGACATACGATGTGCTTTTAGAACAAAGTCAGAAGTGTCAAAATAGTAATTCGTTTGAGTGATAGGTTTGACATGTGCTAATCTACTTTCGAGGCGATTAAATTCATCTTGATTAAGTAAAGTTTTGTATTCGATTTCAAGAACTGTCATGTTTATTATTTTTCTTTCTCTAAAAATTCTGAATTTTATGTTATAATTAAATGACTATGTTCATTTTAGCTAAAAGTTAGCTTTTTGACAAGAATGAGTGACGAAGTGAGTGCTGGAGCACTAGAAAGGAGTGTTCAGTTGATTTCTACAACTGAACTTAGGATGGTTTAAGCTAAGCAATCCAATTTTAAAGGTTTATACTGAGGAGAATGATAGCTTGTCTCACAAAAGTAATCGGATTGAATTAAAATCTGAAAGCAAATGAACCAAGGTAGGCCATCCTAACATCTTAATAATATGAATTTTGACTGGGAAAGTTTTCTTGATCCTTATATTCAAACAGTTGGTGAACTAAAAATAAAATTACGAGGCATCCGTAAGCAATTTCGTAAGCAAAATCGTCACTCTCCCATTGAATTTGTCACAGGGCGTGTTAAATCAATTGAAAGTATCCAAGAAAAATTAGTCCGCAGAGGTATCGCTTTTGAAAATATGGCTGAAGAAGTGGAAGATATTGCTGGACTTCGTATCATGGTGCAATTTGTAGATGATATTGATGAGGTTTTAGGGTTGCTTCGTCACAGGACGGATATGACAGTTGTTCGTGAACGAGATTATATCAATCATATGAAAATGAGTGGGTATCGTTCATATCATGTTGTGATATCTTATCCAGTGAATACTATAGATGGGCCTAAGACTGTTTTAGCAGAGATTCAAATTCGCACGTTGGCGATGAATTTTTGGGCAACTATTGAGCATTCGCTAAACTATAAATACCGTGGTGATTTTCCAAATGAAATTAAACGTCGTTTGGAGATAACTGCTAAAATTGCCTTTGAGTTAGATGAAGAAATGCGGAAAATCCGTGAAGATATCCGTGAGGCGCAACTGTTATTTGACCACGATAATAGAAAATTGAGTGACGGAGTGGGTAATAGTGATGACACAGATGAATTATACCGATAACACTAAAGTAGCAATTATTGCTAATGGCAAACCGCAAAGTCGACGGGTTGCTGATAAGATTTTTAAAGCTTTGCGTGACGATCCTAACTTTTATTTAACAAAACGCAATCCCGATATTGTGATTTCCATCGGAGGAGATGGGATGCTCTTATCTGCTTTTCATGCGTATGAAAAAGAGTTAGAACGTGTCCGTTTTGTAGGTGTGCACACCGGACATTTGGGTTTTTATACTGATTATCGTGATTTTGAAGTAGAAGAATTGTTACGTAATCTTCGTGAAGATTGTGGTGAAAAGGTATCCTATCCTATATTAAAGGTTTCCTTAACCTTATCTGATGGTAGAGTGGTGACCTCTCGCGCTTTAAATGAAGCTACGATTAAGCGTCTTGAAAAAACAATGGTAGCAGATGTGTTGGTTAATCATGTCCTTCTTGAACGATTTCGTGGCGATGGTTTGGCTGTCTCTACACCAACCGGTTCAACAGCCTATAATAAATCGTTGGGAGGAGCTATTCTTCATCCAACGGTAGAAGCTTTGCAATTGACTGAGATTGCTAGCTTAAATAATCGTGTTTACCGTACTATTGGAAGTCCGATTATTGTTCCAAAGAAAGATCTTATTGAAATTGTTCCTAAGCGTGTAGGGGCCTATGTATTAACTGTGGATAATAAAACTTACCATCATCGCAATGTGCAACATGTGACTTACGAAATTGACCAAGCGAAAATCAGTTTTGTAGCGACTCCACGCCACACGAGCTTTTGGCAACGTGTAAAAGATGCTTTTGTTGGAGAAGAACATGAAATTTGAATATATTGCCCATAGACCGTGTCAGGTCAAAAGTCTTCTGAAAGAACACGATGTCTCGAAAGCCTTGTTAGCTAAAATTAAGTTTAAAGGTGGAAATATCTGGGTAAACGGTAAGGAAGAAAATGCTATCTTTGTCCTAAAGAATGGAGATGTGGTAACCATTGAGATTCCCAATGAAGAAGATTTAAATGGAAGTCTTGAACCGATATATAAACCCATAGAGATTGTGTCAGAAGATGATCATTTTATTATCCTCAATAAACCGCATGGCATTGCTAGTATTCCGAGTATTTTACACTCCCATACCATGGCCAATCGTGTTAAAGGATATTATTTGTCTCAAAATTACCCTAATAAACAAGTCCATATTGTGACGCGTTTGGATAAAGATACCAGTGGTCTGATGCTTTTTGCAAAACATGGCTATGCTCATGCAAGATTGGATAAACAGTTACAGAAAAAGGTCATTGAAAAGCGTTATTATGCTTTGGTAGCAGGTGAAGGTGATTTGCCTGATGAAGGAGAAATAATTGCCCCTATTGCGCGGCCAGAGAATTCTATTATTACACGCTGTGTCCACCCGTCTGGGAAATATGCACATACCTCGTATAAAGTTGTTGCGCGTTATGGAAAGGTGAAATTAGTTGATATTCAACTTCACACCGGACGGACACATCAGATTCGCGTTCATTTTTCTCATATTGGGCAACCGCTTTTAGGAGATGATCTTTATGGTGGTTCAATGAGTTATGGGATTGAAAGGCAAGCGTTGCATTGCCATTATCTATCTTTTAACGATCCATTTACAAGAACACAAAAGATACAGACTAGTTCCTTGACAGCTGACATGGAAAGCGTTATCCTAAAGTTACAACAAAAATAAAAGAAAGTTGAGAGATTATGCGTAGTTTATTTGGTGAGTTGCGTAGTAAGATTGCAGGAAAACATGTCAAAATCGTTTTCCCAGAAGGAAATGATGAGCGTGTGGTACGTGCAGCAGCTCGTTTGAAATTTGAAGGTTTGGTTGAGCCAATTATTCTTGGTAAACCTAATGAGGTGATTGCTTTATTGGCAAAACTTGGTTTTGAAAATCCAAACTACACGATTATTGACCCAACAGAATATGCTGATTTTGATCAAATGAAAGAAACTTTTCTTGATATTCGTAAAGGAAAAGCAACTCCAGAGCAAGCTGATACTATCTTACGTGATGTCAACTACTTTGGTGTGATGTTAGTTCAAATGGGTCTTGCTGATGGTATGGTATCTGGTGCTATACATTCAACTGCTGATACTGTTCGTCCGGCCCTTCAAATTATCAAAACAAAACCAGGTATTTCACGTACGTCAGGTGTTTTCCTTATGAATCGTGAAAATACTAAAGAGCGTTACATTTTTGCAGACTGTGCTATTAATATTGATCCTAATGCTCAAGAATTAGCTGAAATTGCGGTAAATACTGCAGAGACTGCAGCAATTTTTGATATTGATCCAAAAGTTGCGATGTTAAGCTTTTCAACCTATGGTTCAGGTCAAGGACTACAAGTTGAAAAAGTAGCTGAAGCAACTAAAATTGCGAAAGAATTACGTCCAGAATTAGCTCTCGATGGGGAATTACAATTTGATGCTGCTTTTGATGCTGATACTGCTAAAATTAAAGCGCCAGATAGCTCAGTTGCGGGCAAAGCTAATGTCTTTGTTTTCCCAGATCTTCAAGCAGGAAATATCGGATACAAGATTGCACAACGTCTAGGTATGTTTGAAGCTATCGGCCCAATCCTACAAGGTCTGAACAAACCAGTAAATGATCTTTCTCGCGGATCATCAGCAGACGATATTTACAAACTTGGTATCATCACTGCTGCTCAAGCACTTGAAAATTAATTAAATATAGGAGGACGAGGTTGGGACAAAAATATCTCAACCTTCTCTTTTTGATAGTAATAACAGATCGACGTAGCGGTTGATTGAAAGTCTGCAACTGGACACTTCTTTATTTTCAAGTGTCCACCTAAAATAATCCACTGGATTATTCTCGCTCATTCGTTTTCAAGCTCGAACCTAAACTATTTTAGTACTACGCAATCGTTAGCGGCCATCCTATACGAATGTGATGAACGTCGTTCATCTTATTTCCAACCTCCAAAGGTTTTATACGAAAACTTCAAAAAAAGTGCAAAACTTCCTCCCCTATGTTACAATATAGGCGAAAAATTTTTAGTTTTGGATTGTTAGCTCGTCTCTAACAATCTTTTTTGTTGGCAAAATTCAGAATAAGTTAATTGATAAGACAA
>NZ_CACVCC010000035.1 GCF_902729355.1 Streptococcus sp. S784/96/1 | reverse complement strand
GCAGAACCATTGACCTGTAGGTAACCAATCCACGAATATCAGAATGGCCAATGCCCGGAGCTAAGATTTAGACTCTTTCCAGATGCGTTCAATTTTTTCTAAGCTTGATTGTTTTTACTTGACAAAGAGCTTTACATATCAGTGGATTGAGAAAATAATAGGACAAGGCTAGGAGCTGCTGATAGAACTAGAGTTCGTCAAAGCTACTTAATGATGTCCTAACCTTTATTCAATCCACTATAATCTTCAACCTATTCCAGTTTAACATCCTTTATCTAAGTTCACAACCTTTTCCCTTGTATTCCTTTTGTTCTCTTATCATTCACTCATTTCATAATGGATAAAAAGCAAAAAAGCTGGATATCGTTTTGAACTGCTCCCTGTCAAGTGGACAACGAAATAATAAAAGATTATGCAACGGCCTTGTTCCTCACTTCAAGAGGAGCGAGGCCGTTGTGCTTCTCTTGATATTGTAAAAATAGATGTAGGCATCAATATCTGCGACTAATTCTTCAAAAGTCTGGTAAGTTTTAAAATCATAGCACTCTGTCTTAAAGAGACCAAAGAAGCTTTCTATCGGAGCGTTATCAATACACTTGCCGACACGGGACATAGAACGTGTTATCTGATATTGTGTGGTAACCATACGGTACTCTCTAGAAGTATATTGAGACCCTCGGTCACTATGAAGAAGAGGTCTGGCACCAGGATTGGCTTCCATAGCTTTAGCTAGTGTTGTCATAACAAGCGGATTGTCATTATGTTGGCTGATATGATAGGCTACGATTGAGCCATCGTAGAGATCCTTAATAGCACTTAAGTAGGCCTTACCGCCTAATCCGTAGGTCATAAAAGTGACATCTGTACACCATTTCTGATTAGGAGCAGTGGCAGTAAAATCGCGATTAAGGAGGTTGTCTTCGATATTCTTGTAACTGGTCTTTGTGCAGTAACCTCTTGATCGGCGAATGACAGATTGAAGTCCTAAGATTTGCATAAGACGACGAATGCGTTTCTTGTTGTAGTTAGTCCCTAGCAGACGATTGATGTTAATCGTCATCCGACGATAGCCAAAGATGCCATGATGCTCACGATGAAGGTCTTTAATGTGACTCATAAGTTCCCTATTAAGCTTCTCTGATGCAGTTTCCTTATGGTTTAACCACTTGTAATAGCCTGACCGAGACACCTTCAAAATCTGGCAAAGAGCACTGATAGAGAGCTCTTTTTCCTCGTCATGATAATCCTTAAGGGCTTGAAATTTCTCTAAGTGGCGCCCCAGTCTTACCTCCGGTTTCGACGTTTGATTTCTTCCAACTTTTTTAGCAGACCAACCTCCGCTTCTAGGTAACGAATTTTCTCCTCCTGTTGTTTTATCTTAAGTTGTAGTTCTTCCTCAGTAGTTAGGTTTGGTTTACTCTCAAGACCCTTACCACGGCGGTCTACTAAACCTTGACTACCTTGCTTTTCAAACTTCTTCACCCAAGAATAGACCTGCTGGTAGGAAACGCCATACTTTTCTATAGCTGCCTGATAATCCTTCTCATGAGCAATGGTAAAATTGACAATCTCAACACGCTCTTCAAAACTTGTCTTACGCCCCTGTCTCATACGAGTGCCTCCTTTACTAGTAGCTGTTAGTTCCTTACCACTAGTATACCTCTTTATCCAGCTCCTGAGAACATAGGTAGAAGAAATCCCATATTTTTGACAGGTAAGTCGCTGACTTCCCTGCCCGGAAAGGTAATCTTCCACAGCAGATTTCTTTAAGTCTGATGGGTACTTCTTCCAAGTCTGACTCTCCACAAGACCATCTACACCATCAGTCTGATAGCGCCAAATCCATCTTTCAAGAGTTTGGATGGTGATATCAAATCTCCTAGACAACTGACTTAGTGATTCCCCCTTCTCAAGGTGACACAAGACAGCCTCTAACTTCTCTTCTACACTCTTTGGACTTCTTTTGGACATATGAAAACCCCTCATAGTTTCTAGTGAAATGTTTTTGTTATTTCACTGTCCACTATAAGGGGAGTATATCATTTACCCAACTTTTCAGTATTTGTCTTTTTGTTCTGATAATGTGATTTTAGAACCCACCCATCATGCCTGGATCCATAGCTGGCGCTACTGGAGCAGCTGGTTCTGGTTTGTTAGCAACAACTGCCTCTGTTGTCAAGATAAGACTTGCCACTGATGAGGCATTTTGAAGAGCTGAACGAGTCACTTTAACAGGGTCAATGATTCCTGTTTCTACCATGTTAACCCACTCACCTGTCGCAGCGTTAAAGCCAATACCTGAGTCACTGTTTTTCAATTTATCAATGATAACAGAGCCTTCGTAACCAGCGTTATATGCAATCTGACGAACAGGCTCTTCAAGGGCACGAAGAACGATGTTTCTACCTGTCGCATCGTCACCTTCAAGATCAAGCGCTGCAACTTTTTCAATCACTTGAACAAGTGCTGTACCACCACCAGCAACGATTCCTTCTTCAACAGCTGCACGAGTTGCATTAAGAGCATCTTCAATACGCAATTTCATTTCTTTAAGGGCCGTTTCGGTTGGCGCACCGACTTTAATCACAGCGACACCACCAGCTAATTTCGCCAAGCGCTCTTGAAGTTTTTCACGGTCAAATTCTGACGTTGTCGTTTCTAATTGTGACTTGATGAGGTTGACACGGTTAGCAATAGCTTCTGCGCTACCAGCTCCTTCAACGATAACAGTGCTATCTTTGTCCACAGAAACTTTAGCCGCTTGACCAAGCGCAGCCATTGTCGCATCTTTCAATTCAAGACCAAGGTCTTCTGTAATCACTGTCGCACCTGTCAAAACAGCAATATCTTCGAGCATAGCTTTACGACGGTCACCAAATCCAGGAGCTTTAACAGCAACCACATTGAATGTTCCACGAATTTTGTTAAGAACAAGGGTTGGAAGGGCCTCACCATCCACATCATCAGCGATAATCAAAAGTGCGCGACTTGTTTTAAGAACTTCTTCTAAAAGTGGTAAGATTTCTTGAATATTTGAAATTTTCTTGTCTGTAATCAAGATAAATGGATTCTCAAGATCTGCCACCATTTTTTCATTGTCCGTTACCATGTATTGTGACAGGTAACCACGATCAAATTGCATCCCTTCAACCACTTCAAGTTCAGTTTCCATCCCACGTGATTCTTCGATAGTAATAACACCATCTTTACCCACGCGCTCCATAGCTTCTGAGATATACTCACCAACTTTTTCAGAACGTGATGATACCGCAGCAACTTGTGCAATGGCTTCACGATTTGAAACTGGCTGAGCGATCCTTTTCAATTCTTCAACAGCTGTCGCAACTGCTGTTTCAATCCCACGACGGATACCAATTGGATTGGCACCAGCTGTCACGTTTTTAAGACCTTCACGAACGATGGCTTGTGTGAGCACTGTCGCAGTCGTTGTCCCGTCACCTGCAATATCATTGGTTTTTGAAGCCACTTCTGAAACGAGTTTTGCCCCCATGTTTTCAAAATGGTCTTCTAATTCAATTTCTTTAGCAATGGTTACCCCATCGTTAGTGATAAGTGGCGAACCAAAGGCTTTTTCAAGCACCACATTACGTCCCTTAGGACCTAAGGTAACTTTTACTGTATCTGCTAAAATATCCACACCACGGAGCATTGCTTCACGTGCATCCGCTGAAAATTTAATCTCTTTTGCCATAATTAAGATATAGAGGGCGTTTACCGGACAATAGCAAAATAGGGAACTCAATGACGACGCTAGCGTCTAGTTAAAGTTCATCTTTTTACAGCCGTCCGTAGCCCGTATTCAGTTAAACTCATACCGGCTACCCTCTCTCCTTTCTATCCTTCCTTATATTATCTTTATTCCACAATCGCCACAATGTCAGATTCACGGATGATAAATACTTTGTCTTCACCATCCTTCACCTCAATACCAGCACCCGTTTCAACAAGCACTTTATCGCCAGCTTCAACACTTGGTGCTACTAAATCACCATTTAAGGTGCGAATACCTTCGCCAACCGCAACAACAGTAGCTGTTTTCGTTGCATCATGCGAAGCTCCTGCGAGGACAAAGCCACCAACTGTTTTTTCTTCTACTTCTTCAAATGTGACAACAACACGGTCACCTAATGGTTTCAAACTCATTGTTTTCCTCCTAATTTTGTTTTAGTATATGATAACCGTTTTCACTTTTTGTGATGCGAAAACGAAATTTTAGCACTCTTGTCATACAAGTGCTAACTTACTCTTACCATTCTATCACTTGATTAGAAATAGTCAAGAAAAAAACTCCGGATGCACGCCGTACGCATAAAGAAAATACATGTAATCACTTTTGAGATACATGTATTTTTACAATATATTTTCGGCTATTTTACATTTTTTCGTTATTATTTCTTTATCCCTGTTAGGATTATAACATCATTTTAGAGATAAAATGAGTTTACATGCTGAAGATCTAATTTCTGAAAACCATACTTGCTTTATGCATTTGCCCTGTCCTGGATGTCAATGACGCTCTAAGCATTAGATACAACATCTAGCACTCGGCAAGTCATCACAATCTAGGAGTTTTAACGACTGAATGCAACTTGAATCACATCTCTCAGTTCCCGTCTCTTAGCAATCCAGAGGGGACGGTCATCGTATTCAAAAGTGCGATTGGTTAGAAAAATCGCTGCACACTGCTCCTTACGATTGAGCATCACAAAAGGGCCCGTGTAACCGGTATGGTCAATCCAATCACCATCTAAATTCCAGCCGATGGAGCGTGTCTTATTGCTTAAGCTGATATTGGTCCAAAGGTTTTCAGCAAAATCGTCTTCTAAATAATGCTGGCAGAAACGTTTTAAATCACTTAGTGTTGAAAACAACCCTGCTGACCCAGCATGTCTTCCCAAAACCTTTGCCTTAGGATCATGAACTAAGCCATCTGTTACCCCTTTTACCGTTGGTACAGCACCTTTTACAGGGCCAAAATCAGTTTCAGTCATCTTCCAAGGGATAAAAATGTCTTTCTGAAACATCTCAGCTAATGGACAACCTAAAATTTCTTCTAGCATAAAACCTAGTAAGAGAAAATTGATGTCCGTATAATGAAAAGCCTTATGATCAGTCACCGTGATTTGATTAATAGCCTCTTTTAATTCATTTTCTGAAAGCCTATCACGATTTGGAATAAAAGGATTTATCCCTGTTGTATGGGTCAACAGCTGGCGCAGAGTAACCGACTTATCATGAAATTCAGGATAATACTTAACGAGAGAATCATCTAATCGAATCGCTCCACTATTTAACAAAAAAATACAAATAGTTGCCACACCAACAACCTTGGAAACACTGGCCAAATCATAAGCAAGACCAGGAAGGACGGGAGTCTCCCCGTCCTGCGTTCCTATGTAGTGCTCTCTCCAAACACCGTCACGATAAAGAGCAAGGCTAGCCCCATGATAGAGATTGGCAGCCATTTGTTGATCAATCTTACCTAAAATTGTTTTCATGACTTACTAAACCAAATTTCGATGTTACTAGTATCTCTTGTAACCAGTAATTTTTTATCATCGTAGGCAATAGCACACCCCAACGTTTCCAATTCCTCTTTAACGAGTGCTATTTCACTCTCCACAGGCAACGTAAACTCCAAATACTCCAAGTCCCACACATCATCTGGATTAACTTGAAGGTCCTCACCCTCAGACTCAACAAAACTTATTGCTAGCGACAGATTAAGTTTTCGATAAAAAGCTTGCGCAATACCAACATTTGGAACATTGAGAACAAGCTCTTCAATTGTAAAATCAGATAAGCCCAAAAAATCAGGCTGAGCTTTAAAATCAGTTTTTTCTATCGTAACAAGACTTGCTCTGTCGTTCTCAGCATGTATCAGGTAGGTGTACCCTTGAGGGGAAGTCACCTCAAAAGCGTAGCCATTTTCCCCCTTAAAAAGAGTATCAACAGTAATGTCACGTGCCAATAAGCATTCAATATCAGATGCTCTTGTTACTTTGATAATCGTCTTATGATGTTTTGTTTTACCATTGACAGCACGGGTACGGTAAGTTGGTGACTCTTCAATAATGAAAGTACGTTCAGAGTTTTCGTAAGCAGAAAAAATCGCAATAGCATTTTCTTCAGAAACCAATCTAAACCCTAGAGTTTCTTGGTAAAAAGAAATATTGGCGTCTTTGTCAAATACCCTTACAACAGGTGTTTTGAAAGTCGCTTTCGTTACTAATGTCATATCGTTCTCCAATCTTTTCTATTGTAAAATAAAGTTTAAATTTTAGCAAGAGAATTAAAAATTTAAGAATAATTTAAAAAATGAAAAAAGCTAGGACAAATGATATACTCCCCTTATAGTGGACAGTGAAAAAACAAAAATTCACTAGAAACTAAAAGGGGAGTTTTCGTATATCAAAAAGAATTCCAAAATCAGTAGAAGAAAAACTAGAGATTGTTAACTTGTATCTAGAAAAAGGGAAATCCATTTCAAGTTTAATAAGGGAATATGGCGTCAGTGATACTGCCATTAGAACTTGGGGTCGTAAATACCAACAGCTAGGTGTAGCAGGACTAAGAGAAAGTAGAAATTGGATAAGATACTCAAAAGAAGTCAAAGAACAAGCTGTACAAGATTATCTTAATGGAACAGGGTCAACGTATACTATTTGTGACAGGTATCAAATATCATCTAGAAGTGTTCTCGAAAAGTGGCTAAAACGGTATACTAGTGGTATAGAAATCAAAGCAACTAGTAAAGGAATAAATAAGTCGTATGAACCAAGGACGAAAAACCACTTTTGAAGAACGTGTGGAGATTATCAACTTCACCATTGCTCATGATAAGGACTATCAGGCAGCGATTGAGAAATATGGTATTTCCTACCAATAAGTTTATTCCTGGGTGAGAAAGTTTGAGAAGGACTCCTAGATCGCAGAGGTAAAGGGTTAGACAGTAAACCGAACCTTACCCCAGAAGAAGAGTTACAGCTCAAGCCCCTAATCAAAAATGGTGTACAGATGTGACTTTCTTACCGTATGGACGAGGTTGTAAAGCTTATTTAAGTGCTATTAAAGACCTTTATGATGGTTCTATCGTGGCTTACCATATCCAGTAAGCATAATGACAATCCTCTTGTCATGGAGAACCTAAGAAAGGCTATGGAAGCTAATCCAGATGCCACACCAATCATCCACAGCGATAGAGGAAGTCAATACACTTCACAGGAATACCGGATGGTAACGCCCCAATATCAGATGACACGCTCTATGTCACGAGTTGGTAAATGCATTGACAATGCGCCAATTGAGAGTTTCTTTGGTCACTTTAAGACGGAGTGTTATGACTTGAAGGCTTACAAGACATTTGAGGAATTAGTTTATGATATTGATGACTATATCTATTTTTACAATAACTAACGATTTCAAGAGAAGCACAACGGCCTTGCCCCTCTTGAATTGAGGGACAAGGCCGTTGCTTAATCTTTTATTATTTCATTGTCTACTTGACAGGGAGCAGTTCAAAATGCCTAAACTTTTTTCTATTCATGCCAAATAGTAACTTATCAAATCTTCTTATAGGTAAAGGTATTTGAAAAGTGCTACCGCAGCGATTGAAGCAAGGATTGGCGCACAAACACCTACCCAAGCGTACCACCATTTAGAATCTGCTTTGTTTTCACCAAGAATTGATTTTGGAAGAATAGCATGGACGATACGAGGACCAAGATCACGCGCTGGGTTAAGACCAGGACCAGTTGGACCACCAACCGCCGCTACAAGTGCCATAACAAGGAAACCTAGAGCAACATGGGCAACTGCTTGGCTACCATTTGTCATTTGAGCCACTTGTGCTTTTGCTGCATCAGCGATATCAGATTCTGACAATTTTTGTCCATAAGCTGCTGCTTGTGAGGTAAGCGTTTCTTTAATCAATGAACCTAGTTCAGCACCAAAGAAGTTTTTAGTCAAACCAAGCGCACCAAAAAAGAGAACAAATGACCCAAGGAACTCATTTAAAAAGCCATTGATTGTTGCTGCTTTACGGCTTTCTTTAGTACCGTTATCCAGAGCATTGATTGTTGAGAATGATCCTAAGATGTGATTTGGATTTTCCGTTTTCATGAAATATGGGCGGTAAACCATAACAATCATCAACTGACCAAACATCGCTCCTAAAAGTTGAGCAATGATGTAAGCTGGAACATGTTTCCAAGGGAAAAGTCCAGATACTGCAAGACCTAGTGTAAAGGCTGGATTAATGTGGTTACCAGATACGTTACCAAACATAAGCGCTGGCATCATAACTGCCAAACCATAACCAATAGCAATCAAGATCCAACCTGAGTTGTTTCCTTTTGTACCTTTAAGGTCAACGTTAGCAACTGTACCATTACCGATAATGATAAGGAGAGCAGTCGCTAAGAATTCAGTGATATATTTCACTGTCCATGTAACATCCATTTGTCTTAATTTCCTTTCAAAATACGAATTTTTTTAGACATTAACCATTCTATCAAGTATAATAAACAAAGTAAAGGTATATCTTCAAATAAAAACGTTTACTTTTTTATGATTGATAGACTCATCTTATTAAGATTAAAACTTCTACGTATGAAAGGATTTTTATGAAATACAATCAACTATCTTATTTTGCTGTTTCTGAAAACATAGCTGAGCAGGAACTTCGTTCGCTAGGCTTTAATGTCAACTCAAATAAGAGTTTCAAACTAAACTTTAAAACATTCCTCAACAAAATCTTGTCACTTCATTACCAAGATACAGACTACGCCCTGTCCATGTGGATTGCGGATACTGAAACAGACCTACTCTCTTTCTTCCAGTCTGACAAAGAAGTCACTGCCAATATTTTTAATACTGTTGCCTTGCAAGTTCTTGGCTTTATTCCAAATGTAGATTTCAAAGACACGACTGAATTTATCGAAAAGCTCCATTTCCCAATCATATTTGATTCTAGCCTAGGCAATCTTCATCAATTACTTGCTACACGTTGCCCATCTGGCAATACCTTAATTGACCGTTTAGTGACAGAAAATCTTATTCCAGTCACCAATGATTACGCCTTTTTCAATGGAAAATCTCTAGCAACGTTTGATACTAGCAACGTCATTCGTGAAGTCGTTTATGTGGAAACACCAGTTGATACAGATGGTGATGGTCAAACTGATATCATCAAAGTCAATATCATACGTCCTAAAACGACTCACAAAATCCCTGTTATCATGACTGCCTCTCCTTATCAGCAAGGAGTTAATGAACCCGCCTCTGATGCACTGACTCATAAAATGGAAGGCGAATTAACCGTCAAATCAGCGTCAGCTATTTCCCTAAGAGAAGAAAAAATCCAAACACTTGACAGTCAGAGTCAAGCTACTCTGGTGACAGAGACTGAAGAGAGCTTCACAAACCTACCTCGTCCTAGCTACACCCTCAATGACTACATGCTAGCGCGTGGTTTTGCCAATATCTACGTTTCAGGTATCGGTACCCTCAACTCCGATGGCTTTATGACAACAGGGGACTACCAGCAGGTAGAAGCCTACAAGAGCGTTATTGATTGGTTAAATGGCAGAGCTGTTGCCTTTACAAGTAAGACTAGAGAACGTCGTATTGAAGCCATTTGGGCGACTGGCAAAGTGGTCACCTCTGGGCTATCTTATCTTGGTACCATGTCAAATGCTTTAGCAACAACAGGCGTAGATGGCTTAGACGTCATCATCGCAGAAGCTGGTATTTCTTCTTGGTACGATTATTACCGTGAAAATGGTCTTATCGTTAGCCCTGGTGGCTACCCTGGTGAAGACCTTAATAGTTTAACAGAGCTTACCTATTCTCGTAATCTTTTAGCTGGAGACTATCTTCGCAACAATGCTACCTACCAAAAATTCTTGGAACAACAAGGGATAGATATTGATCGAGTTAACGGAGACTATAACCAATTTTGGCACAACCGTAACTACATCAAAAATGCTGATAAAGTAAAAGCCACTGTCGTCTTTACTCATGGTACTCAAGACTGGAATGTTAAACCAATCAATGTCTTTAATATGTTTAATGCTCTTCCAAACCATATTGATAAACACTTGTTCCTTCACCACGGCGCCCACGTCTACATAAACAACTGGCAATCTATTGATTTCCGTGAAAGCATGAACACACTTCTTTCTCAAAAGCTTTTGGGGCAAGAAAATAACCATAACCTCCCAGTAGTTATTTGGCAGGATAACCGTTCTGCTCAAACGTGGAAAACTCTTGAAACATTTGGTTCTCAAAACTACGAAACCTTTGACTTATCAAGTGAAGGCCACATCATTTCCAATCACTATAACGACGATAGCTTTACCAAGTATGGCAAGAATTTCAATAACTTCAAGGCTGATTTATTTACTAAAAAAGCCAACGCCATCACCATTGATATTCCTGTTGAAAAAGCGCTGCTGCTAAACGGGCGTGTCAAATTAACCTTGTCTGTCAAATCTTCAACCAATAAAGGTTTGCTCTCAGCTCAGCTATTGGAACAAGGAGAGAAAAAATACCTTCAAGATATACCATCCATTATTTCTCCAAAATCTCTTGATAACGGCCGTCTCTTTGAAAAAGAACACCTGGTTGAGCTCCCTCAGCGTGAAGCAGCCTATCGTGTGATTGCTAAAGGTCACCTCAACCTACAAAATCGTGACGGATTATTAACGATTAAAGAAGTCATACCAGACGACTGGATGCAAGTGACTTTGGAACTGCAACCAACCATCTACGCTTTAGAAGAAAATAGCACCCTTCGTCTTGTCCTTTATACCACTGACTTTGAACACACGATCCGTGATAATAGTGACTATGAATTGACGATTGATTGGAACAAGGCTCAACTAGCGCTTTCTGTGACTAAGTAACCAGATTTTCCTTTCTAAATAATAATCTAAATTCAAAAATTTCTTTTTGTTTCTTTCTTAAAAAATGCGGACGCTCCAAAGGTCTCGGAAGTCTATCAATGATATTATAGGATTTAAAATTCTAATTTTGATTGAATATAATTCACCACTGATACCAATAAGCTGATGACATTGCAAAAAAACAAACCAAGTGAGATAGCTCCAACATGTGATGGATTACCTATGACTGTTATCACCATCAAGATGTTGAGTTGGTAACAATTACTTTATTCGTTGTCAAATTAACTTTTTAAGCTGCATCATTTTTTCTTTAATGTGAAATAATTTAATGAAAACACCACGAGTTCCAGAACATTCCTCACGAAAAACAACATTAATCATTCCCAAAGCAGAAGAACTGCTCTTAGACTTACCACATGTAGCATGTCTCCTACAACTATCGCTCCCATGATAGTAAATACCGACAAAAACTTCATTTTTTCATGATAAACTCCTTAAGTTTCTTTATGATATCTATTATAAAAATGTTACATCAAATCCATTACCTATTTGTTGTAACATTTTTACATACTAGAGTCTCAGACTAAGTTCCACTTCGGAAACCAAAGTGGAACTCACTTTGGGAAATTACACGTGTTCATTTTTGGTTTGACATCGTTTTCAAAAAATGTTATACTACCTTTGAAAAAATATTTGGAGGAATGGAGCCATGATTAACTAAGCAACATGTTATTGGTAAGCCTTATCAAGATGTGTTTTTAGGTGTGCTCTTTTTCTATTTTCTCTAGCATTCTATCCTGTATTTTAGTTTCCCAATTTTAGCCAATGGTGGAGAGATTTTCTCCATTATTTTACTAAGGATTTCAAGATGCCCTAAGAGATTATTCGGCTAACACACTCTCAACTTGATAAGGTTGGGAGTTTTTGTCGTCTTCCCTGAATCGACGACTGGAAAGGAATAGCTCATGTCAACAACTACTACTCACCATACCATTCTTAATCAACAAAAAGAAAAACAAGCATCTCACAAACGTAACATTCACAATAATAAATCTCTACATGCTGCAATGAAGACTAAGAAAGCTGGTGGCTATCATAATCGTGGCAATCGTTAGTAGGAAGAGGTGACGCCTATTTTACATCTCCAAAATCTAACCATCACCCATCAAAAGGATCTATCTACTCTCCTTGATAACTTATCGCTTGTCGTCAATCCTGGGGACAAATTAGCCATTATCGGAGAGGAAGGGACTGGCAAGTCTACTTTGATGCAGGCTCTCTATCAGTCAGACCTCGTCTCAACCTACGCTTCCATCAACGGAAATGTCATCAACCACTTTCACTGCCCTGCTTATCTGCCACAGAGCCTGCCACAAGAAGAGCTTGAGCTTACCGTAACGGATTTCCTTTACCAAGACGCCGACTTTGACCGCCTTGATTTTAATCGCCTCTATCAATTAGCTGACGATCTTGATTTTCCTCTGGCTGATTGTGAGGAAAAAGGGCAGAGCGTAAAAAACTTATCTGGCGGAGAACGGTTAAAATTGCAACTGATTAAACTGCTCAGCTATGAACCAGACCTCATTCTTCTTGACGAACCCTCAAATGATTTGGACTTGGAAACTCTTCAATGGCTCGAGTCCTTTATCAGACGTAGCCAAGAAACCATTATCTTCATCTCACATGATGAGCAGTTCTTGGAGGCAACCGCGACAGCTATTTTGCAGTTGGAACTCGTGAAAAAACGGATCCAAGCTAAGGCAACTTATCAGCCAATGACCTATAAGGAATATCAGATATGGCGCAGGGAAACCTACGAGAAACAATTACAGCTTGCTAATAAGGAGAGGGAGGAACATGCTGACAGACTGGCTAGGATTCATCGCCTCCACCAGAGTGTTGAGCATCAATTAAGGAATACCAAAAACGATGTGGCTGGTCGGCTTCTGGCTAAAAAATTCAAAAATATCAAATCTCAAGAAAAACGCTATGACAAAGAAGCTGCAACCTTCACCGCCATTCCCGACAATGACGACATCATCAACATCTTCTTTTCAGACATCACACCGCTTCCTCCTCGTAAAGTTTTACTCAACTGGGAGAATGATGTTTTAGAGACAGGTCAAGTGATTGACCTCCGCATTTTGGGTCAAGATAAACTGGTCTTTACTGGGAAAAATGGGATTGGTAAAACACGTCTACTCAAGAAAATTCATACGCATTTGTCTGCGCGAGCTGATATCAAACTGGGCTACATGCCTCAGACCTACGAGGAGTGTATGGATAATCAGATGACTGCGCTAGCCTTTCTCAGCCAAACATCAATGGAGCAAGAGGTCCGTACCTTACTGGCTAGCCTCAAATTTACCAGAGAGGAAGTTTCACATCCGATAGGACAGCTTTCTGGCGGACAAAAAACCAAACTTTTCTTTACCAAAATGGTGCTAGAGAAAGCCAATGTTCTCCTTCTAGATGAGCCAACTAGAAATTTTTCACCAACTTCACAACCTGAAATCAGAAAGTTATTGCAAAACTTCCCCGGAGCCATCATTAGCGTGTCACACGACCGCAAATTCATTGAGGAAGTGGCTGAAATACGGTATGAATTAACATCAGAAAATCTTGTACGCTAAAAAGAGCAGGCCACTAGGCTTGCTCCTCTGTGTTTTCTTTGGCTAATTTTTCTCGTTCCAAACGAAGTTTGCGATTAGGATTGAGGAGGGTAAACAGCTCCTCTAATTTTTCCTTATTCCAAACATCAGCCGCTGAAACAAAGTTGCCATCTTTATCCTTAAAAGATATCGGTTTATCTCCCATGTTCGACCTCCTGTATCATTTATTGAAAATTTCATAATAATGACTATCGAATGTTCCAGCATTACAAGTATAGCCATTTGGAACAATCTTGAACAAGGTCATCCCAATGTGGGTCATGACTTTTCCTGAAGCAGGATTTTCCTTAGCATGATAAGCAATCAGTCGTTTTACATGAACATCATCGAATAAAAAACGACTAACTTCTTTAAGAGTTTCTGTCATTAACCCCTGATTCCACCATTTTTCACCTATTTCATAGGTAATTTCAGCCTCTGCACTTTCTTCGTTGATCTGAATGACAAAAACTCGGCCAATCGGTTCGTCTGTTGATTTCAAGGTTATGGCCCAATTATAACGATTAGGATGCTCATATAAATCCAACCACCAATCCGTAAATAGACCATTTTTTGTGATAAGATCGTCAACAATAGACATTTCCTCATAGCTGGTCCACTTCCACACATCTCTATTAGACCAACAATTCTGAAACATGGTTTCTGCATCATCAACATGAAATCTTCTCAAAATGAGACGTTCCGTTTCAAGTTGAACTGTACCTTTATGTTGCATAATCTAAAACTCCTATTTATAAAATCCAGTGATTTGCACTCTATGATTTCTTGACTTAGCTTAGATTTTACTATCTCATTCTTAGGGAAAGAGGCTTTGACAATTTATCCACAGACTATCAAGCTCCACCAGACTACCTCACTCTTTCGTTTCTAAATTTTGGCTTAAAAGGTCCAACGGAATTGCCTCGCTCTCTTATTTCTGAACTCGGGTTAACACAGTCCACCGGACTGTGTTAATCCACAAACTCGAATTCAAAGTTTCCGATACGGACGATATCACCGTCTTTGGCACCACGTTCACGGAGGGCTTCGTCAACTCCCATACCACGCAATTGGCGGGCAAATTTCATGATAGACTCGTCACGTTCCATATTGGTCATGACAAAGAGACGTTCTAATTTCTCACCGTAAAGCACCCAAGCGGCATCGTCATCACGTGTGATTTCAAATGGACGCTCGTCTGCATTGAAGCCATAGTAAACTTCATCGTCTTGCATGTCTTCTTCGGTGTAAAGCAGGAATTCATCTGTTTGATCAAGCAGCTCTGCTGTTGCTTCCAAGAGATTGTCCAAACCTTGATGCGCCAAACTTGAGATTGGGAAAATCATTGGCAACTCATCAAATTCATCATAGTTAGCTGCTAATTTTTCCTTAAAAATCTTCAAATTTTCTTCTGATTCTGGCATGTCCATTTTATTGGCAACGATAATCTGCGGACGCTCCATCAAGCGCAGGTTATAAGTTTCAAGCTCGGTATTGATTTGCACATAGTCATCATAAGGGTCACGTCCCTCACTAGCTGACATGTCAATGACGTGAAGAATAACACGCGTGCGCTCAATGTGGCGAAGGAACTGTGTCCCAAGGCCAACACCCTGAGAAGCCCCTTCAATCAATCCTGGAAGGTCTGCCATCGCAAAGCTCTCACCAGACTTCGTACGAACCATACCAAGGTTAGGCACAATCGTTGTAAAGTGATAGGCACCAATTTTGGGTTTAGCTGCCGATACCACGCTAAGAATAGTTGATTTACCAACTGATGGGAAACCAACTAAACCAACGTCTGCGAGGATTTTTAATTCTAATTCAAGCTGACGCTCTTCACCTGGCTCCCCATTTTCCGCAATTTCAGGTGCAGGATTACGAGGTGTCGCAAAACGGATATTCCCACGGCCACCACGACCACCACGCGCCACGATGAACTCTTGCCCATGCTCTACCAAGTCAGTTAAGACTTTACCTGTCTCCGCATCACGAACAGTTGTCCCTTGAGGAACTGAGACGATAAGGTCTTTAGCACCTTTTCCGTGCATCCCTTTGGTCATTCCTTTTTCACCATCTCGAGCCTTAAATTTACGATTGTAACGGAAATCCATAAGGGTGCGTAACCCCTCATCTACTTTAAAGATGACTGAGCCACCTTTTCCGCCATCACCACCCCATGGGCCACCATCTGGTACATACTTTTCACGACGAAAAGCCACCATGCCATCACCACCACGACCAGCCTTCACACTAATCTTAGCAGTATCCAAAAACATTGACATAACTTATGATACAGAGGGCGCCCAAATCCGATAGAAAAATAGGAAACCAACGATGAGTGCTTGCACAAGAGTTGGTTTATCTTTTTTCCGAGGATTTAGCCCGAGTTCAGATTAGCACAATACCTAACCGAAGTCCCCTCTTTCCTTTCTCTTTTTAACTAAATAGAATAGCTTCATTAAGACCTTAGTCCTTCACGACTATCCCTTTTTCTTTTTATTGATAAAAAGCAGAGCTCTTGCCCTGCCATTTCTCTAATGAATCTTACCTTACATCAAGATGTTAATGGCACTAAAGACCACTCCACCAAGTGTAACCAAAATCATAAAAATGACTACAATTTGCACTAAAATCTCAAAAGGTGTTTTTTTACGATTTCCATTATCACCAAAAGCCATGATTATTCCTCTTCTTTGCTTAATTCTTATCTATATTACCATGAAATGAGGGATTTCGCAAACAATAGTAAAGATTTTTCATTGAGAAATTTAGAAGAATATGCTATATTTAAAAGCGACTTTTAGAAAATAGGAGAGGGTTATGACATTACCTAATTTTGAAGAAAACTTAAAAAAATATGCTGATTTGCTTATCGTCAAAGGACTGGGTGTCAAAAAAGACCATACCGTCATTATGACTGTGGATGTAGAACAGTCACAATTCGCACGTCTTTTGGTGAAATCAGCTTACGCCCACGGAGCTGCTGAAGTTATTCTTGATTACTCTGATGATCAAATTACACGTGAAAAACTCCTCCACGCTGATGAAGATTGCGTGACAACTGTTGCAGATTACGTCGTTGCTAAATCAAATCACTTTTTAGAGAAAAAAGCCAGTCGCCTCTTCATTCGTTCTTCTGACCCAAATGTTTTTGCTGGCGTTGATCAAGATCGTTTGTCAAAAGCGCAGCAGGCACAGTCTCTTGCTCTTGCTGCACAACGAGAAGCTACCCAAGCTAATAAAGTGAGCTGGAATCTTGCTGCCGCTGCTGGTAAAGAATGGGCTGCCCTTGTCTTCCCTGACCTTGCTACTGAAGAAGAGCAAGTTGATGCGCTATGGGATACCATTTTCAAATTAAACCGTGTTTACGAAGAAGACCCAATCAAGGCCTGGGATGAACACCAAGCTAACTTGGTCGCAAAAGCCGAGCTTCTTAACAAATACCAGTTTGATGCTCTGCATTACACTGCACCAGGAACAGACTTGATACTCGGAATGCCTAAAAATCATGTTTGGGAAGCCGCAGGTTCTGTCAACGCCCAAGGTGATGAGTTCATTGCCAATATGCCAACAGAAGAAGTCTTCTCAGCTCCTGATTTCCGTCGTGCAGAAGGATATGTATCATCTACCAAACCACTCAGCTATGCTGGAACAATTATCGAAGGCATGAAATTCACCTTCAAAGATGGTCAAATCACAGAAGTAACCGCTGAAAAAGGCGAAGCTACTATCAAGAAATTGGTTGAAGAAAGTAAAGGTGCACGTGCTCTTGGAGAAGTTGCCCTCGTACCACACAAAACACCAATTTCACTATCAGGACTAACCTTCTTCAATACCCTATTTGACGAAAATGCTTCAAATCACTTGGCTATTGGTCAAGCTTACGCTTTCTCAATCAAAGGTGGTACTGAAATGAGTCAAGAAGAACTTGAAGCTGCTGGTCTTAATCGTTCAACTGCTCACGTTGACTTTATGATTGGATCAGAGCACATGGATGTAGACGGTATCACTGTTGATGGACAAGTTGTGCCAATCTTCCGTGGTGGAGAGTGGGCAGACTCATTCAAATAATCATTTGAAATCAAAAACGCTAGATCCTGCTGGCGTTTTTTTGATTTCAAAAAAAGACAAACCGAACAGGCTTGCCTTATGTTATGAATCTTATCTATCGAATCACTTCATTAGAGAATATTGTCATAGTCTTCACGTACTTCTCTTGGCCAGACACTTGATTGCACTTCTCCGATATGTTTTTTACGGAGCAAGAACATCACAAGTCGTGATTGTCCAATACCACCACCAATGGTTAATGGGAAAAGGCCGTTTAGAAGTGCTCTATGCCATTCTAGTTCAAGGCGATCTTCGTCTCCAGTGATTTTTACCTGACGTTTCAAGGCGTCTTCATCGACACGGATCCCCATTGAAGACAACTCAAAGGCTGTTCCAAGTTGATCATTCCACACTAAAATATCACCATTTAAACCTTTATAACCACGCTCTGAGTGACTTGTCCAGTCATCATAGTCAGGTGCACGGCCGTCATGAGGTTTACCATCTGGCAAGACGCCACCAATTCCAATCAAGAAGACTGAACCATATTCTTTACAAACTGCATTTTCACGCTCTTTTGGTGTTAAATCTGGGTAACGTTCTACCAATTCTTCCGTATGAATAAAGGTGATTTGCTTAGGCAAAATGGATTCAATGTCATATCGTGCTTCAACCGCAAGTTCAGTCAGACGAATTGCTTTATAAACTTTTTCAACTGTTTTCTTTAAATAAGCAATATTACGTTGTCCGTCAGGAATAACCTTTTCCCAGTCCCACTGATCCACATAAACAGAGTGAGTTGGGTCAAGTGAGTCCTCGTCTGGGCGCAAAGCCTTCATATGAACAAAAAGTCCTTCCCCCTCATTAAAGCCAAAACGTGCCAAAGTATGACGTTTCCATTTAGCAAGCGAGTGTACCACTTCAAAAGTGTGTTCAGGAATCAACTTTACCTTAACCGATACAGGATTTTCGACACCTGATAAATTATCCTGCATACCATCACCGACTTGACTCAAGATAGGCCCTTGAACTTCAACAATTTCAAGCTTATCTTTCAAATACTGAGTAAACGTATTTTTAACAAAAGAAATTTCTTCCTGCTGATGGATAAAACTTTTCTTCATCAGAACTCCTCGTTTCATTTCAATAATTGGAACTATTATACCGTCTTTTCTTATGAAAAAAAAGCCCTTATGAAGGCTTTTTATGATAAAATATTCTTTTTGATAAAGGAAATGGCTGATGCAGTTAGCCGACGAGGGCCACGAATATTAGTTACCCCTAATTCTTTTAGTAAATCTAGAGAGAGTTCAATATCAGATAGTTTTTTCAGCAACTGAATACTCATCAACTTTTCATCACCATCAGATATGTTATCTTTGAGGACCTCACAAATATAGCGCACCGCTTTTGTCGGAGCAGTAATATAAATTAGAACGATATCCCCTTTTTTAAGGGATTTTTTCTGATGCCAGTAAACCTGTGAGCTGACAGCGAAGTCTTTATCAATATCATAATTTTTCATATTGGCAGGAATAATCCAGTAATCTGTGCCATTAGGATTAGAAACTGTTTTAGGAGCAGCCAATTGACGGCTGTTGATTACTAATTCAAAGAGCTCCTGATCAGATACATTACCATCCAAAACCACCGTTACCCATGACTTCTTAGACATATGATAAGCTGGATAAATTGAAGTTTTCTCGATAAGGCTTGGAATATCATTGGGAGAAACCTTGATGTTAATGATTTCCACCACTTCTTTTAACCCCTCTTCTGACCATTCCTCTTCCCCTAACTGCAACTTAGATCGCTCCACAGTACCTACCAAACCGTACCATTTTTGATTATCTGGATGACGAAAAGCTGTAAAGCTAGGGAATTTGGCAAAAGGACTATCCGTCTGATCTCCAAAATTTTCGGTCAAATAAATAGCGAGACGATTGGTTTGTTCTTGAGAAAATGGCTGAGCTTCAAAACAAGTAGCCGCAATTCTTTCTAAAATCTCAAGATAACCCTCTCTAACTTGACCAACAAATGATCCTACTACACGCTCAACACGTAACGCTAAATATTCCTCATCAAGCTCCAAATCAATAACACAAGCAGAAAGATTCCCATCTTTTGAAATGCTAACTCTAGCTTCAAAACTATCCTCTAAGAAGCTCTCTGTATAACGGTAAATCTCTCCATCAAAAGAAAATCCATAAGAAATTAACTTATCAAAACACACTCGCTTTTTGGTAAATACCACATCTTCTAAAGCCATTACACTTTCTCCATAAATATAACAGAAGTCACGACTATAAAAGTTCGACTTCTGCATATTTCAATCAATCATCAGATCACCCTAACATTACTGTAAAAACGAAGAGGCTGGAATCATTTTCCCCAACCTCTTCACCCTTGTTTTGCCCCCTGCAGGAATCGAACCTGCAACTAATTCTTAGGAGGAATTTGTTATATCCATTTAACTAAGAGAGCTAGTAAAAAATCTGCCTAAGGCAGATTTTTATCCGTACGTTATTCGCAACCCTTCTAAGTTAGAGAGTTGAATTGAATAGAACCTATGAGTTGTGCAAAAAAGATCGTTTTTCCTCGAACGCCAACGTCCATTGTCAAAACTCCTATTTTGCTTTGCTCATTTAACGGTCTTTATATCTTAGAATTAACGACGGATTTCTTTAATACGAGCAGCCTTACCTTGAAGAGCACGCAAGTAGTAAAGTTTAGCACGACGGACTTTACCGTAACGTACCACTTCAATTTTATCAACACGTGGTGTGTGAATTGGGAACGTACGTTCTACACCGATACCACCTGAGATTTTACGAACAGTATACATTTCTGAGATCCCTTGACCTTTACGAGAGATGACAACACCTTCGAAGATCTGGATACGTTCGCGGTTACCTTCGACAACTTTCGCGTGAACGCGGACAGTGTCACCAGGGCGGAATGATGGGATGTCAGTACGAAGTTGACCTTCAGTCAAACTTTGGATTAATGGATTCATTTTTTATTCTCCTATCTTACTAATCTTAAGAGCAGTCTATCGTCCCAGCGGATTAGCCGTAATTTCTGTGTGTCCATTACACACTTTTATTATTTTAACAAAAAGAGCTCGAACTGGCAAGTTAAATGTTATTGGAAAATACAATCCCCGCGTTGTAAAATGAAGTGCAACAGAAAAGACATGTTCGTCTGATATACTAGAATTCCCCCAACTCAGTATAGAAAGCAGATGGACATGTCCATTAATCATTCTACCAAAAATCAATCTTATTCACACCTCTCAGCCTCTGAACGAGGAGAAATTAGTGCCTATCTCAAGATGGGTAAGAAAACCGCTGAGATTGCTCGCCTTCTAGGTCCTCATCGCTCTGCGATGATAAAATAAGTCAAAAAAGTATACGAAAACAAAGCCTAAACTCAAATAATTCTCCCTGTCATCATCCCCCAGATAAACCCTGAAAATTCACGAGCAATCGCTGTTTTA
>NZ_CACVCC010000034.1 GCF_902729355.1 Streptococcus sp. S784/96/1 | reverse complement strand
TGGACTGGTATAACTATGATAGACCACAAGAAATATTAAAAGGTATGACCCCTATGGAATTCAGGGAGTCATACCTTACTAACTAATGTTCTTTTTTACACTGTCTATTTTAGACGGGGCTTGACAAGTCAACCTTCTTTTCTCTCAAAACATTCAATACTTAAACCATCTGGAAATTGTAGCCAATACCCTGACTGTTCCATTTTCCCATTTAGTTGACTACTATCAACAACTTCGTTAATTTGAATACCTTGTTTAAACCAAATCTTTCTCTTACCTTCAATATTTACTGACTTTTCTTTCTCCATTTCAAATAAGTTGCTAAAAACCTCAACATACCAGTCATACTTCTTTGTTGCAATAGCAACATGATGTAAACGATTCATCATAAAATCCCTCATGTACTTTCTCTCTCTACCAATATTGAATTATAAATGAGATGCTTTGCTCCAACAGGATAATTATGAGGATTTTGAATCTCCTCTATAAGTAATTGCGCTGCTTTTGCACCTATTTCTTTTGCGGGAATCTCCATGGCTGTCATAGAAGTTTCAAGCATTGCCCCTACTTCTTGTCCAGTCAAACTCATCAATTTGATATCTTCTGGGACTCGTTTACCCGCCTCTTTCAACGCCCTCAACGCTCCTATTCCTTGCGTATCAACAGCAGCAACAATCGCATCCAACTCTGGATTTTGTTGCAACAAAGCCTTAGTGCAATCATATCCATAAGCCATTGTATTAACAGGTTGATCAAACCCTGCCGTTGTTTCTTTAAGATTTCTAGACTTCAACTCCTTTTTATATCCTTTGTATCGTTCTGCATATGGAGCTAAACTCATACTTCCGTTTATTAGACCAATATGAGAACAACCTTTATTGGCAAAATAAGCAACCGCTTCTTGGGTACTTGTTTCATAATCAACGGTAACACTACTGATCTCAGCATCTACTTTGCGTATAACCTGCATCACTGGTAAACCACTTGCTTGAATATCTCTAACCAATTTTTTGTTATGCCCAGTCGCCGCAATAATAACACCATCAACAAAGCCATTTCTCAATCGGTTTAAACATTCTTTTTCTAAACTTGCAGAATCTTCCGTATGACACAATAAAGTAGCAAACCCTTCTTTTGTTGCTATTTCTTCAATTCCTTGGGTAACTTCTGCAAAAATTGTCATATGCAGGTGAGGTACCAAAACACCTATCGTATTTCTTTTCCCTTGACGCAGACCTTTAGCTAATATATTGGGTTGATAACTTAACTCCTTAACCGCTTCCAATATTCTTGCTTTCGTTTCTGGATGTACATAGGCAGAATTATTTAATGCTCTTGAAACCGTACTAACATCAACACATGCTAATTTAGCAACATCTTTTAATGTAGCCATTTCCTCATCACCTTCTACAATCGTTTGTTTATCTACATTGATTATATATTTTTAAAAAAATAATTTCAATAATTATTTCATCACAAAGAGTTGAAATCGTTGAATTTATACAATTTTTTGCAGAAAACAAAAACCTATTGACAGCGTTTTCTAAAAAGAATATACTCATTTTGGTAAACAAACGTTTGTACAAAATTTAAAATTATTATAAAAGAGTCACTATCATGGCTAAAGTAAAAAATTTCAAAACAATCTTCCCTGCTGTTTCTGTTCCACTCAACGATGATTACTCTATCAACGAACCAGAATTCCGTGCTTACCTTCGCTGGATTAAAACATTTTACGGAAAAGGAATGGACGGTTTAGTATGTAATGGTCATACCGGTGAAATCACTGGTCTAACACGCGCAGAACGTAAACGTATCGTTGAAATTTGTGCTGAAGAATGTGGCGATGTTATGACAATCATTTCTGGTGTAAACTGTGAAAACACAGCTGAATCTATCGAAATGGCTAAAGAAGCTAAAGAAGCTGGTGCAGATGGTATTCTTCTTATGCCTCCTCATATGTGGCTTCGCTTCGGTATGCACGCTGATGCTCCATTTGAATATGTTAAAGATGTAGCTGAAGGTGCTGATATTGATATCATCATTCACCTCTATCCTGCTACAAGTAAGGCATTCTATCCAGTTGAAACTTTGATTAAAATGTGTCAAGAAATCGATCACGTCAAATGTATCAAGATGGGTACTCGTGTGACTTCTATTTATGAACATGATGTCCGTCTTCTTCGTCAAGAATGCCCTGACATCTCACTCATTACCTGTCATGATGAAACATTATGTGTAAGTTGGTTCCCTGGTATGGACGGAGCTCTTATTGGCTTTGCAGGATGTGTTCCAGAAATCATCTGCCCATCACGTGAAGTTTTTGCAAACCCTGATAAACACACTTTGAAAGAAGCTCAAGACTGGTCAGATCGTATTTACCACATTTCTCAAGCAATCTATGGCGGAGGCCAACCTTCTGGTGAAGCTCACGCTCGTTTGAAAGAAGCTTTGGTACAACGTGGTATCTTTAGTTCTGGACTAATGAGAAAACCTGTTCTTCCTTTGAACCAAGAAGAAAAAGACTGGATTAAACTTGGATTAGAGCGTAGTAATTTACCAGAAGTTGATATGTCTCAATTTACAAATTAGTTATCACGAAATGAGGTGGTCTTATGTCACAGGATACTCCTTTCGACATCAAATCAGTTAAAAAACTCTCTTTTCGTGACATTTTAAAACGTATTGGACCAGGAATTATTCTTACAGGGGTTGTTATCGGCCCTGGTAATATAACAACATCAGCTATGCTAGGTGCTAGTTATGGATATCAACTCTTATGGCTCATCATTCCTATTATTTTCATGGGAACAACATTTATGTTGACCTCTTACCGAATTTCTATGTTAACCGGTCGTCCAATTTTACACGCCATTAGACATTACTATGGTGGTTTTGCTTCAACATTTGTTGGTATCGCTCTTTTCCTATCTTGTTTGTTCTTCACTTTAGGTAACATTAGCGGTACTGGAGCCGGTATGACTCTCATGTTTGGCATAGATTGGAAACTTGGAGCACTTATTATGTTAGCAGTACTCCTTTACTGTTACTTCAGCAAAGGAGTATATTCAAAAGTTGAAAAAGGAATTTTACTCTGTATTTTAGGAATGATTCTTGCGTTTTACGCTACTTTATTCGCCACAGGAGGTCCTAATTGGGTAGAAATGGGCAAAGGATTGACAACTTGGAGCCTACCTAAAGGGAGCCTTACTACAGCTCTTGCTTATATTTCCACCAATGCAGCCGTTACAGCTGGAATTTACGGAACCTATCTTGGTGCTGAAAAGAAATGGAAAAAAGAGGATCTTTTTAATGGAGCTATGTTCTGGGACGCCATTGCCCATGTAGTAACTGTTGTCTTGATATCTGGAGCTATTATTTTAGTGGGTGCAATTGTACTTAATCCTCAACATATTGCAATCAAGGCACCTGCTCAATTAGCAGACTTACTTGTTCCATTCCTCGGAAATTTTGCTAAATTTGTCATGGGGATAGCACTTCTCGGAGCCGGATTTTCCTCACTTTTAGGCAATACTCAACGTGGTATGGTTTTACTAAGCGCAGGTTTAAATAAAGATGTTTCTTTAGAATGTAAAATTATTCGTTGGGGATGTTTTATTTGCTTAGCCTTTGCATGCGCTATTTGCTTTACTTATAATGGTTCTCCTACCGAACTTATCTTTTTAGCAAATGTAGCAACCGCAATTGCTACACCAGTTGCAGGATTGTTTGTCACTTTAATGATTTGGCGTAAAGATGTGCACACAGGTTTTAAAGCACCTCGTTTATTGCAAATTTCTATGACTATTAGTTATTTCTTTGTCTTAGTCATTACCGCTTCAGCCTTAATGAAATTATTTGGATAATATTCTTCGAATTTAACCATCTTTTATTGCTATTAGCTAAGTTTCTAAATTTTTGTTTAAAATCACTTAATCATTTTGGTTTGAAGTCTAAAAATGGATTAAAAATGACTAACTTAGCTATTATTCAAATAAACTAGACGATGGATAGTTTCTATAAAAATATAAAACAAAAACAGTACATTATTGTATTTAACGAAACAATAATGTACTGTTTTTCATTTATTGCTATCTATCACCCCACCAAAACAGCCACTGTTTGGTAAGCTTTAAGTGTGATTTTTTCTCCAACTTTAACATCGTCATAGTTGCTGATTAAGACGTTACCTGATTGATACACTTCTGGTAAATCTAAAGTCACTTCATCAGCGTAGAAATTGTTTAATACCAACAACTTCTGTCCATCCAATTCACGCTCAAAGGCGTAGACTTGCTGGTGGTCTTGATAAGCTGCTTTGTAGTCACCTTCAGCAATAATTGATAACTGCTTACGTAATTGAATGAGTTTCTGATAGAATGGGAAAATTTTTCCATTTCTTTCAGCTTCTACATTGATTTGAGGATATGATTTACCTGCTTTGAGCCATGGTGTCCCAGTCGTAAATCCTGCATTAGCTGTGGCGTCCCATTGCATCGGTGTCCGAGAATTATCACGCGATTTTACAGTAATAACTTTAAAAGCTTCGTCTGGGCTTTTTCCTTCATCAAGCATGATTTGATAAGCATTGAGGCTTTCCACATCAACATAATCCGCCATGCTTTCAAAATCAGGATCTAACATTCCAATTTCTTCTCCCATGTAGATGTAGGGTGTTCCTCGAGACAGATGAATGCTAGCAGCTAGCATCGTCGCTCCTTCTTCACGGAAGTTTTTAACATTGACAAAGCGATTAAGAGCACGCGGTTGGTCGTGATTGTTATAAAATAAGGCATTCCAACCGTTTCCTTGACTCATTCCTTCTCCCCATGTATGGAAAAGGCTGCGCAATTCTTCGAAATCAAAGGCTTTGATAGTCCATTTTTGACCATTTTCATAATCTACTTTAAGATGGTGGAAATTAAAGGCCATTGACAATTCTTCACGCTCTGGTGCAGTATAGAGAATACAATTTTCAACTGTTGTTGCTGACATTTCTCCTACAGTCATAAAGCTTGGATCCTGTCCAAAGCTGGCTTGATTGAGCATGTGTAAGTAGTTATGGTTGATTGGACGGTCTGTATAGGCTGGTTTACCATCATTAATTGGACAGTCTTCCAATACTTCATCTTTACCAATCAAGTTAATCACATCAAAACGGAATCCTTTAACTCCTTTTGCCTTCCAAAAGTTAACGACTTTAAAAAGTTCTTCACGAACAGCTGGATTGCGCCAGTTAAGATCCGCCTGAGTCACATCGAAAAGATGCAAGTAATATTTTCCTGTATCGCCAAATGGTGCCCATGCATTACCACCAAATTTTGATAGCCAGTCTGTTGGTTCATCACGTAGAATAAAGAAATCTTGATAGTACTTATCTCCACCTAGAGCCTTTTGAAACCACTCATGCTCTGTTGAACAGTGGTTCAACACCATATCTAACATAAAGTCAATACCATATTCTTTACCAACAGCTATCATTTCTTCAAAATCTGCCATAGTACCAAAATCTGGATTAACAGCTGTATAATCTGAAACATCATATCCGTTATCACGTTGTGGGCTAGGATAAAAAGGATTGAGCCAGATCATGTCAATGCCAAGTTCAGCAAGATAGGGTATTTTTTCAATAATACCGCGTAAATCACCAACACCATTTCCAGTTGTGTCTTTATAAGATTTTGGATAGATTTGATAAACCACTTTTGTCTTATCAATCATTCTTTAGAGACCTTCCTTTTCTTTTCAAATAATATAGAGAAAAAGAGCTTGATAACCCAAGCCCCCTTTCCATTTTAATCTATTATAACATTATGCTTTTGCTTCGTCTTCTGTTTTAGTAAGAATACCCGCTTTACGGAAGAAGAAAGTCAAGATAAATGGTACCACGATCGCTACTGCCATACATAGGAAGAATGGAGCCATGTATTTCACATTAATTGCCATGAATCCTGGAAGACCACCGACACCAATTGAGTTAGCTTGAACATTAAATGTTGTTGACACGAGGCCTGCAATACCTGAACCAACCATACCTGCGACGAATGGGTAAACATATTTTACGTTAACCCCAAAGAGGGCTGGTTCTGTAACACCAAGATATGCTGAAATTGCTGCTGGAAGTGAAATTTGTGCTTCTTTCTCACTGTGACGATTCATGAAATAGTAAGCAAGAACTGCTGAACCTTGAGCAATATTTGACAAAGCAATCATTGGCCATAGACCAGTTGTATGTGTTGCAGTATCTGCAATCAATTGCGTATCAATCGCATTGGTCATGTGGTGAAGGCCAGTGATAACAAATGGCGCATAAAGTGCTCCAAAGATAGCACCGAAGAGCCATTTAAGTGGTCCAGTCAATCCGGCAAGAACGACTGTTGACAGAAGTTGACCTAACCACCAACCGAATGGACCAAGGACAGTGTGAGCAAGGATAAGAGCTGGCAGAAGTGACAAGAATGGTACAAAAATCATTGATACCACTTCTGGGATATATTTACGCCAGAAAATTTCAAGATATGAGAGTGACAAGCCTGCAAGAAGAGCTGGAATAACTTGCGCTTGGTAACCGATACGGTTTACAGTAGCAAAACCAAAGTCCCAAACCCAGTTTTTAGCGATTTCTTCGGCAGATGTTCCAGCTACAGCATAAGCATTAAGAAGCTGTGGAGACACCAAACAGATACCTAAAACGATACCAAGAATTTGTGATGTTCCCATTTTACGAGTAACTGACCAAGTAATACCAACTGGCAAGAAATGGAAAATAGCTTCACCTGGCAACCACAAAAAGTGGTTAACCCCATTCCAGAAAGTGGAAACGTTTGTAATGGTATTCCAAACAGGCTCACCTTGCGCATCAAAAACTGGTTTGCCATCTGCCATAGCTTGGCCTAGAAATTCAAAACCAACACCTTCCAAAATATTACGGAAACCTAGAATCAAACCTCCGACGATGATAGCTGGCAAGATTGGAGTAAAGATTTCAGCCAACATGGTCATGACACGTTGGACTGGATTCTGGTTGCTCTTAGCAGCTGATTTAGCAGCCTCTTTAGACACGCCTTCGATACCAGATACGGCTGTGAAGTCATTGTAGAAGATTGGCACATCGTTACCAATAATGACTTGGAACTGACCTGCATTGGTGAAAGTACCCTTAACTGGCGCTAAATTTTCAATAGCTTTTGTATCAGCTTTTGACTCATCATTTAGCACAAAACGCATACGTGTCGCACAGTGAGTTACTGCTTTGACATTTTCTTTACCACCAACAAGCTTCAAGAGCTCTTTGGCATCTTTTTCAAATTTTCCCATTTCAATTCTCCTCAGGGATTTATTATTTTTTACAAGTCTAATTGTATCCGATACTAAATTTGTATGCAACTTGTTTGGGTCTAAAGTTGTAATTTTTCTTAAAAAACAACAACTTGTATGGTAAAATATAGACATCCAATCCCAAAAGGAGTTAAAAATCGTTTCAAATGAAAAAATATGAACGTATTTATAAAGAATTAGAACAGGATATTTTATCAGGGCATTACCCTGTAGGACATTACTTGCCAACTGAGATGGAGCTTTGTGAACAATTTACGGCCAGCCGAGACACCGTTCGAAAAGCACTCAGCCTTTTGACAAAGGAAGGTCTGATTAGCAAATCTCAAGGTCGTGGATCACAAGTCAAAAAACAAGAATTAATTAATTTCCCAGTTTCTGAACTTTCCAGCTATCAAGAATTAGTAGCCCTTCACGGCATGAATTCCAAAACTAACGTCATCAGCCTTAACAATCTCATCGTTGATAAAGACTTACGCAAGCTAACAGGTTTTCCAATCGGTGCCCATATTTTTCGTATTACGCGCCAACGGGTCGTCGATAGCATCGCCTCCGTCCTTGATATTGACTATCTCCTCAAACCTATCGTCCCTTCTATTTCACGGGAAATAGCAGAGCAGTCTATCTATGCCTATCTTGAAAAAGAGCTTAATCTTGCTATTTCTTATGCTCAAAAACAAATCACCATTGACAACGCACGTGATCAGGACAAAATTCTATTAGATTTGGGTAGCGATAAACACGTGGTCTGTATACGCTCTAAAGTCTACTTAGCCGATAACCGCCAGTTCCAATTCACCGAAAGCCGACACAAACTCGAAAAATTCCAATTTATTGATTTTGCAAGAAGAAAATTATAAATATTCACCCCTTAAATAGACAAAAGCGCCCACACCAGGGCGCCTTTATTATTTTTTCTTAAGCCTATCATTCCAAAAATAATGAGTTTGATTAGCTGAAAAGATAAAGAGTAAAAGTCCTAATAAAATCGCTAAAATGACTAAAATCAACTGTAACATATCACTCTCCTCCTAAATATCAATCCCCTTTTGACGACAATATTCTCAATTCTTTTGAAAACTCCTTAGCTCTGCTATTTTACCATATATAAGAAGACTAAAAAGACGATATTAATAAGCATTCTAATAACATGATGTTTAACATTTGGACGCTGGTGCATTGCAATGCCGTTATTGAGTGCAATAGCAGAAATCCCAAACAGTCCTCCAGCAACACCATAAATTCCCGCTGGCTGATGTTGACCTAGATAGATGTAAGTAAAGGCAATCGTCACAACTACTGCAAATACAGTCATCAGCATATTTCGCTTAGTAATAATCTTACCTACAAAATGCCCGCTAACTGCCATCAGAGTTACCAAAGTTAGGTAAACTCCCAAAATCACCAATACAAATACTCTCATATTCTCTCCTTTTCATTATAAAAAATTATACCTTTATGACGGAAAATTTGTTATTTTTGAGGAAAATAGCAGACGCTACTACGGTTGCTTAGTATCAAGAATGATAGTCACAGGACCATCATTGATAAGAGCAACTTGCATATCTGCACCAAATCGTCCTCTGGCAACAGGTACCGCTTGGCCCAAAGCATCATTAAACGCTTCATAAAATTGACTCGCCATATCTGGTTTAGCCGCCTCTGTAAAGGCTGGACGGTTCCCCTTTTTAGTATCCGCAAAAAGCGTAAACTGTGAAATCGACAAAATCGAACCACCAATATCTTGAATGGATAAGTTCATCTTACCATTTTCATCTGAAAAAATACGGATGTTAAGAATTTTACGAACGGCATAATCCAAGTCAGACTGACCATCTTCCGGACCAATACCAACTAACAATAGGAGCCCCTGTCCAATCTCTCCAACAATTTCTTCCTCAATAGAGACAGAAGCCTGAGAAACCCGTTGAATAATAATTTTCATTCTATCTCCTATCCATTTGTCCTTCTAACGCTGTAAACATCAGGAACAACCTTGATTTTATCAACAACCGTCGTCAAGGTTGCTAAATTCGGAATGCTAAAGGATACGTGAATATTCGCAAACTTCATATCCTTGGTTGGTTGTGCATTGACCGTTGAGATATTTTTTGTCTGGTTAGATAGGATAGTCAACACATCATTTAATAAACCAGAACGGTTCAAACCATAAATATCAATTTCAGCTAAATACTCTTTTCCTGTATTACCATCCCATTCAACATCAATCAAACGCTGTTGATAGCCGTCTTGACTCTTGATATTATTACAATCAGAACGGTGAATCGCTACCCCACGTCCCTTGGTAATATACCCCTCAATCGTATCTCCCGGAACAGGGTTACAGCATTTAGCAATACGCATCAGAAGGCCAGAAGCCCCTTGAATAATGACCCCATTTTCACTTTTTACCTTAAGAACATCGCGATTGCTACGATTAACCTCTCCACCATTTAGTAATTCATCTGCCTCTGCTTTAGCTTTGGCACGCTCTTCCTCACGGCGCTCTTTTTCCGTTAATTTATTGAAAACACTAAGAGCAGAAATTTCACCAAAACCAATCGCTGCATACATCGCCTCTTCACTACGTGCACTCACGCGCGGTAAAATGACCTCTATATGTTTTTTATCTAGGTATTTATTGGCAACAAGACCATTTTCTTGGAAGACATCAATGAGAAGCTCACGGCCTTTATTAACTGACAGTTCTTTATCTTGATTTTTGAAAAATTGACGAATCTTACTTCTTGCCTTAGTCGTTTTAACAATCTTAATCCAGTCACGACTCGGGCCAAACGAATTAGGATTGGTTACAATTTCAACCACATCACCTGTTTTTAATTTAGCTGTCAAAGGTACCATGCGACCATTGACCTTGGCTCCTGTAGCTTTTTCACCGACTTGCGTGTGGATGGCATAGGCAAAATCGATTGGCCCAGAATCTTTTGGCAATTCCTGAACAGCTCCATTTGGTGTAAAAACATAGATTCTCTCTGAGAAGATATCTTCCTTAACAGAGTCTACGAAAGCTTTGGCAGAACCATTTGATGAATCTTGAAGTTCAACCAAATCCTTAATCCAATTCATCCCAATCGCTGATTCCTTGCTATCAACCTTACTGGTTTGCCCTTTTTTATAGGCCCAGTGAGCCGCAACCCCGTACTCTGCAACTTCATGCATGTCCTTGGTACGGATTTGAATTTCAATTGGACCTCTTGGTCCGTAGACTGTTGTATGAATGGATTGATAACCATTTGCTTTGGGTGCTGCGATATAATCTTTGAAACGCCCAGGCATCGGACGCCACAACTCATGGATATAGCCTACCATCGCATAAACATCACTCGGTGTCTCCATAATACAACGAATAGCAATCAAATCATAAATCTGGTCAAAGCGTTTTTTCTTATCACGCATCTTACGATAGATAGAATATAAATGTTTCGGGCGTCCGTAAACATCACCGTACAGACCTTGTTCATGAGTATATGTGGTGATTTTACCAACAATTTCATCAACTAAGGCCTCACGCTCACGTCTCTTCTCATTCATCATGTGAGAGATCTTGTAAAATTCATTCTCCTCAAGATAACGAAATGACAAATCTTCTAATTCCCACTTAATACGACTAATTCCCAAACGATGAGCAAGCGGAGCATAAATCTCCATGGTTTCACGCGAAATGCGTTCCTGCTTGTCCTTTCGAAGATGTTTTAGGGTACGCATGTTGTGGAGACGGTCTGCTAACTTGACCAAAATCACACGAATATCTTTAGACATGGCCATGAGCATCTTGCGATGATTTTCAGCAAGTTGTTCTTCATGAGATTTGTATTCAACTTTACCTAGCTTCGTTACCCCATCAACAATGTCTCGCACCGCTTTTCCAAAAGCATCCTCAATATCGTCTAAGGTTACCTCTGTATCTTCAACAACGTCATGAAGAAAGCCACAAGCCACTGTTACAGCATCCAAATGAAGATTAGCTAAAATGCCTGCTACTTGAATAGGGTGAATAATGTAAGGTTCACCCGATTTTCTCACCTGATAAAAATGTGCTTGAGTTGCATATTCTAAAGCATTTTGAACAAAGGCCACATCTTCTTCAGATAAGTATTCAGCTACGAGAGCAACTACTTCTTCCCCTGTTAAATTGACTTCTTTCGGCATAATCGCTCCCTTTCACTTTCTATTTTTTATATTAACTCTGAACTAGCCTTTAAATCTGACTTTTTTGAATTTTATTTTATCTATTTTAACACTTTTTTGTTAAAAATAATAGCTGGCAACAACTGCATTTTTTCACAAACATTTCAAATTAAAAGAAGAAATAAAAAGGATTTTTATAGCCTTGATTTGTCACATTATTTTCTTTTTCAACGCTAGTGCTCAACACTTCAAATAGTGACTTTCCCCTGTCTCCTCCCACTAGCAAACTATTATTCTAGCCCCCTTTACACTCAATAAATTAAAAAATAGCTGTAAAAACCGAAAATTTAAATATAAAAACTAGATATTTCAATTAAAAATTAGTTATTCTATCCTGAAAAAAGATAACATCTTCCATATATACCGAATATTAAACGTTTTAGTCCTGAATAATATACGGTTATTTTTTAAAAAAACCAGTTAAAAAAACGCTTACAGATTGTATAGTGGATAAGCACCAAAATTTCTAAAAAAATTTTAAACTATCAAACGGAGATGTTTTATTATGTCACAACACTATTTTTCAAAAATGCTCTTGCCCTCTCTTTAATAGTAGCCGGTCTAGCCAGCGCTAGCCTTGCTCAAGCAGATGAAAATACAACTGGACTTACTTCAGTAACAGCACCTACACTTGAAGCACCCTCAACGACAGAAGAGGTTACTGAAGGTCTTGCTCCTATCGAAAATACCACTGAGAATGTTACTGATAAGACACCTATAGCGACTTCTCTAGAAAATCCACCTACTCCAAACACAACTCTCGTAACGCCCGTTGAAGGGCAAACTGTTGATATTCGTATCGCTTCGACAACTGACCTTCATACAAATCTTGTCAACTATGATTATTATCAAGATAAAGAAGCTCAGAATATAGGTTTAGCTAAAACAGCCGTTCTTTTTAAAAAAGCAAAAGCAGAAAATCCAAACGTTGTCATTGTTGATAATGGCGATCTCATCCAAGGAACTCCTCTCGGTACTTATAAGGCTATCATAGATAAAGTTGAACCAGGTGAGCAGCACCCAATGTACGCTGCACTTGAAGCACTTGGCTTTGATGCTAGCACACTTGGTAACCACGAATTCAACTACGGTTTAGATTACTTCAAAACAGTTCTTGATACCGCTGATATTCCTGTCCTCAATGCCAATGTACGTGATGCTAAAACAAATGCACTAGCCTTCAATCCTTATGTGATTTTACCAAAAAACTTTAAAGACACCACTGGCAAAAATGTTACTGTCAACATTGGTATTACAGGTATTGTACCGCCACAAATTATGAACTGGGATAAGGCAAATCTTGAAGGTAAGGTTGTTGTTCAAGATGCTGTCGAAGCTATTACTGAGATTATCCCTACCATGAAAAATGCTGGCGCGGATCTCATCCTTGTCCTTTCTCACTCTGGTATCGGTGATGGTAACTATGAAAAAGGTGAAGAAAACGTTGGTTACCAAATCGCAAGTATCTCAGGTGTTGATGCTGTGGTAACAGGACACTCTCACGCTGAATTTCCATCTGGTAAAGGAACTGGATTTTACGAAAAATACGCTGGTGTTGATGGAGTACGCGGTTTAATTAACAGAACCCCTGTTACCATGGCAGGAAAATACGGTGATCATTTAGGAATCATTGACCTCAATATCACTTATACAAATGGCAGATGGACTGTTAACAAAGATAAAAGTCAAAGCTCAATCCGTAAAATTAATACAAAATCATCTGAAGCTGATCAAACTATCCTTGACATTGCAAAAGAAGCTCACAATGGTACCATCGAATACGTTCGGAAACAAGTTGGCACAACAACCGCACCTATTACTAGCTACTTTGCATTAGTCAAAGACAATTCATCTGTTCAAATCGTGAATAATGCACAACTTTGGTACGCTAAAAAAGAACTAGCTGGTACACCGTACGCTAATCTCCCTCTTCTATCAGCTGCAGCTCCATTTAAAGCTGAAACACGGAATGATCCAACAGCCTATACAGATATCCCTGCTGGTCCAATCGCTATCAAAAACGTTGCCGACCTTTACCTCTATGATAATGTTGCTGCTATCCTCAAAATCACTGGCACTGATTTAAAAGAATAGCTAGAAATGTCAGCAGGACAATTCAACACCATCGATCCAAATAAAAAAGAACCGCAAAATCTCGTCAACACAGACTACCGTACCTACAATTTCGATGTGATTGATGGTGTCACTTACGAATACGATGTGACTCAACCAAGCAAATATGATCGTAATGGTAATCTTGTCAATGCAGATGCAAGTCGCGTTCGGAACCTCAAATATAACGGTGTAGCAGTTGCTGACAATCAAGAATTTATGGTAGTCACAAACAACTATCGTGCAAGTTGAACTTCCCCAGGTGTCAAAAATGCAAGTGTAAACTACCTACTCAACTTAGAAAATCGCCAAGCTATTATCGACTATATTGTTTCTGAAAAGACAATCAACCCATCCGCCGATAGCAACTGGTATTTTACAGATAGCATTGCTAATTTAGACTTACGTTTTCTAAGTGCTGAGAAAGCTAAAGACTTAATTGGAATGCCAACGATATCTCATATATTGGAGCTTCCAGTGTTGGAGGCTTTGGTGACTTCAAATTCACTTACATCAAACCAGCCACTACTGTTCCAACTATTAATACTGTCGTTAAACCAACGCTTTCAGAAAAAGAACGTCAAGACATCCATCAGCTTGTAGCTCACTCTTATCAAGCACAACAAGCAAAAGCATCCTCAACCATGTTACCAAAAACAGGAGAAGCTGATTCAGTTGCCATAACCTTCTTTGGATTTAGACTGCTAGCAAGCCTTGCAGAACTTATCCGTCGGAAAGGGCATTAATTTTTCCAACGAACTGCTAAATAAGCGGTTCGTTTTTGGTATAATAACATTATGAAAGGAGAGTGATACCTATGAAACAATATAATGGACATCTGATTAAGCGAGGTCTATTAGTCTAAAATAGGAAAACGGGCTACTAGCTCCTAATCAGATAAACTTCCCATTCTTCCCAACCTAGTTTTCCAGAAGGAAACTTATGACTTTATTTCGCATCATCTCAGAGACTCGTATCTCTTATCTTTTGAAAAATGCTGACGCAGAACTGACTGTTTTAAAAAAACTATGCAATGTTCCTCTTTATGTTGGCGACATTGTTAAGTATAAACAAAATCACCTAACACTTCAGACACGAAAAAATCTAGTCACAAAATCGAGCAATAGAACCATTAAAGATGATCACCAAATCAAAAAAGAGCAGGTACTTGCTAGCAATGTTGACCAAATACTCATTTTAATTGCTCTAGATCAAAATTTCTCTTTAGCTAAACTAGAACGTTTTTATTTAGTTTTTTCTCAAGAAAACATTGCTTTAAACATTATACTCACTAAAAAAGATTTGGTTCCTACCTATCAATCCATCCTTGACCAAATCAACCAACTGTACCCACAAATCAATGTGTCAGCAATCAGCACGCAAGATACTAATTCTATTATTCAAGTTAAAAAACATCTTCAACCACATCACACAGTCTTACTTCTAGGGGCTTCTGGCGCCGGAAAATCAACCCTAATTAATCACCTACTAGGGAAAAAAACTGTTAAAACTAACCAGACACGTTCAGATGGAAAAGGTCGTCATACCACAACTAGTAGTCTCTTGTTAGATTGTTCCGAATTGAAAATACAACTGATTGATACTCCTGGTTTTAAGGGAATTGATAAGGTAAAAGAATTGGATTTATCACTTCTATTTAAACAGATTCTAGATACTGCCAAGCTCTGCCATTTCTCCAACTGTCAACACATTAGCGAACCAAAGTGTGCTGTAAAACACTCTCTTGAGCGAGGGGAACTCTCAGAAAAACTTTGGGAACGATACTGCTACTACCACGCTAACATCATGTAGTATGATCACAAACAGTTGAGAGACCTCTCAGCTGTTTTACTCATGCTAGTCCCATTACAACCCTTACGCCTCAAATTTCTGATTTTTGACATCATCAGAAGTTATTAACACTTCAGCATTGTCACGACTTTAATCTCAGATAATTCCGATTTTACCATGACCAAGCTTTTTAAAAGTGCTATAATGAAACTAGCATTTTTTGAAAGGAGTACTATGACCGACTTAACTTTAGTCTATATTAGTCTTAGCGGTAATACGCAGAGCTTCGTGAAACGACTCTCTGACTATCTCGCAATAACTCACAACCTCACAACACGTCAAATCAATATCAAGGAACTCAATCACGAGACCTTCCCTGTCACAGAACCCTTCATTGCACTTCTTCCGACCTATCTTGAAGGAGGGAACGGTGTTGATCATGGTGATATTGAAATCCTTACCAGCCCACTTGGTGACTTTATTGCTGCCCATGATAATGCTAAAAACTGCATGGGCATTATTGGATCAGGCAATAAAAATTTCAACCACCAATACATCCTTACTGCCAAACAATACAGCAAACGTTTCGGATTTCCCCTCCTTGGCGATTTTGAACTTCGTGGGACCAGTGCCGATATTGAACGCCTAGCAACTGTTATTTTAGAAAGACAAGTGCAATGGATTACCAACCACTAAGCTCTCTGTCACTAGAATGATATCGCCAATTTTTCCAACAACATTGGGAAGCCTACCGTAGCTATCAGAGGAAAATCCATCAATCTACTCGACTGTCAAGGAATGGTCGCCATAGAGCAAAATAGGATTTATGGCATGGTTACTTGGAAAATCAATGAACAACACTTTGAAATCCTATCCTCAGATAGCCTTCTTCCACAACAAAGAATCTATAGTCAATTACTAACATTAGCAGATCAAGGAGCAAACAAACTGGGCTTTTCTCATTGCCAGCTGATAACGACCAATGACAATCTCTTAGCCTTGGGATTTTATCAAAAAGAGGCTATCAACTAACCCGATTATTTCCAAATGCCATGGTTAAAGCAAGAGACCTATAACCAAGTATTCCTCTCGCTTTTGAGAACGGCTTGCCTATTAGAGATGAGCTTGAATTGGCCAAAAAGATTGTCTGGTATATAGAATCGGGAATCGTTAAGTCGCTTTGATGCTCTCACTTTATCAGCAACTCTTCGCCTTGTTCTATTTCCTGCTCAGTTTACTATATTATCACTACTTTTGAAGGAGATTTTTATGCAAACAACCATCAATTACATCATAAACCTCTGTAATATCCCGTCACCAACAGGTTTCACAACCACTATTATGGACTACGTTCAAGCGGAACTTGAAGGATTTGGTTATACCCCTGTCCGTACTGCCAAAGGTGGCCTTATGGTATCTGTTAAAGGAACTGATGACAGCAAACACCGCGTCGTAACCGCACACCTTGACACTCTTGGTGCTATGGTTCGTGCCATCAAGCCAGACGGTCGTCTCAAAATGGATTTAGTAGGTGGCTTTGTTTATAACGCTATCGAAGGCGAAAACTGTACTGTTCACGTTGCCAAAAACAGCAAAGAAATCTCTGGTACTATCCTCATGCACCAAACCTCTGTTCATGTTTATCGTGATGCTGGAACTGCTGAGCGTAATCAAACCAATATGGAAATTCGTTTGGATGAAAAAGTCACAACAGCTGAGGAAACACGTGCGCTAGGTATCGAAGTCGGTGACTTCATTTCCTTTGACCCTCGCGTTGTTGTTACAGAATCAGGCTTTATCAAGTCTCGCCACCTCGACGACAAAGTCAGCGCAGCCATTCTCATCAAACTCCTCAAAACCTACAAAGAGAATGCTGTCGTGTTGCCACATACCACCCATTTCTATTTCTCAGCCTTTGAAGAAGTTGGACACGGTGCAAACTCTAGCCTACCAGCTGAAACAGTCGAATACCTTGCCGTTGACATGGGAGCCATGGGTGATGACCAGGCAACCGATGAATACACTGTCTCCATCTGCGTCAAAGATGGTTCAGGGCCTTACCACTACGAGTTGCGCCAACACATGGTAGCTCTAGCTGAAAAGAATAATATCCCTTATAAACTCGACATCTATCCTTATTACGGTAGTGACGCCTCTGCAGCTATGCGAGCTGGCGCAGAAGTTAAGCACGCTCTACTCGGAGCAGGTATTGAGTCTAGCCATTCCTACGAACGTACGCACACTGATTCTGTTGAGGCAACCGAACGTTTAGTTGATGCCTATCTCAAGTCAGAAGTTATCAAATGAAACAGCTCATCCTCATTCGTGGTAATTCTGGGTCCGGTAAATCCACTCTAGCGCTCCAACTTCAACAAAAACTCGGTCAAAAGACCATTCTTCTTCCTCAAGACACCCTACGTCGCCTCATTCTAAACGCCAAAGATGGTTATGAGACACCGACCATACCTCTCTACCTCACTCTCCTCGAACATGCCTACCAGCATCATGACATCGTCATTATTGAAGGTATTCTCCATAGAGACTGGTATGTCCCTCTTTGGGATAAAATAGCCGAGCTTTACGGAGACAATGCTTATGCTTATTATTATGATTTACCCTTTCAAGAAACCATCCGACGCCATCAAACCAGAGACAAGGTTAACGACTTTTCAGTATCAGATATGAAGCGATGGTGGCTCGAAAAAGATTACTTGGAGCGCTTCTCAGAAACTTATTTCACCTCTGAACACACCTTAGATGAAGCAATGGCTATTATCTTAAATGACATCAAAAAATAACCAAAAAGCAAACTCAACCATAACAGTGAGTTTGCTTTTTATCTATTTTGCAACTGATTCTTTCGGCAAAATCAAGTTAAGAAGAATCCCAACAATAGCTGAAAGAGCAGTTCCAGACAACGTAATAGCTCCTAAATCAAGCACTGCCCCACCAAGACCGAGCACTAACATTGAGCTAGCAATGATCAAATTACGAACCTGACCAAAATCTACCTGACGCTCAATCAATACTTTCAATCCGTTTGACGCAATAACCCCATACAGCAAAATTGACATCCCTCCTAAAACAGCATTCGGAATCGTTGAAATCAAAGCTGTAAATTTTCCAAAGAATGAAAAGGCAATGGCAATAAAAGCAGCGTTACGAATAACTGAGACAGAAGCAACACGTGTCATCCCAATCACCCCAGTATTTTCACCATAGGTTGTATTAGCTGGGCCACCAATAAAAGCTGAGAAGGCTGTCGCTACACCATCACCAATTAACGTACGTTGTAACCCTGGCTCCTTCAAAAATTGTCGCCCTGTAATCTGGCCTAAAACCGTGTGATCTCCAATATGCTCTGCTATTGTTACCACAGCAATTGGCAAAATAGCAATCATCTCAGGTCCAAAATAAAAGTCATAAGATTTAAAGCCAGACGCTTTAAACGGAAGATAGAATTGCGGAGCCTCGAACCAAGCAGCTTTTAAGACAGGGGTAAAATCTACAAGTCCTAAAAGAATTGATAAGGTATACCCACCAATAATTGCAAATAAGAATGGAATGATTTTAACAAATCCCTTACCATTAGTATTGATAAAAGCAGCAATCAAGAAAGTTACAATAGCCACTAAAATATTACGCCAATCAGCATCCGCAACAAAGCCAGCCGAAGTGACCGCAGAATTAGCCAAACCAAGACCAATGACAATAATCATAGGACCAATAACGATTGGCGGCAGAACCTTGTCAATCCACTTAGTCCCCAAAACACTAATCAGACCAGCGATTACAACATAAATCAAACCAACAAAGAAGACACCTGTTTGAGCCGCCGAAACATTTCCACCCATAGCTTCATTAGCCGTCGCCATAGCTGTAATATAAGCAAAAGATGACCCCAGATAAACCGGTACCTTAGCCTTCGTAGCTACCTGATAAATCAAAGTTCCAATACCAGATGCAAAAAGTGCTACTGACACAGGCATTCCCAAAATAAGCGGCACCAAAATCGTAGCCCCAAACATCGCAAAAACGTGCTGGAAAGAAAGCAACAATCCTTGAGCAAACTCTGGCTTTTCCTCAACATCTAAAATCAAATCAACCTTTGAAACATCAAGATCTAACGCTGTATGATTCTCATGTTCTCTAACATGCACTTTTAATTCCATGATTCCTCCATCTAGGCACACAAAAAGAGCCCAGTCTTATAATTAGTAGTCATAGGCTCTTCGTTTTTCCTGAAATGTCTTTCTCACCTCACGGGATGAGTTTAAAAACCTACGCTTTTGATATTCTATCACAAATAACTTCAAAATGCTAGATAATTAACCAATATTTCACGCCAAACGCATGAAAAACTTCTTCTAGTCTTTTTGTACTTTGGAGCAATTTTTGAAAGGTGTATAACTCCTTATATCCATTAGTCGACCTCTACTATCCAAATAACTGTGGTAAATAATTGTCCAAATGGACAGAAATATAGCCTTGTTTTCTACGATAACTGAGATCCTTTTTAGGAAATTGAATGACTTTTAAGAAATAAAGACATAGTTTACGGATGGCATTCAGATTGAAGGCAGCCCGTTTATCCAAGGTTTGGTTATGGTCTTCTCGATAAACAACATCTAATAACCAGTGCATGCTTTCTACCGACCAATGTCCTCTAACACAACGAGCAAATGTTTCAATATCCTTTTTGAAACTAATGATAAAGTAGCGGACTTCCGCTGTCAGAACACCATCCTTATCAATAGTATTCTTAGTCATTCCAATGCCACGTAGTTTCTGCCATTTAGTATGCCTTTCTGATAACCAGTTGACATCGTACGAAACCCAATAATCTCGGGTTTCAATCTGGCTACGGGCTTTTTCCACCGTTTGGTAATGTTGCCCCTTCTTAACCAGTTTTTCAAGCAATTTGGCATCATTAAAATAAAGGGAAATATCCTCAAATAGTGTGGTTTGGTTCCCTTTGACTGCTAGGCAGTAATCGCCCTTGCCTTTGATAATCTCATCCACAATATCCGTCTGTGTTCCCATGGCATCAATCGTGATAATCCCTTTTCGAAGGTCAATCATTCTTAGAAGACGTGTAATAGCTGTAATTTCATTACTCTTTTCGTCAACAACAACTTGACCTATACTCAGGTGATTTACCCCATCATAAGCCGTCACGATATGATTAGGTCGCTGGTCTTTATTGCCGTTGCCCCGCATAGTCTTGCCATCAATGGCAATTAGGCGCTCAACAGATACACAATCTGAAGATTGTTCAAACTCAACTTTTAGCTCGCTCAAAAATTGAGGATTGACCATACTAACAACGCGTTCTAGAGTATCGTGAGAAGGACATCCAGCACTTAAATCAACATATTCTCCTAAAAGCTTTTCATTCATTTCAATAAAATCTTCCATTTCCTTCCAGGTTTCAATGCCAGCTAACTGGCAAACGAAGACCAGAAAGAGAATGGTAGATAGGGGATAGCGAATTTTCCAAGGCTGACGTCCGTCTAATTCATCACTGTGCGCATCAATAGAAACAATAAAATCAATCATAGTAGTTACCTCTATCTCTAGTTTACTACTTTGATTGATTTTGTCATTATGATTATCCCTTTCTGAAAACTATATTTTCTTCATGAGTTTGACTTGCCAATATTTTTACGAGAGGTAATTTCCGTGCATTGTCAAGTCAAGTGCCACAAGTTCGTGGGTAGACTAGTATTCCATTTTTAGGTTGTTTGGGCTATCCCAAACAGAAAATTTGCAGTTTTATAGTGGTGAAGTCGTCTAGGTCTATTAGTGATAGCAGAGACATAACGATTAAGTTCTTCTGTTGTCAGTGGGTTTAGAGAGATACCTTTTGGGAGAAACTCTCTCAAAAGACCGTTGAAGTTTTCATTAGTCCCTCTTTCATGCGAAGAATAAGGATGGGCAAAGTATATATTAACTCCATGTAAGTCTGACAAATTACTAAACTCTGAACCATTGTCCGACGTGATCGAAAGAATAGGATACTCTAAAAGAAGTTCCTTAACTGTAGCGTTAATCGTTTCTGCTTGCTTATTCGGCAATTTACAAGCAAGGGCAAACCGAGTTTGGCGTTCTACCAAGGTCATAACAACAGCTTCACCCTTGGTTTTCTTACCGAGTACAAGGTCAATCTCCCAGTGGCCAAACGTAGAACGGTCGTTAATTGACTCAGGACGTTCTTCTATGGAATTACCTAGGACTTTCTTTGCGACCTTAGATGTGACTTTAGACCGTTTTCGGATGCTCACCATCTTAGGTAAATCAATTGGTTTAATCGTCAACAGGCCATCTTTGATGTAACGGTACACTGTTTTGGTTGACGGAATGACTTCAAACGGATGTTCCTCTTTGTAGGTTTGGACAAAGGTATCGATACTGTGGCAGCGAGGTTGGGATTTCAAAGTCTTTTCCAACTTCTCAAAGAAGGCTCCTAGTTTGCAATAAGTACTATTTTGTCGATTGGTCTCATGACACGTTGACCACTGTCTGGAAAGTAGACATTTGAGTATAAGAGTTTTCCATTCTTATCTTGAACTTGAGTGACGCTGCCACGCGACTGATCGTCGAGCGATGAGGACCTAGAAGGCGAGCAATCTCAGCGGTTTTCTTACCCATCTTGAGATAGGCACTAATTTCTCCTCGTTCAGAGGCTGAGAGGTGTGAATAAGATCGATTTTTGGTAGAATGATTAGTGGACATGTTCATCTGCTTTCTATACTGAGTTGGGGGAACTCTAGTATATCAGACTAACATGTCTTTTCTGTTGCACTTCATTTTACAACGCAGAGAGGGTAATTTCCCAAAGTAAGTTCCACTTTAGCTTTCGAAGTGTTCTTAGTCTAAAATGGATTTTTATGGTAGAATTAAGTCTGAGACGTTTGCGTTAGAAATGAGTCCTTATTATTACAAAACACAGACACCTTACCCTCTCAGACCGCAATGATATCCAACTTAGCTTAGAACGCGGTGAAACATTCAAAGCTATTGGTAAAGTCATCCTAAGATCTCATGTTACTGTTTCCTAGAAGCACCCCACCGATAATCGCTCCCCCATCCAAGTCTCCCTAACTTAGCTTTAACCTTTCTCTGAAAAGCACGTCTCCCCTTAAAACATTCCCCACTCATTAAATACCTTAAATACTCTTTCTCCTCATCTGAT
>NZ_CACVCC010000033.1 GCF_902729355.1 Streptococcus sp. S784/96/1 | reverse complement strand
TGACGAAGAACTTGCTCAATATCTCTCAGCTATTAACGAAAGACCTAGACGACTTCACCATTACAAAACTTCAAAATTTCTGTTTGGGCTAGCCCAAACAGCCTAAATAATGGAATCCTAGTCTATCTATGAACTTGTTGCACTTGACTTGACAATGTGCCTTAAGCAAATAAATTTAATAAATCGCAACAAATTTCTTGAAAAAGCTAGACAAGAGTGTTAGAATAGTAATGTTGACTAAATGCACATCCTGTGCAACCGCGCGAGTCCCGTTTTAAGCGGTTTGTCCCACGGTACAAGGCGAGTCTTCACAGAGGGAAACCTCACATTAAAAATTTTATAGGAGGTGCATCATGAGCACATACGCAATCATCAAAACTGGTGGTAAACAAGTTAAAGTTGAAGTAGGTCAAGCTATCTACGTTGAAAAAATCGACGCTGAAGCTGGCGCAGAAGTAACTTTTAACGAAGTTGTTCTTGTAGGTGGAGAAACTACTAAAGTTGGTACTCCAGTCGTTGAAGGTGCGACAGTTGTTGGTACTATCGAAAAACAAGGTAAACAAAAGAAAGTTGTTACTTTCAAATACAAACCTAAAAAAGGTAGCCACCGTAAACAAGGTCACCGTCAACCTTACACAAAAGTTGTTATCAACGCTATCAACGCGTAATCTAGCAACTGATTTATAGGAAAGGACAAATATTATGTTGAAAAATCTTGAAAACTTGCAACTTTTCGCCCACAAAAAAGGTGGAGGTTCTACATCAAATGGTCGTGACTCACAAGCAAAACGTCTTGGTGCTAAAGCAGCTGATGGACAAACTGTAACTGGTGGTTCAATCCTTTATCGTCAACGCGGAACTCACATCTACCCAGGTGTGAACGTAGGACGTGGTGGAGATGATACACTTTTTGCAAAAGTTGAAGGTGTTGTACGCTTCGAACGTAAAGGTCGCGATAAAAAACAAGTTTCTGTTTACCCAATCGCAAAATAATTTAGTTTGACTAATAGAAAAAGTAGGATTTTCCAGATGGGAGGTCCTATTTTTCTTGAAAAAAATTTGATATACTACGTACATCAAGTATTGACCAAATGCTCAATACTCATGCTGAAAGAAATAAACAAGAGCAGATAATGCGACTGTAGAGGTTAGAGGATTTTGTAAAATATCGGTTTTGAACTTAGTGATCTCTTTATTGTTTGTGATTCTAGTATGATAGACTGACTAATCTCTTGTTTTATAGAGTATTAGAAAATTATTGGAGGAGAAATGATATGACAATTATTGCTACAAATCAATTATCAGAACAGCAGGAGCAAGAAGTGCGCCAATTAATTGCTGAAATTAGGGCTTATGATAACTTTACACGCGAGCCATATCTTTCAAATATGCTCAATTTTGATCAAGACATGCCAGCCTTCTTTTTAGCTTATGAGAAAAATGAGCTTCGTGGTTTTTTGACCGTGTATGCAGATGATCCTAATGAAGTGGACTTATTTATTTGGGTAGCACCAGCCTATCGTCGTCAAGGAATTGCGCGCCAACTTTTTGAAAGGTACCAAAAAGAAACGGCCATCTATGGTTTGGGTAACCCATCTTTTAATATCGAACGTCATTTTTTGGAAAATAATCCCTGGTTACTTTCTGCTTGGCAGGTCATTGAATCTGATGAAAGTGAATTTTGGATGAGTCGTAGTCGTGATAAGGTAGATATTGAAGAGAGAAGAGATATCATCGTTTGTCAGGCGGAAATCCAGCATCTAGAGGCTATTGCTATCTTCCAAGCTGAAACGTTTGAAGAAGATTTAGAGGTGTGCCGTCAGTATGCACGTGAGGCAATTGAGGATGAATCGAGTCTTCTTTACGTTGTTTTGCGAGCTGACGAGGTCATCGCCTCTTGTACGGTTGATTTATCATCAGGCGATCAACTTTTATATGGATTGGCTGTTAAAAATGCTGAGCAAGGCAAAGGCATTGGGACTTATATGACAAAATTTATCCTTAATGACCGTATTGAGAGTGATAATCGTCCTTTTCAAATTGCAGTAGAAGCTGATAATGCTGTTGCAAAACATTTGTATGAAAAACTTGGTTTTGTGACTAGTTCTGAAATTACTTATTTGAAATAGTTAAAACCTGCATCATGCAGGTTTTTTTTCGTAAAATTTGCTATAATAGTTCCCATGAATATTCAACAATTACGATATGTCGTGGCAATTGCAAGTACGGGAACTTTCCGTGAGGCAGCGACCACACTTTATGTCAGCCAACCTAGTCTTTCAGTTGCTGTGAAGGATTTGGAAGAGGAACTTGGTTTTAAAATTTTTAAGAGAACAACGTCTGGTGCTGTTTTGACAACACGAGGGACTATTTTTTTTGAAAAAGCGCAGCGCTTAGTGGCGAATTTTGATTCTTTTGAAAATCAATACACTCACAACAAATCTGGCCAAAAAGAGTTTTCGATTTCCAGTCAGCACTATGATTTTTTACCACCTTTAATCACTAAGTTTTCAGAAGCTTACCCAGAGTATGCCCGTTTCAGGATTTTTGAATCGACAACGGTTCAGATTTTAGATGAAGTGGTAGAAGGGCATAGCGAGCTTGGGATTATTTATCTTAGCGAGCAGAACCGCGATGGTATTTTACGTAAAATGGAAAAGCAGGGCTTAGAATATGTAGAGCTCAGCCATTTTCAAACTCATATTTATCTAAGAAAAGATCATCCTTTGGCGAGTAAAACTACCCTGACAATGGAAGATTTAGCGGGTTTTCCATCAGTTCTTTTTACGCAAGAAAAGGATGAGTATCTCTATTATTCTGAAAATTTGGTTGATCGAAGTGATTCAACCACTGTTTTTAAAGTGACTGACCGTGCTACGTTGAATGGTATTTTAGAACGTACAGATGCTTATGCAACGGGATCAGGTTTCTTAGACCGTGCTAGTGTGAATGGCATTATGGTCATTCCGCTTGAGAATGCCGTTAACAATCAGATGGTTTATGTTAAACGTGCAGAAATGGATTTGTCTCCTTGTGCAGAAAAATTTGTTGCTGTTATGAAGGGGTATTTTTCTGACTTAGAAGAGGAGAAGCAATGAGAAAAATTATGATTCCAATAGCTATTATTGGATTGATTATTCTTGATCAGTTGAGTAAATTTTGGATTATTGAACATATTGATTTAGGACAGGTTCAATCATTTTTGTCCCCTATTTTTAGCTTAACTTACGTTAGGAATTATGGCGCAGCTTTTTCCATGTTACAAAATCAGCAATGGTTCTTCGCTCTCGTCACAGTTGTTGTTATCGGAGCAGCTATTTATTATTTAATTAAAAATATCAAGGGAAGCTGGTTGTTGTTACTAGGTTTGATACTTGTTATTTCAGGGGGATTAGGCAATTTTATTGACCGTGTGCGCCTAGGTTACGTGGTTGATATGGTACATTTGGATTTTGTGGATTTCGCTATTTTCAATGTGGCAGACTCTTACCTCACCGTTGGAGTAGCTGTGTTGGCATTAGCATTGTGGAAAGATGAGGAAGCATGGAAATAGTTGTAAAAGAAAGTGGTCACCGTCTGGATAAGGCAGTGGCAGAGTTGACAGAATTGTCACGCGCTCAGGCTAATGAAGGGATTAAGGCTGGGGCTATTTTGGTCAATGGCAAGGCTGTCAAGGCAAAATATGCTGTTAAAGAGGGTGATGTCATCACTTATCAAGTGCCAGAAGAAGAAGTCTTAGAGTATGTAGCAGAGGATATTCCTTTGGATATCGTTTACGAAGATGAGGATGTTGCTATTGTGAACAAGCCTCAAGGTATGGTTGTTCACCCATCTGCTGGTCATACAAAAGGAACCTTAGTCAATGCGTTGATGTATCATGTCAAAGATTTGTCCTCTATCAATGGGGTAGTCCGTCCAGGCATTGTACACCGTATTGATAAAGATACCTCTGGTTTGTTGATGATTGCTAAAAATGATGTCGCTCACAATACTCTAGCAGAAGAATTAAAGGCCCAAAAGTCCTTGCGTAAATACCTTGCTATCGTGCATGGTAATCTACCAAATGACCGAGGAATTATTGAAGCCCCGATTGGACGTTCTGAAAAAGACCGTAAAAAACAAGCAGTTACAGCCAAAGGAAAACCTGCTGTTACACGCTTCCAAGTTTTAGAACGTTTTGGGGATTATACGCTTGTTGAACTCACATTGGAGACAGGACGTACTCACCAGATTCGTGTTCACATGGCCTATATTGGACACCCTGTTGCTGGTGATGAAGCCTACGGACCTCGTAAAACTTTAAAAGGAAATGGACAATTTTTACATGCACAAACCCTTGGATTTACCCATCCAAGAACAGGAGAATTGGTTCAATTCACAGCACCTGCACCTGCTATTTTCCAAGAAACGTTAGAGCAGTTAAGAAAAGGGTAGATAAGGCTTATCGGCAATGCCGATGAGTTTTTTTTATGGTTAAACTGATTGATTTATTTATCGCAAATGAGACTCAGAGTCAGTTATTGATTAAAATTGTCGTTCAAAATTCAGAATGAACTTACTTTTTTACTTGCTATTGTTCAGATTTTTGTCTATAATAATGATAATTAAATTCCTTTAATATCGTCCCGTGAGGCGATTAAGGAGAACTTAAAAAACAGGCAGTGACTAGTGGGTCAATTGTCCCTATTTTTCAGTATCTCCTTGGAAACAGGGGGATTTTTTGTATCATTAGTGCTTCATTTATCAGGAGGAATTGTATATGAAAAGTAAAGAAATCATTGATGATGTGACGATGAAACGTGCCATCACTCGTATTACTTACGAAATTATTGAGCGGAACAAAAAACTCGATAATATTGTATTAGCAGGGATTAAGACACGTGGCGTTTTTATTGCGAAACGCATTCAAGAGCGTCTATCTCAACTAGAAAATCTTGATGTCCCGCTTGGAGAATTGGATATCAAACCATTTCGTGATGACATCAAGGTTGAAGAGGACACAACAGTTATGCCGGTTGATATTACAGATAAGGATGTTATCTTGGTTGACGATGTGCTTTATACTGGGCGTACCATCCGCGCAGCGATTGATAATTTGGTGAGTCTCGGACGTCCTTCACGAGTTAGCCTTGCTATTTTGGTTGACCGTGGTCACCGTGAGTTACCAATTCGTGCAGACTATGTCGGGAAAAATATTCCAACAAGTAGCAACGAGGAAGTGATTGTTGAGGTCGTGGAAGTTGACGGTAAAGATCGGGTCACATTAGTTGAGGAGGCATAAGCATGCCTGTTGTGGATGATAAGGTAGTGCTAAGACACTTAGTGTCGATGGAATACCTAAGCGAAGAAGAGGTTGTAGGCTTAATTTCTCGAGGGATTTCTTTAAAAAATGGCAGAGCTTCTCAGTCGTTAGATAAACAAACCTTTATCGCAAATCTCTTTTTTGAAAATTCAACGCGCACTCATAAATCATTTGAAGTCGCAGAGAAAAAACTAGGACTTGATGTGATTGATTTCCATGTTGAAACGAGTTCTGTTAACAAAGGTGAAACCCTCTACGATACAGTGTTGACATTAGATGCTCTAGGTGTTGAGATTTGTGTTATTAGGCACTCAGAAGTCGATTATTACAAACAACTTATTGAGAGTTCTACCATTTCGGCTTCCATTGTTAATGGTGGTGATGGTTCTGGTCAACATCCCAGTCAGAGTTTGCTTGATTTGATGACCATTTATGAAGAATTTGGCCGTTTTGAAGGAGTGAAAGTTTGCATTGCAGGTGATTTAACGCATTCGCGCGTGGCAAAATCTAACATGCAAATCTTAAAACGTTTGGGAGCGCAGCTTTATTTTTCAGGACCAGAGCAATGGTACTCAAAAGAATTTGATAGCTACGGTCAGCATGTAGCTATTGATGATGTTATTGAAGAGCTTGATGTGCTCATGTTACTGCGTGTGCAACATGAGCGTCATGATGGTAACGGAACGTTTTCAAAAGAAACGTATTACCGTCAATTTGGATTAACCAAGGAACGCTATGAATGTTTAAAAAGCTCTGCTATAATCATGCACCCAGCCCCAGTAAACCGCGATGTAGAGATTGCTGATAGTCTGGTGGAGGCGGATAAATCACGAATTGTGAAGCAAATGACTAATGGTGTTTTTGTGAGAATGGCAATCTTAGAAGCGATTATTGCGGGGCGTCAAGAAAGATAATTTATAATGACTTGGCTATGTCAGGCACTAGCTCGAAAACAACTGCAATCTTTCAGTTGTTTTCTCACGTCTGAGTGCCTCATTCACGCTATTGAGTCAGAAATATTTATTTAATGCTGTTCAGAGAGACAGCAAATAGAAAGGAGAAGCTTGTTAGTGATGCTAACGGGCGGGGATTAAACTGAGTAACATTAGCGTCCCTTAAAGTAAAACAATGACAAAACGATTGTTGATTTTAGAAGACGGTACTGTTTTTGAAGGGAAAGCCTTCGGAGCAGATGTAGAAGTGACAGGAGAAATTGTTTTTAGCACAGGGATGACTGGCTATCAAGAATCCATCACAGACCAATCTTATAATGGACAGATACTGACTTTTACGTATCCATTAGTAGGAAATTATGGCATCAACCGTGATGATTATGAATCGATTACACCGACTTGTAAAGGTATCGTGGTAGCTGAGGTAGCTCGTCGTGCAAGTAATTGGCGTAATCAGATGACTTTAAATGAATTTTTAAAAGCTAAAAATATCCCTGGTATTGCTGGTATTGATACAAGAGCATTAACTAAAATTATTCGCCAACATGGTACCATGAAAGCTACCCTAGCAAATGGTGGTGAGTTGAAACATTTACAAGAGCAGCTTAAAGCTACTGTTTTACCAACAAATAATATCGAACAAGTGTCGACTAAAACAGCTTATCCTGCACCGGGGATTGGAAAAAACATTGTACTAGTTGATTTTGGCTTGAAGCACTCAATTCTTCGTGAGTTTTCAAAACGAAATTGTAATGTGACGGTTGTTCCTCATACAACGACGGCAGAGGCCGTTTTACACCTCAATCCTGATGGAGTGATGTTGTCAAATGGCCCTGGAGACCCAACAGATGTCCCAGAAGCGTTAGAAATGATTCGTGGTGTGCAGGGGAAAATTCCACTTTTTGGAATCTGTATGGGCCACCAACTATTCAGTCTGGCTAATGGTGCAAGAACCTATAAGATGACTTTTGGTCACCGGGGGTTTAACCATGCGGTGCGTGAAATTGCTACTGGACGTGTGGACTTTACCAGTCAAAATCATGGCTTTGCGGTAGATAGAGAAACCTTACCGGAGTGTTTAATGGTGACTCATGAAGAAATCAATGACAAGACTGTCGAAGGGGTTCGTCATCGTGATTTTCCAGCCTTCTCTGTTCAGTTTCACCCAGATGCTGCACCTGGTCCACACGATGCCAGCTATCTCTTTGATGCATTTTTAGAAATGATTGATGCTTGGAAAGCTGATCAAGCGACCAAGTAATGACATCGGAATCGTTATTGTCTCTATCAATTGAGAGAGGGAGAAAGTGTCGTAGCTGTTTGAACTTTCTTCGAAAGTTCTAGTTATCCTGACGGGGTCGTCAATGAGATCGAAGATTTCTGACTTACCGCCATTATTTAATGTTATCCAGAGAGGTAACAAATGAGAGAAAGGAGAAAACAAGGGGATCGTGTTTGCGAAAATGAACACGAACTAAAATCCTAGTGAAAAAATAGATTTCCTAGTGTGTAAGCACACGTCGTCAGTGTCCTATTTTTGCTTTTGAGTTTTTTGGCTCAAACCTTTAACAGTCTACTGGACTATTAAAATCATACGGATTTTTAGACCCCCTTTGTATCATAAATTATGCCAAAACGTACTGATATTAAAAAAATTATGGTGATTGGTTCTGGTCCGATTATTATTGGTCAGGCTGCTGAATTTGACTATGCTGGAACACAGGCTTGTCTTGCTTTAAAAGAGGAAGGCTATAGCGTTATTTTGGTTAACTCCAACCCTGCAACCATTATGACGGATAAAGAAATTGCGGATAAGGTTTATATTGAACCCATTACCTTAGAATTTGTGACACGCATTCTCCGCAAGGAGCGACCTGATGCTCTCTTACCAACCCTTGGTGGTCAAACTGGTTTGAACATGGCAATGCAACTGTCTAAAGCAGGTATCCTTGATGAACTTGGTGTTGAGCTTCTGGGAACAAAATTGTCTGCTATTGACCAAGCTGAGGACCGTGATTTGTTCAAGCAATTGATGGAAGAATTGGACCAACCTATTCCTGAATCTGAGATTGTTGAGACTGTTGACGAAGCGGTTGCCTTTGCTAATAGCATTGGTTACCCTGTGATTGTCCGCCCTGCCTTTACTCTAGGTGGTACTGGTGGTGGAATGTGTGCCAATGAAGCAGAACTTCGTGACATCGCTAAAAATGGTTTGAAATTATCGCCAGTAACCCAATGTTTGATTGAACGCTCAATTGCTGGCTTTAAAGAAATTGAATACGAAGTCATGCGTGATGCATCCGATAATGCTCTAGTCGTATGTAACATGGAAAATTTTGACCCTGTTGGCATTCATACGGGTGACTCCATCGTGTTTGCACCGACACAAACGCTGTCTGATATCGAGAATCAAATGCTTCGCGATGCTAGTCTAAAAATCATCCGTGCTCTTAAAATAGAGGGTGGCTGTAACGTCCAGTTGGCACTTGACCCACATAGTTTCAAGTATTATGTTATTGAGGTGAACCCGCGCGTGTCTCGTTCGTCAGCCCTTGCCTCAAAAGCAACTGGCTATCCAATCGCGAAATTGGCTGCGAAAATTGCAGTTGGTTTGACTCTTGACGAGATGATTAACCCTGTCACAGGAACAACCTACGCCATGTTTGAACCTGCTCTTGACTATGTGGTTGCCAAAATTCCTCGCTTCCCATTTGACAAGTTCGAGCACGGTGAGCGCCGCCTTGGGACACAGATGAAAGCGACAGGAGAGGTTATGGCAATTGGTCGTAACATTGAAGAAAGTCTCTTAAAAGCCTGCCGTTCGCTTGAAATCGGTGTTTATCACAATGAGATGCCAGAACTAGCAGATGTGACAGACGATGCCTTAGTTGATAAAATTGTCAAAGCACAGGATGACCGTCTCTTCTACCTTTCAGAAGCCATCCGTCGTGGTTATCCGATTGAAGAATTGGCAGAGCTGGCGAAGATTGATATTTTCTTCCTAGATAAGCTCCTTCATATCTTTGAAATCGAACAAGAGCTGGCAACACATGCTGGTGATGTAGCGTTGCTTAAAGAAGCCAAACGCAATGGTTTTGCAGATCGTAAAATTGCAGAGCTTTGGAATATGACGACAGCAGAGGTGCGTGCTCTTCGCCTAGAGAATAAGATTGTCCCTGTTTACAAGATGGTAGATACCTGCGCGGCTGAGTTTGAAAGCTCCACGCCATATTTCTACTCAACCTATGAGTGGGAAAATGAGTCTGTCAAATCAGATAAAGAGTCTGTTATCGTTCTTGGTTCAGGTCCAATCCGTATTGGACAAGGGGTTGAGTTTGACTATGCAACAGTGCATTCTGTCAAAGCCATTCAAGCAGCTGGCTACGAAGCCATTATTATGAACTCAAATCCTGAGACGGTATCAACTGACTTCTCAGTATCTGATAAACTCTATTTTGAACCGCTAACTTTTGAAGATGTGATGAACGTGATCGAGTTGGAACAGCCAAAAGGTGTCGTGGTGCAATTTGGTGGTCAGACAGCCATTAACTTGGCAGAAGCCTTGTCTAAGGCGGGGGTTACTATTCTTGGGACACAAGTTGAGGATTTGGATCGTGCTGAAGACCGCAAACTCTTTGAAAAAGCATTAAAAGAGTTGGGGATTCCGCAACCGCCTGGCCAAACCGCAACCAATGAAGAAGAAGCTGTGGAAGCTGCTCGTCATATTGGTTTCCCTGTATTGGTACGTCCATCGTACGTTCTCGGTGGACGTGCCATGGAAATCGTTGAAAATGAGACTGATCTTAGAAGCTATATGCGCACAGCCGTAAAAGCAAGCCCAGAACACCCTGTTCTTGTTGACTCATACCTCGTTGGTCGTGAGTGCGAAGTAGATGCAATCTCTGATGGGAAAGATGTCTTGATTCCCGGGATTATGGAACATATTGAGCGTGCCGGTGTCCACTCAGGTGACTCAATGGCAGTTTACCCACCACAAGGGATTTCTAAAACCATTCAAGCGATTATCGCTGATTACACCAAACGTTTAGCACTTGGTCTAAACTGTATCGGAATGATGAACATTCAATTTGTCATAAAAGACGAAACGGTTTACGTAATCGAAGTAAATCCACGCGCTAGCCGTACCGTACCATTCCTCTCTAAAGTCACCGATATTCCAATGGCTCAAGTGGCAACCAACTTGATTCTTGGCAAATCATTGGCAGAGCAGGGATATGAAGATGGGCTCTACCAAGAAAGTCCTCTGGTTTACGTCAAAGCACCAGTCTTCTCCTTTACAAAATTAGCTAAGGTAGATAGCCTTCTTGGACCTGAGATGAAGTCAACAGGGGAAGTCATGGGGTCAGATGTGACCCTTGAAAAAGCCTTGTATAAAGCCTTTGAAGCCAGCTACTTCCATTTGTCTGAATTTGGCAATGTGGTCTTCACCATTGCTGATGATACTAAGGAAGAAGCTCTAGCCTTGGCAAAACGCTTTGATCGTATTGGTTATAACGTCCTTGCGACAGAAGGAACAGCTAAATACTTTGCAGAAAACGATTTAGAAGCACAACTTGTTGGTAAAATTGGCCAAGATGATACTGACATTCCAAACATTGTTCGTCAAGGAAAGGTACAGGCGATTGTCAACACCGTAGGTAAGAAACGTACCGCAGATGAAGACGGACAAGTTATCCGTAGCTCTGCCATTGCCCAAGGCGTGCCACTTTTCACAGCTCTGGACACCGCAGAAGCCATGCTACAAGTCCTCGAAAGCCGTGGTTTTACAACACAGGCCATATAAGAAAACTAAGAGGTTGGGACAAACCATCACGATTGCGGAGCCCACACCCACAAAACAATGAAAACCAATAGGCAAAGCCCTCGCTAAGTGCTATACTCTTAGTGAGGGCTTTTTGAAGCTTTCGTATAAAAAATATCTCAACCTTCTTTTTTGATAGTGACAACAGATTGACGCAGTGGTTGATTGGAGGTCTGTAGGTGGATACTTCCTTCATTTTCAAGTGTCCACCTAAAATAGTCCACCGTACTATTTTAGTACCACGCAATCGTTAGCGGTCATCCTATACGAATGTGATGAACGTCGTTCATCTTATTTCCAATCTCCAAAAGTCTCCCAGATCTTGGGAGCTGTGCGGATGTGGGAGTGAAAGTGTCCACTGGACAATTTCAGCCTGAGCTTAGAAATAAACTAGCGAAGGGAAGTCAAGACTTCGAAATCATGCCTTTTGTCTCACTCTCTTTTTGTGTAAAAAATAACTTAATTTACCCCAATATCTTGTGGACTAAATGTTGACTTTTTACCATATCTTGTGTTAAGATAGTCTCTCGGAGGTGAGAACAATTGTGATTATATTAGCTGGCATGATTGGTGTGGGGAAGACAACTTATACTGCCCGTCTGTCTGAGGCCTTGGGAACAGAAGCGTTTTATGAGCCTGTAGAGAATAATCCTATTTTGGATAAATATTATGAGAATCCTGATAAGTATGGATTTGCTCTGCAAATTTATTTTTTGAATAAGCGATTTAAGTCTATTAAAGAGGCTTATCATAATAATGATAATGTTTTAGATCGTTCAATTTATGAAGATGCGCTTTTTACCTATATCAATTCTCTTGAGGGAAATATTAGCCAAGAAGAGTATGAAATTTATTTGGAACTTTTGGATAATATGATGGAAGAGCTCGAAGGTATGCCTAAGAAAGCACCAGATTTGTTGGTTTATCTTGATGGTAGTTTTGATCATATTATGGGAAATATTAAAAAACGTGGTCGTGATTTTGAACAGCCAACAGACGAAAATGGTCTATTAGATTACTATCGCCTCCTACATGGACATTATGGTGACTGGTATGATAATTATGATTACAGTCCAAAAATGAAGATTGATACAGATCATTTTGACGTGACTAATGATGCAGACTGGGAAACAGTCTTTGCACAGATTAAAGAAACGTTAAGTACTTTAGAGAGATAAATACAAGAAAATACAAGGCCTCGTGCCCTGTATTTTGTTTTTAGATATGGAAAACTAAAACCACCCGTTTTTTTTTAGCGGGTGGTTTTGGTGTCACAAATTGTGATTATTTCACAAAATCATTGATTTCTGTTTCGATGTTTGCGATTTTTTCCTCAGCTTCAGCAAGTGTTTCACCGACTGTTGCGATGTAGAATTTGATTTTTGGTTCTGTTCCTGATGGGCGAACGGCAAACCAGCTGTCATCAGTCAATGTGTACTTAAGGACGTCAGATGGTGGTGTTGTTAAGTCAGTTGTAGTACCATCAAGGGCGACTGCTTTTTGAAGGGCAAAGTCTTCAAAAAGGGCGATGTCTGTTTTGTTGAACTGTTCTGGTGCATTGTCACGGAATTTTGCCATAATAGCTTTGATTTGTTCAGCACCGTCTTTACCTGAAAGGGTAACAGAAATGGTTTTTTCAGCAAAATAGCCGTACTCTTTGAAGATTTCATCAATACCGTCTGCAAGTGTTAGGCCACGCGAGCGGTAGTAGGCTGCAATTTCAGCTACCATTAGAACAGCTTGGATAGCATCTTTGTCACGAACAAATGGTTTAATCAAATAGCCAAAACTTTCTTCAAAACCAAACATGTAAGTGTGGTTGTGTTTTTCTTCAAATTCTTGGATTTTTTCAGCGATGAATTTGAAACCGGTCAACACATTGAACATGGTTGCGCCATAGCTTTCTGCAATCTTAGTAACTAATTCAGTAGATACGATTGATTTAGCAAGAGCTGCATTTTCAGGTAGTGTCCCGGCTTGCTTGTGTGCTTCAAGGATGTATTTGGCGATAATCGCTCCGATTTGGTTTCCTGATAGGTTCCAATATGAACCGTCAGCTTGACGGACTTCAACACCGACACGGTCAGCATCTGGGTCCGTTGCTAAGAGTACATCAGCTCCGATTTCACGTCCAAGTTCTTCAGCGAGGGCAAAGGCCGCTTGGCTTTCAGGATTTGGTGATGCAACGGTAGAGAAATCAGGGTCAACGGTTGCTTGGCTTTCGACAACGGCAACAGATTCAAATCCTGCTTCAGCAAGGGCACGACGCGCCAGCATTTCCCCTGTACCATGAAGTGGTGTATAGACAATTTTCATGTCTTTGCCATGCTCGGTAATGAGTGCTTTATTGATGTTGATAGCCTTGAGCTCATCAAGGTAGAGGCGGTCAGTTTCTTCGCCAAGAACCGTGATGAGACCAGAGTTTTTACTTTCTTCAAGGTCAGCGAGTTCAACGGCAAATGGATTGTCAATACCACGGATAAAATCAGTCAAAGCAGAAGCATCTGCTGGTGGCATTTGCCCACCGTCTTCTCCGTAAACTTTATAACCATTGAATTCTTTCGGGTTGTGACTAGCTGTGACCATAATACCAGCGACAGTATTATAGTGACGCACTGCAAATGACAATTCTGGCGTTGGGCGTAGGCTTTCAAAAACATAAGATTTGATACCGTGTGCTGCCAAGACTTGAGCAGATTCAAAGGCGAACTCTGGTGAGAAATGACGTGTGTCGTAGGCAATAGCTACACCCCGTTTTTTAGCATCTTCTCCTTTGCTTTCTACTAATTTTGCAAGGCCTTCTGTTGCCTGACGCACGACATAAATATTGATACGGTTTGTACCTGCGCCGATATAGCCACGCATCCCTGCTGTTCCGAACTCAAGGTTGGTATAGAAGGCATCTTCCTTGTTTTTTTCATCCATAGCGAGTAGATCCTCACGGAGATAGTCAGGAAGTTCGGCGAAATCAAGCCATTTTTGAAAATTTTCTTGATAGGTCATTGCATTCTCCTTTAACTTTTATTAACCGCTTTCATTATATCATTTTCATGTAAAAAAATCACGAGTTTTCGTGATTTTCATTATTTTTTTAAATTTTGAAGTCGTGGAACAATAATAAGTGCTAAAAAAGAAGAAATCAACATTTCAGCAATGGCATTTGTCCCTATAACAGTGGCTAGCATGGCTTGAATATTACCATTATAAACATTTGAAAAGAGGAAGAAAATCCCACTGAGAACAAAAATGGTATTTGTCATTGAACCTATAGCACCTGCGATAAGAAGTCCACTACGGTTTTTGATTAATTTATAGACAAAGTAGGGTGTGATACCAATTAGTATTCGTGGGACCATTGCAATAATGAGCGAATAGATATTACCATTTTCGACAAAGGGTGAGAAAAGGTAGCTCGTTGGCAGTAGGATGACGGTGTTAGTAACGACACTGATGAGTCCCATTAAACCGCCAAGTGTTGCTCCTACACGTGGTCCATAGAGGATGGAAGCAATGATAACTGGAATATGCACCAAAGTTGGTTTAATTGGAAGCGGCAGAACATTAAAAATGATAGACGTCAGAAGATGGATGACAATCATTGTTGCAAAGAACATTGAAATAGTTGCAACAGTGGTAGAGTTTTCGTTTTTCATTTATTCTCCTATCTTGCTATTATATATTTTCGTTAATGATTTGTAGAATGGTATCTAGATCAGCTAGAGCGCCTCGCCCGACATCACCGCAGGCTAAGAGAGCTGATTTTGGTGTGATTTCTTTGTAACCCACCTCTTTTAAAATAGCAATATTGCGTTGGGTTAACGGGTTATCATACATTTTTGTATTCATGGCTGGTGCGATGAGCTTTGGAAGGTCTGCTGGCAAAGCTAGTGCGGTTGCTGTGACCATATTATCTGCTCCGCCATGTGCCAAAGTAGCAATCGTATTAGCAGAAGCAGGTGCTAGGATAAAAAGATCGGCTTCTTTTCCAAGGTCGATATGGTTAATCCGCTCTGCTATTTTTTCTTCCATCACATCCAAGTGAACAGGATTTTTAGACAAGACCTGCAAGGTTAGTGGTGTGATGAACTTGGCAGCCGCTTCCGTCATAAGAACGTGCACGTCATAGCCACGCTTGGTAAGTTGGCTGGTCAAGTCGGCAGCTTTGTAGGCGGCAATAGAACCTGATATAGCTAGTAGAATGCGTTTAGTCATGAGCAGTCACCCTTTCATAAAGTTTTTCAGCAATTTCTAGTTTGGTATGAGCTTTAATTTCATTTGTCTCATCAACGAGATAGGCGATATGTTGGTCAGCAGTAATGTCGTTTAAATCATTAGCAACAATAAGCTCTGCCTGATTTTTGACAAGGCTAGCTCTCGCCACATCAAACAGCTCTGACTTGGTCACCCCCACCAAAAGCTTGAAGCCAATCAGTCGGATATTGGGATTCCATTCTTTAACCTGACTAATAATTTTTGGTGTTTTTTTCAGAAAAAGCACTTGGTAGTCAGATTTGGATGAGATTTTAGTTTCACCATTTTTTTTGGACAAAAGCTGAGCAGGAGAATCTGTTTGTTCAAGTTCTTTTAAGTCAGTCATGTAGACTGGCGTATAGTCTGATACCGCCATGCTGTGAATGAGGACATCGTGTGATTTAATGAGAGGCTCCAATGTAGTGAGCAGGCTTTCTACATTACTAATGAGTTGGATTGTCAAATTTGCTCGTTCAAGAGGCTTGACAGCTTGTTTTGTCGTCACTAAAGTGACTTGATGTCCTTTGGATAAAAAAGTCTCTGCTATTATTTTTCCAAGGTAGCCAGTGGAATGATTTGTTATCCCTCGAACACTGTCAATGTTCTCTGTGGTACCACCAGATGTAATCAAAATTTTCATAGGCTGATTTTACACTAAAATACTGATTTTGTAAATTATTTGAGTTATAATAAGAAGATAAAAATAGAGGAGAAAATTGTGGCTAATCAAGGTATTGACATTGAAAAATATCATCAATTAGCGTTGCAAAAACAGGGAGAACACCGTAAGTTTTTGGCGAGTTTAAAGAAAAAAGGACCAAAAAATTTGGATAAGGTTGTCCAAGAGGTACACCGTGAGGTTTTTCTTGAGATTGATTGTACCAAGTGCGCTAATTGTTGTCGTAATCTGGGTCCTCTTTTCACCGAGGCAGATATCACTAGGATTGCAAGACATTTCCGCATGAAACTACCTGCGTTTGAAGAAGCATTTTTACGGACAGATGAAGATGGAGATAAGGTTTTCCAATCCATGCCGTGTCCGTTTTTAGGTGATGATAATCTTTGTAGTATTTATGATGTTCGTCCGAAAGCTTGTCGTGAATTTCCTCATACAGACCGCAAGAAGATTTATCAAATTAATAACTTGACGATTAAGAATACCCTCTTTTGCCCAGCAGCTTTTCTCTTTGTTGAGAAACTACAAAAGAGATTGTAATGGAGTGATAGTGCTTTAAACTACGCTTGTGGTGAGAGATAGAAACAACTGGAAAGTTTGAATGAATTTAGTTATAATATAGAAAACGATTACAAAAAATGGAGGTGTTTTTATGATTGTAACAACAACTAATAGTGTCGATGGCGCCCAAGTGAGCGGTTATAAAGGAATTGTTTTTGGTGAAGTCATTACTGGAATCAACATGTTTAAAGATATTGGTGCCGGTTTGCGCAATATCTTTGGAGGTCGTTCAGCAAGTTATGAAAATGAATTGACTGAGGCGCGTGAAACAGCCCTCAAAGAAATGGAGAGACGGGCAGCTGAGTTAGGGGCAGATGTTGTTATTGGTGTTAAAATGGATTATGAAGTCCTGGGAGCAGACAATGGCATGCTGATGGTGACTTGCAGCGGTACAGCGGTGACCCTAACCAAGTGAGAATAGAACAGTTGATTGGGATATTTTAAGTCTAAGCTCGGAAACTATGAAGCGAGGGGGCAGAGGGGATTTGAAAAGCTGTTCAATTATAAATGTTCAATCTGTCATCGCATCAAATTGTCATTATTGCAAAATTTAAGTGGTGAAAAGACTTTTCCTAGTCTCAGTAATCGTCTTAAGAAACAATATTTAGCTAATAAAAGCTGCGCTTGTCAAAAATGATAGGTGCAGTTTTGTATTTGTTTTACTAGTTGTCAATAACTATTGACAATAAGGTGTTAGCAGACTAAAATAGTACTAGATTAATAACACAAGGAGAATCTTATGAATAAGCGCATCTTGCAAGCTCCCACAGAACTCTATCAAAAAATGCCTACTTGGCTTGTGGCTATCTTGACACCTGTAATGGTTGAAGGATTCTTTATAATAGGTAGTGTCTTATTTGGAATTATTTTTGGTCTTGCGGCTGTCTTTTTCATCATAGCCAATGGTAATTTTGACGCTTTCACAGAAGGAGTGACCTTACCTCTCCATTTAGAACTATTGAGTTTTTCCTTCGTATCAGGATTGCTTTTTATGTGGGTCAAATGGGTTGAAAAACGTCCGATTTCTAGTCTAGGATTTTTTAAAAAGAACTGGTTTAAGGAGTTAGCTTTAGGTTTTCTAGTTGGTTCTCTTCAATTCAGCTTAGCCCTAGGCCTAGTTTACCTCTTGGGAGGTGTAGAGGTCTCAGGGGTGGATGTTTCTAGTACGACATGGTTATATGTTCTATCAACCATTCCATTTTGGTTAATTCAGGGTGGTACAGAGGAACTTTTGACCCGTGGTTGGCTTTTGCCGATTTTAAATAAACGGACTAACCTTGCTATCGCGGTTGGGATAAGTAGTTCTCTCTTTGGTTTGATGCATCTAGCAAATGACCACGTTACTTTCTTATCAGTTTTAAGCATCATTTTATCTGGAGTTACGATGGCTCTCTATATGTTAAAGCGTGATAACCTATGGGGTGTTATTGGACTTCACGGAGCTTGGAATTTTGTTCAAGGAAATATTTATGGCGTAGCTGTTTCAGGGCAAGGTGCCGGAGCCTCAATTTTTCATTTTGTGGAAAAAGCTGGTGCGCCAGAATGGATTTCAGGTGGAGGATTTGGAACAGAAGGAAGTCTAATGGCATCACTGGTTGAACTTCTTTTCATTGCTTACCTCTACTATGGGGTTAAAAAAGAAAAAGCTTAAACAGTTTAGTCTCACTAGACTGTTTTTCTTATCCGAATAAATAGCAAATTTATGATAAAATAAGAAAAAACAGGAAAGAAGAAGTACATGATTGATAGAAGAGAAGATAATCAGTTTGAATTAGTCTCAAAATACGAACCATCTGGAGATCAGCCGCAAGCCATTGAGCAACTGGTGGACAATATTGAAGGTGGTGAAAAAGCGCAAATCCTCATGGGGGCAACAGGGACTGGTAAGACCTATACCATGAGTCAGGTCATTTCTAAGGTTAACAAACCAACCTTAGTCATCGCCCACAACAAAACCCTTGCTGGTCAACTTTATGGGGAGTTCAAGGAATTTTTCCCTAACAATGCCGTAGAGTACTTTGTTTCCTACTATGATTATTATCAGCCTGAAGCTTATGTGCCCTCATCTGATACCTATATCGAAAAAGATAGCTCGGTCAACGATGAGATTGATAAGCTCCGCCATTCGGCAACATCAGCGCTGTTAGAGCGTAATGATGTGATTGTGGTGGCATCGGTGTCTTGTATCTACGGTTTGGGTTCTCCAAAAGAGTATGCAGATTCGGCAGTAAGTTTGCGTCCTGGTCAGGAGATTTCGCGTGACAAACTGTTAAACCAGCTGGTGGATATTCAATTTGAGCGCAATGATATTGATTTTCAACGCGGACGTTTCCGTGTGCGTGGGGATGTGGTGGAGATTTTCCCTGCTTCTCGTGACGAACATGCCTTCCGTGTGGAATTTTTTGGCGACGAAATTGACCGCATTCAAGAAATCGAGAGCTTGACTGGGCGCCCAATGGGAGAAGTGGAGCACTTGGTCCTCTTTCCAGCCACTCACTTCATGACCAATGACGAGCACATGGAACATGCTATCAAAAATATCGTTGATGAAATGGAAGTGCAGGTTAAGGAATTTGAGGCAGAAGGCAAATTGATTGAAGCGCAGCGCATTCGCCAAAGGACAGAATACGATGTGGAAATGCTTCGTGAAATGGGCTACACGAACGGTGTCGAAAACTATTCTCGCCACATGGATGGCCGTTCGGAAGGAGAGCCACCTTACACCCTTCTTGATTTCTTCCCAGAGGATTTCCTCATCATGATCGACGAGAGTCACATGACCATGGGGCAGATTAAAGGCATGTACAATGGCGACCGCTCACGCAAGCAGATGTTGGTGGATTACGGGTTCCGCTTGCCGTCAGCGTTGGATAACAGACCGTTGCGCCGAGAAGAATTTGAGAGCCATGTCCATCAGATTGTCTATGTGTCAGCGACACCTGGGGATTATGAGATGGAGCAGACAGACACAGTGATTGAGCAGATTATCCGTCCGACAGGTCTTCTCGATCCAGAAGTGGAAGTGCGTCCGACTATGGGTCAAATGGACGACCTTTTGGGTGAAATCAATAGCAGAGCGGAAAAAGGGGAGCGTGTCTTTGTCACTACCTTGACTAAGAAAATGGCAGAGGATTTGACCGATTACCTCAAGGAAATGGGTGTCAAGGTCAAATATATGCACTCGGATATTAAAACGCTAGAGCGGACAGAAATTATTCGTGACCTCCGCCTTGGAGTTTTCGATGTCTTGATTGGAATTAACCTGCTCCGTGAGGGGATTGACGTACCAGAGGTAAGCTTGGTTGCCATTCTTGATGCGGATAAGGAAGGATTCCTCCGCAATGAGCGTGGACTGATTCAGACCATAGGGCGTGCGGCTCGTAACAGCGAAGGGCATGTGATTATGTATGCTGACAAGATCACTGAATCCATGCAACGAGCTATGGATGAAACCGCCCGCCGTCGTGAGATTCAGATGGCTTATAATGAAGAGCATGGCATTGTCCCACAAACCATCAAAAAAGATGTCCGCGACCTCATCGCCATCAGTAAAGCAACAGCAACCGATGTGGCAGAAGAAACAGTTGACTACTCAGCCATGAATAAGAAAGAACGCCAAGACACCATCAAGAAACTCCAAAAACAAATGCAGGAAGCTGCAGAGTTGCTTGACTTTGAACTGGCCGCTCAAATTCGCGACTTGGTGTTAGAATTGAAAGCGATGGATTAGGGGGAGGATATGAAGATTATGACAATATGTTGTAGTATGAGATTCCAAAATGAGATGAAAGAACTCTCTGGAAAGCTGGAATTAGAACATAATTGTATCGTAATCAATGTGCTTATTTTGATGATGAAAGCCAGTTATCTGATGAAGATATTATACGTTTGGGGAAAATACACTTAGAGAAAATAGCCATGGGTGATGTTATTTATGTTGTGAATATTGGAGGTTATGTTGGAGACAGTACCAAACGTGAAATTGCCTATACACTTTCTCTTGGAAAAGAAATACTCTCATTAGAACCTTTAAGCTGAGAGGCTAAAATTTTGGTTAAGTTCAAGCTAGTGAAATTTTGTTGATTATATGCGAAAGAAAGTTTGAAAACTTATCCTTTAAGTGGTGGTTCACTTAAAAATAATAAATATAATTAAAGGAAATTATAATATGTCACAATATGATACTATTATCGCCTATTTAGAAAAGTTTGGTTCAGCCCCTTATGGAGATTGGCATGTTTCTGATTCGGATAAGAAAATTCAGACTTTTCCGTTTATCAATTATAATCCCATAGTTAATTCCTTTATCAAAGATTTTTATCAGTGATGTCAAACACTCCCGCCTTTTCATAACTATATCGAATTTTTGGAGTCTAAAGGGTTCAGGCAGCTGAATCATGTTGTGATTGATGACTTCCAGATGGAAGAGGAGGTACTGGCTCTTTTGCAAGGTTATCTGAGGGCAGAACGTTTTTCAGAGGGAGCGATAGATGTAGAAGGTCGTATTCAAGCACTTTTAATGCGTTTAAAATATTTGACTGTAATATAAGTTAAAAATTACATGGATGACTTCTAGACTCTTTCAGAAATTCATAGCCAGCCTCTACACTTTATTCGTAAAATTATGGAGAAACCTTTTAATCAGATGGGAACTCTACGTAACGCCAATACGACGAATCAGTTATTTGATATTTTAAGGGAGAAACAATTATGAAACAACGAAATATGACGAGTATTTACCTACGATATCAGAATAAGATATTGATGTTGTACCGTGAGGGGTCGCGTGTAGCAAATCATTTATGGATTTCATCTGCTGGTGGTCATATGGAAAATGAAGAATTGAACGATGCTCAGTCTTGTATCTTACGTGAGTTAGAAGAAGAGCTTCACCTAAAGGTTGAGGATTTAGTCAATTTTCAAATGAAATATGTCACTCTTCGTCATACAAATGATGAAATTCGTGTGATTTACTACTTTTTTGCTGAAGTAGCAGACTTGGTAGAGATTGTATCAAACGAGGGGAAACTACAGTGGTTTTCTTTAGAAGAAATTAATGATTTACCGATGCCAATCATAGCTAAAAAGATGTTGGAACATTATATAGCAGTTGGTCAATTTGACAGTCAGCTCTATGCGGGTATCATGAAAAATCAAGATATGACTGTTTCACCATTGTTGTAGAAGAGGGATTTTATGGATTATCTAATCTTAGAGTTACAGGTCAGTCAATTTTATTTATCTCAAGCAAAAGTTGAAGCGGTGAAAGCATGGTTTAATCCAGATGATTTATTATCTTTTGTACCAGTACCAATTAAGAAAATCGGAAATCGTGTGTTTTTGACAGATGGGCATAGTCGAGCTTGGGTTGCTTATCAGGCTGGTTTAAAAAGCATTCCTGTTATATGGGACGAGGATGATTTGGATTGGAATTTTTATCTTGCCTGTGTCACGGCTTGTGAAGAAAGACATATTTTGACAGTGGCAGATTTGACAGAACGGCAGCTGGGTAAAAAAGAGTATGAGGATAAGTGGCTTGGATTTTGCCGAAAATTGGCAGATGAGTTAGGTCAATAAGGAATTAATCATATGAGGAGGTTAGTGTTTATGTATGCCATTATTGCGACCTTGGATGACCAGTTAAATGAAATGATTCGAGAGACTTGGTATCAGTTGAAAGAGTTATCTCTGTCCGACTACGCTTATGAAGTGAGTGATAGGGAGCCTCACATTACCTTGGCGAGTTTTGAGGTAGATGATATTGACAGTGTTACGAACACATTGGACTCTCAGTTGGATGCGGTACTACCCATCGAAATTTCCTTTCAATCTCTCGGGAGTTTTCTAGGTAGTCGCATTGTATTTTTAAGCCCTACTAAAACACCTGATTTGATAAGTCTTCACAATCAGATACATGAGTTATTAAAGGGCATTATAGCGCCTGATTCACAGTATGCACCTGCAAAATGGATTCCGCATGTAACCATTGCCAATCGTATTGACGAAGAGAAGATGGAAAAGGTATATAGCTATTGTTTGAATCATTTAAAAGTTACGAAGGCACATATTGCAGGGATAAAACTCATAGCGATAAATGATGACAAAGAAGTCAGCACTATTTGTAAGTACTCTATAAAGTAGTGAATACAGGAATGTCCACATTTGACATCCCTATCAACTTTCGATAAAATAAAAATAGAAAAGGAGCTGAGCACGAACTCAACTCCTCTAGGACCGTTAAAAAGACGGGACGGTTTAGAGATTACAGTAAAAACCGCAATTCGTGAACCTGTCAAAGTTTGAAGTGCGGTTTTACTGTTTATTTTTTCTTATGGGTATAAGACAATAAAGTCAGTAGTAATATGCCAAAGTTTACCATAAGCTCAAGAGCTTCATAAACCGACATGACGGACGTCTTTCCTTTCTAAGGGAGCATGCCATGGCGTCACCTCCTTGATGTTAAGATTTCCGTCCCGCCTTCGGAACTTTCCTGTACTTAGTTATTCGAAAAGCAAAGGAAAAATAATGACATCATATCTCCTTCTTTTACGTGGCATCAATCTTGGTAAAAATAACAAGGTTAGCATGCTAGAACTTCGTGAACAGTTAGAGAAACTGGGATTGCAAACAGTTAGCTCCTATATCAATACGGGGAACCTCTTTTTTGACTCTGAGAAAACACTAACAGAGCTTGAGAATGTTATTGAGGCATTTTTTTTAAAAACGTATGATTTTTCCATTCCTTTTGTGATTGTCCCGTCAGAGATGGTGATAAAAGAAGTCTTGCCATCATGGTGGTCTGAGGATGCCTATCGCAAGGACGCTCTTTTTTATCTCAAGGGGACGACAAAAGAACTGGTAGCAGAAATCATTAAGGAATGGTCGTTAGCTGATGAGGATCTTTATCTCGGTGAAACAGCCCTTTTTTGGCTAACACGCACCAAGGAGTCTTACACGAAGACGGCTCACGCTAAGAAAATCATGGCCAAGCCCTTTAATCAAATGGTGACTCTACGAAATGCCAATACGTTCAATAAGCTAATATCTTTGGCAAAGGAGAAGCGATGAAGTTATATGTCTCTCAAAATCATAGAGGTGAAGGGGAGTTTCCGACATTTCCGAAAGGAACAAGAGTGGTCAATCTATCTCCCTGCTCCAATTATCCTAATTGGTTTTCTTGTGAAATAGGAGGTATGAAAACCTATGTATCTGCCGATTTTTAGAGGGGAATGCACTGAATAGAGATTACAATCCTACTGAGTTAATGGTGCAAGTAGGAGATAGCGTTGAGCTATTGAAAGTACATTTTCAATGGGCTTTGGTTCGCTTCCAAGAAGAAATTGGGTGGTTACCCTTCTCTATCCTTCGCTCGTTATCATGATAACGAAAAAGTTATAGATAGTTGAAACATGTGGGCAGGACAAAATATGGCATATCTCATGGTATTAGCACTGTTTAAAATGAACCAATAATGTCCTAAACTTAATTCAAATTACTGATATGTTTCATTTACACTAATAACAGGTTTTTTACAGTAAAATAGAGAAACACAATGGAGACTTGGAGGAGTTGAAGCATTGGAGTTTGATTGATGTAAAAACTAGGACGATAGGCGATTGTTAAAGTTATTGAAAACTGTTTTTTTTTTAACCACTATCAAGCAAGAGGCAGTTAATTGAAAAGACCCCCTTATAATGGACAGTATAAAAAGTACTATACTGTTCTTATAAGGAGGTTCTTTTCTCATGGCTAAAAAAGGAAGTAAATTTACAAAGTATCCACCTGAATTCAAAATACAAGTA
>NZ_CACVCC010000032.1 GCF_902729355.1 Streptococcus sp. S784/96/1 | reverse complement strand
GATCAGTAAGATAGTTTTTGAGGCTATCTCTATCAACTTTCCTAGGTTTTGTTCCTTTGACTTGATGTGATGGTTTAGATTCCCTGTTTTCTCTTTTAGTTTTAACCAGCCATAAATGGTATGTCGTGAGATTTGGAAAACATCTGATGCTTTTGTGATACGACCTGTTCGCTTACAATATGCGGGAACTTTTTCACAAAAATCTAATGCATATGCCATAAGAAAAGAACCTCCTTATAAAAACAGTATAGTGTACTTTTTTATACTGTCCATTATAAGGGGTTCTGTTCAGTGAAAAAACAAAAATTCACTAAAGCTCTAAGGGAGTATATCATTTCCAGCTTCTTTTTAACGACTATCCAACAAGTGAAATGATATGAATTTGTCCATTGCGGTCAGTCAGACGAACAACTTTTTGTTCTGGGAAGTAGGCAAAGGTATCAACACCGACACCATGGGTCATCGCAAGCTCGTAGAGCTTGTCCTCAAAAGCCTCTCGTTCCATGCCAAAGGCAGTCGCTAGCTTGAGCATGTCACGGTCATAATCATCCAGGTCATCGTCCTCTGAGCTAGATGCTTCCGTTTCTGTTGGACTAGGTTGAGCTGACGATTCTGTGTCAAGTGTTTCATGATTATCAGCAGGTTTAGATTCTGGTGATGATATGCCTGCCGCCTCGTCGTCTTCTGTGGTATCTTCATCGGGTTCTTCTCCGACAGGATAATTCGGACGGTTCTCCCCATTGGTACGGTTTTTCATGATGTCGCTATCGCGCCCCCATCCATCTTCTGAACCGGGGCGTTCTTCTGGATGATTAACATAATATTTGATAGTAGCAAAGAGATCCTCTAGGCTGTAGCCAGCAGGTGCTTCAAACAAATCATCAAAGCGAGCAATAGCGATGTTGTGGTAATGGTTGTAGTGCGGAATGATGAGGTAACCGTTGTTAATTTCGACAGTATAGGCAGAATTGTACGGCATCTTGTCAATTGGGATACGCTTGGCTGGCACTGCTTTGGCAAAGATGTCTACAGCACGTTCCCGTGGGAGGCCGTCATTTGGTTGTGGAGCTGGACGGCTTGACTCTGGTTCAACTGGCTTGCGACTAGCAAGTTCTTTTTCTGCTGCTCGACGCTCAGTATAGGACAAATCCCACTTAGGAATCCAGTGGCTATGGTTCATGTGAGGAACGATGTAGGCGTCTCCTTCTTCACGTTCAATGTCCTTGGCATCAAAGATATAGCCGTCTGAGGTGGTGTAACGTCCAGCAGCCTTAGCTTCAGCGATTTCTTCGGGACTGTAAATGATTTGTGAGTTTGGCTTACCTTCACGTGCAGCTAATGGTGTTGGTCCAGTGTGTTCTTCAGTTGTTGGTTGGTTGGGCGTTTCAGCAGAGATGCTATTATCAGTAGAATCATGCTCTTTTGATTCGTCATCGTCAGCAGTATTGCCCAAGACAGGCAAAGCTTGTCCCTTTTCTTTGCTTGTTAGGACAGTCACTTCTGATAAAATTAGATTTTCGTCACTTACCTTAGGTGTAATGACATAGCCAATACCAGGCATATAGGAAATAGTACTTGCCTTGTCACCGTAGTATTGTCCTAGATAAGCTAGAAGTTCAGCTCTCTGGTCAGCCGGTTTAGGCTGAGGTTTATCGGTTGGCTGACTAGGAACATTGCCGGTTGTATCAGCTTTATCCGATTCAGAAACATTATTCTCTTCTGTGGTTGTTGTCTCTTCGTTTGGTATTGGTGGAATTGTATTTTCGGCGGGTGTCTCTAGCTCTCTGGAATCACCGTTTTCCGGCTGATTTGGTACCGGCTGTTCAACTGTTTCAGGTGTTATTGGTAATGCTGGTTGGCTTGGTTGTGTAGGCTTGGAAGGTTTACTTGGCGTATTGGCTTCATTACCTTGACCTAACAAACGTGAAACACTAGCTTCAAGCTCCGACATTTGGCTGTAGGGGATAAAGTGGAAATGGTCTCCATGTGGCACAACAACTCCCCGTTCTGTCCACTTGGTAATGGTTGCTGGATCAAACACCAGACCATCTGCTTCAACATGACGGAGCGATAGTGGCTGAGCATAGAGCATCTGTAGCAAGCTATCTAAGTTATCTGTGCTAGCGGATTTATCTGGTTGCCTTGGTTGAGTTGGTTGTGCGGCTTGATTTGACGGTGCAGGTTGAGCAGTGTGTTGTGGTACATGTGGTTGTACACCAGCTACTGGTGCAGTTGCCACCGTTGCTATAGAAGCTTGTGGTTGTGCAGGGGTGTTAGAGTTGTCAGCAGGTGTCTTTTTACCGTTCCAGTAGGCTCGTGCAGCTGCCAATTCTGCTGGAGACAAATCAGCTTTCGGGATATAGTGGAAGTGGTCACCATGTGGCACGAGGAACCCGTCACCTAAGTCATCAATAACATCTGTTGGGCTAAAGACATAACCATCATCTGTAGTGTAAGGTTTCGTCGATGTTGCACTTTTCTTATTTGTTGTAGTAGGTGTTCCTTGTTGGTTACCTTGACTTGGTCGAACAGTACCTGCGCTTTGCTGCTGGCGAACGATCTCTTCTTTGGTACGAACATTGGTGACTTTTTTGGCATCCTTGAGGTAAAGATAGTAAGTGCCGTTGACCTTGATGATGTAACCATCTTTGACCTCGTTGACAATGTCTTCTTGCTTGAGGGCATAGGAGCTATCTTTTATGATTAATTCTTCGCTGATAATAGCATCAAATGGCACCTTACCATTATAGAAATGGTAGTGATCACCATGTGAGGTCACGTAACCCTGGTCGGTAATTTTAACGACAATTTGTTCAGCGTTAATCCCTTCTTTAGCGCTGACTTCGTCAGGGCTCATGTTGGCCGTATCGATCACAACTTTTTCCTTGTTACTAGTTGGCTGCTCTGACGAACTAATATAAGTGACACGGTTTTTATCTTTTTGCTCAAGGGCTTGATGATGCCCAATTTGATAACTACTGACTGAGAGTAGAATAGCTGCTGCAGAGCTATAAATGTATTTTTTTTTCATGTAATTGATTAATCCTTTCTAGTTTCGAGTTCTTCCGCGAGGATTGTGAGGTTAGCCTCTAAATTATCTAGATAGCTGAGGTTATTTTGGGGATCAGCTTCTAGAGGTTCTAGTACTTTTAAGTTAACCTTGGTTGATGTTGCAAGAGTTTTAGCTATTTTGTCTGAGATTCCTCGCTCAACAAAAATCGTTGTAACCTGATAAGTGTCGATGAACTCTTTGATTTCTGCTAGTTGACGTGGACTAGGTTCCTGATTGGTTACAGTGGCAATTCCAAGTTGTTCTAAGCCAAAGCGTTTAGCTAGATATGCAAAGGCGGTATGTTGAGTGACAAAAGTTTTGACTTTAGTTTTGGCAAAACGCTGTGTAAATTTTTCGGCCATTTTTTCAGCATTTTCAGCCATTTTTTCAGCGTTTTGTTGGTAGGTAGTAGCGTGATCTGGGTCAATCATAGCAAGTTGTTTGGCTATTAGTGTAACCTCCTCTGCAACTAAAATTGGATCAACCCAAGTATGTGGATCGTAGAGAGTCGCTTCGTCAATCCCATCATTGACGGGAACATCCTCTAGACCAGAGACACGCTGAAGATTCATACCTTTGGAAGCCTCTAAAACTATGACGTTGGATTGTTTTAGATTTGTGTCTAACCGTCCTGCCCAGCTCTCCAAGATATGAGAATGGTAGATGAAAACATCAGCGTCGTGAATAGCACGGATGTCAGCAACTGATGGCTCGAATTCATGTATCCCTTGTCCAGATTGAATCATGCGGACATCATTAAGTTCACCAGAGACTTCCTTAACCATAGCATAAATGGGATAGAAACTAGTGACTATGTTTAGTCCTTGACTTTCTTTGGGAGGTTTATGTTGGCAAGCTCCTAATATAAGCAGGGTAAGTAAGAGTGATAGTAGGGCGCGATAAAATTTGAACATTTAAAAAAACTCCTTAACTGGTTAAGTATAAAGATTATATCAACAATCAACTAATTTGTCAATCATTTCCCAAAGTGAATCATTTAGAGTCTTTTTACGAAAAAACAGAACTTAGTTTGAGACTAAATTCTGTTACAATTATCCCGTTTTCTCACACTAAGTTCCACATCCTACGGACCTAGAACATACTCTGAAAATTTAGCTGCATCATTCCCGTGGTTAGTTTTGGCGTATTGTTTAATCAAGTGCAACGAATTCGATACTGAATTATAGTTTACTGAAATAGGAACAGGACAAAAGTAGGTCAAGAAAAGTATCGCAAATTGACAATACTTTTCTTGAGCTACTTTTGATGTGATCCGTGTTTTCTCATTGGAATTATACTTGGGTGAATACGGAGGAAGTGGTAAAAGTCTGTGCCCTGATCGGTAGTATAGTAATTTAGATTTTAATTAGTAAATTTGGTGTTAATACTTATCCTAATGTAGTGTAGAACGAAAGTGACTTCTTACGAAGTTCCATTTCTCTTTGTCAAATCTAGGTTTTCTTCGCTCTCATATTTTTAAGCTCAGGAGGTTGGGAAAAGATATCTTAACCCTCTCTTTTTGAGAGTAATCACAGACGATGCAGTGGTTGATTGGAAGTCCTAAACTGGACACTTCTACATTTTCAAGTGTCCACCTAAAACATCCACTGGATTATTCTCGCTCATTCGTTTTCAAGCTCGAACCTAAAATATAGTCAATTGAAATAGGGATAAACATGGGTTCATATCAAAAAGCACCTCAAAAAAGTATTGCCAAATTACAATACTTTTTATGAGGTTCTTTTATCCTATCCCTATTTCAATTAACTATTATTTATTTGCAGGTTGATTTCCTTAGAGATTGAAGGGAATGGTGATTATTCTATTAGATAGTATCGCTAGATGTAAAATATTTTTATTAGTGAGTAGTTTGTAACCCTTTTTCAAAACTATCTGACTCAGCTTTGACAGTGATTTTTTCCAGAGTAAAGGGATGGGTAAAACTTAATTGATGGGCGTGCAACATGAGGCGTTGCGCAGCTTTTTTGCTATACAACGGATCGCCTATTAATGCGTGTCTGTGATGTGAGAGGTGCACACGAATCTGATGTGTCCGTCCAGTATCCAGTTTACAATTAAGGAGGGTTACTTTGTCAAAGGTTTTTAGCCGAGTAATGTGGGTAATGGCTCTTTGTCCATGTTTTGAGTCAACAATACGCTTTCTACGATCGTGACGATCACGACCAATGAGGTCACGATAGGTTAGTTGCTCTTGCGGAAATGTTCCTTCAGCTAAGGCCCAATATTGACGGCTGATTTGATTGGTTTCTAGCAATCGGTTGATAATAGGAAGGACAAAGGGGTTTTTCGCAAAGAGAATGGCCCCACTGGTTTCCATGTCCAAGCGGTGCACCACATAGCAAGTTAAACCAACATAAGCAGAGACGTGATTGAGGAGGGCGATTTCTGTGGGCTCATTTCCATGCGTTTTCATTCCCTCAGGTTTGTTGACGATAATGAGATGCTCATCTTCGTAAAGGCAGTCAACTTGCTTACGGTCACCGAATGGAATTGATTTTTCAGGGTAATCCTCTTGGTCGAAAATCAAGGTTATATGGTCACCAGCTTTTACAGGCGTTTGCCAAGTAACGTTGGCATTATTAACAAGTAGGTGCTTTTTAGTACGTAAAAAATGCCTAATTTTACGAGGAATGAGCCAATGGTCTTCTAAAAGCTCTTTAACTGTAAGCGCTTTTGTTATATTAGGAAGAGTTATGTTGTAAGTTGTCATCGTTTTTATAAAAATCTATTTCTATATTAATTTAAAAATGTGGTGTACTAGGAAGAAACTAGTTATAGTTGATTAATATTATATCAAAAAACGTTGCTTGTCTAATGAAGCAACGTTGGTTCATCAATTATAGCGCAAATGCATTGATTACTTGAACAGGTAAGATGTAGTCTTTTTGTGTTGGGAGTCCTTCTATTTTTCTGAGAAGGATTTCCACGACAAGGCTAGCAATTTCTTTTAGCGGTTGTTTGATTGTTGTTAATTGAGGGAAATAATTTTCGATAAAATTAGTGCCATCGTATCCAACCACTTTCAAATCTGTGGTTAGGGATATGCCTAACTGGTCTGCCATTTTCATGACTAAAATAGCAGTTAAATCATCAGAAGCAAAGACTCCATCAGGTTTTTGAGACACTAGAATAGAGCGGATTTCCATTTCTCTGCGGAGCGTTGAGAGATTGCTTGGAACGTTAATAACGGGACGATTTTTTCGTGGATAATTAAAGCCTAGCGCCCGCAGTCCTGTCGGAGAATTAGAGTTATCATTCCCAGTAATCATGATAATATTTTGGCAACCGTTTTTTTCCAAAAGTTGCGCAGCCATTTTTCCACCAGCAAAATTATCTGAAGAGACGATGGGAACATTTGGAGCTAAGTTGCGATCAAAAGCAACGATAGGTGCCTTGACTTTTTCATAGTCGTCTATTCCTAAATTGTGACTGGATGAAATGATACCATCTACCTGATGAGCACCTAGCATTTCCAGGTAATCTTTCTCCTTAACGGGGTCGCTTTCGCTATTGCAGATAATAACCTTGTAGCCCTTTTGAAATAATTCGTGTTCCAAATGTTCAATGAGCTCAGCATAAAAAATGTTACTTGTGCTTGGGAAAATCAGTCCAATGAGTTTGGCAGACTTGCCTTGAAGACTACGTGCTAAGGTATTTGGAGTGTAATCCAATTCTCTCATGGCAGTTCGTACTTTATCAATGGTTTTCTGGGATAGGTACCCTTTATTGTTAATAACACGAGACACAGTGGTAGGACTTACGCCTGCCAGAGTCGCAACATCAGTAAGTTTAGCGACCATAGTCTACCCCAATTCGTAGTAAGTTCCAACAACTCCTTTTGGAACGATTAACCCAGTTTGATTTTCAGCAGGGAAAACTCGGCTTGTAAAGACTTTTTCGCCATCATTAACAAAAATTTCCACAATGGATTTATCAGCAAAAAGGCGAATGCTGGTATCGGATGGAGCAATGTGACAGTCACGAGTTGTGCCAAAATCTGTTGCGTATTGTTCACCGCAAGCAGAGCGGTCTAAAATCACTTTTCCATCTTTAGTGTCAACGGTTAAGCGTAAGCCATTTCCAGCTTCATCAGCAAAGAGTAGAAGGTCAGCAGTAGTGTTAGCATGGACTGTTAGTTCCAACTCGTAAGTGTTTCCTGTCACTTTTTTACTTGCTAAGGCCTCTGATGATTGGCGCAGAGTTTCCATGGCAGCTACTGGTTTTTGATAAAGTTTACCGTTTTTAATAGAAAGTTCTTTAACTAAACTCATAGCTCCTTGGTAGTCGTAACGGTCGGTTGGATAATCCACATCAGGGAGTCCGATCCAGCTCACGATAAAGGCACGACCGTCAGGGCTATTGAATCCTTGAGTCGCATAAGCCTCAAAACCGTAGTCTAAGTTTTCTAGCTTTCCGTTTCCGGTCAAAGCAGGTGCTTCTGTGTTGAAGTGTTCAAAGACTCTGTAAGTATTTGGATAGATATTATCGTAAGCCAGCTCAGTTTTGTTAAGTCCTTGTGGGCTGTAAAGTAAGACTGGTTTGCCCTCGACAAAGACAAGGTTTGGACACTCAATCATGTACTCAGATCCAGTACTGCCGAATTTAAGATTGCCGACGACTGTCCAGTTTTTGACATCGTTATCAACGGCTTTATAGAGTTTGATAAAACCAGATTTTTCATGATTTTGAGCGCCAACGATGGCATAAAATTGTCCTTGATAGTCGAAGATTTGAGGATCACGGAAGTGTTCGGTGGCATCTTCTGGTTGTTGGATTAAGACGTCTTCGAATTTTTCAATAGTACCATCTTTGTGCATCCAAGCTCCGATTTGAAGAGGGTCACGAACCCAATTTTCATCACGAACATTTCCGGTGTAAAATAGAAATAGCTTATCGTTTATTTCGTAGGCAGATCCTGAATAGGCCCCGTGGCTATCATGAGCATGATCTGGTAAAAGTGTCACGCCAGTTTCTTCAAAATGGACTAAATCAGTAGAGGTTGTATGCACCCATTGTTTGAGACCGTGTGCTGCACCAAAAGGCCAATTTTGATAGAAAAGATGGTACTTACCGTCGAAATAAGAAAAGCCGTTAGGGTCGTTCAGGAGTCCTGTCTTTGGCTCTAGGTGATAGGTAGCATGCCAAGGAGATTTGGCAACATTTTCAGCAATTTTAGTTTTTTCTGCTTCCGTCCAATCTTCGTAGCGACGGTAGCGAATCTCAGTAGGTAAATTCATAATTAATCTATTAGGGATGTTTCGCCTATGAACATTTTCATGGAAAAAAGAAAACCAGCAAAGGTGACGTGCACCGATAAGGGGATGCAAATTTTTTCTAGCAAATACGTCCCGTATTTAAGTTAGATATCTTCTAACTGAATATTCCTTTCCTTAAAAATTAAATACCAGAAAGCCTGTGACTATTTCTGCTATTTTTGTCACTTTTTATGATAAACGTTTTCACACGAAAAATCAATGAAAAACACGAAAAAAATAAAATTTCTGCAAAACGATTGACATATTTTGCCAGCCATGTTAAACTAGGTCATGTAAAAGAAAGTTAATCGCTTTCAGAAAAATAAATAAGGAGATTTTTTGCAAATGAATAACACGCAGATTGCAAAAGAAGTTATCGAGGCCCTAGGTGGTCGCGAAAACGTGCGCAGTGTTGCTCACTGTGCGACACGCCTTCGTGTCATGGTTGTTGATGAAGCTAAAATCGACAAAGAAAAAGCTGAGAATATTGAAAAAGTTCAAGGTGCTTTCTTCAACTCTGGTCAGTATCAATTGATTTTTGGTACTGGTACTGTTAATAAAATCTATGATGAAGTGGTTGCTCTTGGGTTGCCAACATCATCAAAAGCTGAAATGAAAGCAGAAGCTGCACAACAAGGAAATTGGTTCCAACGTGCTATCCGTACATTTGGTGACGTCTTTGTTCCAATCATTCCAGTTATCGTAGCAACAGGTCTTTTCATGGGGCTTCGTGGACTTTTGACACAACCTGCTATTATGTCTGCTATTGGTGTGAATGAATATAACGCTGATTTTCTAACTTATACTCAGATTTTAACTGATACAGCTTTCATTATCTTACCAGGTCTTGTGGTTTGGTCAACTTTCCGCGTATTCGGTGGTAACCCTGCTGTAGGTATTGTTCTTGGGATGATGTTGGTATCAGGATCACTTCCAAATGCATGGGCAGTTGCCAACGGTGGTGATGTTAAAGCGATGGAATTCTTTGGATTCATTCCAGTAGTTGGTTTGCAAGGTTCAGTTCTTCCAGCCTTTGTTATCGGTTTGATCGGTGCTAAGTTTGAAAAAGCTGTTCGTAAAGTAGTTCCAGATGTTCTTGATCTCTTGGTAACGCCATTTGTAACACTTTTGGTAATGTCTATTCTTGGACTATTTGCGATTGGCCCAGTCTTCCACGTGGTTGAAAACTATATCCTTGCAGGTACAAAAGCAGTTCTTTCTTTGCCATTTGGTCTGGCAGGTCTTATCATTGGTGGTCTTCACCAAGTTATTGTGGTTTCAGGGGTTCACCACATCTTCAATCTTCTTGAAATTCAATTGCTTGCTGAGTCTAAAGCAGCAACAGGTATTTCAACGAATGCCTTCAACGCTATCATCACAGCAGCAATGACTGCACAAGGTGCGGCAACTGTTGCGGTTGGTGTGAAAACTAAAAATGCTAAATTGAAGGCTCTTGCTTTCCCAGCAGCTCTCTCTGCTTTCCTCGGCATTACTGAGCCAGCAATCTTTGGGGTTAACTTGCGTTTCCGTAAACCATTCTTCCTTTCATTGATTGCAGGTGCTGTAGGTGGTATGCTGGCCTCGCTTCTCAACCTTCAAGGTACAGGTTCAGGTATCACAATTATCCCAGGTACCCTTCTTTATGTAAACCAATTGCCACAATACCTCCTTATGGTAGCTGTATCATTTGCTCTTGGTTTCGTACTTACCTACCTCTTCGGTTATGAAGATGAAGAAAAAGTTCCAGTAGACGCCCCAGTTGTAACTCCAGTAGCAGAAGAAGTTGCGTCAGCAGTTGAAGCTGGGCCAGAAACAATTGTTTCTCCGCTTGAAGGTGATGTTGTAGCTCTTGAAAATGTTAATGACCCTGTCTTTGCATCAGGTGCTATGGGTAAAGGTATTGCGGTTAAACCAAGTGGAGATACTCTTTATGCTCCAGTTTCAGGTGTGATTCAAATTGCTTTTGAAACTGGTCATGCTTATGGTATCAAATCAGATAAAGGTGCAGAAGTTCTTCTTCACATCGGTATTGATACTGTTTCTATGGATGGTAAAGGTTTCAATCCAAAAGTAACGGCTAACCAACGTGTTCAGGCAGGAGATGTTCTTGCGACATTTGACCGCGTAGCAATTGCTGAGGCAGGTCTTGATGACACTACAATGGTTATCGTGACAAACACAGCTGACTTTGCAGAAGTTTCTCCAGTAGCTACAGGAACAGTTGCTGTTGGTGCTGATCTTGTGAGCGTTAAATAATTAAATAAAACTGGGAGTGCTGAGTGAAAAAAAACTCAGCCTTTCTTTGTGATTTTTGGTATAATAAAATATATCAGAACATGATTTCCTTTTGGTGAATGACCAAGGAAAATCTAAATAAAAAACTATTTCTAATAATGAGGGATATGATGACTAAACTTTATGGAAGCCTTGAAGCTGGTGGAACAAAATTTGTATGTGCTGTAGGTGATGAAAATTTCCAAGTTGTTGAAAAAACACAGTTTCCAACGACAACACCTTATGAAACGATTGAAAAAACAGTAGAATTTTTTAAACGTTATGAAGATCGTTTAGCTGGTATTGCGATTGGCTCATTTGGACCAATTGATATTGATCAAAATTCACAGACTTATGGATTTGTGACAACTACGCCTAAAGAGCATTGGTCTCAGGTGGACCTGCTTGGCCTCATCCAAAAGGAGTTTAATATTCCGTTTTACTTCACTACAGATGTTAACTCATCAGCCTATGGCGAAGCTCTTGTGCGTAAGAATGTGAAATCGTTAGTCTATTATACTATTGGTACGGGTATTGGCGCAGGTGCTATTCAAGATGGTGAATTTGTAGGAGGTATCGGTCATACAGAGGCAGGACATGTTTATGTTCCACGCCATCCGCGCGATTATGCTAATGAATTTACAGGTGTTTGTCCTTTCCACAATGGTTGTTTAGAGGGGCTTGCGGCAGGTCCATCACTCGAAGCTCGTACAGGTATACGTGGAGAACTAATTGAACAAAACTCGGATGTCTGGGATATACAAGCTTTTTATATTGCGCAGGCAGCTGTGCAAGCAACCTTGTTGTACCGTCCTCAGGTGATTGTTTTTGGTGGTGGTGTTATGGCGCAGGAGCACATGCTTCGTCGTGTGCGTGAGAAATTTATAGCACTTCTTAATGGCTATGTTCCGGTACCAGATGTGACTGAATATATTGTGACACCGGGTGTCCCGGAAAATGGCTCAGCAACGCTTGGAAACTTTGCTTTGGCTAAACAGGTATCGGAGCGCTAACAGCATATTGAAGGCTAAATATGATTTGCAGAGCTTTTTGCTTGCAATATTATGAAGAGTCTGTTATACTATTATAAATTATACAAGAAAGGGGCGAGTGATAACTACGCCCTTTGTCTATGTTAAAAAATGGAGGTGATGATTATCGCAAACATTGTTGAATTAGTGACGGAAGCAGTTGCACCAGCTATTCTAGAACCGTTTGAATTGATTGATATTCAGTATGAAAAGCTAGGTGGTGATTATGTGTTATCTGTTCTTGTAGATAAGCCAGAAGGCATTACGGTTGAGGATACCGCAGAGCTGACGGATATTATCAGTCCTTTACTGGATACGATTCAGCCTGACCCATTTCCTGCCCAATATATGCTGGAAGTATCGAGTCCTGGTTTAGAGCGACCACTAAAAACCAAAGAAGCGCTAGAGGGAGCTGTTGGCAAATACATTAACGTCTCTCTATATAAGGCGATTGATAAAATTAAGATTTTTCAAGGAGATTTGGTGAGTTTTGATGGCGAAACCTTGACAATTGATTATTTAGACAAAACACGTCATAAAACGGTTGATATTCCTTATAGCAGCGTAGCGAAGGCACGGCTCGCTGTGAAGCTATAACCAAGCTCATTTAGTTATTGCCTAAAAGTGCGGAGCTCTTTTTACCATATTTGTGAAAGGAATTGAATACGGGCTAGGATATTATCAAAAATAGGTGCCCTCCTTTAGCGGGTATAAACGTCCTTAGACACAAGCTTCGTCAGGCGTTCTCCTATTTTTTCGTATTCACCTTTATCTATTACTACATTTGAAAGGGATTGAACATGCCCAAGTGGTTGTGTCTTCCTAGTCTAAGAAAGGAATTGAATATGGGCTACGGACTTTGTCAAAAAAGATAAACGTGACCTAGACGCGAGCGTCGTCGGTCAGTTTTCTATTTTGACTGTGTCCGCTCAATGCCCTTAATATCTTATTTTATGAGCAAAGAAATGCTAGCAGCCTTCCAGATTTTGGAAGAAGAAAAACACATTAAAAAAGAAGACATCATTGATGCTGTTACAGAGTCGCTAAAATCAGCCTATAAACGCCGTTACGGTCAGTCTGAAAGTTGTGTGGTTGATTTTAATGAAAAAAACGGTGATTTTCAGGTTTTCACTGTTCGTGAAGTTGTGGATGAAGTTTTTGATTCACGCCTTGAGATCAGTTTGAAAGATGCCCTTCTGATCAGTTCTGCTTACGAACTTGGAGACAAGATTCGTTTTGAAGAGTCAGTCAAAGAGTTTGGACGTGTTGCAGCTCAATCTGCTAAACAAACGATTATGGAAAAAATGCGTAAGCAAACTCGTGAAATCATGTATAACGAATACATGCAACACCAAGGTGAAATTATGACTGGTACGGTTGAGCGATTTGACCAACGTTTCATTTATGTCAACCTTGGCAGTCTTGAAGCACAGCTTTCTCACCAAGACCAAATTCCAGGAGAAATTTGGAAATCTCATGACATGATTGACGTTTACGTTTATAAGGTTGAAAACAATCCTAAAGGTGTTAATGTTTTTGTTAGTCGTAGTCACCCTGAGTTTATCAAACGTATCATGGAACGTGAAATTCCTGAAGTGTTCGATGGTACAGTGGAAATCGTGAGTGTGTCTCGTGAAGCGGGAGATCGCACTAAGGTTGCTGTGCGTAGCCACAATCCAAACGTTGATGCTATTGGTACAATCGTTGGTCGTGGTGGTGCCAATATCAAAAAAGTTATTAGCCATTTCCACCCAATGCGTGTTGATGCTAAAACAGGTCTATCTGTACCAGTTGAAGAAAATATTGATGTGATTGAGTGGCAAGAAGACCCGGCAGACTTTATCTATAATGCCATTGCACCAGCTGAAGTTGACTATGTTATCTTTGATCCAGAGGATGCCAAACGCGCTACAGTGGTTGTGCCAGACAGCAAACTTTCTCTTGCGATTGGCCGTCGTGGGCAAAACGTACGGCTTGCAGCGCATTTAACAGGTTTCCGCATTGACATTAAGTCTGCATCAGAATATGAAGAAATTATGGCTCAGTGGGAAGAGGAAGCTAGTGCTACTGAAACGGTAGAAAATGTTGAAGAAAACGTAACAGAGACTATTGTTTCAGAAGAAGTTGAAACAACAGAAGAGGCATAATTCAGTCAGAAAGGAAGAAATCCGTTATAAGTGAACAGTCATAAGGTGATTTTAGTGTCACATGACGGACTTGGTATCTTAAGATGGCTAAAACACGAAAAATCCCATTGCGCAAATCAGTTGTTTCAGGTGAAATCATTGATAAGCGTGATCTTCTCCGTATTGTGAAAACTAAAGAGGGGAATATTTTTATCGATCCAACTGGTAAAGCAAACGGACGTGGTGCTTATATTAAACTGGATAATGAGGAAGCGATGCTCGCTAAGAAAAAAAAGGTGTTTAATCGTTCCTTTTCAATAGATGTTCCAGAAAGTTTCTACGATGAACTCATTTCTTACGTTGATCACAAGGTAAAACGTCGTGAGTTAGGACTAGAATAGCAGTATTGATATAAGAAAATATGACTAACAGAGAAAAATTGTCAAATCTATTAGGGCTTGCTCAGCGTGCGGGGAAAATAATTTCTGGTGAAGAGTTGGTGATTAAAGCTATCCAACATCAAGAAGCAAAATTCGTATTCCTAGCTAACGATGCAGCAGCTAATTTGACTAAAAAAATAACAGATAAAAGTACATTTTACAAAATAGAAGTCTCCACAGCGTTTAGTGCGCTGGAATTAAGTATAGCCCTAGGCAAACCTCGCAAGGTTGTCTGTGTGGTTGACGCTGGATTTACAAAGAAAATGAGGACTCTTATGGACTAAAGAATAGGAGGACAAGATTTGTCTAAGAAACGTTTAAATGAAATCGCCAAAGAAATTGGTAAAACGAGTAAGGAAGTAGTGGCAAAAGCGATAGAATTAGGCCTAGATGTCAAAACACACGCTTCTAGTGTAGATGCAGCAGGTGAAAAGCGTCTTGTTGATGCTTTGAGAAATGGCCAAGCTGCTAATTTAGCTTCTCCGAAAGTAGACAAGAAAGCTGAAGTTAGGACAGAAACGTCAGAAATTCAGTCATCTGAAAAAGTAACAGAATCTAAGAGTGAAGAGATAGCTGAAACTAAGCCGACTCCGAAATCAGCACCAGTTCGTCCGCAAATTCGTAATTTTAAGGCAGAACGTGAAGCCAAAGCTAAAGAACAGGCAGAACGTCGTCAAAACGGTGGAAATAACCGTAATCAAAATCGTAACGAACGTCGCGAAAACAAAAGGCGAAGTGACAACCGTGAATCAAATAATAATCAAGGCGGAGGTCATTCAAATGGCAATCGTCAAAACAATCGCCGCAATGATAACCAAAATCGTAATCGTAACGAAAACCAGCTTAACACGCGCAATGATTATCGCGACAACCGTAATGGTAATCGTCAGCAAAATCGCCCTGCTCAAACTGCACAAGCAACTGCACCACGCATTGATTTTAAAGCACGTGCAGCGGCCTTGAAAGCTGAACAAAACGCAGAATATTCACGTGAAAGTGAAGCGCGTTTCCGTGAGCAGGAAGAAGCAAAACGTAAGGCAGAAGCTGCCCAAGCACAAGCTCGTCAAGAAAAATTAAAGGCGCAAGCAGAGGCAGAAGCAAAAGCTAGGGAGGCTGCTAAGAAGGCAAAAGAAGAGGTGGTAGCTACTCCTAAAGTAGCGCCAGTAGTCTCTACGGAAAAAACAACTGTTGATACTCGTCGTAAAAAGGCCCGTCCAGAAAAATCAAGAGACTTCTCTAATGAAAATGAAGACGGACCAAAACAAGCAAAAAATAAGAAAAACTGGAACCAAAACCAAGTGAGAAATCAGCGTAATAGCAACTGGAATAACAATAAGAAAAACAAACGTAAAGGCAATCAATCACCAGCTCCTGTAACAGAGCGTAAATTCCACGAATTGCCAAAAGAATTTGAATATAGCGAAGGCATGACTGTCGCTGAGATTGCAAAACGTATCAAACGTGAGCCAGCAGAAATCGTTAAGAAACTCTTTATGATGGGTGTTATGGCCACTCAGAATCAATCCCTTGATGGTGATACGATTGAGCTTTTGATGGTAGATTATGGTATTGAAGCTAAAGCTAAGGTTGAAGTGGATAATGCCGATATTGAGCGCTTCTTCGTTGAAGATGGTTACCTCGACCCAGAAGAAATGATTGAGCGCGCACCAGTCGTAACAATCATGGGTCACGTTGACCACGGTAAAACCACACTTCTTGATACCCTGCGTAATTCACGTGTTGCAACAGGTGAAGCAGGTGGTATCACACAGCATATCGGTGCCTACCAAATCGAAGCCAATGGTAAGAAAATTACCTTTCTTGATACACCAGGTCACGCGGCCTTCACGTCAATGCGTGCACGGGGTGCTTCAGTAACGGATATTACCATCCTTATCGTAGCGGCAGATGACGGTGTTATGCCACAGACAATCGAAGCGATTAACCACTCTAAAGCTGCCGGCGTGCCAATCATTGTTGCCATCAATAAGATTGATAAACCTGGTGCCAATCCTGAACGAGTTATTGGTGAATTGGCTGAGCACGGCATCATGTCAACAGCGTGGGGTGGAGATTCTGAATTTGTTGAAATCTCAGCAAAATTCGGTCAAAACATTGATGAGCTTCTTGAAACAGTTCTCCTTGTAGCAGAACTTCAAGAACTTAAAGCTGACCCAACGGTTCGTGCAATCGGTACAGTTATCGAGGCTCGTCTTGATAAAGGAAAAGGTGCTGTTGCAACCCTTCTTGTTCAACAAGGTACTTTGAATGTCCAAGATCCAATCGTTGTTGGTAATACCTTTGGACGCGTGCGTGCCATGACCAACGATCTTGGTCGTCGTGTTAAATCAGCTGAACCCTCAATGCCAGTCTCAATTACTGGTTTGAACGAAGCACCAATGGCTGGTGATCACTTTGCCGTTTATGAAGATGAAAAAGCTGCTCGTGCAGCGGGTGAAGAGCGTGCGAAGCGTGCCCTTCTTAAACAGCGTCAAGCAACACAACGTGTTAGCCTTGAAAATCTTTTTGATACCCTTAAAGCTGGTGAAGTTAAGACCGTTAACGTTATCATCAAAGCTGATGTGCAAGGTTCTGTAGAGGCTCTTGCCGCATCGCTTCTTAAGATTGATGTTGAAGGTGTTAAGGTCAACGTGGTTCACTCAGCGGTAGGTGCTATCAGTGAGTCTGATGTGACCCTTGCGGAAGCTTCAAATGCCGTTGTTATCGGATTTAACGTTCGTCCTACACCACAAGCGCGTGCTCAAGCTGACGCTGATGATGTTGAAATTCGTCTACACAGTATTATCTATAAAGTTATTGAAGAAATCGAAGATGCAATGAAAGGAATGCTTGATCCAGAATTTGAAGAAAAAATTATTGGTGAAGCTCTTATCCGTGAAACCTTCAAGGTTTCTAAAGTTGGTACTATCGGTGGATTTATGGTTATCTCAGGTAAGATTACTCGTGATTCAAATGTCCGTGTTATCCGTGACCGTGTAGTTATCTATGATGGTAAACTGGCTAGTCTGAAACACTACAAAGATGATGTCAAAGAGGTTGGTAACGGACGCGAAGGTGGTTTAATGATTGAAAATTATAATGACCTGCAAGTGGATGATACCATTGAAGCTTACATCATGGAAGAAATTAAACGCAAATAATGACTGATGCTGACGCCTCTAGTCATTATACGCCAGCCACTAGCTCGAAGAGAGTGGGACAGAAGTCATGATGTCGAAGTCTTGACTTCCTCTCGCTCTCTGATTTCTAAGCTCAGGCTGAAAGTGTCCAGTGGACTATTTTAGGTGGACACTTGAAAATGAAAGGAGTGTCTAGTTATAGACCTCCAATCAACCACTGCGTCAAGTTATCTATAAACTAAAATTTAAGGGGCAGGGATATTTTTGTTCCAACCTCTTCTCATGTCGTAAACGTCAATAAGATTTGAAACTAAGGTTTTTTAATCTTATATGGCAGTTAGGTAATGGTGAAAAGCTCTGCTTTTCCTATTCCCAACTTCAAACAGTTCGTTCCCCAAATCGTTTGAACGATACGTTACACTAGAATTTGATTTTAACTATTATCAATTTAAAGTCAAATTCGTTGAAGCGCAAATAAAAAGAAGATTAGGTAGAGACGGTATGGAGAGAAGGACTTCCATTCAATTATTTCCCAAACATCTCATCTAAGCTAATTCACTAAAAACAAAAGCTAGGTTTGTAGCCTAGTTTTTTCAAAATAATGCTTATCAGAAAGGAAAATCAAATGGCAAATCACCGTATTGACCGTGTTGGTATGGAAATCAAGCGTGAAGTCAATGAAATCTTGCGTCTCAAGGTTCGTGATCCTCGTGTTCAAGATGTTACCATCACAGATGTTCAAATGCTTGGAGATTTATCGGCAGCAAAAGTGTATTACACTATCCATTCAACACTTGCTTCTGATAATCAAAAAGCACAGACAGGTCTTGAAAAAGCCACAGGCACAATCAAGCGTGAACTTGGTAAAAACTTGACCATGTATAAAATTCCTGACCTCATTTTTGAGAAAGATAATTCAATTGAGTATGGAAATAAGATTGACCAGATGCTTCGAGCACTAGAAAATCGTGATTAATGTGGACAACCGCCTGGAAAGGTGGTTGTTTTTTTCGAATAATTAGTTAGGAGGTGCTTATGCTAATTGCACAAAATAATCAAGGTGATTTAGTCAATCTATTAGAAGGTATCCCCAAAAAACAAGAATTTTTCTGTCCGGCTTGTCACCAATCAGTTCGGTTGAAAAATGGTAAAGTGATGCGACCGCATTTTGCACATGTTAACCTAGGGTCCTGTGAATTTTTTCAAGAAACTGAATCGAATGAGCATTTGACCTTGAAGGCAGAACTTTTTGCTTCTCTATCAAAAAACACGGTTGTTGAAGTCGAAAAAATCTTATCTGACTTGGGACAGATTGCGGATATTTTTGTTGGAGAAAAGCTGGCGCTTGAAGTTCAGTGTTCTCGCTTACCAGAATCACGATTACGTGAACGCACAAACAGTTACCATCAAGCTGGCTATCAGGTCTTATGGCTATTAGGAGAAAAACTTTGGTTAGGCAAGAGAATTTCTCACTTGCAAAAACAGTTTCTTTATTTCAGTCAAAATATGGGCTTTCATTATTGGGAATTGGATTTAAAAAAGCGTCACATCAGATTGAAGTATTTGATATATGAGGACTTAGAAGGTAATCTATCCTATTTGGAGAAGTCCTGTTCTTTGGAACAAGATGTTTTAGAGTTTTTACGTTCGCCCTATAAAAGACAAGATCTACCTCATTATGAAAAACAGCAAAATCAACAGATTTTATCGGTAATTCAACGAGGGTTGATGGCACGAAATCCTAGATGGCTATCTCGTCAAGCGGAGATTTATGCTCGTGGTGGCAATTTGCTTGCGCAATCAACCAATGATTTTTTTCCTCAAATTAGGCCTATTGACTCTAAAGAAGGATTTTGCCAGATAAGGAGCGATTTATCTCAATTTATCTCTGCCTTTTTCCAGTATTATCAAAAACAGAAGGAGAGGGATTGTCAAATCTTATATCCACCTGCGTTTTATGATAGCGCTTGCAAAAACAAGATAAAGTGATACAATAAAAGAAAAAGGAGACAAGCTATGAAATCATTTGAAGCGTTTAAAGAAACCTTGTCTGTCGAAAGTCTCAAGGCTATTTATGAGGAAAGTAAACTTGAAGTTGCGCCTGAGGAATTTGAGGGAACAGAAGCTTTTTCAGTCGCTTTGGCCACACAAATGGCTGTCAACTTGTTAGAACATTATCATGATTGGCTTAAGGTTGAAAAATAGCAGAGCGAAATCTAAGAGGTGTCGAGTAGTCGGCACTTTTTTGCTGGGATTTGTGGTAAAATAGGAAACATGAAAAAACGTTATAGAACCGTAAATGATTATTATCGTGAATTATTTGGTGAAAAAATCTTTAAACTCCCTATTGATGCAGGATTTGACTGTCCCAATCGAGATGGCACAGTAGCTCATGGTGGCTGTACCTTTTGCACGGTTTCAGGATCTGGTGATGCTATTGTTGCACCTGATGCCCCCATTCGTGAGCAATTTTACCATGAGATTGACTTTATGCATCGTAAGTGGCCAGATGTGAAGAAATATCTGGTGTATTTCCAAAATTATACTAATACGCATGCGCACGTGGATGCTATCCGTGAGCGTTATGAGCAGGCCATCAATGAACCGGGTATGGTTGGGGTCAATATCGGGACACGCCCAGACTGTATGCCGGATGAGACCATTGCCTACTTGGCAGAATTGTCTGAGCGGATGCATGTCACGGTGGAATTGGGCTTGCAGACGACCTATGAAGCGACATCAGAGTTGATTAACCGAGCGCATAGCTACGAGCTTTATGTGGAGACGGTCAAACGCATTCGCCAGCAAGCGTCAAAAATTGAAATCGTCTCTCACTTGATTAACGGGCTTCCGGGTGAAACCCACGAGATGATGCTGGAAAATGTTCGCCGTTGCGTGACAGATAATGATATTCATGGCATCAAACTCCATCTCTTGCACCTGATGACCAATACCCGTATGCAACGCGATTACCATGAGGGGCGCTTGCAGCTGCTCAGTCAGGAAGAATACGTCAACATCATCTGCGACCAACTGGAAATTATTCCAAAGCATATCGTTATTCACCGTATCACAGGCGATGCCCCGCGCGATATGCTGATTGGCCCCATGTGGAGCCTCAACAAATGGGAAGTCCTCAACGCCATTGATAAAGAAATGGAAAGACGAGGAAGTTGGCAGGGCTCAAAATGTCCAGTGGACTTTTTGAGGTAGGAAATAAAAAACTGCGGTAGCAGTTTCACCTCGTAATTATATTAATAAGAAGCATATGAAGAAAAGAATCATAAAACTAGAAGAATTACAACTGCCCAGAATTTTTGATAATGTGGCAGGAAATAGTAAAATCTACGATAGCAGCAGTTCACCAGCTGCTCGTGTTTATTTTATTGACAAGGATCAAGGTTATTTCCTGAAAAGGGCAGCTAAGGGAAGTTTAGAGAAAGAAGTTGCTCTCACACGCTATTTTTCTTCAAAAGGATTGGCTCAACAGGTCTTGGATTATGTATCTGATGAACAAGATTGGTTACTGACAGCTAAGGTTGAGGGAGAAGATGCGAGTTCTAAGAAATATTTGGAGAATCCTAAAAAACTTTGCCAAACATTAGCAGAAACCATGAGACAATTGCATGCATTGGAAGTTGATGAGTACTTGGTCGGAAATCGAACGCAAGAGTATTTGAAAGCTGTAGAAAAAGGCTACCAAGCAGGAAATTTCGACTCTCATTATTTATTTTCACATCAAAAGAAAATGGATACGAATGCTACTTATCAACAAGTTCAGGAGTATTCTCCATACTTAGAAGCAAATACCTTGATTCATGGAGACTTTTGTCTGCCTAATATCATCTTAAACAATTGGCAGTTCCAGGCTATGATTGATTGGGACAGTGCTGGTTTAGGCGATAAGCATATTGATCTCTTTTGGGCAGTCTGGTCACTAGCGTATAATTTACAAACCAATCGCTATCGGGATTATTTTTTAGATTGTTATGGTCGAGAAAATATCAATTTAGAACTACTAGAGGCGATTGCCTATTTTGAAGTGTTTGGATAAGGAGAAATAATATGAACATCACAGCAATTCCAGCCTTAGCTGATAACTACATTTGGGTATGGTCACAAGGTGGCGAAGCCGTTATCGTTGACCCAGGCGAGGCCAAGCCTGTTCTGGATTATTTGGAGGAAAACCAGCTGACAGCGGGTGCTATTTTAATCACGCATGTGCATTCGGACCATGTTGATGGTATCGGCGAAATTGTGGCTAAGTATCCTGACGTTAAAATATATGGTCCTGTAGAAGTTAACCATTTGGTAGATACGGTTTTAGCAGATGGCGACAGTATTGAACTCTATGGTTCGCAAATTGATGTCTTTTTAACGGCTGGTCATTCAGAGGAACACATTTCTTACCTTGTTGATAAGGAACATCTTTTGTGTGGTGATGCCCTCTTTTCAGCAGGCTGTGGTAGAGTCTTTACAGGGGATTATGACGCTCAGTACAAGTCAATGACCTTTTTCAGAACTTTATCAGACGATATCAAGGTCTATGCAGGTCATGAGTACACTTTGACGAATTTACGATTTAGCCTATTACAAACCTCGGATAAGTTTGTCGAAGGTTATTATGAAAAAATCAAGTCAAAAGTAAATCAGGGTATCCCAAGTCTGCCATCCACTATAGGGGTCGAAAAACAAATCAATCGCCTTCTCATGGCAGCAGATGTCGCTGAGTTCACAAGACTGAGACATTTAAGGGACAATTTTTAATACAGAATAGTTAAGGAAAATAATGATGATAAAACGCCCCATTCACCTATCTCATGATTTTTTAGCAGAGGTGCTAGATAAAGATAGCATTGCGGTAGATGCTACCATGGGAAATGGCAATGACACTGTCTTTCTCGCAGACTTAGCTAAGAAAGTTTACGCTTTTGATATTCAGGAACAAGCGGTGCAGAAAACCAGCGAACGATTAGCTCAGCTCGGTTTGAACAATGTAGAATTGATTTTAGCTGGGCACCAAAAGGTAGACGCTTACGTCTCAGAGCTGATTCGCGCAGCCATTTTTAATCTCGGTTACTTACCAAGTGCGGATAAGTCAGTGATTACTAAGCCAGATACAACCTTGATAGCCATCGAAAAAATCCTAGCGCAATTGGAAGTCGGTGGGCGTGTAGCCATTATGATTTATTATGGTCATGAAGGCGGTGACATGGAAAAAGATGCGGTGCTAGATTATGTGCAACAATTAGACCAGACAGTCTTTACGGCTATGCTCTATCAGCCACTGAATCAAATCAATACCCCACCATTTTTGGTGATGATTGAGAAGTTGAGATGACAATACAGGATCTAAATAACCAATAAAATGGACCCTATGATCATCACATCATACACAGCTTTTTGTGTATCTGTCTTATAGAATCCATTTTTATACTATATTTAGCTTTATTCCTAAAGATGTTTGGGATGAACATAGACTCTATCCTCATCAATAGGAATAATAGTAACAGGGTTTTGGTAGAATGTCGATAAGGTATCTTCTTTGAGGATATCTTTTTTCTTACCTTGGGCAATAATTTTTCCTTGCCTAAGAAGTAGCACATGGCTCATTTGTTTGGTAATCTCCTCAGCGTGGTGAGTGACATAGATAACCGTTGGTGCATGTGGCAATTGGGAAATTTTCCCAATCTGCGCCAGCAATTGTTCACGAGCAAAAAGATCAAGTCCGCTAGTTGCCTCATCTAAAATAATGATATCGGGGTTTTCCATTAGGCTCCGAGCGATGAGAAGCAACTGTTTTTCTCCCTGAGAGAGGCTAGCATAGATACGCCCTAAAAGATGTTCTCCTCCTAAAGATAGCAACATGTGCCGAGCTTCATTAAGTTCGACCTCTCCGTAAGCTTTATAGAGAATAGATGATTTATATTTTCCTGTTAAGACGATTTTTTCAGCTAACATATTCTTAGGAAGGCGCTCAGAAATAAAAGAACCAACGACTCCAATGCGATTTCGGATACTGGTCATATCTTCTTGTCCAAAGGATTTATCTAAAATTGAAATTTGCCCATGGCTTGGCCAATGCTCAGCCATAATAAGTTTTAACAGGGTTGTTTTACCAGAACCATTTAAACCTAAAATAGCCCATGTTTGTCCGCTCTCAACTTGCCAGTTTATATTTTTTAAAATGGTTTTTCCTTGTTGTCTAAAGCTGACATTGTCAAATGAAATAATTGCCATACACCACCTCTATTAAATCTCAGATAGATTGATTCTCATTATATCATAATCTAGAAAAAAGGCTGAGAATTAAGGAAAATATAAAATACAGGAATTTTATCGCTAGTTTTTTTAATTTGCTAAAAGTCTCACATTATGATAAAATAGGCGAGTAAAATAAAAAACCATAAGGAGAGTAATAACATGTCAATTATTACTGATGTTTACGCTCGCGAAGTCCTAGACTCACGCGGTAACCCAACACTTGAAGTAGAAGTTTACACTGAATCAGGTGCTTTCGGACGCGGTATGGTTCCTTCAGGAGCTTCTACTGGTGAGCACGAAGCAGTTGAACTTCGCGACGGTGACAAATCACGTTACCTTGGTCTTGGTACACAAAAAGCAGTTGATAACGTAAACAACGTTATCGCTGAAGAAATCATCGGTTTTGATGTTCGCGACCAACAAGGTATTGACCGTGCAATGATCGCTCTTGACGGTACTCCAAACAAAGGTAAACTTGGTGCTAACGCTATTCTTGGTGTGTCTATTGCCGTAGCACGTGCTGCTGCTGACTACCTTGAAGTGCCACTTTACACTTACCTTGGTGGATTTAACACGAAAGTTCTTCCAACTCCTATGATGAACATCATCAACGGTGGTTCTCATTCAGATGCTCCAATCGCATTCCAAGAGTTTATGATTATGCCTGTTGGTGCACCTACTTTCAAAGAAGGTCTTCGTTGGGGTGCTGAAGTTTTCCACGCTCTTAAGAAAATCCTTAAAGAACGCGGACTTGTTACAGCTGTTGGTGACGAAGGTGGATTCGCACCTAAATTTGAAGGAACGGAAGATGGTGTAGAAACTATCCTTAAAGCTATCGAAGCTGCTGGTTACGAAGCTGGCGAAAATGGAATCATGATCGGATTTGACTGTGCGTCATCAGAATTCTACGACAAAGAGCGTGGTGTTTATGACTACACTAAATTTGAAGGTGAAGGCGCTGCTGTTCGTACATCTGCAGAACAAATCGACTACCTTGAAGAATTGGTTAACAAATACCCAATCATCACTATCGAAGACGGTATGGATGAAAACGACTGGGACGGTTGGAAAGCTCTTACCGAGCGTCTTGGCGGACGTGTTCAATTGGTTGGTGACGACTTCTTTGTTACAAACACTGAATACCTTGCAAAAGGTATCAAAGAAGGTGCTGCAAACTCAATCCTTATTAAAGTTAACCAAATCGGTACTTTGACTGAAACTTTTGAAGCTATCGAAATGGCTAAAGAAGCAGGATACACTGCAGTAGTATCACACCGTTCAGGTGAAACAGAAGATTCAACAATCGCTGACATCGCAGTTGCAACAAACGCTGGACAAATCAAAACTGGTTCATTATCACGTACAGACCGTATTGCTAAATACAACCAATTGCTTCGTATCGAAGATCAACTTGGTGAAGTTGCTCAATACAAAGGAATCAAATCATTCTACAACCTTAAGAAATAATCTCTTTATGGGCTTAAAAGCCTTGATATTAAGCACTTTGGGGCGTAATCCCAAGGTGCTTTTTTGAATGGCTCTTTGTCAACTGTAGTGGGTTGCCCCATTTAACACCGAGAGAGGACAGGACTTGTCTTCTCTCGTTTTATGTTTATGGCAATGAAAATACGAGTTTTGAAGTTTTCAAAGTTTCTGAAACCAA
>NZ_CACVCC010000031.1 GCF_902729355.1 Streptococcus sp. S784/96/1 | reverse complement strand
GTATGTGTCTAAATTTTTGGGAAAGTCCAACTACCCCTTACAACCTAAGAAAACTCTATGTTCTTTATCCGAAAAAAGACTGAAACAAAGTTTTTTCCTTTGCCTCAGTCTTGACCTTATTGTTTACTCTATGTTACAATACTGTTTGACTGATTAAGCAAATCTCCACTTTGTCTTAATCGGTGGTGTAGGAGTGTCTGCTCCTACACCTTTTTTTGTTTTCTAACACTTTTATTGTACCACCATTTAGGCAAAAAAGCAAGGATTTCCTCACCAATTCATACCAAAAAGACCCCTAAAATTTACCCTTTTAGGGGGGCTTGTAAGAATATTCTAAGACCTACGCCTCTGCTTAATAATCCTAGCCTTATGCGGGAAGTGATTGACAAGGTGACCAGCACTAAAGCGCCTGTCTTTGTAGACTTCATATCGTTTACGCCAATCGCCGAAAAAAAGGTCTTCTAATTGTTCTACCCGTTCTAAAAGTATTATTTTAGCCATAGCACAAGCTCCTTCAATGGACCAGTACATCCCCCTATGCTTCATGCGATAGGTTATTTTACGGTGTTGGCTTTCCATAACCCCTATTCCACGTGGGGATAGTCCTCTTAGTTTAGCTGGTTTGGTATCCTTGAAATGTCTAAACAACTTTTGACGAAAAGCCACGAAACGCTCATACTCTTCTTCATTTTGAACCAGGGACTCAATCGTATCAAATACAGTCACAAGTAACGGCTTTTGGTGGGTGTGAATAGCCTTGAAAGCCAAATCTGTAAGGGTGGTCGGGTACAGCTTCAGGAAGTTCTTTAGCTTCTCGTTGAGATGGTAGGCATCCCAAAAGTGTTCGTGGTATTTTATCCCTAAAGCCTTTTTAATTTCTTGAAAGACTCGCTTGGTGTAGCCCTTTCCGTTGTCTGAATTTGTGATTAGAATAGTCTTGTCCGTGATTTCAAAATGGTTATAGAGATAATCTAGAAGCTCCTCCTTAGCCTGGTCATAATTAACATTGATAATCTCATGTTTATTTTGCAGGATATAGCGATTGTTGCCGATTTTCTTAGCCCCTGTATGAATAAGAAAATGGGCCAGGTCTGTGTTGTGACGTTCGTCTCCTCCTGAAGTGGTCTTAACCATCACCCCATCCCCTTCCAGGTAGATTTTGCCTGCCTGGATTTTTTGGGGTTGTTCCCCCTCCAGATAAAAGTGATACCGTTCTTTCTCAGAAAAGAGCCTTCCAGCAGTCTTGACCGCTTTTAAGACGGCATCTTTAGTCACCTCAAAACGGTAAGCAACCTGGATTGTCCGACAGACCTCACGGTAGGATAGAACAGAAGCATGTCTAGCCATGTGAAAAATCAACTCAGGGGAATAGCGCATATATTTCTTCAACCCCAGCCAATCGTCTACAGGATAACAGGTTTGACTTCCCTTGCGCCAGCGACTTCTAGAAAAAGTCATCTCGCCAAAGGTAAAGATAACCGTCCGCTCACTTGCATCCACTCTCTTGTAACCTTTCAAACGCATAACAGTTGCCACCTGTTCATCATATTGGTTTACACGTTTTAGGAATTGTTCCTTACGATGCCGATCTAATTCTACGATAAAAGCTTTTTCATCAAATCCAATCATAAATCTATTGTACCGAATTTGAAAGATTTCTGAAAGCTACCATAGAATTAGTAGTTGCAAAATGAAAAAAGCAGGCCAGGAGCCTGCTAAGTGTTAGAGCAATTGCATAATCTATTTTACCACAAAAATAGAAGTTTATATTTTTTAACGTTCCCTATCCTCAAAACGTTGTTTTTCAATCGCTTCACGTATTTGAGTGTTATCACGTACCTGTCTGTAAGTCGTGTACTTATTCAACGTCTTATCAAAAAATTCCTGTAATGCTCCTCTTTCAATTTCAAATTGCTGAATAAGTTGCGTAACATCTTCTAAGCTAATATCTTTAGGAACTCCTAACTCTTCTAATAGTTCTATTGCAGTTAAACGATTTTCTGGCGTTTGCTCCAAGGCAAGTAATGCACCTTCAATTTTATGATAGCGTGCCAGCCTGTCATCCAAACGTTGTAGTTCTAAATTTGTCTCCTCAATTTTTTGATTAAAGCGTTCCTCCAGATGTCGGAACTGGGTGCCATTTGTAACACCATGCTCCACTAAAAAATTGTACTCATTGATCAATGTGCACATGGACGAAATATAAGGATTTTTAGTAATCATGACGTCACCGTTTTGTTTAGCAAGTTGTCTTGCAAGAGTTGTTCCCATCATATAGCGATTTTTAACAGATTGATCCGGATTAAGAAAATAAAAATAGTCTCTCTCTTTGATATAAATCGTATAGTTACCATCTTCCTGCTTGTCAACTTTATGAGCAGGCACTAAAATTGTTCCACTATTCAACGCTCCATAATCCATCTGCACATAGATACCTTGCTTACTTTCCTGTTCCACTTGCCATGCCTCAACCGTTAATTTCAATTCAAAATCATTCTCTGTTTTGACTTTTTGAGTCTGATACTGCTCTTTCATTTCAGAGACATCAAGCACAACTTCATTAAGGGCGATACAATCAATAATTTGTTTTAGAGAGTACGTCCCTTTTTTAGACAACGTATCATCTCTGACATTTCTCTGTTGAGGTTCATCAATCAATTTATACTTGACATACTTTCCACTAAAATCAATCTGTAAATCAAGAGCAGCTGCCTTCTCCTTAAAATCTTCTAGTGATAGTGACTGCTTCAACAGAAAGTCTAGACGTTGTTTAATTTCAAAACGGTAATTCTTTTGACGTCGCCAAGCGGAATACTTCGTGTAAGAATTTTTCATAGTCGGCTCAATAATTTTAGCTCCATATTTTGCTGCATGCTTATCAGAAATGGCTCTTAAACTTTGTAAGGTTTTCTTCTCCCAACGAAATTTTTTTAGCGTTGAGGTATGTGTCGTGTTTAAAATAATATGGTTGTGCAGATGATTTTTATCTGTATGAGTTGCAATAATAAATTCATAATTCCCACCTGTTAACTCCATCATCGTTTGTCTGCCAATCTCATGTACTTGTTCCGGAGTAAGGTCATCTTCCGGAGAAAAAGACTGGATAATATGATGCGCTAACACCTGCTTTCCTGACGATAATTCTTTAAGATCATCATCCCCTTTTTTAAAGGCTGCTGCAAGCTTAGTCATAATCATTTCTTCATCAGCAACACTCACATCCTCTATGCCATGTCCTGATACTAATTTCATTTGCATCTCTCCATTTTGATAGACTAAAGGGAAATCTAGCTGACTGTCGTTGGTATTTGTAACAAGAGTTTTAGCCTCATTCAAAATATAGTTAACAGCTCTTTTTAGATTAGTTGACGTTTTTATTTGGCTTGGCGCTTTAATAACTACCATTCTTCTACATCCGACCTCACTGTTCGTTTTCGTTCTTGCAACGCTCTCTTCTCTGCATGAGATAGTTGCACTGAAATCAATTCTTTAATCTCATTCAAATGTTGTAATACTTGAGACATTTCCTCTTGACTAATAGCTTGATTTTCGTTAGCATGTTTCGCAATTTGGTTGATATTACCTCCAATTCGATTGACAGCAACACGTAGATTCTTCAGCTCGGAAAAATCAATACGCACAACTTTCCCTTGAATGATTTGATTTTTAGCATAGTATTGAAAGGTTGGTGCATTCATCTGCTCCATTGCTCGTCTCACCTGTGCATATTCATGATTTGTAAAAGCTACTTTCTTGATAATTGGACGTTTCCTATTTTCTGTTCTCATCGCTTTATTCCTCCACTCTCTTTGGATGATTTTTCTAGCATTTCCATGGTTTCCTCCCGACCCTCTTCCTTCCGGCAAGCGTAGCATTTGTGGACACAAATGCAAAATTAAAAAAGGTCAGAGAAGGTCAATCTTACGATTTTCCTTCTTACCTTTTTCAGTTTTGGGGAAATCCCCAAGCCCCTAAGTTCTGCCTCTCTATCCAGAGAGGCAGAACTTTTTTTGGCAATAATTCTAGCCAAAGGGCTTTAGAATTTTCTCCCAAAGTGATGGCTTCTGCTCAATTTTTTCAGTTGCCTGTGTCTGACGTTCTGAAGCCTGCTCTTGTTCTGAGATAAGTTTTTTCTTCAGTTCTTCCAGCTGGTTTTCACTAAGTGGCTCAAAGAGTGACTGGCCAATTTGTAGCTCCGTTAATAGTATGTTTTCATCACGGACTACCAGGAAATCTTCGTCACTAATTGTTTTCAGGAGCTGAATATTCTCATCCTGCCAGCTCACTAATGATGCATCAGTCTGATCAAATAGTTCCCTATCTACTAGTAATTGATCTAAAACCTCTTGGAGGGTTAGGTCTCTTGCTTCAGGGGAAATTCCTTGGACAATGTCACCGTCCATAAGTGGAATAAAGTCTGATAGGATGAGGTGAAGTTGGATTTCTTGTTGGTCTGTCATGTGTGTTGTCCTCCTTGTGGTGGGGTTGTTTTAAGTTTGACCTTGGGTGTCTTTTGGGTATCCCGTTCGGTCATTTCGAGAAACCCTTCTCTTTTTTTGAGCGAGCTTCTGCCTTTTGTTCTTGCTTGTGCTCCTCGAGGGACTTCTTGGATTGGTCCTTAAACTTTTGTAACTTCTGCTCAAACTGGTTCTGAGTTTGTTTCTCCTGATTAAGGCGTAACTGTTCCAACTGTTGGTCCATCCGAACCATTAAACTTTTAGCCTCTTGTTGGACAATATCCAGCTGGGCCTCCAGGTCTGCCAGGGTCTCTTTATCATCTGACCAACCTGCCAGATAAGCAAAGGAATAATCCGAAGTATCAATCCCATAGTAAGAAGCCACAACGTAAGCGACGCTCTCTGCTTGGAGCTCTGCTGTGCTCCTGGTCAACTGTTCTTGTTGGGGATTGTTAGTGTGGTGTAGCTCTGAGTGGGCTGTCTCATGAATAAATGTTTTTATCAGTTGAGACTTGTTCATATCGTTACTGCGTAAAACAATTTGGTGTTCTGTCACATTGTAATGACCTTTCTTATCTCCTGTCATTTCATCGAAGCGGACACTAACATCATTCTCCTTGGCAATAGCCATAAGGGCACGGTAGAGGTTTGCATAATCCAAATCCGTCAATTGTTCCTTCACCTCAGCAGCCTTTGGCATCGCCTTTCCTTCTGTCTGAGAGACATCAAAAGTAGTTGGTTTTAGACGGAACGTTAGTCCTGTTTCTGGCTTGCCATTTTTATCTAAGATGGGGTGCCCCTGTTGATCTTTCTTCACATAGGTTACTGGAATAATAACACTCAACGCTTTCTCTCCTCGTTTGACATGACGATCAAATTTTTTCCAAGTATTATAAGGAGCGAGGTAAGAAGCATCTGGTTTCTGAGCTAAAATCAAGCGTAAGTTTCGACTAGAGTATTGATTAAACTGACTCATTTTGGTCAGGAATTTTTTATAGTTTTCTGAGTTCAGGTAAGCTTTAATACCTTCTTTAAGGTGCTGATTAAGCCCTGTAATATCCTTATTTTTGATGAGATCAGCAACAGCAACACTACCTGCAACAAAGAACGTTTCTTCTGGCTCAAGAGTATTTTCATCTTCCCTTTTAGAGCTTGGTGTTGATCTAAAATCATAAGGATTGGTTCCTTGTTTTAGTTCCTCTTCATCTGAAATACCATCACCATCTGAGTCCCGCTTAGCAGAAAGTTGCTCCATTTCTTCTCTGTAAGCCTCTTCTTGATAGCGGCTAAACTCATCATTTTTTAGAATATCTTCAAACCGTTTTCCACCATCTTTTACATACTCTTCATTGATAGACAGTGGGTCGAGTTGACCATCACGCTGGCGATAAACAGCAAGAACAATATTTTCTTTTCCCTGAAGACTTTCAGATAATTTTTCTTTCATTCGCATGACTGAAGCGGGGATACCGACACCATCAACATCTCTAATGGCGAGTAATAAATCTTCGTCATTAGTTTTGATCGCCTGAGATAAGTCAATCCGATTGAATTTTTCAACCTCCGATAGATCGTTAAAGACAAAGGATTGAGACGATAAGATATCTGGTAATAAAGGAAGAACCATTGATTTATCCTTAATAGCATGAGACACTTGGATATTGCCATAATCTCCAACGCCTCGGGCAAAATCATAAACCACTTGTTTCATCTCAACTCCTTTTGGTGAGATACCAGTCAAGTGAGCGAAGTTTTCATCAGAAAACTGGACACTTAATTTTCCTAACGTCTCTCCGTCTTGATACAAATACGAGATGGTACTTCCCGATAGCTCCCTTAAGTACCACTGAGCCGTTGCTTGTAAGCCTGGGGCAAATTTATTAAGCCTATTTAATTCTCCATTGGTAATAACATGATACCCTGGTTTTATGGTTGACATTCTCTCATCTTTAGTGGTAAACTTTAAGTGAGCAATGACAGGAAAATCAGGTTGTGGTTCGTCCACAACGGGCTTCGATGCTGCCCCAGGAGATAAGTCTCCTAAAGAATCGGGATTGCGATGTGAATCGCCCGCATTGCTATATGGCTCTTGACTTCGGTCAGGAGCTTTTTCTTTTTGTTCTGTCGTTGTTACTAGTTCTCGCCCCCTTTCTTTTTGCATTTGTAAATACTCATTCCAATCCATCTTTTCTTGACCATCACCTTTTGGTGGTCTAGCATCGATGACTGGAATATTTTTGTCTCTCAACTGCTCAATAAAATCACTTCCTGCTTTGTCCTGGTCAATAGCTAGGGTAACAAGGTTATGGTGGCTTTCTAGCTGAAACAGCTTCGTTAACCGAGCAGTCTCAGCTAGAAAATTAGAAGCCTGGGTCAGGTCTTTGGATTTTGTGTAATCTAGAGGTATTTCCTTGAGCACACCTCTTTCCTGGAGGGCTTCCATGGCATAGCGGGATAGAACCCCTTCTTTTAAGCCTTCCATAGCGACTAGTCTGACATTCTCTAAGCTGTCCTTATGGAGCTCGTAATAGCTCATAAGGTCAATCGGAGCTTCTGCCACCACTAAACGCTCAGGAGCACCAATAGAGACGTTTAAGCCTGCAATGCCTTCTGACTGGTACATGATTTGCTTGAGGTAGCCCTTACCTTCATGGCGTTCTGGATAAGGAACTAGGCCCTGGAGACTGGCCCCCACTATATTTTGGTTCTTGTCCAGGTACTTAAAGACCAAGACATCTTCAATAAAGCCGTCTCTATCCTTTCGTCTAGCCTGAGCTAGAACACCCTTCTCTAGGAAAAAGTCGATGGTTTCATCAGACAGTCCCCTGGTCTCCTTGAGATAGGTTCTGGCTTCTCTGAAGGTTTGTTCGTAAGGAGCTAAGCTGTACCTAAAGGGCTGCCTGATTTCTTCCCTAGGTTTTGCTTCAGGAAAGTTACCTGTCTCTAAGAATGTCATAGCCTCCTTATAGCTCACGTCACGCATTTCCTGAACCAGGTTTATGGTATCTCCAAAAGTTCCCCTGGAATACCAGTGCCAGGTGTTTTTTGTGGTATCGATTTTGAAGGAATCGTGCTCTGTCCAGTAATATTCCTTATGAGACGACCGTTTCATATCCATTCCAAGGCTCCTAGCCACGTCTAAAATAGCTAGGGATTTTGCTTGTGCTTTAGTAAAAACCATTAAATCTGTCCTCCTACCAGGTGTTTGAAGAGGTCATAGCCTTCAGGGGTAGCCTCTAGAGGGTGACCAATCAAGGTACCTTCTTCATCTCTTGTCACGAAGAGATGAGGAGATAGCGAGTAGAAAGTCTCTTCATCTGCCTGTTTCAATAATTGATTAATCACGGTGTATTCTGTTGCTAGGCTCTCTTTTTGCAGAGATAACACTTGGCTAATTGTCTCTAAAAAGCCAAGTTTTAGGTTTGGTGTTTCCATATCGTTTCCTTTCTGTATTTAAGCCACAAACAGTTCTTCAAAGTGAGGGTCTAGGTCATTAGCATGGAGAAGCAAACCATCAATATCCGTTCCTAGTCGCTTATAGTCATACCAATTCTCATCTTCAGGGGAGCTGGCAATTTCAGAGTGTCGAGGGTGGTCATAAACGCTAGCCTTCTTGTCCTTGAAGACATTCTGCTTAGAGATAAAGACCAGACCTTCATCCACACCAATTCTGGCCACTTCATCAGGGGTCAGGAGTGGGCGGCCCTGGATCTGTTTATTTTCACTTGATGAGCCGTTGCGGTAACTGTGAGATTTTGAGGTTGACCTGGTTCTAATGGTTTGTTTCCCGCTCCGGGTCGAGTAGTATTCCATGGTATCCTTGTCGTTTGTCCCTAAAAATACGTGAGTCGCACAGTTGTTAAAAATGGTCTTCCAATCGCTCTTATAAAGGCTTTCCAGCTGATTGACTGCCTGAAGGATAATCTTAATGGACATCTCACGGCTACGGATAGAAGACAGAATCTGGGTAAAGTTTGGGATACGCCCAATCTGGGCAAACTCATCCAGGATAAATTGAATATGTCTCAAATTCTTCCTACTATAGCCTGGAACTCTCCCCTGGAGAATATCATCGGCCTTGTGGATCAAGACTTCAAAGCCAACCGCAAAGAGGATAGAGGACAGGAAGTTAAAGGCATTGTTGGTTTCAGGAATGGCAATAAAGACGGCCGTCTTTTTGGTATTCCAGGTGTCTATCTCCATCGTGTCCTCACTGATGAGGTTTCTAACGTCGTCATGGTCAAAGATAGAGTAGCGAGATGATAAAATAGCCACCACACTGTTTCTAGTCTCTCCCTTGAAGTTCTGGAAGAGCCTCCATTGCTTATAGGCATAGTTGCCTGGTTGTAATTCCTCCAGCTCCTCAAACATCTGCTCAACGGGACTTGGCACGTCGGGATCTTCACGATAAATCCCACGTAACAAATCGGCCACGTGCCCTAGGTTAGGCGTATAGAGTTGTGCTCCTATGTCGGGGTCTCTGGAATCAAAATAGAGGTACCCAATCAAAGCTCGCTGCAACATCAATTCTGCTTGTACCCAGAAGTCTTCGCCCATATGCTCACTTTTCTTAGTTCCTTCTGTGATGGCTTCAGAGATACGGTCAATATCCAGTTCAGATTTCATGTAGTGAAAAGGATTGAGGCGATCAGAGTTCTTCAGACGAATCAGGTCAAAGACTTTAACGGCATAACCATTTCTTTCCAGCATCTTTCCTGTCTCATAGACCAGGTTGCCTTTTGGGTCTGTGATCACAAAGTTCGAGTTCAGCTGCATGAGGTTAGGCAGTACAAAGGTGAACGTTTTTCCATCTCCTGGAAGACCAATCACAATCACATTCTTATTAAGTTGGACGTTATAAGCTAGGCGAAAGTTAAAAAGCCCCATCTTGACCTGTTTGGTAAAAATCATATTCTTATCATTGTCCTGGTCCTCGAAACGTTTCATTTCACGCAAGGTCGCAAAACGGGCACTCCCTTGTTCCTCCCCGTGGCGGTAGGAACTCCTATCCCCAGATACGTAAACCAACATAGGTAGACTAAAACCGATAAGCCCAGCCATCATAATTTTAGATTCAAATGAGATGACGAGAGAAAAGAGAGACCAATTCTCCAGTAACCAATTCAGCCGTAACATTCCCATAAAAGGAACAGCTTGTGTTGATAGTTGGTAGTATGCATAGAGGGATTGAGCCAAGACAAACGATAAAAAGCCCACCAGCAGGTAGGGCCAAATTGGCTTTCTGTTCATCGAGCTTTCTCCTTTCCGATTTCTTTTGTGATAGTTGGACTCGATCCCTTATAGACAGTATGGGTTCTGTAATAGGCCAGCTTTTCTTCAGGAAGCATTTCATGGGGCTTTTTCAAGACCTTTTTAGAGAAGGCTGCCAGTTTTTCAGGACTCTTAGTTATATTAGCCAACATGTCCTTAAGGGCTTTCTCGGCCAAGAGGCGGTTTTTGCTTTCAAAATAAAGGTAAGTCGTTTCCCCCTTTTGTTGGTAGGTAAACCCCACCTTGACTTCTTCTAGGTAATGTTTGAGCTTGGCCAAATGGACTTCACTGCTCAAGAGTTGTTCAACGTCTTTCTGGGATTTGGTGGCCATAAACTCGTTAAACTGGGTTTCTCCTTCAAAAGTCTTATTCTCTAGCTTGTGCTGGCTTTCATCATGGTAAGCCTTAGTCAGAGTATAAAGAGCCTGTATGGCCATTTCTACAGTAATTTTCCCTTTTAGAGCTAAGGAATGGCTCGTACGTTCTTGATCCATAGCTACCTCCTTCTATTTTGGATAATTGGATAGTTTTGGCTCAGCAATGACCTGGTAACCATGAGGAGAAGAGGGAGTCTCTTTAACAGTCACTGTTAGACGTTTCTGGCTCCTACTCTCCCCTTCCTTGATGGATAACACATAGATCAACTGATAGGTCTTCTTGGCTGTCTGTGAGCTCGTTTCCAAGATAACAGACTGGAGTTGCCCTTTTTGATTGTCCAGGTTGAGGGAGGAGTCCACAAAGTCACCTAATTGACCTTGTTCAGAATAGTAGTGAGGAAGAAAATAGCGAACAAAGGTGTCTAGCTTCCCTGCCTCTGATTGAAAAGTTTCAAGTGCCTTCACCTGTTGGCTTAGGTCTGTGATCACTTTTTCTTGCTTAGTAGCTAGGCTCATTGTCCAACCAGCTACCGCAAGGCTCGTCAGTAAGCCTAACACAAGCATTCCCTGCCATAAGTTTTTCAGGATAGAAAACTTGCTCTGTTGTCGTTCAACTTGTGAAGCTGTGTCCGAGAGAGGCTCTCTAAGCTCTTCTTTCTCCGTTTGAATTGGTTCTTGGTCAAGTTTCTTCTCAGAAGGCTTCAGAAAGGAAAATCCTCTAGCCTTAGCTGGCCTTTCAGAAGGAATATCCGTACCTGTCTTCAGAAACAGACTATCTGCGATGCCATCAAAGGGGAGATAGATGTCTTCTTGGTATATGACCACACCTTTCTTATCCATTTCTTCCACTAAAATGACACCTTCTGCCTCCTGGTGCTTGACCTTTGCATTCTCTCGCTCTAGGGCCTGATAAACCAGGTCCTTATTTTTGTAGGTTGTTGTCGTATCCAGTGTCAGATTTGTTAATCGATACATGCTTGTCTTCTCCTTTCAGTTTACCTTCTGCCAGAGCTTTTTCAATATCCGCCCAGGTTAGGTTATGCTTGGCCAAATAGTCTGAGCGTTCCTCATGTTTGGCCAGAATGATTTGTGTTTCAAGCTCTTTTAGCTTGTCTTCCTCCTTCTTAGCCTTGGATAAGAAATCCTCCCGTCTCTCCTGTGCTTTGGCATGTTGTTTTTCAAGTATTTCTAATTTGGTCATAGGGTTTATTCTCCTTCAGTATTTAGGGTGATGTTGGGCTGATTGAGGGTGGGCAGACCTGCCTCCTGATCAGCGGTTAGGGTGTCGACAATCAAGACAGGTTCAATCTGGCTAACCAGGTATTTATCGCCTTGTTTGATATAGTGGATGCGTAAGGTGCTACTTGATAACACATCTGTCTGGGCATTGGTGTAATCATACTTCTTTTGAAGCTGGGTCTGGGTATAGCTCACCTGAGCTAAGACCACATGGTTGTCACTGTCAATATAAAGGGTCGCAGATTTTAACTTAGTATCCACCACATAGCCCTTATAGGTTTGGATAGCTGGTTCCTCTTCAGTGTTGACCTCCTGCTGGTAAGCCGCTTCTGTCATGAAGGGCAGGTAGCGGTTTCTGTTCTCCCCTAGATCCTTCTTTGTAAAATAGGCTGAAAGAAAATCCTTAACGTAAGCTGATGTTAACTCACTGCCTTCAGCTTTCTTAATCTGTTCTGTCTTGGGGGAGGGACTTTTGGTGTCTTTTTGAGATTTCGCACTAGCCAGGCTAAACCAAAAGACCAGCCCTAGAACCAGGGTAGTCGCAAGGCCAAGCCCTACCAATTTTAAGAGCTTTAGTTTTTCTGTATCAATCATTTTCATCTCATTTATTCTTCTTTCTTATTTAATTTGGTGTTGCAAAAGTATAGTAATGAGCTGGTGCCCAGACGGCAAAATGGACTTTATCTTGTACATAGCGTCCATTTTCCAAAGCGTTTGGAACATTACATTCTGAAATTAAGAAGCTACCATCAGCATTAACATATTCTACTATAGCTACATGTCCCCATTGAGCATATGTTCCGGCAAATCCACCTTGAACAGATACTACTGCTCCTTTTTTCGGTGTGCTACTAAACTTCCAACCTTTTGCAACCAAACTTCTCACCCAGTCTTGGCCATTGCCCAGATAACCATAAGTTCCTGATAGGTCCTTGATAGAACCAAGTTCTACCAAGCGATTATAGGCATACCAGGTACATTGACCAACTGGGTAACCTGATCCAGCTTGTGTGGTCATAGCTCTCTGAGTTGGGGGATTAGCGACCTTGGAGCGGTACTCTTCAGGGAAGTTCCAGGAAGAGGCAATCTGGCCACCTCCAAGGATAGGCTGGGTCAGAAAGGCATAGATTTGTTTGGCATTGTTTTGGCGTTCTAGAAGTTTATCTCCAGCATTTCCTTCCCAGTTATTGAGAAAGCGCTTAGTTAGAGTCTCCACATCGTCATTACTGGTTAAAATCTCCTTGGCAATGGAGATGTAGTAAGGGTTATCAGCCTCTAACATAAAATCCAGTTGGAGTTCCAGATCATACCATTTCTTATCCTTGCTTTTGGCATAGTTCAAGAGGAGAGTGTGTCGAACTGAACCATCAGCTGTATCTGTCCACTGACCTAAACCTAGGCCACGATGAATAATATTAGGATAGCCACCATTGTAGATTGATGGTCCACCTAGTCCTAACCAGGCCTCATCATCCCAAGAGGACTCTGAAGCTCCCACAGGTGGGCTTAAATAGTCCCCTTCAGCCCGTTTCGGGTTGATGTTGCTTTCCGTCGCAAAGTTGCCTAACATGGCAGCCAGCCCCTTATCTGTTAGACCAGGGAGTTTCTGCTTCAGATAGTCCTTTATGGCCTGGGCCTTTTGTCCCAGGTCTCCATCAAGGGTTGTTAGGACAGATGTGGTTTGATTATAGACCACAGACTGAAAATAGAAGCCTGGATTAACCGAAGTCCATTTAGCCTTCTTGTCCCCAGTCTCTTTCTCCTCCAGCTTCTGGTAATGGATGGTTTGGTAGCCATTGGTGGTTACCTTTCCAATATCTTCTCCTGAAGCAACGGTTGTCCCGTCAGAAACTCGGATACTACCAACCTTTTCAAAGCTAAAGATAGCATCAGAAGCTTTAATGGCAACAGTATTTCCCTGTAAAGTGACTGTCCCTGCTAAGGGAGCTTTTAGAGATTGGCCAGTAGTCGCTTTCAACTGGGTTTTCTCGTAGATTTCTGTCGTCGATGTGTAGCCAAATCTCTTCAGGATAATAAGGGGGGTAGCATAAGATGGGTCTGCTTCACTGTAGAAGGGATTGTCTAACTCTTGGTACGAGGGGTAACGACCGATTTCTTTTGTCATCTCCACCAATTCTTTATATTCCTCTAACTCATCCTTATTGAGTTTTGCCCATTTTAGAGAAGAGGATGACCCATAGAGATCTGCCATGGTCTTGAGGTTATGTGGGTCTTTGTTTAAGTGATTCCAAAGATCATTTAGGGCATCCGAGTAGTGGTTGAACCCCAAGTTTCCAGCTAATTCTCCCCCTATCCCTTCGCTCCAGCTACTGTCTGGATTCCACTCACTCCCGTAGCGATAGTTCATGAAAAAGAGCATATCATCGATGTTAGTCCAGTAATCCACCTTGTCGTTTGATTTTTCTCGGTCTCGTTTACTAATCTGGAGCCAGGACTTGTTCAAATCAAACTCATTTTGTTGGACAGGTCCACTGCCTCCCAAAATCCCCATAAAAAGAGCCATCACACCAAAGATGAGAAACATGAGGAAATAGGACTTAACCGTTAAGGGATTGGTCAGAATAGAGCGGACGGGTTTTGAGACGACCTTCACCGCCTTACCTGTTCCTTTGGCTACTCTTCCTACCTTTGTCTGTGCTACACGTCGCTTCATTTGACGCATCTTTTTAGTGAGCTTGCCCTCCCAAGAGAATTCTTTCGGGGTTCTGGTAAAGCCACGGCCACGGGTGAAGTTATAGGCTCTATTGAGCTGGCCATAACTATGTTTGATAGTATACTTGCCTAACTTGCCCCCAGCATTTAAGGCACGTTTAGAGGCTTTTTTCTGATAATGAAATTGACGAATATCTTGTCTGGCTTTAACCCAGTCGCCCAGGATGTCATTGTCTCGCAGAGCTTTTTCGGTGTCCTGCCTGACCTTCATTTTTGTACCCTGTTTGGCTCGCCTTTTTAGACGATTAGGGATATAGGGGTCATCTGCCTTTTTAGCCCGTTTATAGACCGTTTTAGCGATTTGTTTTGCCAGCCTGGTCTTGTCCTTCTGTTGCTTAAAGAAAAGGGCTCTAGCGGTCAAGTGTGGACCTTTATGGCGAGTATAGTCTTTTTTAGCTAGGCGATAGTTTTTCTTAGCGGTTTTATAGGCCATCTTAGAATCCAAACGAGCTTCTTTAGCTACCTTCTGTTGATTGGCCATAGTCCCTTCTTTAATGCCTTGTCGCTTCTTTTGTCGGTCTTGTTTGGGGTCAGCCTTATACAAAACTCACCACCTCGCTTTCTGTTTGTCGTCTAGCCATCCGTTGCGACCAACTCATAAAGTTTGGTTCCTTTCGGGATGGGATTTTCAAAGGGGACAATGGTATCCCCTGCCACAATAAGCCCTGTTCCCTTGGCCTTAGGGCGTAAGACAAACCGCTCCAAGGAAGGGGTCAGAGGGGTTACTTGAGCCAGGGCTTCTAAGTCTGTCCGCTTCAGCTTCAGGAGAACTAGAAACTCACAGTTGGAGACGAGTTTGCGTCCTTCTTCAGTCGATAGAACCGTCTCAGGGTTTTGGGTAATCCCTGTAGGAATTGCCCCGTATTTCCGAATACGGGAATATAACTCCGTAAAGAAGGTAGCTTGAAGTTTATTTTTGAAATAGAGCTGCAATTCATCAAAATAGAGCCAAGTTGTGGTCTTGCCCTGATGGTTGACTACCTGGTTCCAGATATAATCCTGAATCACCAAGAGGGCAAAGGGTTTGAGTTTCCCGTTCAATTGTTTTAGGTTAAAGATGATGAAGCGGTTATCCATATTAACGTTGGTTGGATGGGCGAAAATATCATTAGAACCCATGGTATAAGGTTCAGCTTTCAGAGCTAGAGCTTGAGCGATGTCTTCAGGTTGTGCTTCTAGCACACGCTGCCAATCTTTAAAGGTTGGATTTTGAAATTCCTCGTAGGTCTTTCTGGTCACACGATCAATCATGGCAAATTCATCGTCCGAGACTTCAGAAAAGATATTCTCAAAGAGAGTGGAGAGAAGGTTAGCCTTCTGACCAATCGGGTCACTATCTTCTGCCTGGAGCTTATCCTTATCTGGCAAGTCCAGAAGGTTAAAGTGGTGGGGTGATCCTGGGGCAATGGTAATCACTTCAGCATTAAATTCTCGCCCAATATCGATGTACTCCGCTTCAGGATCGACAATGATAATCTGGTCTTCTATGTAGCGTAAGAGGGTTGGGATAATCTCCCCTCCCTTAGCAAGCACTGATTTTCCAGAACCAGAAATGCCAAAGATACTGCCTGAGCCCGTGTTTAAGTCCTTCTTTCTATCTACCGTAATAGCGTTCTTCGAAAGCTGGTTCTGACCATAATAGACGGCACGTGGGCTAGAAGAACGCAAATCAACGTTGGTAAAAGGAATCTGGGTTGCTAGGTTACTGGTGGTCATATCTCGCATAAAACGACGTTTGACATTGATAAATGGCAGACCGATCGGGAGAATGGTATTGAGAGCTTCCTCCTGATAAAGATAGCACTTGTCCAGATCTACTGTATTTTTGCGAACTGAACGTTGGACTTGTTCAGTATGATTGTTTAGCTCCTCAAGGCTATCCGCAACAAGGTAGATTGTTATCACTCCTGAAAACATCTTCTGGTCGTTTTCCTGGAGCTCCTCTGTCCATTTTTCAGTTCCCTTAGAGGTTTCAATAGCTTTTCCTCCGACTGCTAAATCACTCCCATAGCCTTCTCTAGCAGCAGCCTTCTGGCTTTTAATCATCTCACGTCGAACGCTGGATTTGACTGTCTTAATTTTCTTTAAGGCATCTGCCGTATCATAGGCCTTGGCGTGAAGGCTAATGGCCAACTCAATCCCTGTGTCCAGAATGTTTTTGATGAGCTTATCATTCAGAAAGGTTGGGTACTGCTTCACATAAAGAACCCTGGCATAGCTATCATCAATCCTCATGTGGTCCTTATCAAACTTCAGGTAGGACGGGGCAATAAAATCTCTGGTAGATAAACCAGAGAGGGCAATATCCTCATAGGTGAAATCAAGAAAGGCTTCACGTCGCAAGAGCTTCCGAAAGACAAGGAGGCGATCCAAGCCGTCCATCTCCTTGAAAGAAATCCCGAGACCACTATACTGACTTTCAATGACGTTGGCCGTATCATCCAAAATCCGTCTGGCTTGATGGTCCTGGTCTGCCAAGGTTGTAATAGTTAGGTACTTCTCCACTTTGAAGGTGTTTTGTTCCTGGGAGAAGCGGTCCTTAATCATGGCGTTGTATTCCTTGCGGTAGTCATCATAACCATCTTGAGCTAGATCATAACGAATAGCAACCAGACTATTGCTTTCCACCCTCCTGTTCAAGATCAACAGCTGCATGTCATTGTCAATATCCAGGGAATTGAAAATATCCGCATTGGTTTCGATAACGTCAATACGTTCTTCGTCGGTTGCGGTGATGTAGCTAGTATCTCCCAAGCGGTAAGATTTAGAATAAGTGTCGTTTGTGATGGCCATAAGCCCATCAGGGGACAAGGTTTGATAGTTTAAGCTGTTTTGAGTGGAAGCAGTCATGGTACGTCTTAACCGCTTGGCCTTTTCTTTTTCAGCTTTAGAGAGTTTCGGGGTTTGTTTTCGGTCGAATAAAGTCATTTTTCGTATAATCCTTTCTATCATAGTCTGTTTGAAAGGTTCGCTCTTGTTTGGTCAAGAGAAAACGCAATTCATCTTTAATCTTTTCATCGATATGGCACCCAAAAATGACAAAAGGCGCTAGTACCAAAAGACTAACGCCGTAAAGAATAATATCTGGGGTTTGAAGCCAAAACAGGACCGAGGTTACAAGTACCGTCAGTCCTATGCCAAAGAGAAGCACCAGCTGCCTAAAGGTAATATAGCCAATAATTGGCCGCTCGTAGCTGTCCAAGGCTTTTAGAAATTCACTGCCTAAACGTGTCATAAGTCTCCTTTTTGTGCTTCAGAAGAGGGATTGTAGGGACCGTAAAAACTCTCAACAATACCAGCTGAACGGAGGGCAGACTGCATAGCTGAGCGAGCCAGCTCAGAGGCAGCAATACCTCTTACCTTCAACTCCCATAACTCTTCCTCTTTTTCCGTGATCAAATTATCCATCCAGGCATTGTCTTGCACAAGCTCATCTCGTCTTTTTCTCAGTTGTTCTAAATTCATGTATTTATCCTTTCCATCAAAAAAACAGCTCTTTTTCAGAACTGTTTCAATTAATCTCTATTTAGTAAACGTTGTAACCAATTTCGATTATTTACTCTTTCTTCTTTTGCTTTAGCCTCATCTATTACTTTATGTAAGTTTTGAGACTCAGCTATTAAACACTCTTGTTTAGATTGAAGTTGCTTCTTTTCCTCCTTCAGCAACTCATTATCCTTTTCTAACTTCTTATAGTATTCTTCTTTTTCGCAGTAATGGCGTAATCGGATTTCTGCTTGCTTGATTTCTTCTCTGAGCTGGTTAACTTTCTCATTTTTTTGATGGAAGCTCTCGCTCAACCGCTTAATCTCTGCCTCAAGTTCCTGACACTGGTCTTCGTATGTTTTCAATGTGTGGTACTTCCTTTCATTGTCGTCTAAAAAGACAAAAGCCTCCAAGTGGTATCTGTCAAAGGTTCCATAGAGCTTATAATTCCTCTCCTGGTAAACCTCCCGAACTCTCTCCGCAATACCTCTGATTTGTTCTGATGAGACAAATTCTTCAGGAACATAAATCTTAGTGGACTCGGGAAACTGAGCTTTTGCCTCCAGTAAAGGCACTCCTTCTTTAGCTAGCTTTATCCGCTTTACAGGCTCTGGGCGTTTCGTTTTGTAAAATTCAATGCCTAACTGACCATTTAAGCGGTAGTATTCTGAATAGGGATAGGTCTCGTCAATCTCAATCCATATCTTTAAAATGACGAAGTCCTCGTCTTCAAAAACCACTCGCTTCATAGGAGATATGGTTTTAGGGAAAATAAAGGTGGTATGTTCGCCATAGCCAATTTGAAACCTTTTAATCGACTTGAATGCCTCAATGAAGGCATTCAGTTCTGATGAATATTCAAAACTGCCATCCATTCCTTTTAGTGGACTTTCTTCCCCTGGATAATAAGTGAAGTAAGGCTGCCCTTGATAGAGACCTTCTTTTTTATGCCCATGTTTTGGGGCAACCTTTAAGCCGGTCTCAATATCATAGAGAGTAGCTTTTTCTTTTGGAGTCGTCTCTATCTGTGCTCGCCCTTTCAAAGCTAATGCCTCAAAAGCATTGACTAACTTTTCTTCTCCTGAAGGCTTTTTCCACTTTGCATAAAATTTTGAAACTGCCATAGGTTACCTCCTCTGCCACCTGCTTTTATTATACCACAAAATTTAATTCACCTGCATAATATTCTTGGCCATACGTTGACTACCAAATAGCATGATGATGTAGATAATACCCTTGGCAATGGCCATAAGGGCACTGGTCCAGGCTCCGGTCTTCTCCACCGTCAGCAAATCATTAGTCACAATGGCTGGGTAAAGCATGATGATAATGACCAGGATTAAACCTTGAAGGACGGCTGCAATATAGAGTTTGAAGAACCCAAAGCAAATAGGACGTAAGCTCTCCATCATGTAACAAGCCACGATAATCTTGGCAATTCCCTTGTAGGTATAAAGGGTAAAGGAACGCAAAAGGATCAGCAACTTGGTTGAGATTTGACCGATAAAGTCTATACAATCGTAAACTGTTTTGAAAAAAACTTTTTGGAACCAATTTAGCCCTTTATAGTCAGGTGCTTTTGAGTTAAATGGCTCAATTCCTGTTTTTGCGACTAGCTTGATGATGACATTAAAGAGCCAGGAGAGACTATCAATGATTTCATCCACATATAAAATCAAGAAAATCGCAATGACGTATTTTAGGATTTCCTCAATCCAGAGCTGTAGGGTAAGCTCACCGCCATTACTTTTAAGCTGTTGATTCCAGTTCATCAGGTTAATCCCCAGGAAGAGGAGTAACAGTAAAATAGCCACCTTCTCCATAGCCCCAGAGGTTGTCTCCATCAACTGATAGGCAGTCGGGTTATAGTCCTTAAGACTCATGGTTAGTTGCTCTAGTGTAGATTTGTTCATGAGCACTACCTCCTTTGTCTTGGTTTAACCGATCGATTGAAGTCCAGAAGCCATAGCTGAAAAGAGGGTTTTTAGAACTGTCCCAAGTAGGGCACCAAGAACGATACTCTGAATACCTTTATCTTTCTTATCATCTAGCTCTCGACGAATACCAATAAACAAATCCCAGGCTCCCCAGGCAACCCAGCCAAGACCGACTAGACCACCAATATTACCGAGGTTATTAATAAAGTTTACAACTGTTTGCATATTTGATTTCTCACTTTCATTTCTAAAAAATAAAAGACACCAAGATTTTCTTAGTGTCTGTGTATCATAGTTTATATATCGAATTTTAAGCCTCGTTAGGATTGAGGGTTAGAGAAAGGGCGGTAATAACTGCTAGCACAACGATGATAGTAGTTTCCCACCAGTAATGGATGGGAACACCTTGAGGGAAGAAGAAATTAACACTCAGCCAGTCCATCTGTTTATCTACAAATGAAAGTTCAGAGGACGGAGTGTTTGTAACCCATGCATAAAAAGTCCAAAAAGCAGCATAAGCCATAACTACAAGGAACTTAAAGAAAACCCAGCCGATAGCAGTTACCAATAACATCTTAAGTAAGTTGAAAATAAAGAGGAGAATCATAAGGGGAGTCGTAACCATAAGGATAGCTGCCCTCATGATAAGCCCAGGAAGGTTCTTAAGACCTACGAGAAGGGCTTGTTTTACCCTTTTGAAGCCTTTCTTCCACTTACTCTCTTTAGGAGCTTGTGCAGCCTCTGAGACGTTTTTTTGTGGGGTGTAATATTTGTAGCCACTCTTTGTCACATGTGCGTTCATTTTCTTATCCTCTATCATCTCTATCCCCTCTCTCTTATTGTCCTTATTATAACATAAAGACAAGGGGAAAACTAGTCTTCCTTGCGTTTACGAACACCTACTAAACCTAAGCCAGAAAGCACTGCTCCACCTACTACAGTAAGGATACTGCCAACTTCACCTGTCGATGGTAATGACGGTGAAACATCCTCACCTTTAGCCATTTCACGTACTTTAACTGGATTTACCGTAGTCGCAACATTCACATCATGAACTGGAACAACTACTGTAATATCATGTGCAGTCACTTCCACAGTCGCTGGTGTAACAGTAACTTCCGCATTTACTTTATGATAATCTGCAACAACCTGCAAACTCATCATTTCTGCTGTCTTTTCTTTCGGTTTTTCTGGTGTTTCCAATGGTGTTAGCACTGTTGGATCAACCGATTTTGGTGTTACTGGTACCCAGTTTTTAACTATTGTCTCTTCTGGAGCTTTTTCAATACTGATTTCTTCGACAACCACTTTGATTTCCTTCTGAGAAGACTGACCAAACAAACCTCCAACAATAGAAGTTGCATCATTATGTCCTGTTGAGTGTTTGAAACTTAGTTTGATTTTAGTTGGTTTCTCGTAAGAAATCCCCAATCCATTAGAATCAAGCACTCCTCTAGAACTTTGAGAAACATCTCCTGCGCCTGCAGAGTAAGAATTCCCTGTACCTGAAATATTCTTACCTTTTGTGACAGTACTACCATTCAAGGTTGTAAAATCAAGTGTTTGTAGGTTATCAATGTCATTAAAGGTTGCTTCATAAAAATCAGATTCAACGGTTTCAATATCAATATCAACTGATTTGATCCAACCAACACGTGCCCCTGCTCCTGCTACATAACCGCCTGCTCCTTCGGCTCCACCTTGTGAATAAGCCCCTGTTCCAGCTCCAGTGAACACGCCATAAGCGATACCACCATCACCACTATCCCAAAGAGCTACAAAGTCAGCCGTATGAGCAGAGCCAGGAACAACTTGAATGTTACTAAAGGTCAATAAGACATCACCATGAGACGTATTAGTCACACGAATTGTCGCCTTACCATTTTCAATCTTAAAAACATTATTAAAATCAGCATCCGTATTCTCAGAACGATAGAGTCCTTGAATAGCGTAAGCAGCCAATGGATGAGTTGCTTTCGTCGCATTAGAAACACCTGTATAACCTGTTGATGGAGTTGCAGTTAGACCAGATTCTGATGAACTAGACACCTTCTCACCTGCATTTTCTTTGTTCCACTGATCTACAGTAGCCTTATCTTTATCATAGTTACCAGTATAAGTTAAACCTTTTTCTGCAAAAATAGCACGATTTTTATCATGAATCGCTTTAATTTGAGCATCTAAATCAGCTTTCTTAGCTAGTGCTTTTTCATACTCAGCTTTACGTCTCGCATTTTCTACTTCCGCATCTTTTTTATTCGCTTCCGTACGTTCTTTAGCGTCTGTAGCACTTACAGAATTAAACGTTTTAATAAATGATTCATACGCTGTTAAAGCTTTATCAGCTTGTTTAGAATCACCTTTTAAGGATTCCATCAATTGGCTTTCTTTAGCTTTTACATCTGCATTCCCACTAACCGTTGATGGAACTTTAGCCAGAGCATCTTTTACTTGCTTAGTAATATCTGATACCCATGATTGATAATCATTTTCATACTCAGCACGTAGTTTCAAAACTTCAGCAACGACTTGCTTAATTGCTTCTGACTGTTTGTTAGCTTCAGCAATGGCTTGACCTGCATTAACTTCTTTAACCCCTTTATGAATAACGTTAACCTTATTATCCGTAGCATATTTCTTAGCTTCAGATAAGATGTTATCAACGTTATGTTGAGTATCAGTTGCTTCAACCAATAGTTTTAGCTGAGTAGCCACATCTGATTCAATTTCTTTTAAGCTACTTGAAATCTGTTCTGGTGATTCAACCACCTTAACACCTGCTTTTTGTGCTTCTTCTACTGCTTTAGCAAGAGCTTTATTACTGTTAGCTTTGACTTCTTCAGCTTTTGCCAATGATTCAATTTGATACGCCATCGCATTAAACGCTTCTTGCAAATCTTTATACGTCACTTTATCAGCATAAGTCACTTTGATACCAGCTTTATCAGCTTTATCAACAGCGAGGACTAAAGCACTGTCAAGCTCTTGTTGTTTTTGACCAGCTTCATCCAACAGTTTAACCTGTTGTGCTAAGTCGTTAAGTGCCATTCTAAGGTCTTCATACTTCTTACCTTCTTCAACAACAACTTTAACACCTGTCTTAGACGCAATTTCAATGGCTTTTGGCAAAGTCTCATTGATTTCTTCTTGAACCTTACGACCTTCTTCCAACGCTTTTACTTGCGCTTCAGCATCCTTCAGAGCGCCTTCGTTATCATCTTTGTAGGTTTTAGCTTCTTCTTCCTTGAGCTCAACACCTGCTTCTGTAGCCAATTTCTGAGATTCTTCAAGCATCTGATCAATTTCTTTTTTCGTCTCAGTTGCTTCTTTTACACGTTTTTCTTGTACATCAAAACTAGCTGTTGCTTCTGCTTCACTATTGACTAAAACTTCCTCTGTTTTTGTAACGTCAACACCTGCTTCAATAGCTTCTTGAACCGCTTTATCCACTTTAGGATTATCAACAGTAACAACTGGTAACTCTTTTTTAACAATTACCTCAGTCGGACTTTCTGATACCTGGTTAGCAATACCTGTAACATCTTCTTCTGCTGGTGCTTGAGCAACTGTTGTTACCTCTGCCGGTGCAGAAGTTGTTTCGTCTGCAAAAACACTATTTCCTGATGCCATAGCAACAGTCAAAGCAGATAACAACACGACTTTACCAATCATTGCCGAATGAGTTCCTGTTTTGAACTTACGAACCGAAAATTTTTCCTTTTGATTTGAGATCATTTTGATACCTCACCTTTCTTTTTCTAGTTTAACGACATCTCGGTCGGTCATATTAAATTATTTTAAAACCAATTTCTTTTTGAACAGTACTCCTACCAAGCCGAGCAATCCTGTTCCAATTGTTGCTAGAAAGCTAGTTGCCTCTCCTGTTTCAGGCAATGTTGCTTTTGTACCATCAGTTTTCGTTACTGTGATTGTCTTATCAGCATTAGTCACTGCTCCAATCGCTTCAGGCGCAACTGTAGAGCCATCACTAAGAACAACTTGACCATTTTGTGTGCTAACAATTGAGGCGCCTGTGTTAGTTTGTATTGGTGCTTCAGGAGTAACATTTTGCACGACCTGACCAGTAGAACTTGAAACAGTTCCTACTTGAGAAGCTCCTTGTTGGTTGGCTTGCTCTGTTGTCTTTGGTTGTTCGGATGGCACATCTACGTCATCTCCTGCAGTATCTTTACCTGGTTCACCTGAAGGTGCTGGTTGATCAGATTGGCTTGGATCAGTGACTTCCAAGTTATTACCTGAGCTATCCTTTCCTTGAGGTGCTGGAACATCTACGCTATCTTCTGCAGTATCTTTACCTGGTTCACCTGAAGGTACTGGTGAAGATGGAGTTGTAGGATCAACTGGGGTTGTTTGTTCTGTTGTTGTAACATCTACTGGAACAGTTGTATCTGTTGTATCTGCTGGAGTAGAAGGTTCTACTGGAGTTACAACTTCTGTTGAAGGCGCTGAAGGATCAACTGGCGTTACTTCATCAGCTGAGGAAAATCCAGCTTGAGCTAAGACGACAGCTGAGAGAGCGAGCGTTGCAAGTACTTGTTTCTTTTTCATGAGGTTTTCCCTTTCTAAAATGAGTGATTATTAGGCTTATAGCCTTTTCCTGTGAGACGAAGTTCAGGCCCAGATGGGCTTCTAACTTTCCTGGCCACTAATTGACCAGCTTTTTTAATAGTGCGAATTTGGTTATAGATGCTTTTATAGGACAAGTGAAACTCTACCTCTCTTAAGCGACCATCCACATAGCCGTTGGCTTTCTTAATGGCATAGTCAGGCTTTAGAAAAAGGTCTGTTCCATCATCCAAACGAGCTGTTACACCTCCTTGCTTGCCTAGGTTTCTTAGATCCTTTAGGCGGACTGTTTGTGTTTCATCTGTCATAGATTTCTCCTTGAAGTTGAAAGGCGAAGTTACGCCGTGCTGGAACGGTTCGTAAACCATTCTCGGTATTTGATACGCTGGGTTTGAAGTCTAGGAACCCATACTCCTTCAGCTTATGACAAGAGCCATGCTTTTTCGTTTAGTGGCTGGGCTAGATATCCTTTTCTAGCTAGCTACTCGCCCCCATTTTTCTTTTATCCATAGCCACGCTGTATCAGGGCAAGCCTTGTATTCAGTTATCAAAGGTCTATCTAGTTTTATGACATCTCGGTCAAGTCAACATCAGTGTTTCTGCTTATAGGTAATCCAGTAACTTAGGTCAGAATCAGAGCTGGAATCCTGCTTGTCATCACTAACACCAAGCAGGTACCCAATAGAGACCTGAAAATAGTTAGCGAGTTGTTCTGCATACTCAGGATTGATACGGCTAAAGCCTCGCTCCCAATTCGAGACCGTTTTACGAATGACACCGATTTTTTGAGATAACTCTTCCTGTGTTAGACCAGCTTGTTTCCTCAGCTCTTTCAGTCGGTTTGAGACTGGCTTAGTCACCTAATACACCCCCTTTCACTTTATAGGTGATTTTCTTAACCCAGCGTGGATTAATGGAAAAGGGCGGAGCAGCAGAGGTAAAATTCATACTAGAACCTGTTCCAAATGACGTTGAGACTTGTTGCTGGAGCTCTTCAAGGTTATAGGTCAATAAAATCGTCTCTTGTGAATCATCAAAATACTTCAACACCATCTCAATCTCTTGGACAGGTTTAGGTGCCTGCCTCTGTTGAGCCAGACCTCCTCTTATCACATCGCTGTCTTGTCTGTTAAATAAGCCCATAAATTGGTTTTCCTTTCTGTTGGTGGTGTTCCATCTCTTCTTCAAGCGCTTTAAGAGCTTGAGCTTTTTCCTCAGGTGGTAGCTCAAAGATAGCTTTTGGAATAGCAATCACACTTTCTTCAGGACTACGCCCAATTGTTAAAACTTTACTGGGAATAGATTTAAATTCATCCCTTAGCATACCTATCCCTCCGCTTAGCTACTTAGGGCACCAAATCCAAATAAAGCAAAGAGAACGCCAACAACCCAAATTTCAGGCATTTCCAAGACAAGTTTCAAAGCCCAAAATAAGCGAGATGACCAATCTAAGCTAAATGGTGTAGTTGCTAGGATTGCGACCAAAAATGTAGAAAATGCAATAGCAAGTATGGCCCCTAAGATGATGATCATTATTCCCATAACACACTCTGTTTTTGTTAGTTGTTTTGTTTGTTTATCTTTAACCATCATTTGTCACCTCTATTGAGAGTAAGATTAAATACTGGTTCAATTCCTTTTCTGACAGCTTATCTGGGTAATAGTAAGCAATCAGGCTAGGGCACTCTTCAGGGAATTGTTTGGCATAATTGCTTTGATTCGATAAGGCAATGAAACCTTGTTCTTTCTCAATTAACAAGGCCATCTTCCAAAAGCGAAGCATCATCTTGTAGAAATAGCCTGGAATATTTTGAATGGACTTGCCTTCTTGTTCTCCGGTTTTCACCTTAAAAATGAGTTTTTCAATTTCTCGTTCTAATTCCTGAGACCAGATTTCCCCATAGATGATTTCTTGTTTCCCTAAGAGATGATGGAATTCTTTTTCAACCTGACGCTTAGCTTGGTAGATTTTGTTTTCAAGGAGTTTTGCTTCTTTGCCAAAGAGACTGAGTCGCTGGATAGTTTGGGCAGAGAGAAAACCATGTTGGCCCATTTGGAAAGCTTCAGAATCTGATAGAGTGGATAATGGGGTCTCGTCCTGGTATCGATTAGTATCGTTAGATAATTCAGTCTCACTCTTCTCAGTATCATTAGCGTGTCGTTTTGACATTTTTTGACGTGTCATTTTCACACTTCCTTGATTTTTCTGGAAGTGTCGTTTTGACACTTCCGCTGAAGTTAAAGGTTTAGAGTGAATTTCTTCAGTAGAGCATTCAACATTTCCCAAGTACAGTAAATTAGGCTTATTCAAACCTTGACGAACTTCTTCTAATAAACCATACTCTTGAAGTTCCTTTTTCAGCTTGATAACTTTCTTATTACCATATCCTAAAATTTCTTGGAGTTCAGTAACTGTATAAATCAGATAGACATCTCCATTTTTATCAATCCAATTATTTCTAAGAGATAATTCAAAACGGTCTTTCAAGATAGCATATGTGAATTTAGCATCTGTACTCATCGGTTTGTAGAGTGGTGATTCAACAAATATTTTTGGTATTCTATAAAACCGTTCACTTGATTGAACTTGCCTTGCGGAAATACGTTTCATGTCAAGCACCCACTTTCAACATAAGCTGGCCGGTATCAGAAAACCGAAGTAAGCCGAATTCCTCTAGCTCTTTCAAAATAAATCGTGCCTTAGTTCTTGTCACATTTTGGGACTGCATAATTTCTTTCAATACTAACTCACGTGACTGTTGCGCTTGTCTTGTCATTTGGGACGCTCCTTTCTTTTACTCCTTAATCTCTAAATTGGTTGATATCATAGGATACTCTCCTTGATCTGCTTTAGAATAACTTGTTCTTTTTTAGCTAGCTCTAAATATACTTGTAAAATTTCTTTCTTTTTGTCATTGATAGAAGATAACTCTTGAACCAATTTTGTCGGAATTAAGGGTTCTGATTTTATTAAGTTAGGATCGTTTTCATATCCTAATAGATATCCGACTGATACTTTAAAATAATCGGCTAATATCGCAGTATTCCTAGCATTAGGTATTCTAGTTCCTTGATTATAGTTTCCAATGGTAGAGTAGTTTATTCCCGTATCCTCGCTTATTTCTCTCAAGGATAATTTTCTGTTCTTGACTAGTATTTGAAATTGAGTCTCTCTAGATTCTACAGATTCAAACTCGGTTTCCAACCCCAATAAATAGGCTGGAGAAACACCAAAAAATTCAGCTAATATTTTAGAATTTTCTATGCTAAGACTAGTCTTCCCGCTTTCATAATTTCCATATTGAGATTGATTAGTATTGATGACTTTAGCTAACTCAGCCTGCGTTAGGCTTTTCTTTTTTCGTAGTTCTTTTAGTCTATTAGGCATAACAATCTCATCTCCTACACATAACTCATCAATTCAGGATTCAACTCTAGCGTCTTCCAAAGTGCTTCTTCAGGTGTTAGCTGCAAAACATGACCCCATGTTCCATCTCTTGCATGTTGGTAATAAGGATAACTACCGTGTCTGTTTCTAGGTTTTAAATCATGAACGACATCACCTTCGACAACTTCCCAAAGAAGGCTAGAAGGTTTATAGAAATAACCATTTCCTAACCAAATTCTGTTTAGATTATCATATGGAGATGTTTTTTCCTCTTTAGGAGTATTTTCAGAATCTGAAACAACTACTCCTTTCTCTTCATCAAGATCTATCAGTTCAAATATTTCTAGAGTTTCAATATCCATGATGATTTCAATGTTATTTGACATCTGTTTGTGTCCTTTCACTAGTTTTAGACAACGAAAAAAGAGAACGAATTTCTCGTTCTCTTAGGTTATAAGGTATTCAATTTTACGTTTCCCGAAACTCTAGACACTTAC
>NZ_CACVCC010000030.1 GCF_902729355.1 Streptococcus sp. S784/96/1 | reverse complement strand
AGCGAAGACTTCGATATGGGTATCGTGCTGAATGGCTTTATCTAAGGTGATATTTTTGTCTTTCATTCCGATGAGTAATGTGGTATGATTGATGTGTTCCATAAGATACTTTCTAATGAGTTGTTTAAGCGCATTTCATTATAAGTCTTATGGGACTTTTTTGATACTCAAAAAGCCCTATAATCTCCAAAGTGGATTTACCCACTACAGAAATTATAGAGCCTAGATTTGTTTGTTATATTCAAACCTAGCCGGTTTCTTCGATATGTTGTAGTTAATATAATTAAAAGGGAAAATTTTGATTTTGGATAAACGGACATTATATACCACCATTTAGCTGATAGAATTATGAAATTATAAATTTATTCAAATATGCAGAATGTCTTAATGGTAGATTAGTAGCGCAATTGTTAGCTATATCTGATTATCTTAAAAATTATAAAGCAGATTAAGTGCTTTTGTTAAATTAAAGTGATATACTATAGTAGTTTAAACTATTTATCAGTGGTGTAAAATAGTGTATATTTTCTGAAAATTTTAGTTTTCTAATGGAAAAATGAACAATTTTTAGAGAAATATACATTTTAAAAAGAGAACTTTTCTTAGTAACGACTGTTAGTTATTAGGAATACAAAAAAGACATAGGATTAGCTCATATATGGAGATTAAACAACTAAAAAAATTAAAAAGAGAACAATTAATTACCATTATGCTAGAACAGCAGGAAAGGATTGAGCAACAAGAAGAGGAAATAAAGCAATTGATAGAACGTTTAGAAGATAAAACTATTTTATTGGAAAAATCTGGTTCGATTGCGGAAGCTTCTTTAGCACTTAATAAAGTTTTTGAGGCAGCTCAGGCAGCGGCTGATCAGTATCTACAAAATATTAAGAGAGACAATTGAAATTATAAGAGGATGATCAAAAAGTATATGAACATTTCTGAGCTAAGTTCTAAAGAGCTAGCACAAGAGTTAGAGCGTCTAAGGTATAGAGGACGTTTTTGGACGATTATTAAACAAACGTTATATACGTTGTTAGCGGTTGTAGCTGTAGCTATTTTAATAGCGGTATTGTGGTTACCGGTGCTTAGAATTTATGGACAATCTATGAATAAAACATTGCAAGAAGATGATCTTGTGCTTACTGTAAAGGGATCTAGCTTTGAAACTGGAGATGTTATCGCGTTTTATTACAATAACAAAGTTTTGGTAAAGCGTGTGATTGCGCAGTCTGGGGATTGGGTAAACGTTGACTCTGAGGGTGATGTCTATGTCAATCAGAAAAAATTAGATGAACCTTATGTTCTGGATAAAGCGCTGGGAAAAAGTGACATCACGTATCCTTATCAAGTGCCAGAACAAGAAATTTTTGTGCTAGGTGATAATCGTTCGGCGTCTATAGATTCCCGTAATACAGCCATTGGTGGCATTTCTGAAGAACAAATTGTTGGAAAAATCTCCTTTAGAATTTGGCCGTTAGATAGGTTTGGAGTCATCAAATAAAAGGTGTAACGAGAAAAAGTTATTTTTACAACGAATTGTATGAGATTATTATGATGGATTGGAGGTAAGGTGGACAAGATTTATAAATACGTAACGAATTATATTGGCAAATTTGAAAATCGAATGAAATGGAAGAGTATGACTTGGACTATCTTGGTTTTGGCAACTTTTCTAACAACGTATTTTTTGATTTTACCAGCAATTACAGTTACAGATAAACAAGCTGACGAGGCTGCGATACGTCTGGAGGATCCGACAACGGAAGAAAATTTTCTAGAAAAGGTAGAGGAAACAGACCATGTTGATTCTATAACTAGTTTGATGCATTCGGAAGAAACCGTAGAAAGGTCAGAGCAAACAAAAGCTACTACAGAGGCAACAACGGAAATCGAAACTACCAGTGAGAAAGGGAAGGAAGAAACTCATTTTGATGGTGCTTTGACTTATCGGGGTAGTGATTACAAAGTCAGAGTAACCATCCCGAAAGAGGCAAAAATACCTAGCACGGTTCAGTTGGTTGCTGAAGAGATTAAGGAAGAAGAAGCTGAGTATCATGGTTATAAGGAAAAAGTTCTAGTCAAAGTTGCTCGTCAAGAGGAAGAGATTCAACTGCTGAGGCTATATGATATTCGCTTGCTTGTTGACGAGCAGGAAGTTGAACCACAAGCTTCCGTGAAAGTTGAAGTGTCTTATGACGAAAAGTTAGATGCTAAGGATGAAGACCTGAAAATTGTCCATTTTAAAGATGATGGACAGACAGAAGTTTTAAAATCAAAGGCAACTAAGGAAACTAAAAATACAGATAGTGACATTGCTTTTAAAACTGACTCTTTCTCCATTTATGCAATTGTACAAAATGGAAAAGAAGTCCCAAGGCATACTTATAAGTTTCAAAATGCTGATGGTTCAGAGTATAAGTTTATCAATAAATCTGGTGATGAAATTTCAGAACAAATTATAAAAAATGGTGAAGAATTACACGGGGTTGGAATTCCGATTACGGCACATGGTCAACACTTTAATGGTTGGTTTATTTGGAATGAGGATCAAAGAACATTAGAGGAAGCTATTAAATTTGATGAACCTATAACAGTTAACGAAAGTAAAACTATTTATATTCGTCCAAGTATGGGGAATATGGTTTACCTTACTGTCTACGATGATGAAGATGGGAAGATTATTCTCGAAAAGGAACAATTAGCACTGAATGGCGGAAGTGTTACTGAAGATTTGAGTAAGTTTAGTCAAGTAATCAAACCACCAACATCAACACAAGTTTTGGTTGGGTGGTCGCTGACACCACACGGTACGTTGCTACAGGGAGGTGTGAATGCAACGCTATCTTTAAGCCAAGATACAAAAGTTTACCCTATTTTTGGAGAGTCAAAACGATTAGAGTTTTACACGGATACTTTAAGTGAGACTGACAGTATTTCTAATGGTGCTCCTTATATTCCTCCTAAACTTGTTGTTTCAGGAGAAACTGTAACTCAATATAAACCAGAAGATCCTAAACGTTATGGATATACTTTTGGGGGATGGTATGATACAAAACCTATTAATGGGCAGAAGCCTAGTGGAAATTCGTTTAATTTTGATGCTCCTTTAACGACAGATAAACAGCTATATGCTTATTGGATTCCTGATAAAGCGAGTTATACGGTTGTCTATTGGTTGCAGCGAGCAACAGATAGTAAGAATGCGACGAAAGAGCTAAAAACGTATGATTACGCAGGGCAGCGTTCAGTAGCCTCTGCGACTGTTGGCTCTACAGTATCAGTAACTACTGCTGATAAGAATGGAACACATATTACAGGTTTTGTGCCAGCTGGATTTGAGTACACAACAGATCGTGGAGAAACCACTACAACTGTTAAGGCAGATGGCTCTACAGTATTGAATGTGTACTTTAATCGGCGGTTAATTACCATGAAGTTTTATGATAGCGCAAGTTACATTGCCTATAATAGCCCAATCTGGAATAGTAATGATCGTAATTTGAAAGTGCTAACAGGTTTATATGGGACTTCGTTGGAAAGTAACAACTATACTTGGCCGAATAGTGGCACTAATACTTGGAGATATTATGAGTATACTGGCAGTGACATAGGCATGACTTACTTAGGAGAGTTTGTTCTACCAGAAGGAACTTATCCGAGGATTGCAGGTTCGTCAATAAGTCAAGAAATCCGATTGTTTAAATCAGGGACAAAAGCCAAAACAATCCATTTTTATAAACAACGAGTGGATGGAAGTTATGCTCCAATATGGAGTCCAGATGATACTGGTGTGTCTAGTTCAAATTCTACTACGTTTACATTTTCAGAAAAGTACAATGGATTTAATGTTCATAGTTACATCCGTTATGATATAACAGCAGGCAGGTACGTGGATAATCAATGGCGTTTAACCAGTTCTGGAAATAATACCTCAACAGCCTCTGGATATTATTATTATAATAATTACTATATTACTAACCATTATGATTTACATGTGCGATATGAACGTAAGAAATTTAAATTAGACTTTAGATATCCGGAAACAAATGCTTCGCTAGATAATTTTGAGTCAAAGGAAGTCTTATATGAGGAAAATTTATCTAAGTTTAAACCAGATACCACTACGATTAAACCGACTCCGCCTAAACCGGGGTACGAGTGGGATGGTAAGTGGTATAAAGATCAGACACTAACGCAAGAGTTTGATTGGAATGACAAAATGCCGGATCATGATTTAGTTGTCTATCCAGGATTTAGAAAAATTAAATATAATATCGTCTTGGATCCTAACGGGGGAGAATTGTCAGGTTCACAAGATACGCATTTTACTTTGTATTATGGCGATTCTATTCCTGAGTATGACAACATGACACGTAACTATATTGAGGATCCTAACGGTAGTTACTATTATCGTAAAGATACAGTAGCGACACTTGATATTGCTAATGATAGTGAAACTCAGCATGCACACTATACGACAAATCCAGCAGAGTCAAATGTTAATCCAAATCAACGCTATAGAGCAGATAAAGATGCGTATCATTTGATTGGTTGGTATGTCGTTGGAAAAGATGGGAATTTGGAGCGACCATATAACTTTAGTGGTGCTGTAACGAGCAATCTCACACTGCGAGCAGAATGGCGTCGTACTGGGGAGTATAAAGTTGTTTATAGTGATGTTGTTTATGGACTAGATCTTAACCCAATTCAAAAAGATGGAACACAATTAAAAGCAACGAATTTACCAAACGATCTTAATAAGTATGATGATAAATCGCACGCAGAATTGGAGCGTCGTCCAACATCGCCAGAGGGCTATCGTTTTCGTGGTTGGTTATATGATGGCAAAATCTATAATCCACATGATACCATCATTATTAACGCTCTAAAAGCAGATGGTAATAAAACTTTGACGGTTTATCCAGTTTATAAACCAGTAGAATCCATACAGGTTGAGACTACTCATATCACCTATGATGGAAATGGTGGTGCTCGTTTAGAGAATGGTCAGAAAGTAACTCAAAAAACATATGATAAATTACCAGTGAATACGATCCATAAGACGCATGGAGATGATTTCTTTGAAAGAGTCGGTTATGACCTAATTGGTTGGCATACGGTAAAAGCAGATGCTGAGCGTGGCAATGTTGAGTATCGCTTGGGACAAGATGTCGGATTAGATAACAAGCCAGACGCTTCAAATACTCTCTATGCGGTTTGGAAACCTAAAGAATACACCGTTACTGTGATTAAAAAGGTTATTGGTAACGATGATGATAAACAAAAGGAATTTAAGTTTGACCCGAGTACAAATCTTCAGCAAGGAAACTTTGCATTAAGAGATTCTGTTACTAACAATAATGAGAAGAAAGTATTTACTAAAGTTCCATATGGAACAGTCATTTCAATTGATGAGCAAGATTATACTGAGTTCTCTAAGACAGAAGATATAACTCATTCAAAACCAGCTTCTGGTGAACAGCCTTGGACAGATCGTGTTGTTAACCTACCTCAACTAACTGTTGATGGTGATATTGATATCGTTTTCACCAATACACGGAACATGCAACAAGTTGTCTTAAAGAAAGTTAGCGTCGAAAATATCAATACGAGCTTATCTGGTGCTGAATTTAATATCTATAAGGTTGAAAATGGGCAGAAGGCTTCAACGCCACTTTACACCAAAGTGACATCAAATGATGCAGGAATAGTTGTTAATGGACATACACAGGAGCCATTCTTCAATTTGCCAGTAGGTAGCTATCTTATTACAGAGACTAAGGCGCCAGATGGGTACAATCTTGAAAAAGCAGATATGTCTTTAGAAGTTACGGCGACAGGCGCAAGTTTTATTCAAAATGGTAACGCTGCGGCACCAACGGTGATTAATACACCAACTGCTCAGCAATTTGAATTCAAAATCACAAACTCAAAAGGTGCTGAATTACCATCGACTGGTGGTATCGGAAAACACCTTTATCTTATCCTAGGAATGCTATTAGCATTACCGGCAGGATTACTTTTATATAAAAAACACAAATTAATGTATTGATAGGCAATACTAGAAAGAAATTATTTATTTTATGAAAAAGAAAATTATTAAATCTATACTAGCAGCAACACTTATTCTTGGAACTGTAGTACCAGCTACAACACCCGTGTTTGCAGCGGATACTGGGACAATTACAATTAATGGAACTCAGAAAGGAACCTATACAGCATATAAAATTTTTGATGCAACTGTTGCTGACTCAACAATAGAGAATGGATCAGTGTCCTATACTTTGCCTAAAGGCAGTCCTTTGTTAGAAGATACAGAATTCAATAACTTGTTTGAAAAGACTGGTGAGGGTGATTTAGTTTATATTACTCGTAAACCAGGAGTTGACGATAAAGCTATTACTGATTGGGCTCAAAAATTAAATCTTCAGGATAATCCTCAAGTAGTGGTGGAAGATGGTGCAGATACGACAGCAGTTTTAAATGTTGGTTATGGATATTATGTAGTTAAATCAAGTATTGATCAAGCATCTGTTGTAATGGTAACTTCAGTGTCTCCAAACGCTATTATCAATGAGAAGAATTCTAAACCTACTTGGGGAGATAAGGGAGGAAAAACAACAGATAGTAAAACTTATAATGTTGGTGATACCATCACTTATAAGATTACTTATCAAAATGCTACTAATTACAACAGTGGAGAAAAAGTTTATCAATATGTTTTAAAAGATGATATGCCAGAGGCTAATATTGTTGAACTTGTTAATGATTCATTTGTCGTTAAAGTCAATGGTGTTGCATTGAATCTAACTACTGATACAACTTCTGCTACTGCTAATACGTATAGACTGGAAAAAGATGGAAATGACTTTACTTTGACAATACCTTGGGCGGGGTCTCAAACTCCAACGCTTGTTAACGGTTCTACGGGAGCACAACGCGGAGATAGGGACGATTTCTTTTACGAGGATGTCAATGAAATCACAGTAGAGTATAAAGGCATATTGAAAGCTGATGCTGCTGAAGGATCGAATACCGCTAATACAAATACAGCCCGCATTACACCAAATGAAGCACCTAAACCAAGTGATCCGGGTAAATCTGTGAATGTTTATGATGGTGAAATTAATATCAAAAAAGTTGACGGTATTGATATGAATAAAACATTGGCTGGAGCTAAATTTGTTCTTAGAAGAAAAGAGGATAGCAAATACTATAAATTTGATGAAGAAAATCAAACAACGCTCTGGATTGATAATCTAAATGAGGCGACTGTTAAGGAAACAGATAATCAAGGTGTTGTTAAGTTTACAGGTTTAGCTGAGGGAAGCTATGACTTGATTGAAACAGTTGCTCCGAAAGGATACAATCTTTTGAAAGAGCCAACTTCAGTGACGTTGACTTTTAAAGAAGGTGCAACGGGGAGCGCTGATACATTGATTGTTGAATCAACAGTAAAAAACAATCGTGGTGCTGAACTTCCATCTACTGGTAGCTTTGGAACAAAACTTCTTTACATTGTTGGTACGACGTTAGTGATTGCAGCTGGAGTTACTCTTGTGGCACGTCGTCGTGCGGAAGACTAATGTTAGGCTAGCAAATGGATAAGGAGTTGTTTTGAAAGCAGTTTTACAAAGGAATCGGGTATCCATTTTGCTTGTCACAATCATGATTGTAGGGATAGGTTTGATTGCCTATCCCTCAATCGCTAATTATTGGAATTCTTTCCACCAATCGCAAGCGATTATGGATTATCAAAAGAGTGTGTCTTCAATTGATACAAGTCAGTATGAGAAAATTCTTTCCAGTGCTAAAAAGTATAATGAAAAGTTTAAAGACTCTGGTATCAATTGGCACATGACTTCGGAAGAGCGTGACGCTTATAATAAAGAGCTGGCTATTGATCAGACTGGAAATATGGGATTTATTTCCATTCCAAAAATTAATGTCACGCTTCCACTTTATCATGGGACTTCAGAGGATGTTTTACTAACTTCTATCGGTCATATTGAGGGGACGAGTCTCCCTGTTGGAGGTGTATCAACTCACTCAGTTTTATCTGGTCATAGAGGGTTACCATCGTCACGCTTATTTACCGATTTGGATAAATTGAAGGTAGGAGATCGTTGGACGGTAGGTATTCTTAATGAATCTTATACTTACGAAGTGGATCAGATTAGAACGGTTTTACCGACAGATTTGAGTAATATTCAAATTGAAGAGGGTATGGATTATCAAACCTTGGTAACTTGTACGCCGTATGGAATTAATACTCACCGTCTTTTGGTACGTGGCCATCGTGTTTCTAATGAAGATGGTGATGGTTTAGTGACTCCAGATGCTATCCAAATTGAACCGATTTATATCGCTCCATTTATTGGTGTTCCAATTGTTTTGATTCTTCTTATGATTTTTATGATTGAATCTAGAAAACATCGTAAACGCCGTCAGATTTTGAAAAAATTGGCTAGTAGTGAAGAGAATTAGGATGCTCTTAGTGATAATTGGGAATTATGGAATTGACTGAGTGTCATGTCATAGAAGTTTTTTGACTTTTTTATAAACTTAAAAACGAGGAATGGCAGCTTATTTGTTGAGCTGTTGGTCCCCGTTTTTTTTATTGAGGTTTAAGGATTAATGAAAGCTTGAGAGTTTTTCTTCTTGCTATGTTCTTGTCGGTATTGCCGTGGTGTGATGAGGTATTGTTTTTTGAATTGACGATTGAAATGTGAAAGATTGGTAAAGCCTGTTTGCTCTGCCACTTCTAAAATACTATCGTGGCTATGAATGAGGAGTTGGCTGGCTTTTTGCAAGCGAACACGGATGATAAAGTCTGTGCAGGATGAGCCAGTATGTTGCTTGAACAAGCTCATAAAGTGGGCCTTACTGTAACCAATGAGAGTTGCGAGTTGCTGAATAGATAGGTTTTCTTGATAATGGTCATTAATGTGGTCGATAACTTGTCGAATTTTGGCGTTTTTACGGTAAGTATCGTCAGTTACTTTTTTGAGGACATGGCGGTGCAAAAAAAGGAGGTAAAGGAGTTCATTGAGTTTGGCTTTTAGCAATAATTCGAAGTGCCGTCCTTCTTTTTTAGCTAATTCTATAATGGTTAACACACAGGATTTGATGTCCTCATATCCTGCCATGTGTGGTTGGATACGGGGAACAAATTTTAAGGAACTATTTTGCAAGGGTTGAAGGTAATGAAGGCTGGTTTGGTCAACTAAACGTTGTCCAATCATGTCTAAATGGAAGATAAACGCCTCTGAAACCTGCTCTGCTTTTTCCAAAGGATGGATGGAATGCATCCCGTTAGGATGAACTAAAATAATGTCCCCCTCATTACTATTAAAAATATCATAGTCAATATGGTAACGGGCACTGCCAGAAAAAATATAATGAACTTCCATTTCTGGATGCCAATGAAAAAGGGTATCGGGTCGACCATTTTGGATGTGCATGCGCTCAAACCGATAAGGTAGGAGATGATGAAGTTTTTCCATATATAATGTCTCCAAATCATAGGATAGTATCAGTATAACATAGAATAGTGGCAGAAAAAAGCCTAAATCTATTTTAAAATAATAGTATGATAACTTAAGGACAGGAATAAGAGTAAGAGTAAATGTGACCTGTCTCTAAAAATAAAGGAGTTTATAATGGCCTATACATTTCCTAAAGATTTCTTATGGGGCGGTGCAACAGCTGCTAATCAATTTGAAGGTGCTTACAATGTTGATGGTAAGGGGCTATCCGTTCAGGATGTGACGCCTCGTGGTGGGGTTCCGGCAAAACCAGGGGATCATAATCCCTTGATTACTGATAAACCCACAGCTGATAATCTAAAATTAGAGGGAATTGATTTTTATCATCGTTATAAAGAGGATATTGCCCTCTTTGCGGAAATGGGATTCAAAGTCTTTCGACTATCGATTGCTTGGTCACGGATTTTCCCAAATGGAGACGAGTTAGAACCTAATGAAGCAGGTCTCCAATTCTATGATAAGGTTTTTGACGAGCTTTCTAAATATGGGATTGAGCCACTTGTAACGCTATCTCATTATGAAACGCCTCTACACCTCGCTCGCCAGTACAACGGCTGGGCAAATCGTGACTTGATTAGTTTTTATGAACGCTATGTGAGTACCGTCTTTACACGCTATAAAGACAAGGTTAAGTATTGGTTGACCTTTAATGAAGTAAACTCAGTGCTCCATGCTCCATTTATGTCTGGAGGCATTGCGACACCGTTTGAAGAGTTGTCAAAACAAGACCTCTATCAAGCTGTTCATCATGAATTGGTCGCGTCAGCTTTGGCGACGAAGGTTGGTCACGAGATCAACCCAGATTTCAAGATTGGCTGTATGGTACTTGCCATGCCAGCTTATGGGATGACCTCAAATCCATTAGATCAGCTGGCTGTCCGCCAGTTTGAAAATCAAAATTACCTCTTCTCAGACATTCATGCGCGTGGGAAATACCCTAACTATATTAAACGTTTCTTCAAAGAAAATGATATTGAGATTCAGTTTGCAGAAGGTGATGAGGAGCTGTTGAAACATACGGTTGACTTTATTTCCTTCTCATACTATATGAGCGTTGCTGCGGCTCATAATCCTGAAGCTTATAACTCGGGTCGTGGGAACATCATGGGTGGCATTAGTAATCCATATCTTGAAGCGTCTGAGTGGGGTTGGCAGATTGACCCGGTTGGTTTGCGCTTGGTTCTCAATGATTTCTATGACCGCTACCAATTGCCACTCTTTATCGTGGAAAATGGTTTAGGTGCTAAAGATATTCTCGTTGAAGGACCTAATGGGCCAACAGTTGAAGATGATTACCGTATTGATTACCTCCAAAAACATTTGGTGCAGGTCGGTGAAGCGCTTCAAGACGGGGTGGAACTGCTTGGTTATACCACGTGGGGACCGATTGACTTGGTATCAGCATCAACCGCAGAGTTAAGCAAACGTTATGGCTTCATCTATGTTGACCGTAACGATGATGGAACAGGAACCCTAGCTCGCTACAAGAAAAAATCATTCAACTGGTATAAAGAAGTGATAGCGACAAATGGTGAGAGCCTTTATCGTTAAGTTAATACTCATTTAAAATTAAAATTTTAGAACCTCTAATATCATCAAGGGATTAATGAACGTAGTGAGGATAAAACGTTTCTTTCGCGATAGTGATATTCTGAGAGTGGGACAGAAGTCATGAGTTCGAAGTCTTGACTTCACCTCGCTCTTTGATTTCTAAGCTAAGGCTGAAAGTGTCCAGTTGCAGACCTCCGATCAACCACTGTGTCAATCTGTTATTACTATCAAAAAAAGAAGGCTGAGATATTTTTGTCCCAACCTCGAAATGGACTTTTGGGAGAACTACAGAAATTGATTACTAGTAGATAATTTCGTAGTCGTTCCCCGCAAGGATGATTAGGTTGGAAGCTATCAAGTAATTGATAAGTACAGCCGCCAATCATCTCCTGCAATAAACAGAATCAAAAAGTAGCAATGAAACATCGAAGGAAGTTGCTTGTGTCCGCACTTTTTAAGAAAGAAACAAAAAAGTAATTTTTTAATTTGGTTCAGTATAAGAAAGGAATTAAAGATGGTAAAAGCATTTCCAAAAGGCTTCTTCTGGGGAGGCGCTATCGCAGCTAATCAAGCAGAAGGAGCCTATAATGAAGGTGGACGTGGCCTTGTTCAAACAGATGTGACAACAGGTGGTACGGTTAATTCACCACGTTACACAACCTATATTGATAAGGATGGCAAACCAGGCAAGGCTGGCGGTATGGGTCACCATGCTCGTATCCCTGAGGGTGCCAAATATGCAGTGCTAGATACGGAGTATTACCCAAATCACAAGGCGGTGGATTTCTACCATCGTTATAAAGAAGATATTGCCCTTTTTGCAGAGATGGGATATAGCATTTTCCGTCTGTCCATTTCTTGGGCACGGATTTTCCCAAACGGTGATGATGTTGAACCAAATCAAGAGGGGCTTGATTTCTACCGTTCGGTCTTTGAAGAATGCCGTAAGTATAATATCGAGCCTTTGGTGTCGATTTGGCACTTTGACACACCGCTGGCTTTGGAAGAAAACTATGGTGGTTGGAACAACCGCAAATTGGTTGGTTTCTATGTGCGCTATTGTGAAGTTATTTTCAACGAGTACAAGGACTTAGTTAAGTATTGGTTGACCTTTAATGAAATCAACAATACCACTATGTTCCTCGATATGATGGGCAATAAAGGGACTGATGCGGATTATCAAGCAGGTTACCAGCAGTTGCACCACCACTTTCTAGCGTCAGCTCGTGCGGTACAAATTGGTCACAGGATTAATCCAGATTTCAAATTTGGAAATATGATTTGTGGGATTACCTTCTACCCTGCAACTTGTGACCCAGCAGATATCTTGGCTAACCAACACAAGTGGGAAAGTGGTATTTACTATTGTGGTGATGTTCAGGTCAAAGGAAAATACGGTACCTATGCTAAACGTCTTTGGAAAGAGCATAATGTTGAGCTAGATATTCGTGAGGGCGATTTAGAAGACCTTGCCAATGGTACAGTAGATATGTACACCTTCTCCTATTATATGTCTAACAATGTAACAACTCATGATACGGATGATAAAGTGGCTGGAAACTTCTCAACAGGTGCGCGTAACCCTTATTTGACTTATTCAGACTGGGGGTGGGCTCATGATCCAAGAGGGCTTCAATACTACTTGGAGAAAATCTACGACCGCTATGAAGTGCCACTCATGGTTGTTGAAAATGGGCTAGGTGCCTTTGATACGGTTGAAGAAGATGGTTCGATTCACGATGATTATCGTATTGATTACCACCGTGCTCATATTAAAGCAATGGCTGACGCTATTGATAATGGGGTTGACCTCATTGCTTATACGACTTGGGGCTGTATTGACATTGTATCTGCAGGGACTGGTGAAATGCGCAAGCGCTATGGTTTCATTTATGTTGATATGGATGACGAGGGAAATGGTACCATGAACCGTTCTCGTAAAGACAGTTTCTACTGGTATCAAAAGGTTCTTGCGACCAATGGTCAAAGTGCCTTAGAAGAATAAGGATAAGCGAGATAAGGAGCAGTGGCAGGTGAATTGGCTAGCTGCTCCTTTTTGATAAGGAGAGAGGATGACGATTAAACTAATTGCTTCGGATATGGATGGCACTTTTTTGGATGCCAAAGGAAGTTACGATAGAGACCGTTTTGAGAAGATTTTGGATGCCTTAGACAAGCGCCAAATTCCCTTTGTGGTAGCAACCGGAAATAGCATGCCACGCTTGGAACACATGTTTGGAGACTTGGTACCACGACTTAGTTTTGTAGCTGAAAACGGTGCTTATGTTATAGATAAGCAGGAGGTTTTGGTTAGACAGGTGATGACACCTGATATGGTGGCAGATTTTCTAACATTTTTCAAAGGAAAGGAAATTGATTACACCATAACTCTTCTGGGGGATGGGAATATTTATTTGCTAGATGACACTGTTTTTCCAACCTTTGATGGGATTGAGCCGGAACAACTGGAACTCTTTCGTGAGCGTATGCGATTTGTAACTGACTGGTCAGAAATTGAAGGTAAAGAGATTTACAAGATGAATCTTGTTGTTCCAGAAAACATTAGCGATAAGGTGACTACTGATTTCAACCATGCCTTCAAGGGGCGCTTACAGGCTGTTGGGAGTGGCTATGGAGCGATTGATGTGATTATCGAAGGTTGCCATAAAGCTTGGGGACTAGAGCAACTTTTAGAGCGTTACGGGATTTTACCTGAGGAAGTGATGAGCTTTGGCGATAGTGACAATGACCTTGAAATGTTAAAGCATACTGGAGAAAGCTATGCTATGGCAAATGCTTCTGACCGTATCAAAGTAGTAGCTAAGCATATCGCCCCAAATCACAATGACGCTGGTGTACTGACAACGATTGAGCATTTTTTGTGGGGATAGGCCGTCGGTAGTGCTATTTTATCACTAGATAGTGGCAGTTGAGGCTTAGTATATGAGTGTAAGGGAAACCCATCACTGGTAAATGACCATTTTAGGAGAACGTGATGACAAAAGTATTTTATCTAATGAGACATGGAGAAACTCTTTTTAATACCCAAAAACGGGTTCAAGGGGCTTGTGACTCCCCTCTCACTGAGGTAGGAATCGAACAGGCTAAAGCTGTGGGTGAGTATTTTGCTGAAAAGGGCATTCGCTTTGAAGCCGTATATAGTTCGACACAAGAGCGTGCAACAGATACGGCAAAATTAGCTGGTCAGACCAATCAAGTGACTCAGCTCAAAGGTATTAAGGAAATGAATTTTGGGATTTTTGAGGCTCAGCCTGAAATGCTATTACCCAAACATCGTCCCGGTGCGAAATCTTTTGAAGATTTATTAGTACCGTTTGGTGGTGAAGATATTCTGAAAGTCGGTGAGCGAGTGCATCAGACCTTGGTTGAGACGATGGCAAATCATGATGGTCAGTGTCTCTTTGTCAGCCACGGTGCGGCGATGTGGGGATTGGTTCAACACTTACAGATTACCTTTCCACCCGGAGTCTTTTTGCCCAATTGTGCCATTACCAAATGGATCTTGGAAGGGGAGCGACTGGTGTTGGAAGAGTTGATTATGCCAACGGAAGATTTTAAGGGACACTATTTTAATTAAGGAGACAGAATGACAAAGATAATTTTTTTAGATGTAGACGGAACCTTGGTTGACTACCATAATCGTATCCCAGAAAGTGCTGTTATAGCAATTCGCAAGGCGCGTGAAAATGGGCATTTGGTCTATGCCTGTACAGGGCGTAGTCGCGCTGAGATGCAACCGGAAATTTGGGAGATTGGCATTGATGGTATGATTGGTGGCAATGGTTCTTATGTTGAGCATCAGGGCAAGGTAGTGATGCACCAGCTGATTGCTAAAGAAGATGCTGTAGCCGTTGTGGATTGGCTTCATGAGCGTGGCTTGGAGTTTTATCTTGAAAGTAATAATGGTCTTTTTGCTAGTGAACATTTCCGTGAAAAAGGCAAAGAAACCCTCCATACCTACATGCTCGGAAAGGGCATGACTGCTGAGCAGGTTGCTGATTTAGAAACTGAAGATGTGCTTCATGGTTTGGTTTACGGCGCAGACCTCTACCGAGATGATCTCAATAAAATCAGTTTCATTCTATCATCTTACCAAGACCATTTGGATTCCAAAGAAGCCTTTCCGCAACTGGTTGCTAATACTTGGGGTGGACGTGGTGAGACAGCACTCTTTGGTGATTTAGGGATAAAAGGGATTGATAAAGCCAAAGCGATTGACCAGCTATTGGCTCACCTTGGTCATGATAGGTCAGATACCATTGCATTTGGTGATGCCAAGATTGATATCCCAATGTTTGATTATTGTGCACTTGGTGTGGCTATGGGAAATAGCGGAGCGGAGACTAAGGCAAGTGCCGATATGGTGACAGATGATGTCGAAGAAGACGGGCTCTACAATGCCTTTGAAAAATTAGGCTTGTTAGGGTAATTAGACTAAGATAGACTCTTCTTTCTCGAATGTGGGGAATACTATCCTAGGATACTATCAGTATTTCCATTGATAGCACAGGAAAAAGCTTTCAAAAAAGAGTATGATACTATTATTAATGAAACAAGGAGAATTTTTATGACAAGACAATTTCCAGATGGTTTCCTTTGGGGCGGTGCCACAGCAGCTAACCAATTTGAAGGTGGGTTTAATGAAGGCGGTCGTGGGTTTGCGACTTCTGACACGGCACGTGCAGTTCGACCGGAAGACCGTAAAACGATGGGTGGCGAATTTACCACACCAATGAACCGTGAAAAGCTAGATTTTGCCCTTAATGATAAAGAAGGCCTCTATCCGAAACGTTGGGGCTCTGATTTCTACCATCGCTACAAAGAAGACATTGCCCTCTATGCTGAAATGGGCTTCAAGACCTTCCGTCTATCGATTGCTTGGCCACGGATTTTTCCAAAAGGGGACGAGTTGGTACCAAACGAAGAAGGTTTAGCATTCTATGATAACGTATTTGATGAACTCAACAAATATGGTATCGAGCCACTCGTTACCCTGTCTCACTATGAATTCCCAATCCACTTGGTGACGGAATACGGTGGTTGGAAAAACCGCAAGGTGATTGATTTCTTTGTGCGCTATGCAGAGACTGTCTTTAACCGCTACAAAGGTAAGGTGAAATACTGGCTAACCTTTAACGAAATCAATATCCTTGGGATGACGGGTTATCTTTCAGGAGGCCTTCTCTTTGAAGATGGGAAGTTGCACCTAGATGAGATGTATCAAGCGGTGCATCACCAATTTATCGCGTCAGCATTGGCTACAAAAGCGGCGCATGAGATTGACCCTGAAAACAAGGTTGGTATGATGTTGGCACGCATGGAAGCTTACCCAGCGACCTGCCACCCAGACGATATCATGAATGCCATTCAAAAAGATCAATCAAACCTTTTCTATTCCGATGTGCAAGTGCGTGGTGAGTACCCACGCTACATGAATCGCTTCTTCAAGGAAAACAATATTGAGATTCAGTTTGAGCCAGGGGACAAGGAGATTTTAAAACAGTATCCTGTTGACTTCATGAGTTTCTCTTACTATATGACCTCTGTGACACGTCATCCAAACAATATGACGGATGAGCAAAAAGCAACAGCAGGGAACTTGATGCTAGGTGAGGCAAACCCTTATTTGGAAGCTTCTGACTGGGGCTGGCAGATTGACCCAGTTGGACTTCGTGTGACCTTGAACAAACTCTATGACCGCTATCAAATCCCACTCTTCATCGTGGAAAATGGTCTTGGCGCACTTGACAAGGTTGAAGCAGATGGCTCTATCCATGACAGCTACCGCATTGATTACCTTGAAAAACACGTCAAACAAATGTATGAAGCCATCGAAGATGGTGTTGAGCTTATGGGTTACACCTGGTGGGGCTGTACCGACCTTGTCTCTGCCTCAACATCTGAAATGTCCAAACGCTATGGCTTTGTCTATGTTGATGCCGATGATGAAGGAAACGGAACTTTTGACCGTTCACGCAAGGATTCCTTCTTTTACTACCGTGATCTCATCGCCTCAAACGGCGCTAACATTTTGAATGATTAAAACTATGGGATAGTGCCGAAGAGCCACTCTCCTGTTTTGAAAAGGAGCAAGAAATGACAAAAATTTTTTATATGATGAGACATGGGCAAACTCGTTTTAATCAGCAACAACGGATTCAAGGAGCCTGTGACTCTCCGCTGACAGCATTAGGTATTGAACAGGCGCAGGCAGCATGTGATTATTTCGTGGCAGAAGAAATTGCTTTTACGAAAGTCTATTCTTCCACACAAGAACGAGCGGTGGATACAGCTGAAATCGCGAGTGGACGCACAGATATCATCCGTCGGAAAGGGCTTAAAGAAATGGACTTTGGTGCCTTTGAAGGGCAACAAGAATTTCTGAATCCTCCTTTTAAGAGAGATGGGTCTGGCTACGGAGATTATTTTGTAACCTATGGCGGAGAGGATTCTGTTGCAGTTCGAGAACGTGTGCATGCAGCTATGCAAGAAATTATGGCTGAAAACAAAGACAATGATGATACCATCCTCGTCGTTAGTCATGGAGGAGCAATCGCGCAGTTTTATCGTCATTATGCTAAAACATCACCTCAGCTGAAGACGCGTATCAGTAATTGTGCTATTTTTAAAATGACTTTTGAAGATGGAGAGTTTGATCTTTTGTCAATCTATGACCCGGTTCATAAGCTGTATCTATTTGAGAAGGTCTAATCCTATTATAGTATCGTTTTATACGATAAAACTACCAGTTTTACTAAATGATTTATGCTATACTATAACTAAATAGAATTGAAAGAGGTTACAAAATGACAACTTACAAACCATTTCCAAAAGATTTTCTCTGGGGTGGTGCAACAGCTGCCAACCAATGTGAAGGTGCTTACGATGTTGATGGGCGTGGTCTAGCTAACGTGGATGTCGTGCCAATCGGAGCAGATCGCTTCCCAATTATTGCTGGTAAGAAAAAGATGTTTGATTTTGAAGATGACTACTTTTATCCAGCAAAGGAATCTATTGACTTTTACCATCACTACAAAGAAGATATTGCGCTTCTTGCTGAAATGGGTTTCAAAACCTATCGCATGTCAATTGGTTGGACACGCATCTTCCCTAAAGGTGACGAATTAGAACCAAATGAAGCAGGGCTTCAATTTTATGAAAATGTCTTCAAAGAGTGTCGTAAATATGGCATTGAACCATTAGTTACCATTACGCACTTCGACTGCCCGATGCATTTGATTGAGCACTATGGTGGTTGGCGTAACCGTAAACTCATCGATTTCTACGAACGTTTGGTGACAACGCTCTTCACTCGTTACAAGGGTTTGGTTAAATATTGGTTGACATTCAATGAAATCAACATGATTCTCCATGCCCCATTTATGGGAGCAGGGCTCTACTTTGAAGAAGGGGAAAATGTTGAGCAGGTGAAATACCAAGCCGCACACCACGAATTGGTAGCGTCAGCTTTGGCAACTAAAATTGCTCATGAGATTGACCCTGAAAATAAAGTTGGTTGTATGCTGGCTGCTGGGCAATATTATCCAAACACAGCGCATCCTCGTGATTACTGGGCTGCCATGCAAGAAGATCGTGAAAACTACTTCTTTATTGACGTTCAAGCGCGTGGGGAATACCCAAATTACGCGAAGAAAAAATTTGAGAAACTCGGTCTTAACATTGAGATGACTGAAGAAGATCTTGCTCTTCTCAAAGAGCACACAGTGGACTTTGTATCCTTCTCATACTACTCAAGCCGTGTGGCATCAGGTGATCCAGAAGTCAATGAAAAAACAGCTGGAAATATCTTTGCGTCATTGAAAAACCCATACTTGGATGCTTCAGAATGGGGTTGGCAAATTGATCCACTCGGGCTTCGCATCACTTTAAATGCAATCTGGGATCGTTACCAAAAGCCAATGTTCATCGTGGAAAATGGTCTTGGAGCTGTTGATACACCAGATGAGAATGGTTATGTTGAGGATGATTACCGTATTGATTACCTTCGTGAGCATATCAAGACCATGAACGATGCCATTAACGAAGATGGTGTAGAACTTCTTGGTTATACCACATGGGGTTGTATCGACCTTGTTTCTGCTGGAACAGGTGAAATGAAAAAACGTTACGGCTTTATCTACGTTGACCGTGATAACGATGGTAATGGTACTCTCAAACGCTCTAAGAAAAAATCATTTGATTGGTATAAAAAGGTGATTGCCAGTCAAGGAACCGATTTAGGTTAAAATAGGATGACAATTACTGACAAAGGAGGTGCACGCATCTCCTTTTTAGGTTATAATGAAGAAGGAGAAAATAAGACAGCAAAGTAGGAGAAATGTTCCAAGCAAGCCTTATAGGTGTAACAGTCTGAGGTTTGCTCAACTCGGCCTAGCAGATGCCTGTTATAGTGTTCGAAAGGATTGGACCAGCTATCACGGTGATTTGCTTGTAGGAGGTCTGTTAGTTCAAACTGCTAAAAGGCTTTATAATCTTGCTTCTGAGGATGATTTAACATGAAAATTGATAAGGTATGTAATAACAATATTGTTCAAGCATTTGGTGACGATGGCAAAGAGTACATCGTTATGGGGCGTGGGTTAGGTTTTCAAAAAAAATCAGGGGATATGATTGATCCTGAAAAAATTGAAAAGACTTATATTTTAGAAAATCCAGAGACTTCGCAAGAATTACAACAATTAACACGCAATCTGCCACAGGAAGAATCTGATGCTTTTTTGGCCATCTTGTTGAATGTAGAAGAAGAGCTAGGACAATCCTTTGACTCCTCTTTCTTTATTGCCTTGATGGATCACCTACATTATGCTATTGAGCGTTATCACGAGGGACTTCCATTGCAGAATCCCCTATCTTGGGAGATTCGAAAATTCTATCAAACCGAATACAAACTAGGTCGGAAAATTGTATCGAACTTGAACCAAATTTTTGGAATTGGTTTGGATAACGAAGAAGCATCCTCAATTGCTTTGCACCTAGTGAATGCCCAAAAAGACAGCGGGTTCATCACCAAGCATCAATCGTTGACACGCTTGGTTGCCAGTGTTATGGATATCGTTCGTCTACATTTTGGTATTGATTTTGATGAAGACTCTTTAAATTACCACCGTTTTGTCACACATGTTCGCTACTTTGGTCAACGTGTCCTCCAAGGCAACATCCAAGGGCAAAATGATGCGTTTTTATATGAACAAGTACAAGACAATTACCCCCAAGCCTTTGACTGTACCCAAAAAATTGCGGCTTATGTGGATAGTACCTATAACTTTATCATGAGCAAAGATGAACAGGTCTATCTCACGATTCACATACAACGTGTCACCGAAGGTAGCTAATATTTAGCCGTCTTTTTAATCCGTTTATTAGATGAGCGACGGTTTGAGAGGAAGTCTTGTCTAGCTATCTAGTGTTTGCTACATTATTACTTTGGCGTGTTGCTTGATTTGAAGTTAATATTGTCAACCTTTTTAAGAATAATATTTTGCTTGTGTGATGACACGCCAAACGCATGAAGAAAATTTAGTTTTCAGAAAGCGAAAATCATAATGATAAAATCAATCAAAGCAGCACACTATAGATGAGGTGACTACGATGATTGATTTTATTGTTTCTATTGATGAGCACAGTGAAGAGTTGGACAGTCGCCAGCCTTGGAAAATTCGCTATCCCTTGTCAACTATTCTCTTTCTTGTGTTCTTTTGCCAAATGGCAGGCATTGAAACATGGAGGGAGATGGAAGATTTTATCGCCATGCATGAAGATCTCCTAAGAGAATATGTCGATTTAAGTGCGGGTTGTCCCTCTCACGATACGCTAGAAGGTGTTGTTAGTATGGTCAATCTTCAATTTTTGAGCGCTCTAAAGGTTGAATTTAATCACTCCCCAGATTGTGTATCGGTTGAGCGACTGATAGCCATTGATGGTAAGACCATGCGTTGCAATGTCAATAGACACCAAGTTCCCAATCATATTGTGACAGCTTACGACGGCTCAAATAAAATCAGTATGGGACAAGTTAGTGTTGAGTAAAAAAGTAATGAAATCACAGCTATTCCTCGCCTCTCACGAATGATTGACCTTCGACAAGGGATTGTCACGATGGATGCCAAGGGAACACAGACAGATATTGTGGCTGAGATTATTCAGGGTAAGGGTGATTACTGCCTAGCAGTCAAGGGACGCTTCACGAGGATATTGACCTTTATTTTAGTGATGCTAAATTGCTTGAGAAACTAAACAAGAAAGGTCAACATTACCAAACAGTAGAGACAGCCCGCAGCCAAATTGAGATTCGCGATTACTGGGTTTCATATTGGAGGATTACTTACCTCAGTTATTTGGAAAGTAGAGGACGACCAATGGATGTAGGCAATTATATCCCTTTCAAAAATCGTTCCAAAGCACAAAAAGACTATGAGAAGTTTTTCATGCGTTTGACGTGCCCACTTTATAAAAACGCTTGCAAAAGAAAGCGCTTTATAATAAAATAGAAGTGTAAATAAGGATTGTTACTGGTAAGCAGGCAAAACCTAGAAATTTCAAAATACAGTCGCTATTTTTGTAGTGCTGTCATTTGGATTTTCTAGGTTTTTTAGTTTGCCATAACAGCCCAATATAAGGAGGCAATCTTATGGATTGGAAAAAAATTATTGCTCTTGGGCTATCAAGTATGGTTCTAGTCGCTTGTTCCAATAATCGTTCGACGGAAATGAAACAAACCTTCAATCAATCATTGACGCAAACCGTTGCTAGTGGTAGTCTTAAAGGTAAAGAGGACTCAGAGAATAAGGCGTTAGAGTGGTTAGGGATTCCGTATGCTACAGCAGAGCGCTGGAGTGCACCTAAAGAAGTTGCAAAATGGAGAGAAACTTATGATGCCACTCAGTATGGTGAAAAAGCACTGCAATTTTCAAACGGAGAAGTTACTGGTAGTGAGGAGGCATTAAACTTAGATGTTGTCAGACCAAATACGGATGAAACAGAATTGCCTGTCATCGTATTTCTTCATGGCGGAAATAATCAAACGGGCCATGCACAAGAGATTAAAGGAAACACTTTAGTTAATGACCTGAATGCGGTTTATGTTTCTGTCAATTACCGCTTAGGTCCTCTTGGCTTTAATCCGCTGGAGGCTTTGAAAACTGGAAATGATGAGGAAAATTCAGGGAACTATACCTTATTAGATATTGCTGCAGCTCTTGATTGGGTCGAAGAAAACATTGAGTCATTTGGTGGAGATGCTGATAATGTGACACTTACTGGCTTCTCAGCTGGAGGACGAGACGTCATGTCTACCCTTATTTCTCCATTATTTAAGGGGAAATATGACAAAGCTATTTCTTTTAGTGGCGGTATGACCTTGGCAGATACCGAAGAAAGCCAAGCCATTTTCGCGACAGCTATTGCACCTTTAGTAGTAGAAGATGGCATTAAAGCAACCGAAGAGGAAGCAAAGAACTGGTTACTAACCTCAGATGGAGAGGCACTAGAGTATTTAAAATCTGTCTCTGGAGATCGCTTGGTCGCTCTTATGGGAAATGCGATGATCCGAATGAAGGCGTTCCCTCATCTATACAAAGATGGGGTAGTTATACCTAAGGAAGGTTTTGAAAGCAAAACCTATAATGATGTGCCAATAATGTTAATTACAGGAACAAGTGAATTTTCATTATTCTCAGCCTTTGACCTACGCTTTGCGAAAGATTTTTCAAGAGGTGATTTGTTTAAAAATACTAGTCAATTAGCGGAATTAACCTATGCAGAGACTTACGGGAGTGCCTTGTATCGCCTATCAAATGGCGTCGAAAGTGCACGTAAGATGGCTGCTAACTATAAATCGGATATCTTTATAGGCGAAATTGCCTATGGTGATAATGTTAAGGTGACGCCAACTTTAGCAGCTTCACTTGGAGCCTTCCATGGCATTTTTGAACCATTACTTCAACAACCTTCAAACTATGCCACTTTTATTGGAGAAGACTTTAACACAGAAGGGGCTCAGGATTTAGCCAAACAATTCAAACATTATCTGAAAAATTTTGTGAGAACGGGAAACCCTAATGAGAAGTCTTTGACCAATTGGACAGCATGGACTGATAAAAATAATGTGCTTCGTTTGGATGCTGATCAAAAGAAAGCCATTATAGAAGATACCGTTGATGCAGAAACAGCAGAAGACATTCTCAAAAAAATGTCAGAGGACACGACATTACCTTCTGATCTGAAGCAAGAGCTTGATACTACTGTTTTGAATGGACGTTGGTTTAGTACGGTGATTGATAAGAAATAGGAATAAGGAGATAGCTCTGGGCTAAATGATTAGCTTAGAGCTATTTTTTATATTTTTTTCAAAAAAACGCTTGCAAAAGAAAGCGGTTTAGGTTATAATTGAAACATAGTTAAGGATTGTTACTGGTAGGCAGGCAAAACCTAGATAAATACAAGATAATAAGATACTCTTTTTAGGGTACCTGTATTGTTTGGTATTTGTTTAGGTTTTTTCTATTTTACCTAGCAGTTTCTATCATGTTTAGACCTGATCACCCTAAACATATCACAAATCAAAAGGAGATTCCCTATGGCTAATAAATACACAGAATTAGTTACGGATATTTTAGAACACGTTGGTGGTAAAGAAAACATCAACTCAGTTAAACATTGTGTGACACGTCTTCGATTCCAGTTGAAAGATGAGTCAAAAGCAGACGACGATTACCTTAAGCAACGTGACGGAGTTGTGACGGTTGTTAAAGCAGGTGGTCAGTATCAGGTGGTTATTGGAAACCACGTCCCTGATGTTTATGCTGAATTTTTGAATGTCAGTGGATTGTCAGGGTCAGGAAGTTTAGATATTAATGAAGGAGATGCTCCTAAAGGTAATCTGTTTGACCGTTTTGTTGATTTAGTCTCAGGAATTTTCCAACCATCTCTTGGTGCTCTTGCTGCTGCTGGGATCATCAAAGGTGTTGTGGCTATCTTAGGGGCAACACTTGGATGGAGTGCTGATAATAGTGCGCTATATGCGATTTTAAATGCTGCGGGTGATGGCTTCTTCCAATTTTTACCAATCGTATTAGCATATAATGCAGCTAACAAATTTAAAATGAACCCATTTACAGCAATGGCGATTGCAATGGCCTTGGTTTACCCAACGCTTCCAACTACTGTTGTTACGTTGAAAGAAGCAGGCCTTGACCATGTCTTTGGTATTCCATTTGAATTACCATCATCAGGTAGTTACCTTCAAACTGTAATGCCAGTCCTCTTAGCTGTTTGGGTAGGATCTCAAATTGAGAAAGTAATGAAAAAAATCACACCAGATGTGGTTAAAGTTTTCGTTGTTCCTTTTGTGACAATTATTCTAACAGTTCCATTGACTTTCTTAGTTGTTGGGCCGGTTGCTAATATAGCTTCTGATTTACTTTCAGTAGCATTTACTTCTGTTATGAACTTCAGCCCTATTGTCTATGGAATCTTGCTTGGTACATTGTGGCAAGTATTGGTAATGTTCGGGCTCCACTGGGCTTTGGTGCCACTTGCAATCTTACAATTTTCACAAAACGGATGGTCAAATATTCTTATTGCAGCTGCCCTTCCTAACTTTACTCAGACAGGCGTTTTGGCAGCAATCTTATTGAAATCTAAAGAAGAAAAGGTTAAAACTCTTACTGTTCCAGCACTTATTTCATCAATCTTTGGTGTGACAGAACCAGCAATTTATGGTATCACTCTTCCAATGAAAACCCCATTCTACATTTCATGTGCGGTATCAGGTTTGATTGGTGCAGGATTATCATTCTTTGATCTTAAGAACTACGCAATGGGCGCATTAGGAATCTTTATGTACCCTGGTTATGTTAGCCCAACCGAGGGAATGACACCAATGTTTATTCTCATTGGCTTCTCAGTAGCAGCAATTCTTATTTCATTTGCTATCCAAATGGTTGCTCCAGTTCCTTACCTTTATGGTGGGCCAGAAGTTGCGCCTGCAAAAACTGAGACCGTTGAACCAGTAGCAGAGCTTAAAGAAGTTCAACAAGAAATCATTGCTAGCCCACTTATCGGTAGACGTGTTGCGCTTACTGATGTTCCTGATCAAGTATTTGCTTCAGGAGCAATGGGGAAAGGGATTGCGATTGATCCGACAGATGGTACAGTAGTAGCACCTGCTAAGGCAGAAGTAACTCTTCTTTTCCCAACAGGTCACGCCATCGGTCTTCGCACTGAAAATGGTGCTGAAATCCTTATCCACATTGGTATGGATACTGTTTCTCTAGCAGGTAAAGGCTTCAAGTCATTTGTTGCTGTTGGTGATAAAGTAGAAGCAGGCCAACAATTGCTTCAATTTGACCTTGATACGATTCGTGCGGCAGGTTTACCTGTTATCACACCAATCATTGTAACCAATACAGGCGATTTTGATGACATCCTGACTACTCAAGAATATAACTTGAATGCGGGAGACTACTTGTTAACAACGGTAAAATAATAAATGAAGATCTAATCTGCTTGCTACGCAGGTTAGATTTTTGATTTGTAGATATTTTGAACTACATGACGTTCATAATTTATTTGAGCTTTATTTTTAGGGAGGCACGACGAGGAAAAAGGTATTTATACTGTTATTTACTATCATTTTTACTAGCATTTGTTCTAATGTAGTATGGGTGCTTAAAATTTCCTTCATTCCTCCCTGCTTCATGGCCAAATAAAATACTGGTTATGGCGCTTCATTGCTCAAAATGATTGTAGACAATACTGGTAAGAGGACATTATGAAGCAACCAGATATTGAAAGGAATTGTAACACTAGGACAATTTCTCTTAAATAAGATTTTACTTAATGAAAATCACACCGTAATTTTCTCGTCTTGAATAATACCAAGGCAGAAAATAAATTACGGTGTGTTCTTGAAGTTATTTTGTAATTAGATTAATTGATGTTACGACGACGTCTGTTGAGTAATATACCTGATAATCCCATGCTAACAATGCCGACAATCAGTTGGGGAGTAGCACTTTGATCACCTGTTGTTGGAAGAGTCGGAGAAGACTTGGTGTTTTGTACAGTATGACTTGTAAGTGTCGCTTTAGTATGACTTGTTGATGAAACTTTTTCTAGATTCGTTGGAGTTACTGGATCTGTTGGCGTTGTTGGCGTTGTTGGTGTTGTTGGCGTTGTTGGAGCTGTTGGAGCTGGGGGTTGAGTCGCAGGATTTAATTGAGCTTTTAAATCTGTGATACGAGCATCAAGTTCTGTAAAATCATACTCAATAGCAGGAACAAAGTTATTTCCCATATATTGTCCAGCAATAAATGCTAATGTCTTTAAGTCCTCGAAGGCAATATTAGGATTTTTAAGTCCTTCGGAGTATTTTTCAAAAGCTTCTTGTGTTAATGTATCACGCTTGGCTTTGGTGGCTACATTATCAGCTTGCATATCTAAGATTGTTTGTTTACCAACTTCTAAGATAAATAGCTCTTCTTCTGGAGAAAGTAAGGCCTTTGGATCAGTTTCCTCTTCGTATTTATCAATAATTGCTTGCAGTTCTGTTTTGCGAGAATCTTTAGTAAAATGGTAGTAATCCCAGAGTTGTTGGAATCCAGCATTGGCACCATAGGCATATGATACCATTAATTCAGCAATCTTTTTATCACTGTCAGTAGCATTAGGGGTTTCGGTTGCAACTTTATAATCCGTTTCTGATTTTGAAGTTAACTCGCTAAGAGAGTTTTTGACCTCTTCTAAAGCAGGTTCGTATGTATTATTAAGATAATCAAGTTGCACTTCCGCTGTAACTAATTCTTTTGTTGCCTCTGTCAATTCTGAGCGGTAGGTTTCATCTTGTAAATTACCAGTTTCAGCAGGTGTTGCCGTCTCTGCTTGAGAATTAGTATCAGGAGTAGCTTCGCTTGGTGTAGGTATAGCAGAGCTTTCAGAAGTTATCGTATTGGCTTTGGCTTGTTCTCCGGTTAGTACAAATGCTCCCAATGTCAATACTGTTGCTATAGTTCCGACACCTAATAATGATAAGCGTTCGTGTTTTTTTCGGTTGGGTTGTAATTTTTTCATTGATAAATCTCCAGTATATAGTTTCTTTTTATGCTTCAATTATACAATATAAGATACCATATTTCAAACATAAACTGGTAAAAATTGAAGTTATAGAAGAAGGGAAATACGCATATATTTTCAGTTTTTTCAAAAAAGTTTACATTTAATCTTTTTGTCAAAATGAGATAATTAATAGTTTTTGTTCGGAAATTATTTTCTTTTTCAGTATGCATCAGTAATAACTTGATTTTATGGCTAAATTTAAAATCAAAAGTTGTTTAACAGTTATATGGTAAAAAATAATCGCAAGCACTCGTGATGGTAATAGTTATTATTTTAAATGTTAAGCGCAGTAAATACGATGGTTGTGTCTTTCATCATAGTGTTGATCTCTGTCAGCGGTAGGGCACAAGAAAGATTGCTAAAACTGATTTTGTCAGCTTATTTCCAACCTAAAAAGATACCTCGACCTTTTAGAATCTCTCGTTACTGAGGGAGGCTAAGAAAAATAATTTTCTGTATTCGAACTAGTCTAATAATAAACTAATCGGATAAGCTGTGAATTATTAGATGGAAATATTTGTTTTTATACTTAGTTAGAATAATAAATGTCACGTTTATCATTGTCAAATGGAGGAACTTAGAAAAATCAGACAGTAATTTTGAATAAACATAATAAGCTTTTAAAATTGCTAATGCATGTTTGTAAAAATGAATAAGGCCATATCTATTTTATTCATGTTATAAGTCTTGATTTTGATTACCATCTCACTCGCTAATTTGGTTATAATAGGGTAAAATGAGAATATCAAGTACTAAAGGGAAAAACAATGCGAAAATTTTTACAAACTACTCTTTATGAATTATCTTTCTACGTTGAAATTTTGATTTCTCTGATTCTTGTATTGGTTCTTTTGGCTTTAACGGGACGTCTTTTCGTTGATCTAATGTCTATTTTTAATAGTAGTGCAAGCATTGGAGACTATCTGCAAAATTTTCTTAATCAAGCCATGTCCATTGCCATTGGTGTTGAGCTGATTAAGATGCTTAGTAAACATACGTCAGGGACCATTGTTGAGGTCTTGCTCTTTGCAGTAGCGCGGCAACTTGTGATTTCGCATGGTTCGGCACTAGATACGCTTCTAAGTGTTTTGGCAATAGCTGCGCTGTTTGCCACACGCAAGTATCTTTTTACCAGTTTTGATGATGCTAGTAGCATTATTGTACGTGGGAGTCAAAAAGTTCGTTTGGTAAATGTGATTGCCAAAGTGAATCTTAAACCCAATGAAAAAGGAGAATTACTTCGTGACTTTATGGTACGCCACTTAGAAGCAGAAGAAAAAACAGTAGCCGTAGGTGCGTCAGTTTACTTTACAGAGGTCGCTTTGCGGATTGATAGCATTAAAGATGGGAAAATAACGCGTGTAGAAGTGATTAAATCATCAATATGATTTTCTGAAATATTTCTGAAAATGTGAAAATAAATATGAAAGTTATCGATATATAAGAAAATGATTGAAAAATGCGTCATAAAACGATATCATAGTACAAGATTTTAGATATTTAAGAGGAGAAGCTAATGACACATATTACATTTGATTACTCAAAAGTTTTAGAAAAATTTGCTGGTCAACATGAGATTGACTATTTGCAAGGACAAGTCTCAGCAGCAGACAAATTATTGCGTGAAGGTACTGGTCCTGGTTCAGACTTCCTTGGTTGGATTGATCTTCCTGAAAACTACGACCGTGAAGAGTTTGCTCGTATTCAAGCAGCTGCTGAAAAAATCAAGTCAGATTCAGAAGTCTTGGTTGTTATCGGTATCGGAGGATCTTACCTCGGTGCGCGCGCAGCCATTGATTTCTTAAGCAATCACTTTGTAAACCTTCAAACAGCTGAGGAGCGCAAAGCTCCACAAATCCTTTATGCTGGAAACTCAATCTCATCAACTTACCTTGCTGACTTGGTTGAGTATGTTCAAGATAAAGAGTTCTCAGTTAACGTGATTTCAAAATCAGGTACAACAACTGAGCCTGCGATTGCTTTCCGCGTCTTCAAAGAGCTTTTGGTAAAAAAATACGGTCAAGAAGAAGCAAACAAACGTATCTATGCGACAACTGATAAAGCTAAAGGTGCTGTTAAAGTTGAAGCTGACGCTAATGGTTGGGAAACATTTGTGGTTCCAGATGACATCGGTGGCCGTTTCTCAGTCTTGACAGCAGTAGGACTTCTTCCAATCGCTGCATCAGGTGCTGATATAACAGCCCTTATGGAAGGTGCTGCAGCAGCACGCACAGCTTATTCATCAGATAAAATCTCTGAAAACGAAGCTTACCAATACGCAGCAGTTCGTAACGTACTTTACCGTAAAGGTTACTCAACTGAGATCTTGGTCAACTATGAGCCATCTCTTCAATACTTCGCAGAATGGTGGAAACAATTGGCAGGTGAATCAGAAGGAAAAGACCAAAAAGGAATTTACCCATCATCAGCGAACTTCTCAGCTGACCTTCACTCACTTGGTCAATACATCCAAGAAGGTGCTCGTATCATCTTTGAAACAGCTATCCGTGTTGACAAACCACGCAAAAACGTGATTATTCCAGAACTTGCTGAAGACCTTGATGGCCTTGGCTACCTCCAAGGTAAAGATGTTGACTTTGTTAACAAGAAAGCAACAGACGGTGTTCTTCTTGCACACACAGATGGTGATGTACCAAACATGTTTGTGACTTTGCCAGCGCAAGACGAATTCACCTTGGGCTATATCATCTACTTCTTCGAGCTTGCCATTGCTTTATCAGGTTACCTCAACGGTGTTAACCCATTTGACCAACCTGGTGTTGAAGCTTACAAGAAAAACATGTTTGCCCTCCTTGGAAAACCAGGTTTTGAAGAGCTTTCAGCAGAACTTAACGCACGTCTATAATTAAGGCTAATCTCTCCTTTTTTGAGGAGGGATTTTTAGTATATTTTAGATTCCCAATTTGTCAAATTAAGCGAGACAGAAAAAAGCCATTTATGTTAGTCTCAGATAAACACCACATTTTTCTGAGAGGAACTAACATAAATGACCTACACTCATCTTACCACAAACGAGCTTGTAATGATAGAGGCTTACTACCAAGA
>NZ_CACVCC010000029.1 GCF_902729355.1 Streptococcus sp. S784/96/1 | reverse complement strand
TGTAGTCACGGCCACCTTCACAAGCGCCATAACCAACATAATGCTTCAAGCAAGCCGCAACATAGTTCAGGTGAGACGATTGATCGTTTTGCAGACCTTCGATCTTTGCCTTGGCAAATTGTGATAAGAGATACGGATCTTCTCCGCCACCTTCTGACACACGTCCCCAACGAGCATCTCGACTAATATCAAGCATCGGAGCAAAATGCCAATGAATGCCATCAGCTCGTGATTCTTTGGCAGCCATCTGAGCCGTCCGTTTCATTAAGTCACGGTCAAAACTTCCTGCTTCCGCTAGCGCAATCGGAACGACGGTTTTATAGCCATGAATGACATCCAGCCCAATAATCAAAGGGATGCCAAGACGACTTTCTTCAACGGCAATCTTTTGAAGACGGTTGGACGTTTCTGGGTCTTGGACCATCATGGAGCCTACAAGCCCCTGCTTAATCTCTTCTTCATGGTAATCCTTTTCACTGGTTGCCATAATTTTATGAAACTCATCTTGGGACAGACGCCCATCTGTCATCATTTCAATCAATTCACCAAATGGGACATCGAAGCCACCGACAATAGAAACAGAAGCTTGGTTCAATTGACCGATTTTTTCTTCTAAGGTCATTTTATCAAGCAGTGCTTGAATTTTTTGTTCTTGTACAGCTGATAATTTCATTAGTTCTCCCTTTGAATCTATTTATCTATATAAAGAAGAAGGCTCGGTTCCCCAGCCTCCTCCTTCTACTGTTTTAAAAAAGCAAGTTGTTTGTACACATCAATAAATTCCTGTGCAATAATTTTAAATGCTTCTGCACTCATCAGCTGATCCTCAGCATGCATCAGAATCAGCTTCATTTCAACTCCTTCACTGCTAGCTTCCTTCTGGATTAATTCACTATGCGAGTGATGACCTTCTACAAAAGCCTTGTCACCCTCTGAGATAAGATTAATAGCCTTATCAAAATTTCCAGTTTTAGCTTCTTGAATGGCTTCAATATATGCCGATCGTGCAGAACCTACATTAGCAATGATTTGAAATGCACTTAGCTCAATTCCTTCCATTTCCCATACCTCACCATTTATCATCTAACATTTTTTGAACTAACTTCACAATATTTTCCCCATCCATCATGCCATAATCAGTTGGAGGGATACTGTCAACAGGTTTTCCAGGGAACATGGCTTGAACTTTAGATAAATTGAAGCGAATTTGTGGACCAAGTAAAATAATATCTGCTGACTCTCCAACCTCAGTAACTTCAGAAATTGGATGAGCACTAACTTCCATTTCATATCCAACACTTGTTGCATAGTCTCGCATTTTAGTCATTAATAAACTTGTTGACATACCTGCTGAGCAGACCAAAATTACTTTTCTCATGTTAGACTCCTTCTAAATTACTCTTTATTTTATCATTATTGATTTGCAGCTTGTTCTTCTTTCAAGGCTTGTTTATCAGCCATGACGAAAAATGGATACCAAATAACCATTTGAATCAGCAATGCAATGATCGTTGCGATACCCAAGCGCCAGCCCCCTGTCAAGAAAGGACCGATAAAGGAGGGCATAACCCAAGGAAGGGCTACTGTTGGGTTAAAGGCTGCGCCGACACTCAAGAAATTAACCACAAACCACCCATATAGTCCTCCAATAATGACCGTTGACATCATCGGAATAAAGAAGAATGGATTAAGCATGACTGGCATACCAAAGATCATTGGCTCATTAATATTAAAAATGTTAGGAATAAAGGCAACTTTTCCGAGTGCTTTGTAGCGTTCTGACTTAGCTCTAAATAACAACATAGATAGGGAAAGGGTATTGCCTTGCCCACCAATATAACAGAAACTACTTACAAGAACCACCGCTAAATAAGGCAGTTGAGAAGACGGAGTTCCTGCCATATAAGCTTCAAGATTTGCTGTATTGGCAACAATAATAATTGGATAGTAAACATTCATAATAGGAGCTGGATGGATTCCAAAAAACCAGCAAAGCGTTGCAAAGGCAAGAACTAAAATTGAAGCTAGTGGAGTTGCTCCAACGCCCATAATCGGAACAGCGATGGTTGAATTAAACAAGGTAAAGATATCGCCAGCAGATGTTAAACTAGCCAACCAACGAACAATAAATACACCAAGGAAAATAATCATTGACACAAATGTTGGACTAAGCGATTCTGATACATTTGGTGGAACACTAGCTGGTAATTTTAACCGTAAATTTTTCTTGATTAATTTACTGTATGCAGCTGCAACAATCAATGCTGTAATCATTGCGATAAAAATCCCTTTGCTGCCTAAGTTTTCTTGATACAATCCCGAAACAGTTTCCTCACCAACCTTAATATGAATTGGGTTCAAAGCTAGAAATGATGCCAGTGCTAAAAATGCTGCAATTAGTCCATTTTCACCCTCGTTTTTAGCATAAAAATAAGCAATTGCTGGCGCAACAAATACCGCCATCAAGCTAGAGGTTGCCGCAACAATATCTAACATATTCTGTCCTATTCCTGTGACAGTTAGAAATTTTTGCCATGGTTCAATCGGCAGACTAGCTAAAATCGCAAACCCAGCTACACCTAGACTAATTGGCATAGTCCTCATCATTCCTGCTGTAAATGCAGAGATAATTTTACTCTCGCTTAACTTTTGTGCAATTGGTCCCATCATTTTCTCAAGCCCAACTTGCATCTTATCCATCGTACTCATTTTTAAATCCCTTTCAATATTTCTCCATTTGTTTCGATAACTTTTTTATACCAGTAAAATGATTTTTTAGGTACACGATTCAAACTACCGTTACCGCTATCGTCCATATCAACATAAACAAAGCCGTATCGTTTTCGCATCTCACCTGTTCCTGCACTTACTAAATCAATGCATCCCCATGGCATATAACCGATTAAATCAACACCATCAAGTGAAATAGCTTTTTCCATTTCGATAATATGTTTTTGCAAATAATCAATACGGTAATCGTCATAAATATGGCCATCTTCAGCAATATCATCCTTGGCACCTAAACCATTTTCAACAATCATCAACGGTTTTTGGTAAGTATTCCAAAGTCTGTTTAGTGCAATTCGAAGTCCTATCGGATCAATCGGCCACCCCCATTCCGTTTCTTCTAGATAAGGATTTTTTAGCCCCCCCATCTGGTTACCACCAGTAGAGTCACCTTCCGGAGCACTACTCGTTACCAAAGAATTGTAGTATGAGAAACCGATATAATCTACTATTCCATCTAATAACAGCTGATCATCATCCGATTCTTTTAGTAACGTAATTCCTTGACGTTCTAACTCTTTAAGCTTATAAGAAGGATAATAACCACGACATTGAACATCAAGATAGAAATCCCTCAAATCTTTAGAAACATCCATATCCGCCCAAATATCATCTGGATTACAAGTTTGTGGATAGGTCAGCATATAGGCAACCATCATACCTATCTGATTTTGAGAATCAATATCATGTCCAATCTTAACCGTTTTTGCACTAGCAAGTAACACATGGTATATCGCCTGAGCCAATCTCTGTGGATTTGACTTTTCTTCTGTAATACCAATCATTGAATAATCACGTAAGAAATTGATTTCATTAAATGTCATCCAATATTTTACTTTACCTTTATAACGTTTAAAAACAGTCTCAGCATAATGTGTAAAGAAATCAACAACTTGACGATTTTCCCAACCACCATATTTAGTTGCCAAATGTAAGGGACAGTCAAAATGATTTAGAGTAACCACTGGCTCTATTCCATACGTCAAACATTCCTTGAAAATATTTTCATAAAAAATAAGCCCCTCTTCATTTGGAATCTTATCATCTCCATTTGGAAATATCCGAGTCCAGTTAATTGACAAACGAAAAGCTTTAAATCCCATCTCAGCAAGTAAAGCAACATCTTCTTTCCAGTGATGATAAAAATCCGTAGCAACATGTGATGGATAGTAATAATCCGGGTCAACATAGGCGATCGCTCCTGCTGGCATCTCTGTATTAAAACCTCGCTCTAGTTTGGTTTTAGTTCCATCAGCAAGCTGAATGGTCATGTAACGAGGAATATTGTTAATACCGTCTCCTCCAGTAATAGTATCTGTAATCGCTAATCCCTTACCTCCAGAAAGATAGCCTCCTTCGTATTGATTAGCAGCTGTTGCTCCTCCCCATAAAAAATGTTTTGGAAAACTCATCATTTCCTCCTTGTTCACTTTAAATTTGATCATAAAATTAGATAGCGCTTTCTATATCTTTATTCTACCTCTTTTTAAAACTTGTGTCAATATTGTTTAATATAAAATGAAATAAATTTTAAAATATTTTTATTTTATTTCAAAAATAAATTGAAATATATTTCATTTTAGTCTATAATTTTTACGAAGGGGGAGATACTATGAACATCATTGATTTTATGGAAAGCAAAAAATTATCCTTCACTAAAACTGATTCTAAGATTTACGATAATATTCTAAAAAATCACGATACCTTTTCAAATGCATCCATTTCAGATATTTCATCTCATTTTAATATTTCAAAATCTGCTTTAACTCGCTTTTCACAAAAAATGGGATTTAGTGGCTATAATGAATTTCAATTTTTCTTAAAGCAAAATGCCTTAACAACTAAAAAAGATAATCGAACCAGTCTCGCACACTCCATCAGTGACTTACTCATCTACACCGAAAATCAAGTTAGTGATGAAATGTTGCAAACATTCATTTCGACATTGAGTAAAGCCCGTATCACTTATATCCTCGGTTACAGTGTTACTCGCTTGGCTTCTGATGGACTTGGCATGATTTTAAATTTTGTTGCTAATATTTTAGCGGCTACGCCAAATCTTGATAATTTACCAGACCATCATACAAGCGATGATGTTGTTATTATCTATTCTTCTTTATCTGGAGATGTCTATAAAAATTATATTTCCAATTTAAGTGATGATCCTAATCAGAGACCATTTCTCATTCTAATTACAACCAACCCTAAACACCCACTAAGGCATTACTTTAACGATATTATTGTTCTACCTTCTATTAGTCCTACAAATGAAAATTTTGTAACACATGAGTTATTTACATATCTCTTTTTCAATCAATTGGTTGCTCAAAATTTAAGGAACTCCTAAATTAAAGTTATTTGATTAATATACTTTTTAATTAAAAAACGGAAACATCAATTTGATGCTCCGTTTTTTATCTTTAAACCACCACCTTACGTGAATTCACACCTTTAATTGGGATTGGAATGTAGGCTGTGCGTGTGATGACGGTGAGTTCGACATCATTTTCACCTTTTGGAAGACCGCCTTCTTGGGCTACACGAATTTTTAGTGGGACATTGTATTCCCATTTATAGGTAGTCACGGTCTCCATTTCATCCAAGGTAAACCAGTCTTGTCCATTTGGGCTGCATGTAATGGCTTCACGAGCCACTTGTTCACCATTTACCTTGACTTGGATATCATCCACCATTGATAATGGAATAGCACGGTAGTAAGTGATGAAGGTTTCGAGTTCAAAACCAACTGTTTGACCATCCACTACACGATTTTTACAAGAATCTTTTTTAAAGACGTTATTATCAAACATGTCTTTCCCTCCTAGCCTTCAATTTCTGCAATAGCTTCGCGCAAGAGTTTTTGGTGCGCTGCTACTTGTTCTTTTTCAACCATTGGGTTTCCTGGAAGAATCCAACGGTTGCCTTCGTACTCAGTCGCAACGTAGCCATCATAACCTTTGTCATGCAAATATTGGAGGATACGTCTGTAATCAATTGAGTATTCAATACCTTCTTCAGTCATTTCCCAAAGCTTGAAGTGGAAATGCTTGATGAACGGAATGAGGTCATCCATCACCTCAAGTGGTGTATTTTCATAACCATCTGCTAACATCACATACGGCATATCTTTTGGTTGCACCATCGCTGCCAATTCTGGTTGGAATTGATGATTCTCATCAAAAGCATGTGTCCCATCAAGGCCTTTGTCAAAGAAAGCGTTGAAGTAATCGATAATATCTGGGTTAACACCAAGAACTTGTTTGTTAAATTCATTGAAAACGCGCGGAATACGGTCACAGAAGATACCGGTATCGACAACTAAACCTACATAAGGAGAATTAACACGTTTCATCTCTTCGATAAATTCTGCTGTTTCTGGTTCTGTAAAGCTCATGCCGGCATGAATTTCAAGAGCGATAGCCACATCATACTTCTCACAGTAAGGAAGAAGAGGTTTAATAACAAATGCTGGAACCATTGATACTAGACGAATCAATTTGAAACCAAGACGATTAGCTAATTTGATTTCTTCAATCAAGAGATCAACACATTCTTTTTGTGTCAATGTCCTGTTCTTATAAAGATTGGTATTAAGGAAAACATCTGCACAGACTGGTTTTGCCTTTGTTTTAGCCATAATACGATCCCACTCAGCAAGGGTTTCTTCACTTGGATTTGGAGTACCATGAAGCATTTGGTCGGGAAGTATTTCAAATCCTTCTACGCCTTGCTCGTCAAGGAAGGCCATAATGTCTTCAAGTGACATGCGACCATTCATAAATTCATCTTGTAAACTATACAAGCTTACTGCTGTTTTAATAGCCATTTTTCCCTCTTTCTAAATCACAAAATTTCTGAGATAACGTGCGCTAAGTGTAATTGAGTTTTTCACATCCGTAAATGTTTTTTCAAAAGCTTTGTCTTCAACTTCAATCACGGTGTAACCATCAAAGCCAATGTCCGTTAAAGCTGATACATATTTACCCCAATCAACGTCACCAAGACCCGGAAGTTTTGGACTCATGTACTGAAGCGGAGTCGCCATCACACCAACATCTTTCAATTTATCAGGATAAACCTTGATGTCTTTATAGTGAACATGGAAAATCTTATCCTTGAACTCATAAAGCGGTGCGATGTAATCGATTTGTTGCCATACGAAATGTGAGGGGTCATAGTTAATACCTAGATTGTCAAATGGCAGTGCTTCAAAGACCTGACGCCAAATGGCTGGTGTTGTAAAGAGGTTTTGTCCTCCCGGCCATTCGTCTTCTGTAAAGAGCATTGGACAGTTTTCAATCGCCACTTTAACACCTTTTTCTTTAGCATGAGTCAGAATTGGTGTCCAAACTTTTTTGGCTTCCTCAATATTAACTGAAACCGTTTGACTTGGCATACGTCCGATGAAAGTCGTTACCATATTAACACCCATCAAAGCTGACGCATCAATGACTTTGTACAAGTGATCAATCACTTCTTGACGTTTTTCCAAATCTTCATCAAGCGGATTTGGATAGTAAGCAAGCGATGAAATTTCCACTCCCTTACCAGCTGCATAGACTTTGAGCTCTTCCGCCTTTTCTGCGGTCAAATTAGCAACATCAATGTGGGATACTCCAGCGTAGCGGCGCGCAGCTTTTCCCTGTGGCCAGCATGCCACTTCTACACAGTTCAAACCATTTTCAGCAACGATATCAATTAATTCGTAAAAATCTGAATCACCAAGAATCGCTGATACAAGTCCTAGTTTCATATCTTTTCCTCTTTCTTAATCAAAAGAGCCCGCTCAGGCGCGAGCTCAAGTTTACCTTTTTCTTATTCAAATGAAATGCTACGGTGCTCCTTAGCAGATACACGAATCGCGTCCATGAGTTTCATCAAGCGTAAGATTTGTTCTGGTTTAACAACTAGTTCGCCTTTGCCAGTGACATAATCGTAATAAGCATCGAAGTAATCACGGTGCTGCGTATTCACCTCTGGGAGCGGTTCTGTTACAATTCGACCTTCCGGTGCTGGACCAAATGAACGTGTTGGACCTGCTGCTGTCATCGTAATTTGACCCGGAACATTGCGAAGGAGGTCTGTTGTACGCGTGATTTCTCCTTGTGGGTGGAAGCCATCAATTTTAGCAGAACCCTCATCCCCTCCTAGGAACCAGTGGCGTTCAAACCATCCATCCTCTTGGCTAAGGAAATAAGTACCCAGTTCAACTTGTCCTGTCACACCATTTTTAAATTGCAATTGAATATTAAAGTAATCATCTACATCTTTATTGATGACATTTTTGACCGTTGCATAAACCGTTTCAATCTCACTATCCACCATGTAAAGCATTTGGTCAAGAAGATGAACACCCCAATCATAGAGCATCCCACCACCAAATTCAGGATAGATGTGCCAGTCATGCATATTGCCATTAAATCCATAAAGACTATTTTGGATAGTATACGTTTTGCCTAATGTACCACTTTGATAAACTTCTTTAGCAATGTTAAAGTCTTTATCCCAACGACGTTGATGATGGATGGTAAAACGCACACCAGCTTCAGCAACAACGCGTTGCATCTCAGCAAATTCTTCTGCATTCATTGCGGCTGGTTTTTCACAAATGATATCTTTACCTGCTGCCGCAACCTTTTTAACCATTTCCAAGTGAAGGTGATTTGGCACCGCAATAATAACGGTATCAATAGTTTCTTCTGTCAACAACTCATCTGCTGTCAAATACGTTTTGTACGAAGCATCAGCGTTTTCCAACTGCAATTTATTGATGTCACAAACCGCAACTACTTCTGCATAATCCAAGTCATTAGTAATCATATTGGCATGGGTTTGTCCCATAAAGCCAAATCCGATAATCCCAAAATGTAATTTCTTTTCTGTCATGTTCCTTCTACCTCATGCCAATTTGATGTTTTTTGCTAGATTAGTCTAGCTTCAATCTAAACAGTTTCCGCACTTTCGAAGCTCTTTCATTTCCTAGCTTCGACCTAAAACAGTCCACTGGACTTACGAGACTCTCCCTATTTCTATGCCTCGGTTAAAACAGTCCACTGGACTCACGAGGCTCTCTTGTTTTCTAGCCTCGGTTAAAACAGTCCACTGGACTGTTTTAATCCTCAAATACTACTGCTTTTCCTGTCTCAGCTGATTTGTAGATTGCTTCAAGGATGCGAGTAACCACAATTGCTTGTTCTGGTTTAACAAGTGGTTCTGTGTCGTTAAGGATAGCATCTACCCATTGACGAGCTTCAACGTCACGTTGTTCTTTACTTTCGCCTGCAAATCCAAACACACCACCAGCTTCTGAAGGTTGAATTTCTTCCAATTGACCGTGTGCTGCACGGTTGAAGACTACATAACCTTGGTCCATGAATGCTTTACCGAACATTTCGGCACCACCTTCTGTACCACAAAGGGTTACTTGTGCTTCTTTCGGATTAATCATGTTGAGTGCCCATGCTGCTTCAAGGAAGATTGTTGCACCATTTTTCATTTTAATTAGACCAAAAGCTGAATCTTCCGTTTCAAATGTTTCCGGATCCCAGTTACCAAACATATTACCCATTGGGTTATCTTTGAGTTTTTGGTAAGTTGAACCAAGTACCATTTCAGGTTCATAGTTATCCATATACCAAAGTGTCAAGTCAAGGGCGTGTGTACCGATATCAATAAGTGGTCCGCCACCTTGTTTTGATTTGTCTGGGAATACTCCCCAAGTCGGTACGCCTTTACGACGAACCGCATGTGCTTTAGCAAAGTAAATATCGCCAAGCTCACCATTTTCGCATGCTTCTTTCGTCACAAGTGAGTCTGCACGGAAACGGTTTTGGTATCCAATGGTTAATTTTTTACCTGTACGTTTCGCTGCATCAAGCATTGCTTTAGCTTCTTCATAGTTAATGGCCATTGGTTTTTCACACATAACGTGTTTACCACCTTCAAGTGAAGCAACTGTAATTTCTGAGTGAGAGACATTCGGTGTCAAAACATGAATAACATCAATATCAGGATTATTAGCAATATCGCGATAGTCTGTTGTGACAAGTGCACCTTCAACACCGTATTCAGCTGCAGCTTTAACCGCACGTTCTTCAATAATGTCACAGAAAGCAACCATTTCAAGTTCATCCGATAATTTTGCAAGAGCTGGGAAATGTTTGCTGTTTGCGATACCACCACAACCGATAATACCAAATCTAAGTTTTGTCATTTTCATGACCTCCGTTTTTTCTTTTGATTTTCTTTACACTTAGTATTATAGACTTATCAAATTAAAGTTTCTTATCACTTATTTGCTTTTAAATCAATATTTTTTTGAATAAATCAGATAAAAATAAAAAGAAATGTTAAAAAAGTACCATTAAAAATTGTTCATTTTAAAACAAAAACCATCTAAGCGACAAAATCAGTTTCCCTAATCGTCACTTAGATGGTCTATTTCTTTAAAACATCTCTTGCAAAACCTTATTTTTCCGATACTCTTCTGGCGTTTTCCCCTCATAATTCTTAAAAACTTTACAAAAATAACTAGTATCTAAGTACCCGCATTCTTTAGCGACTTGATAGACTTTTTTTGTTGGATTTTGTAACAAATTAATTCGTGCTTTACTAATACGGTAACTGATTAAAAATTCATTTATGGTTTGCTTCATCTCATTCTTAAAAAGAGTACAGAGATAAGTTTTGGTATAATTGCAAGCTTTTGCAATATCATCAAGATTTATATCATCTTGAAAATGTTGCTCAATATATCGAATAACTGCATGAATTGCATGGGAAAAATTAGAATCACTTTGTTCTACTAAAGGTTCTGTTGACTGTGGTAATTTTAGCAGTAATTCGTAACATCGTGTTGATAAGCCAATCGAATAATCTTGTTCTGTTTCATAAAAATTGACCATATTATGGAGACTTTCTTCAAAAGGAGTTTGGGCATAAAAATGATAGGCGCCAGATGTCGTCATCCCTAATTGTTCCAACAATATATGACTTAAGCTTCCTTGAAATCCTATAAAATCAAGGTGCCAATGTTCAGTTAGAGATTCATACTCATGCGGACAATTAGGATAAATTAAAAATCCTTCTCCCTCCCGAATAATGTGCTTTTTACCTTCAACAATAAATTCTCCGACTCCTTTACGGCACGAAAACCATTGAAAAAAACTCATACCTGTTGGACGATAGACACGTTCCTGTTTATGGTTAATACCAATAAGAACGACTTGTAAAGGTAGAGTATTGGAAGTGATCTGTGGAGGGATGATTGAAATCATAGCAGCTCCTTAATATTTTTTTATAAATAAAAATATATTACGATTTACCAAACTTGTCAACCACTTTATAATAATAAACAAGAATAATGAAAGGGGATTCACAAAATGATTCCAGAAATAAAATTACACAACGGTCACCAGACGTTATTTGTAAAAGGTGAGCCTTTCTTTTGCTATGCCGGAGAAATACATAATTCTAGCGCTAGCAATTTAGCTTACATGGAAAATGATGTTTGGGCCAATCTACAAGGCTTAAACATGAATACCATTATTGTACCGATATATTGGGAATGTCTTGAACCTGAGCTAGGGAAGTTTGATTACAGCTTAGTCGATGGTCTAATCAACCAAGCAAGAGAAAATGGTATGCACCTCATTTTTCTATGGTTTGGCTTATGGAAAAACGCGGAAAGCATGTATGTTCCATCCTGGATGAAGAAGGATACTAATCTTTATTTCCGCGCTGAAACTGTTAGCGGTAAAAAATTAAACAGTATCTCACCACTGTGCCAAGCTGCGGTTGAACGAGATGCACTAGCTTTTAGACACTTGATGGCCCATATTAAAGAGGTAGATGAGAACGACTCCACTGTCCTTATGATCCAAATTGAGAATGAAATTGGTCTTCTAGGTACTGACCGTGATTATAGCAAAATTGCTAACGAACAATTTAACGCATCTATTCCGACTGATTTAGGAACACACTTATCATTGACTGGAACTTGGACAGAAGCTTTTGGTGAAAATGCTCCAGAATTTTTTATGGCTTATCATTACGCTAAAGCTGTTGAAGCCATTGCACAAGCTGGTAAAGCTGAATATCCATTACCATTTTATGCAAATGCTTGGCTACGTCAATACCCTTGGTCGCCTGGTACCTATCCAAGCGGTGGCCCAGTAGTTGAAACACATCCTATTTGGAAAGCAATAGCTCCTAGTCTATTTACACTAGCTCCAGATATCTATGTGCCTTATGTTGCCCAAGTTATTGATGAATATGCGACTGCCGATAATCCTCTAGTCATACCAGAAGTTCGAAAAGATGCCACTACAGCTTCGTATTGTTTATATGCCTTCGCTCAACACAATGCAATTTGTTATTCACCATTTGGAATTGAAGAAATCACATTGCCTCCAGAAAGTGTTGACATGCCTCCAATGGCTGTTATGCAAGCTCTGAATATTGATCCCTCTGCTTTTAATATTAAAGATAGTGCTAAATTCTTATCAAAAAGTTATGAATTAGTAGAAAGTTTAAAACCATTTCTTTTAGAATCATCAGATAAGCGTCATTGTTTTATTAAACGCCATGAACACGATTATGGTAAATTAATTAGCCTTCAAGATTATAACGCTCTTATTGCCTACGCACCTCGTCAAGATAGTAAGCCAATCGCTTCAGGAGGAATCATTGAATTAACTGAAAATAAATTCATCGTTTTTGGTATGATGTCAACGATTACTTTCTCACCAAAATCTGGTGAAAATGTCCAAGTTGACATTATCGAGCTCAGCGAAGGACAATTTATCAATAAAGAATGGCAAAAAGGTCGGATACTCAATGGTGATGAAAAAATGCGTTTTACCTTACCTGAAACACCAAGTTGTTACTTAGTAGAACTCTATAAGTATTGATTTTTAAATTCACTTTATTTTTTAATTTTAATAAAGTACTAGAACTGTTGACTCAGCGCTAGTACTTTTTGATTGATGCGAATTTGAGTTTTTTAATAATTAATCCCCTCCCTCTAAGAAACCTCAGGACAAACCTTTATAATATGGTCAGTTATTTTTTAATAGCAAGCTCTCTTATAAGATAAATTGTCTCAGTTGCAATACATTTCCCTCCTCAAAAGATCTCCCAGACCTTTTAGGTCTCCACACAATCTTAGGATAGGTACTCATAAAAATACAATACTAAATATGGAATCTAAATAGCTATAAAAAGATAAGAGAAGGTGTTTTAATATAACTACAATTATGCTATTCAACTTATCGGTTTCATCTTTAAGACCTCTTGCCCTCATGAACAACTAAATCTCTATTCTAAAGTATAAAAACCCTAGGACTCTTCATTGAATCCTAGGGTTTCTTCTTATTACAACTCTTCAAGTCGTTTTTCTTGTGTAAGGTACACAACGCTGGTCAAACTTTCTTGTCCATCATTGACAAATATTTCAAGTGAGTTCTTATCAATCACAACTTGCAATCGTTTTGCTTTCACTGTTACTGCTCGGCGAGTAGTCTCCCATTTTTCTTCACCAACTAACTGATAAGCCAATTTGCTACGGTCGATGTAAACTTCTACTTTATCAGCATCATAACCAAAGGTCACAAAGTCTTCTGCTGAGCCGAGTCGGAAATGACGGCTAGCTTCTAATGAGAGATCAATGTAGCCAGCTCCTGCCACCACATCTCCCAAAGCTACTTTTGGAAGCTCTGCTATGCTTTCTGAAAGAACCGTCTGCTTCACTCGTCCATCAACAAGAGTCAGTTGACGAGGAAGGCTCATGCTACCTGCCCAGCTGTGGCGCAACTCATGTGGAATAACCGTACGTCCCCATGTGTGCTCCCAACCAATCATAATGCGACGTCCTTGACCATCCTCGAGGCTTTGTGGAGCGTAGAAGTCATGTCCATGATCAATTTCTTGAACAGATTCTAAGGTGAAGGTTTTGGTTTCCCAATCAACTGTACCAAGAACGGCCACAGATGAATTCAGGTTGGCAAAGTTATTACCTGCCTTTGGATAGCTCATTGGAGAAAAGATAAGGACATCTTGACCACCTAGACTAAAGTAATCTGGACATTCCCACATAAAGCCTTGGTCAGCTTCACCTTTAAGGAAGATAGATTCAAAGCTCCAGTCCACCAAATCATCTGAACCCAATAGCACAATGGTTCCGACATTATCTTTATGCTTAGCAGCAACTACCGCATAATAACGACCATCTTTTTCAAAAAGTTTTGGATCACGAAAATCTGCTGCCACCAACTCTTCTGGTAGAATTTCACCAGTCGCTACTGGATTTTCCTTAATCTTAGTAAAGGTCACACCGTCTGTTGAGTAGGCCATGTTTTGGATTTGACGAACGCTTCCATCTGGATCCACATTATGGCCAGTGTACATCAACCAGAGGGTATCGTCTTTGACAATGGCAGAGCCCGAGAAGCATCCATCCTTATCATAATCTTGGTCTGGTGCTAAAGCAACTGGTAAATGCTCCCAATTGACCAAATCTTTTGATTTAGCATGGCCCCAGTGCATTGGTCCCCACACGCTATCATAAGGGTAAAATTGGTAGAAGAGATGATACTCCCCACGGAAATACACAAAACCATTTGGGTCATTAATCCAGCCAATCGGTGCCGAAAAATGCTTTTCTGGTTTAAAGGTTGTGTCAAGAGCCTCAGTAGGCGCTTTAATATAAGCATTGGCTCTTTCCACAGTTAAACGTTCTGTCATAACTTACTCCTGTGATTTGAGGTAGTTATCAAGGTAGTCTTGTTTAATTTTCAACCAATCTGAAAGACCGTATTTTTCAAGCTCAGCCTTGTAGCTATCCCATTCTTCATCAACGCCACCATTTGTAATCCATTCTGCGCGTTTACGGGCAACAAAGTCCATCATATCTGCTTCAACTTGTGCAACTTTATCCAAATCTTCTTCTTCCATGAAGACACGTGGATAAATCATGTCATTACTCATGTAAGGTACATAGTATTCTTTAATCAAGTCTAAACGCCATGCAGCATCGTCTGGTTTAGTTGTTACTTTACCATAGTAGCTATCTAAAATTGCAAGTGGTCCACCAACTTCTGTTTTTTGACGAAGTTCAGCTGGTGCAGTTCCTTCAAGTGGCAAGTGTTTCAATGATTTTGAAGCTTTGTCAAATTCAAAGATATTTTGTTGTTTGTCATCACCATAAGTACCCCAGTTATTTTGAACTGATTGAACCGGCTCATACTGTGCGTCAATCCATTTTGCAGTCAATTCTAGGTTTTTGTTAGCACTTGTGATAACCATACGGTCGCGAGAGAAACCAATGTTATTTGTACGTGTTACGTTTTTCTTACCGCTTGGTCCAGCCAAAACCGGAAGAACATCGTAGTTACCTTTTGTACTTACATTGTTTTTATCCCATGTGAAGTAGACACCGTATTGGTTTTCTCCACCTTTAGCAATGTAGCTGTTCCAATCTTGTTCGAAAGCTTCGGTGTCAATAAGACCTTTTTCATAAAGGCTACGCATGAATTTAACACCTTCTTTATAGCTATCATTGTCAGCTGTAAAGTCTGCCTTGCCATCATTGCTTACAATAAGGTGATCATCATTATCTCCCTCACCAAAGGCCCCAAAGAGAATTTTGAAGTCTTCGTTACCACCATTGTTGATAAATGACATTGGAATTTCATCTGCCTTACCATTACCATTAGGGTCTTGTGTTTTAAAGGCTTCAAGAACTTTTACCAACTCATCTGTTGTTTGTGGCATTTGAAGATTTAATTTTTTCAACCAATCTGTGTTAATCCAAGCCATGTCATTGACACTGTGAATAGACTCTTTGCCTTCACCAAGTTCTTCAATCCAAGGGAATGAATAGATGTGTCCATCTGGCGCTGTGATTAGTGAGCGATACTCTGGATTTTCATCCAAGATTTTCTTAAGATTTGGCATGTATTTGTCAATTAAGTCTTCAACAGGAATAATAACCCCTTGTTTTGCCCAAGACATCAATTCCACATCAGACGCACCATCGTTGTGAATAGCGTCTGGAAGAGCACCAGATGAGATATCCAAATTACGTTTTTCCGCAAAGTCTGCTTGATAGTTTGTCCAGTCAATGTGAACGCCTGTTTGTTTTTCCATACGTTGGAAAATCAATTTATCGTTAGGGTCTTCTGGAGCCAATGTTGAGCTACCTGTGATGAATTTAAGAGTAACTTCATCTTTGAGTGGGAATTTGACATTTTCCAATTTGTAGTCTGGACTCGCTGCTGAATCTTTAGAACCACAAGCTGTAAGAGCTAAACCTGCTGCAGCTGTCGCAACAACGAGCATTGAACGTGTCATCCATTTGTTTTTCATGAGAAAACTCCTTTATGTTTTTTCTATATTAAATAATAACGATTTGAGAAGAGATTACCCTTTGAGTGAACCAGCCATAATACCTTTGTCGAAGTATTTTTGGAAGAATGGGTACATTACAATCAATGGGAGACTTGAAATGATGATAGTTGCATATTTAACCATTTCAGCAATTTTCTTCAATTCATTCATAGCTGCTTGCGCACCAATCATATTGGCACTGACTTCATTTTGAATCAAGATGTTGCGAAGAACCAATTGAAGAGGTGCAAGGTCTGGATCCTTGATGTAAATCATGGCATCAAAGTAAGAATTCCATTGTCCTACAAAGGCATAGAGAAAAAGAACAAACATGATTGGTTTTGCTAGTGGTAACATGATTTTTACAAAGATTTGGAAATCATTGGCACCATCAATAACAGCTGCCTCTACCAATTCTTCAGGAATCCCTTGGAAGTAAGTTCTTGCAAGGATAATGTTCCAAACATTAACTGCACCTGGAACGATAATAGCCCAGACTGTGTTGAGCATACCCAAATTTTTAATGAGCAAGTAAGTTGGAACTAAGCCACCACCAAAGAACATGGTGAAGATTAGGAAGTAATTGATCCATTTGCGCCCAACTAAATCTTTACGAGAAAGAGGATAGGCTGTCAAAACTGAAATGGCTACTGTCAAAATAGCAAAGCCTGTTGAATAAATGAGTGAGTTGATAAAACCTCGTAAGATAGAATCATCACCAAAAACTTTTAGATAACCTTGAACGGTCCAATCATCTGGATTAAAACTAATACCTTTGACAGCTAACACCTGCGGATCCATGAAGGAAGCCACTAGAATGTAGGCCATCGGTACAACTGTAATCAAAACCAAACCTGCGATTAAAATTTTATTAAGGAATAAAATTTTTCTGTCAAAGTCGGTATATAATTTTGTATTCATAGTAACCTCCTAGAGTCCTTCACCATCATTTAGGTGTTCAACGATTTTATTAACAGAGAAGAGTAGAATCATGTTAATCACTGAGTTAAACAAACCAACCGCTGTTGAGTATGAGTAATCCCCTGAAACAAGGCCGACCTTGTATACATAAGTTGAAATGATTTCAGAAGCGGTTAAGTTCAAGCTAGTCTGCATCAAGAAAGCTTTTTCGTATCCAACACTCATAATATTACCAGCTGCCAAGATAAATTGGATAACAATAATTGGTTTCAAGGCTGGTAAATCAATGTGACGGATACGTTGGAAAATATTGGCCCCATCAAGCTGTGCTGCTTCAATCAGCGACGTATCTACATTGACCAAAGTCGCTGTGTAAAGTGTTGAAGCCCACCCCATACCTTGCCAAATACCACTAAAGATATATAATGGTCTGAAGTAATCTGGTTCTGTCATAAAGTTTGTCTTAAGGCCAAAGTGCGCGAGGATTCCATTTACAGGTCCCTCTGCTGAGAAGAAAAGGAAAATCATACCGACAATAACAATAACTGAGATAAAGTTTGGTGCGTATAGGATAAGCTGAATACGTTTCTTAGCCTTATCACTAATCAATAGGTTAAGCATAATGGCAAGGATAATTGGCGGGAAAAATCCTAAAATAAGCCCATAAACACTTAATTTCAAGGTATTTCCCAAAAGAACCATAAAGTTTGGTGAAGAGAGAAATTTAGTAAACTCTGTAAAACCTACCCAATCACTCCCCATAACACCTTTTAATGGGTTAAAATCTTTAAAGGCAATTAAGACCCCATACATAGGGATATAGCGAAAGATAAAGGTTAGTAAAAGTCCTGGTAAAAGCATCAAGAGCAAGAAACGTTGACGCTTAATGCGTTCCCATAAACCAGTATTTTTAGCACTAGCAACAGCCATAGGTCCTCCTTTTTTGAAACGTTTCATTTTTCAAAAAATAGATGGAGGTCTTTGTCTCCAAAAACCTTTGAAACGTTTCATTTTTTGTTAAATAAAAATTGCATCATTTGATTACAGTAATATCTTATCATTGTAAGCGATTTCTGTCAACAGATTTTATAAAAAATTAATTTTTTGTCGTAGGCCCTTCCATAAAAGAAATCGGTAACACAGACTGCACCTTATGGGGCACACCATCTATAATACTTAGCAAAATTTGAACAGCTTCTTTAGCCATATCCTCCAAAGGTTGCTTAATCGTACTCACTGGATTTTTTCGTTCCATCGCTAAACGAATTCCGTCATACCCAATCACTTGAACATCTTCTGGGACACGTTTACCCAATTGTCTTAAAATTTCGATAACGTCTAATGCCAAGAAGTCATTAATCGTGAAAATGCCATCAATAGCCGGATGCTCTTCCAAAAAATCTCTAACTTGTTCTTTGGTATCTCCCATATCCTCATCATAGTCTAAAACATGACAGTTTTTTCCTAACTCTTCAAGGAACTGCTTAAAATATCTGTGACGATTTTTGGTTTCATTGGTCGTCTGATTATGCCCACCAATAAAAGCTAACTGCTGACACCCTTTTTCAAGTAATATTTTTGCAGCTAAACGACCACCCGCCTTATTATCAGAAGTCACGCAGGCAATGTTTTTATTGTCATAAGTACGGTCAATACTCACAAATGGAATATTGGTCGTTAAATAATCTTCGATTGGGCTATAAGTAATCGCAATAATCCCATCCACCTTATTTTGCTGGAGCATGGTGATGTATTCAATTTCCTTTTTGGACCCGGAAATATTGCAGAGCAACATTTTATAATTCTGGTTGCTCAGCTCATTTTCCACATAGTAAGCAAACTCAGCAAAAAATGGATGCCAAATTGTTGGAATAATCAAGGCAACTGTCTCAGTCTTATTTTTTTTCATGCCACGCGCATAGGCATCTGGAATATAATTGAGCTCTTCAATAGCAGATTTAACTTTTGTTAAGGTTAACTCTTTAATTCCATTTTCATTATTAATCACACGCGAAACTGTTCCCACGCTAACCCCAGCTAACTTAGCAACATCTTTCATCGTAATTGATTTTTTGACAGGTCCCACGCTAAATGTATCCTTTCCCCAATTAGTTTTCATCATTTTATCATTTTTGAAACCGTTTGCCAATATTTTTCCTGTTTTTTTGAAAGCTTTTTCAAAGAAAATCATTTCATGATAGCTAAAAACGCCTGAGAATGGTTCAGGCGTAGACATCAGTTATGTGTTCTTTCCTCACTCTGCCGTCCACTAAGCATCTTAGTCAACAGGATAACGAAAAATATTAAAAGAATAAAAATAACTGTAGGGAGCCACATTCCAACAATACTTCGTATCTCACCATTGATTGTCTCTGCAATTTTTTCAACAATCAAAAACATCAGTCCATTGAAAAGTAATGAGACCAGTACAACAAGCATCGACTGTCTAATCCCCTCCCAAACATGGATAACCAACAGCTGGCTCTTAGAAACTCCTAAAATTTGTAATTGCTGAATATCTCTTTTTTCCTGACTACTTGACAGGATTGTAATTGAAATAGCATTGGCTAAAATCAATAGAATTGGTGTCAATAAATAAGCAATAAAAGAGATGATACTTTCCCTAACGCTGTCGGAAGCATTTCTAGCAGATAGATTTTGAGTAATGAGAATAAATCCCGAAACCAAGGTCAATCCCATAGCCATGGATGACTGTAGCGTTTTTAAATAGAGAGGATAATGGAGTAGTTGCCACCCGCTAATAATATCACCAAAACTTTTTGGATAGGGTAATAATTGGCTCAAACGAATAAAAAATATTTGTAATCTTGGTGTCACCACTTGTATGACTAATAAATTCAAAAGTAGAAGAACTAATGTCAGACTTGAATTTCTAATCAAGTTATCTTTTGATTGAATGTCATTCATGGCTAATAGGAAATAGACAAGCGCCAGCCATGTTCCTAAAATGGAAATAATCTTCACAGTAGAAATAACTTTTGATAACCGTGATGTCTTCACAAATTTCATGGTAAATAAACTGCCTTGCTTGATGACTTTATAAGCATAGAAACAACCCGCAAGCCCAGCTATCACTGGAACCAGTAGCGAACCTACTATTAAATCAAGAAGATTAACAACAATCGCCACATCTGGCAACTCTTCCTTGCCAATCAACAATTGCATCAGCTGATAATAAGGACCAACACTGACCGTTCCAAGTCCCAGACCAACTACACTGACCAAAAAAGCAATTACAAAAAGTTGGGCTCCCATTAATAAGGATAGCTGGATATCGCTAGCCCCTAAAATTGACCAAAGTTGATAATCTTTTTTAAAAAGTTCAATCAAAAATGTCATCAAATTAGAAACCAGTAAAAATAAGGTAACTCCACCAAAAAAAATGAACATCTTGAAAAGCATCTCACCATTGTAGGATACTCCTAATGTACTTCTAATCCCAATAACAGACATTCCAACAAGAATACTTGAAACCAACAACAGAGGAATCGTTCCTAACCACTGTTTCTTAGAATATAAAAATTGGTAATAAATCAATCTCAGCATCTTCTCACCCTACTTTCCAGTCGTACCGACTTCCAAAGCTTGATAAAGCTCTGAGGCAGAAGGCGTTTCAATAATTTGTGCTATCAGACCATCTTTTAAAATAAGAGATTTATCGGTATATGATGCCAGCTCTAAATCATGCGTCACCATCAAGACACATTTCCCTTGGTGTGTCAGCTCTCGCAGTAATTCAAAAATAGCTTGTCGAGAGTTACTATCTAAAGCACCGGTTGGTTCATCCGCTAAAATAATACGACTATTAGATAAAATGGCTCTAGCAATCGCTACTTTTTGTTGTTCACCACCAGATAAATTTTCTACCTTAGCATTGATATCTGCCTCAAAATTCATTTGTTGAAGCAAGTTAATCACTTCTTGCCTATTGATTGGTTTATGCCCCAAACGTAAAGGAAGTACAATATTTTCAAAAACAGGCAGGGCTGGAACTAGGTTGTAGGATTGGAAAATAAGCGATACTTCTTCACGTCTAAAGGCAGCTAATTTATTACTATTTAACTTATAAGGATTGATGCCGTTTATATAGACTTCTCCAGAAGTTGGTTTTAACAGACTAGCTATAGCTTTCAACAATGTTGATTTTCCCGAACCACTAACTCCCAATATTGAGATAAATTCTCCATAACTCGACGAAAAACTAATGTCTTTCAAAATGGGTAATTTCTTACCTTTATTTAGTTCAAACGTCTGAGATAAATGAGTGACTTCAATGGCAACAGATTCCATAACCTTACTCCTTACTATTGATATGAGTGTTGAGTGTTAAGTCAACACTTGTTAGACTTAGTATAACAAACTTTTTAAAGTTGTTACTTCTCTTTATATATTATATTAGATAGTCTTGACTAACAATCCCTAATCAAACTCACCTTTGACCTCTACATTGTTAACAATAGTTGTCCAGCGAGGATCTTGTTTCCAGTTTTTGTCGGTGACAATTTCTGAGGCGACACGTCTAGCCTCTTCCAAGATATGGTAGTCTTCGACAATGTCAGCCGTTTTAAATTCTGGAATACCTGATTGACGTGTCCCAAAGATTTCACCTGAGCCACGCATTTTGAGGTCCTCTTCTGCCAAGACAAAACCGTCAGTCGTCTCAACCATGGCAGACATCCTCTTTTTACCGACTTCATTTTTAGGATTGGCCACTAAAACACAGTAGGACTGCTTATCGCCACGTCCGACACGTCCGCGCAGCTGATGAAGTTGACTGAGCCCAAAACGATCGGCATCCATAATGACCATAACTGTAGCATTGGGAACGTTAACCCCTACTTCGATGACGGTCGTTGATACTAAAATTTGTGACTTTTTAGCTTTAAAGTCCTGCATGATTTGGTCTTTATCGTCATTTTTCATCCGACCGTGCATAAGGGCGACTGTGGCGGTATCACTAAAATAAGCCGTTAATTCTTCATGCAGAGCTACTGCATTTTTCAAATCCATCGCCTCAGACTCTTCGATAAGAGGAGAGATAAAGTAGGCCTGCGACCCCTTGGCTAATTCACCTTTTAACCAGTCCAAAACCGTCTCTAATTGCTGGTGCTTGACCCATCTGGTGACAATAGGCTTGCGCCCAGCAGGGAGTTCATCAATGATGGACACATCCATCTCTCCAAAGGCTGTAATGGCAAGGGTCCTTGGAATTGGCGTTGCTGTCATCATGAGTACATCAGGATTGTTCCCCTTTTCACGGAAAATACGGCGTTGATTCACCCCAAAACGATGCTGTTCATCGGTGATAACCAAACCAAGATTGTGGTAGGTCACAGCGTCCTGAATCAGCGAGTGCGTCCCCACAATCATCTCCACCGAACCATCCGCAATACCAGCTAGAGCCGCCTTTTTCACTGCCGCTTTCATCCCAGAGGTCAAAAGAGCGACATTGAGCTCTGGAAATAAATTGGTTAAGCTCTCAAAATGTTGCTCGGCTAAAATCTCTGTTGGAACCATAAGAGCAGACTGAAGTCCAGCCGTATGAGCAGCGTACATGGCAAGACTAGCAATAACGGTCTTACCAGACCCCACATCTCCCTGCAAGAGACGATTCATATGGGCACCTGATGCCATATCAGCTAAAATTTCAGACAAACTCCGTTCCTGAGCTTTGGTTAAGGGAAATGGCAGAGCAGCAATCTTATCAGCCACTTTCTGCTTGTCATAGGAAATAGCTAGTCCATTTGTCTCAGATTTGTTTTCTACCTTTAAAAGCTGTAAACGCATTTGGAAATAAAAGAGTTCTTCAAATTTGATACGACGTAGAGCCTGTTTGTATTCTGCCAAATCTTTGGGAAAATGCATGGCACGCACCGCTTCCTGGCGTCCCAGTAGACGATAATTCATCAGAAAAACATCTGGTAGATTCTCTTTAATTTCTTCTAAGGCACCTCTCTCAAAAGCTGCTTTAATAGCTTTGACAAGAGCAGTCTGCGAGATTCCTTGGGCAACATGATAGACTGGCTGCATGTCATCTTCCACCTGAGCCAAAATCTTCATCCCCATCACCGCAGACTTTTTCTCTTCCCATTTCCCAAAAATAGCTACCTCAGTCCCAAGCTCAATTTTATCAGCAAGGTAAGGCTGATTGAAAAACGAAACAGCAACAACGGCTTCGCCCTGCTTTATCTTAAAGGAAAGACGGTTCCGCTTAAAACCGTAGTACTGGACATTGGCTGGCGTAACGACTGTCCCTGTAATAACAGCTTTTTCGCCATCCAGTAACTCAAAAACAGACTTACTCTTAAAGTCTTCATAACGAAAAGGGTAATAAAGCAACAAATCCTCGATGGTATAAAGACCAAGCTTTTGAAACTTTTCCGCAGACTTGGGACCAAAACCTTTGAGCGTTGCAATTGATTGGTGTAATAACATAGTTTCATTATATCAAAAAGGACGAGAAAGCTCAGCTTCTCACCCTTTTTGATTTTTAAGATTCTTCAAGAAAATGGTAGTCAAAACAACAATTTTCTTTATTTGACGAATGATTAAGTGACAGGAAAGTTTTGACGGTGGTTCTAAGTTTCTGAACGGAGGTGGTGCCTATGAAGATAGTCACAAAATCTTACAGAGAGGAGGAACGCTTTTGTCAGCTAGTGACTTAATGATTGTCATCGCTTTTGCAAGTTTACTTGTAGATGTGATAGGACTAATCATTATCATCATTTTAGCAATTATAGACAAAAAATAACCGTCAGCAAACTTTGAACAGTCTGACGGTTATTTTTAATTCGTCAAATTGAACCACCGCAAAGCGGTCCTGTTGGCGATGAGTTCCAGCTCAACGCTTTTTTCTATTTTTAGGATACCAAAGCTTAATCAGACTGTCAAGCGATATCCTTTTTCCTGTTTATTTTGCTTCTTTAACGTCTTTTTCTTCTGGCAGGTAAGTTCCACCAAGGAATTCATTAGACAATTTTTCAAGTGTGCCATCTTCGTACAACTCAACGATACGTGTGTTTACAAATTTTTGCAAGTCGTCTTGACCATCCGCAAAGATGAAGTAAACGTATGGATTTGTATCTGCACCAAGGTCTGCAGCATCAAATTCAATCAATTCAATATTGTTAAGGCCTTGATCTTCAATGATAGTTTTCACGGATTGTGTTTCAAAAATCTTGTAGTCAAATTTACCACCATCAACACTTGTCAACATTTGTGTAATGTCTTCGTTAGTGTAGTTGATTTCAGTTGCTTTATCAGCACTTGCTTGATTGTATTTTTCAAGCATTGAGGCAGTTGATGTCCCTGCAACAACCTGACTCTTTTTACCTGCGATATCTTTGATTGATTTGATACCACTATCTTTATTTACAGCAAGTACAAGTGGGTTAGTCGCTGTTGGAGCTGAGTAAAGGTATTTAGCTGCACGTTCTTCACTGTAAGAGAAGTTATTACCAGCCATTTGGAATTTACCAGCATCAAGTCCCGTAAAAATTGATGACCAAGCTGTTTTTTTGTATTCTACTTCGTACTTGTCAGAACCCTCAAAGACAGCTTTTGCAACTTCAACATCGTAACCAGTCAAGTTACCATCTTTTTCAAATGAGAATGGTTTTGTTGTCCCTACAGTTGCAAGAACAATTTTCTCCTTACTTGATTCAGCCTTATCTGCAGCTTTTTCTGTTTTTTCATTTGAACCACAGGCTGCAAGCAAAACTGCTGATGCGAATGCAACGATTCCTAAAGTTAATTTTTTCATGTTAATCCTCCTAAAGATAATAAGACTATGATACCACGACGACATGACTTTGTATAATATTAAAAACCTATCGGAGCGATAGGTTTCTTTTATCAACAAAAATTTAAAAAGCCAGTCCTAAGACTGGTTTATTCTGCGGAGAGTGGGACTTGAACCCACACGGCCTAAAGCGGCCACAGGATCCTTAATCCTGCGCGTCTGCCAATTCCGCCATCCCCGCTCGGCAACATAATAAATTATAGCAGAGAGTCACCCAGTCTGTCAATACTTTTTTGTAACTTTTTCATATTTTCACTAAATTTGGATACATTTTTAAATCTAGTGTCCAAATATGTTTCAACATATTATTTTAGACAACTTGAAAGGTAGCCATAACTACCACTCATATATTAGTAATTTATCAGCTTACTTTTAAACAAAAGGCCGGTGAACTCAATACCTTCACAAAAAAGAAACCGAATAACCTCACTACCATCATCTCCCTGTTTCCACCTAGACGTGATATTTTGATATAATGGACACATCACTTTTAAAATCACAACATTAATCAAAGAGAGGTGGAACATGAAAAAATTAGGGGTATTCTTATTAGATACACTACTATTTCTAAGTCTGTGGTTCATCGGTTACAAAGTATTTACTAGATATTTCTACTGGTATGCTGTACGCCTTTTTGCACAAGGGCGACTTCCTATTCCAGACTTTCTCACAACCCCCTTTGTTGTGACCTTAATTACAACCTGTCTCTTTTTTCTTATTCGACCAATCTATGCCAAAGAACTCAAAAAAACGTCTCTCATCATTATCTATACCATTTATACATTTGCCCTTATTTTTGGATTATTTGGTAAAAATATCGGATTAAGTGGCTTTAATCTCTCTATTTCTGTTAGCCTTCAAGATTTATACTATGATAGAATTACAGTATTTCTCAATCTTATCATGTTTATTCCTCTAGGATTATTATTTAAACCAAACTTAAAACACAGCTTTTTCTTTCTCATCTTCATTTTAGGAGTCGAATGGACTCAGTATCATTTTTCTCTAGGCTATTTTGACATTGGAGATATTATTGCAAACAGCCTTAGCTTTCTAGTAGGAAACTGGCTCGGGTCTAGTTTACCTGGACGCTATATCAAATCACAAGTTCAGTAAAAAGCTGCCTCTCCAATTATTAGGAGGGCAGTTTTTATTTAGTCTAAGATTTTGGCACCTAGAACATTTTTAAAGTGATTAAGGGCAAACTGATGAGCTTCTTCTGTTATAGAAGCAATGGCAGAGCTAATAATTTCAATCTCGTAACCTAAATTATAGGCATCAACAGCAGTATGAAGAACACAAATATCACTGAGAACACCTGTTAAAACAACTGTTTTCACTTGACGTTCGCGCAAGCGGATATCCAAGTCAGTCCCAGCAAACGCGGAATAATGACGTTTGTCCATCCAAAACACTCTCGAGTCTGCTTTGCTATTAGCATAAAAATCAGCTAAAGGACCAAATAAATCGCGGCCAGAAGTCCCAGCAATATTGTGGGGTGGAAACAGCTTTGTCTCAGGATGAAACATATCTCCCTCGTCGTGGCGATCAATTGTAAAGAAAATATAGTCACCATTGTCATATGCTTCCTTAGTGACTTGTGCAATGCGCTCAGAAATCACTTGAGCGGGTTTTCCAGCGGTCAACTTCCCATCATCCGCTACAAAATCATGAGTATAATCAATTGAAATCAGCGCTTTTTTCATAAAATCTCCTTATTGGCAGAAAAAAGCTGAGAATTTCCCAACTTCTTTCTGTGTCATTTTATTATTTAAGCTTTACTCATATCCTTTAACTTTTTCAAAAATGCCTTCATTAATTACTTTGAGGTACGTCCCTTTCATACCAAGTGAGCGACTTTCAATGATACCAGCCGATTCTAATTTTCGAAGGGCATTAACAATCACTGAACGAGTAATGCCAATGCGGTCCGCAATAACAGAGGCCGTTAATCGTCCCTCGCTGCCATTAAGTTCCGCTAGGATTGCCGCTACTGCACGCATTTCTGAATAAGATAAGGTATTAATCGCCATATTAATGGCTGTCTGCTTACGAATTTTTTCCTCAAGATTTTCATTCTGAAGGTTCACAAGTTGAATACCAACTACTGTTGCTGCCATTTCAACCAAGACCAAATCATCTTCTTCAAAAGCCTTGTCATTACGCCATATAACCAATGAACCTAGTCGCATCCCCCCACCGTAGATTGGGGCAAATGTTGTCAAACCATCTGGATAAATATCTTTCGATTCAACAGGGAAGATGGTAAGAACATTATCAACAGGAATATTAGCCTCAGTATCATAAACACGGCTAGCAGCTCTTACATAGTCCTCCGGAAAAATACGATTTTCAAAAAACTCTTCCGTTCGGTCGTTATTAGTCTTGTATTTCAGAGAATAACCGAGTAAGTTACCACTTCCGTCAATGATACAGGCATTACAATCAATGATATCTGCTAACTGAGCCGCCATTGCATTATAAGGAAGTTCATCTTCTAAGCTGTCAATAGAGCGTTGCAAGATAGCGGTAATTTTACGCGTTTTTTCAAGTAGATTTGCCATTTCTCTTCTTTCCTTTTTTTAGTCGTGCTTATTATACCAAAAAGGCTATCTTTTAGCAACAATTTTCAGAAAATTAGATACAGTTTTGACAATTTTGTAAAATTCAGACACAGCAACAAAGAAAACCTTTTCAAAATCTAATTTTCTGGCCAAAAAAGCTGATCTAAAGTAACCTCTAAAACCTGACAAATAGCAATACAAAGATTAATCGTTGGATTGTAGTCTCCCTTTTCAATTGCATTGATGGTCTGACGAGAAACGCCCACTAAATCTGCTAATGCCTGCTGAGATAAATCTTTCCCAGCCCTCGCTGCTTTTAAACGTAAATTTTTCTTCATTCTTTATCCTCAAAATACCGAATAATCAATTTTAACAAGGTTGTCAAACCAGCAGCACCAAACCAAATCGCCTGCATAATAACGGAAAAGCTATCTTTTAAATTAAAATGTTCACTTGAAATAACCTTCCATGATAAAAACTCAATCAAAAGAATCACTAGGAGATAAATCACTTCTTCCCACGGCTTTTTCCGTGCTTCAAAATAGGCATCATGCCAAATACTGTAAACGATAAAAGGAATGACACCTCCAACCATAATCAGAAAGAGACTGTTTCTAAAGTCAAGCCAGGCAGGACGCTCTTCTACAAAGAATAACACCGTTGCAATAGCAAAAACACCCGCAATTGCCAGTTGATAGCCTTTTAATTGATAATATCGTTGACGCTCATCAAATGAGCTAAACAGCTCTGATACTCTCCAGATACCAGTCAAGATAATAAACACTATAAACATCCAAAGAAATAACATCAGTCTTCCTCCTCTCGTTTATCAAGATAGCGACGATAAGTAATTGAACTTCCCATTGCAAATAGTGATAAGCCTAAAATAAGCATTGAGCCACTGCCACCATGCGAAAAGAATTCATTTACATCCAAATGTTTTGAAACCATTTCCCAACCCGTCATCAAGATAGTGACCAACCCATACAACAAACAACCGATACCCATAAGATGACCATGTTTTTCAAAACGCGGATCAACCAGAGGGTGAGCTCCTTTTAACGTTGCATAAGTAACATTAACCCCAAGTCCACCAAATAGGATGAAAACAAACCAAAAAATCGGTGAAAATAAATTTGGCAACATGCTTGTCAGCAACAATCCAAGCCAAGCACTAAAAATCGTAAAGGCAAAACCATATTGATAACTCTTTAGTACAAAATGTTTTTGTCTCTCATCTAAAGCAACTCCTGTTTTTCCTCTTAATTGTTTAGCCATAACAATTCCTCCTTGGCTTCTGATATTTTTCACCTTAATCATACTCTCTAGACGACTTTTTATCAACTATATTTTACAAAATGTCGTGATTTTTCAAAAAATAAAAGACCTAAAGTCTCGAGCACTCTAAGTCTTTTTCTTATAATCATTGTTCACTTTAAAATTAAGCTGACAATACTTTGCGTCCTTTACGACGACGAGCTGCAAGCACACGACGTCCGTTTTTAGTTGACATACGGTGACGGAATCCGTGTTTACGTTGACGACGGATTTTACTTGGTTGATATGTACGTTTCACAATGAATACCTCCTCATAGATTTTCGTATTCGTTTAGCCGGCTAGTGTGATATCAGTTACTAAACATACCATAATATTCTATAAAAATTTGCCTTCCTTGTCAAGAACTATTTCCGTAATTCGCTGAGTTTTAGGTTGATTCTTCTTGTTTGTTGCTTTTCGCATTGAAAAATGACAAAGCTGATAACAAGATAAATCACTAAAAACTCGATAAAGAAAAATAGAAAGTTAACTTCTGTAAACCAACCATTTAAAGTCATCATAAGACTTACCCATAAAAAAATGAGGCTAAGGTGTAAAAGCTGTCGTAAACGTGGTGCCATTTTCAATTCATAAACATAACTAGAAAGTCCCATCAAGCTTGAACAGGCTGTTACAACCACCATTTGAGAACCCTTTTGAGTAGCCACCCCCATCAACAGAATCATCGCTAGATAAACTACCTGACCAATTCCAATACCACTAATCAAATAAACTATTGTTTTTTTCATATGGTCCCCCTACTTCATTACATAACGTCCTGTTAAAAAGACAAGAATATAAACGACTGCCGTCATGGCAATTGCAAGCCAATTAAACAGACTATTAAACGCCAACATTCCTGCTACCAATCCACAGACCAGCATCATGTGGAGTAAGCCGCGATAATTTTCCTTGATTCTCTCTTGCTCATAAACAATAGCAGTGAGACCTATCAGAGCACTCATTACCAAAATACTCACAATCATTTTAGCATTAACTTCTTGAACACTGATAAGTGCCAGCATGTTTCCAGAAAAAGATGCCTCTAGACTCATCAAATGCTGAATATTGATGATACTTTGCTTTGATACTTGTATCATGTCTTCACTGGATAAACGTTCTTTAAACCGATAGAGTCTATCTGTTGTCAATAGCCGACCTTCTAAAGTTTCAATAACCAATTGTGGACCATCCACTTCAATCACTATAATGTCAGTTTGCTTGACTAACTTAATCCTGTCCGGTGTTTTTATAGGTAGAATCTCTCTTGTTTGAACGCCAAATTTTTCCAAATAATTTACCATATCCGCAACTTCTTCATCATAAGTAGCTTTTGATAAGGTCACCTCAAGTTCCTCTATATTTTTCTCTTTAAATTGCCACTTCATAACTTCCCCCACATCGTTCTTAAAAGATATCTTTCATGCTCTTATCTTATCAAAAACTTCCATGCTTGTGGGCAAATCTGCGCTAAGTGGTTGAAATTGACTGGTGAGCGGTTAGGGGAATCAAAAAAACTCATTGAAAAAATCAATGAGTCTAAGTCACTCTATTTTCGACACCAGCACCTGAAGTTGGATTGTAGAGACCATCTGCTTCTCGTTTAGAAATTAGAAGATAAAGTTGAAAAGACCCCCTTATAATGGACAGTATAAAAAGTACTATACTGTTCTTATAAGGAGGTTCTTTTCTCATGGCTAAAAAAGGAAGTAAATTTACAAAGTATCCACCTGAATTCAAAATACAAGTA
>NZ_CACVCC010000028.1 GCF_902729355.1 Streptococcus sp. S784/96/1 | reverse complement strand
CTATAACTTCTAAAAGCCAGAGCCTTAGCAATGGTCGCTGCATCTTTTTTATCGGTTTTGACACGTCTGCGACCTTCAATCATCATAGTTGTTGGTGCCATGACAACACAAGGAATCCCTTGAGCTGCGAGCTGGTGATACAAGGTAAACCACAGAGAACCTCTGCCTTTTCTCCATAAAGTCGTCGTAGTTCTTGGATATAGTTCACGATGTAAGTGACATTAGCCTCAACAGTGATAGGATGTTTGACTTGATTTGCCATCATATCATAGTAGCAGAGTGAAAAGCTTTCTTTGTGAACATCCACTCCGATAAAAAGTGTGGTAAAATGAAACATATAAGACCTCCAATTGAGTGTGGTAATTCCTGTTAGAAATTGATTGTTTTTTATTCTAGTGTACAGGTAAATCCACGAGATATCAACTGGGGGTCTTTACATATTGTCTATACTAAAGAAAAACTTCATCAAAGAGAGAGCCACTAAAAGACTCTCCCTGTAATTTATTTGGTTTCAATAAGTCCAAGTTCGCCATCTTCACGACGATAGAGAACATTAGTCACATTATCTTCAGAATCTGTGTAGATAAAGAAATCATGTCCTAATAAATCCATTTGAAGTAAGGCTTCTTCCAAGTCCATTGGTTTTAAAGTCACATGTTTGGTGCGAACGACCTTGGTTGCTGGTACTTCTTCATCAACTTCAGCTTCAAATTCGCTTGTAAAGACCTGACCTGTAGCTACTTTTTCACGATGTTTCTTCGCAATTTTAGTTTTATTTTTTCGAATTTGACGCTCAATTTTATCAACGACCAAGTCAATAGAACCATACATATCTTGGGATACATCTTCTGCGCGAAGCATAATAGAATCAATCGGAATGGTTACCTCTACTTTGGCTGTTTTTTCACGGTATACTTTTAAATTAACACGAGCGTTCAATTCTTGATTTTCATGGAAGTATTTCTCAATCTTACTGATCTTGCTTTCTACATAATCACGGATAGCTTCGGTTACTTCGATATTTTCACCACGGATACTAAATCTAATCATAGTAGATACCTCTTTCTCGCTTTTTTTAAAGCGCTTTCTTTTTTACACTTTTATTATACTCTTTTTAGAAAAAATTGCAAGCTTTTTTAGCGTGCGAGTGAAAATGTTTTTATTTCTTTCACTTCTTTTTCATAAAAAAGCTGTGCTGCTAGTTGTAAGGTCATCCCAGTTGTATAAATATCATCTATAAGAAGAATTTTATCAGGTAAAACTTTATCAATTCTTAACTCAAAAGGATTTTGAGACTGCAGTCGTTCTAAACGAGATTTATCAGATTGCTTTTTAACCTCTCTTTTTGTCAATAATTCTTGATAAGGTACACCAAGACCATCTAATAAACCTATCACTTGATTAAAACCACGCTCTGCCTCTCGTTGCTCACTTAAAGGAATAGGAACTAAGGTATAATCACGATAAGATTTCAAGGCGAGTTTTAAGTCATTCTGAAATACTTTTCGCAGCAGATAATCTCCTTGAAATTTATAGTTGCTAAAATACTCTTTCATGCCGGAATTATAACAGTAGAGGGCCTGATGATTGACCACTTTCCCCTGCTTTTGCCAATAGATACAATCACTACAAATATCATGTTCTCCTTGTTTGTAACACATTGGGCAATGATGCTCTGCTATTTTTTTAAATCTTAAAGAGCAGTCTTCACACAACGTCTTAGCAGAGGCTTCTAAAGTAAAGAGCTGATGGAAAGTCGGTAGGCTATGTGTTTCAACTGAACAAAGCAAGCATCTCATGCGAAACCTCCTTTTTTATTCATCAGTTGAATCTCAGCAATAGCCCTCTTCATGTCTCTAGTAATCCCATCATGAAAGAAAATGAGTTCGCCTGTAGGCCGCTCCATTGCTCTTCCTACACGGCCACCAATCTGCACAAGAGAGGATCGTGTGTAGAGTTGATGATTACTCCAAAGTACAAAAACATCAACACAGGGAAATGTAACACCTCTCTCTAAGATAGTAGTTGATACCAAAATACTCAATTTTTTATCTCTGAACTGCTGAACTAATTCTAAACGATTATCTGTTGTAGAAGCTACAAAACCAATCGTTTCTTGTGGAAAAGTTTTCTTTAAGAGTTCGGTAAACCTTTTTCCAATTTCAATGTGGGGAAAGAAAATCAAAAGTGGATAGTCTGTCTCTCTCTGCGTTGCAATCTGCTGGATAAGCTTTTTAGGAAGTTTCCCTTTTTGAATCGCAGGTAATAAACCTCCTAACCATTTCATTTTGGGAACAACTAGAGGATTAGCATGAAATCGTCTAGCTAAATCACATTTTTTGAGTTTTCCTTGCCGAACTTGTTTGTCTAATGCATCTGTTGAGGTTGCTGTTAAAAAAACCTTAACACCATCCTGTTTTAGTGCCTGCTCAAGAGCGTAATAAAGCACTGTATTGTCAACAAAAGGGAAAGCATCTACTTCATCAATAATTAACAAGTCAAAGGCTTGGTAAAATTTAAGAAGTTGATGGGTCGTTGCAATGACTAAAGGCGCTCTAAAATAAGGCTCACTCTCCCCATGTAAAAGGGTTATAGGACAAGAAAAATCTCTGCTGAGGCGTTTATAAAGTTCAAGACAGACATCAATCCGTGGACTCGCTAAGCAGACTTGCCCTCCCTGCTCCAAAACAGTTGACACTGTCTCATAGATCATCTCCGTTTTTCCAGCACCCGTTACGGCATGGATGAGAAGATTTTCCTTATTTGCAACGGTCCTTTTCATACAGTCAGACACCTCCTGCTGATAGGAAGTCAGTTGTCCTTTCCATGTTAGATACTGTTCTTTTGGAAATGGCTGAGCTGGAAAATAAAAAAGTGGATAGTCTTGTCTATTTCTACCTAAAATAAGACATTCTCTACAATAATATTCTCCTCTAGGTAACAACCAGTCTTCTAAAATCTTACTACCACAACGGTTACAAAATAATTTCTCATTTCGCTCTATCATCGCAGGTAATGTTTTAGCCCCTCTTTTTTCATCGTCAGACAGTTGACTAGCAATAAATAAACGTCCGTAAAAATCTTTCATACTTGACTATTCGGATTTTATTAAAAATATGGTAAAATTTGGGTATGAAAAACTATAAAACAATTGCTAAAGACGGTATTGTTGAAGAAGATATCAAAAAATCCCGTTTTATCTGTCACCTCAAACGCATTGAAACAGAGGAAGAGGGACGTGATTACATTTCACAAATTAAAAAGGAGCATTACAAAGCGAATCATTCCTGCTCAGCTATGATCATAGGAGAAGATGGTTTGCTAAAACGCTCCTCTGATGATGGAGAGCCCTCTGGAACCGCTGGTGTTCCTATGTTGACCGTTTTGGAAAAGAAAGGTCTAACAAATGTGGTAGCGGTTGTAACCCGTTATTTTGGTGGCATCAAACTCGGTGCTGGTGGACTTATCCGTGCTTATGCCGGTTCTGTTGCCAATGCTTTAACTGAAATAGGTATAGTAGAGGTTAAAGAACTAGATGGCCTTCAAATTCAGCTTAGCTATTCCCAGTATCAGACCTTCACTAACTTTCTAGAAATGGAACAATTACAAGAGTTTGATACGGAATTTGGAGCTGATATTATCACTCATGTCTATGTTGATAAAGAAAACATGGATGCCTTCATTGCTCATTTAACCGAGTTTTACGCAGGTAAAGTGGCCTATCAACCAGTAGGGAGTCAAGTTATTGAGGTCCCTTTTGACTAATAATGTCAATACCTGCGATAAAAAAATTTTATCACGACAATAAAAAATAGGTATTTTACAGCATGACCTTTTCTGAATATAATGTAATTGAAAAGTGAGGTGTCTGTATGACTAAAATTTTTAATAATATTACTGAATTAGTTGGCAAAACGCCAATTGTAAAACTTAATAATCTCATTCCTGAAGGTGCTGCTGATGTTTATGTTAAAATTGAATCTTTTAACCCTGGATCATCTGTTAAAGATCGCATTGCCCTTGCAATGATTGAACAAGCCGAAAAAGATGGCAAAATCAAACCTGGTGATACCATTGTTGAACCTACATCTGGTAATACTGGTATCGGACTAGCTTGGGTCGGAGCTGCTAAAGGGTATAAAGTTGTTATCGTAATGCCAGATACAATGAGCATTGAACGTCGTAAGATTATCCAAGCCTACGGTGCTGAGCTTGTGCTCACTCCTGGCGTTGAGGGAATGAAAGGGGCTATCGCTAAGGCTCAAGAAATCGCTCAAGAGCGTAGTGGTTTTGTTCCTTTGCAATTTAACAACCCTGCCAACCCTGCTATTCATGAAGCAACAACTGGACATGAAATTATTGAGGCATTTGGAGAAACAGGACTAGATGCTTTTATTTCAGGTGTTGGGACTGGTGGTACAGTTTCAGGAGTTTCTCATGCTCTTAAAGCTGCTAACTTCAACACTCAAGTATTTGCTGTTGAAGCTGACGAATCAGCTGTTCTCTCAGGTGAAAAACCTGGTCCACACAAAATTCAAGGTATTTCAGCTGGATTTATTCCAGACACTCTCGATACGACTGCTTATGATGGTATTATCCGTGTCACTTCTGAAAATGCGCTTGCTACTGGTCGTTTAGTTGGAGCAAAAGAAGGATTCCTTGTTGGTATTTCTGCTGGTGCAGCGATTTATGCAGCAATCGAAAAAGCAAAAGAATTAGGATCTGGGAAAAAAGTGCTAGCCATCCTACCAGATAATGGTGAACGTTACTTATCAACAGTTCTTTATGATTTTGACTAAGGTTATTTTTGGAAAACCTATTTTAACAAGTCAATAATTCAATTATCGTGGATTGAATAAAGGTTAGGACATCATTAAGTAGCTTTGATGAACTCTAGTTCTATTAGCAGCTCCTAGCCTTGTCCTATTATTTTCTCAATCTACTATACTGTGTACATTTATCAAAAAAGAGAGGTTGGGATTAGCCATCGTGCTGGTTTATCCCAACCTCTTTTCTTTTTAGTTTATCTAATTTATCAAATATGGACATTTAATTAAGATAATCTATGATATCCAAAAAAATCCAAAAAGCTCAAGTCTTGTTCCTTTACTGAGAACATGGCTTGAGCTTTATCTATCTATTTTCGCTTACTTAACCTATTTATCTTTTTTTAAAAATTCTAGGCTATCATCAATCCACTCTGGCATATGGTCTGCTAAAGGTTGAAAGCCAATCTTTACTTTTTTATTAGAAAAACGGTGACGTTGTGGAAAATGATGTTTTTCTTCTTCAAGACTACGCATTGACAAAGATGCTTTTCCACTATACTCATCATAATCAATGACTTGGACCCGAACAGAATCTCCTACTTTAAAGACATTATAAATACTGTCTACATAGCCCGTCTTAATCTCAGAAATATGGATTAATCCTTTAACACCATTGTCTAAAACCACAAAGGCGCCATAGGGTCTGAGACCTGACACTGTGCCTTCATATTTTTGTCCAATTTTCATTAGTCAACAACCTCAATGGTTTCAATCACAATATCTTCTACTGGTTTGTCTGAATATCCTGTTTCCACTGCTGCGATAACGTCAAGAACTGCATATGACGCTTCATCCATCAATTGTCCAAAAACAGTATGTCTACGATCAAGGTGTGGGGTTCCGCCATTTTCTGCATACACTTTTGCAATTGGCTCTGGCCAACCACCACGAACTAACTCCTTAGCACTATATGGGAAGTTCGTATTCTGTACAATAAAGAATTGGCTGCCATTGGTGTTTGGTCCAGCATTTGCCATTGACAAGGCTCCACGAAGATTGTAAAGCTCATCTGAAAATTCATCTTGGAAACTACCACCATAAACAGACTCACCACCCATACCTGTACCAGTCGGATCGCCACCTTGAATCATGAAATCCTTGATAATACGGTGAAAGATGATGCCATCATAATAACCAGATGTTGCCAAATCCACAAAATTCTTAACCGTCAATGGGGCCTGATCTGGGAAAAGTTTAATAACCATATTACCATGATTTGTTTTAATTGTTGCAACTGGGCCTTCAACAGAACCCAAATTCAATTGTGGGAAGTTCAATTCTTTTTCTACCATTCCTAATTTCTCCAAGGCATTAAAAATGCCATTTCCTTCTACTGTATCTGTAACATAATCTGCTTTTTCTTTGAGTTCTGAAACCGCATTGCCCATAGCAATCTTGAAACCAACATAATCAAAGATTTCCATATCATTTGGTCCATCACCAAACATCATGGCATTGACAGGTGTTAATCCTTCTTTTTCGAGTACATGAGCAACACCTGAAGCTTTTGAAATGCCATCTGCAACAACATCTGATGAATGCACATGCCAAGGGACTAAACGCAACTGGTTAGCCAGTTTTTCTGGTAATTGAAGCTCTGCATTGTTTTCCGCAAAAGTCCACATGTGATAAACATCATTCTCTAAATAGAAATCTGGTGCCACTTCGCACTCACCGTAAACAGGAATCATAGCATCATCAATCAGTTTACTTCGCTCAGATACAACAGATTTATCCTTACCTGCAAAACCGTAAGCGATGCCTTGCTCTTTGGCCCATGCAACATATGCCTTAGCAATCTCAGGATTAATTGGTTTATTAAATACTTCCTGACCTTTACTGTCGATAACATAAGAACCATTGATAGTAACAAAATAATCAGGATTAAGCTCACGAATCTCTGGTACTACTCCATACATGGCACGACCTGATGCGATCCCTGTCAAAATCCCCTTTTTCTTGAGACCGGTAAAGACAGTCTTAATGCTTTCCGGCATGTAGCCAGTATCCTTAACTCGTAAAGTATCATCAATATCAAAAAAAATAATCTTTATTTTCTTAGATTTATATTTGGTTTTAGCATCCATAATTTAACTGATTAAACATCACCTTTCTTTTTTCTATGAACAAATGATAATTTATTATAACACATTTATAGTCTAAACTGAAAAGACATCTTCATTTCACTGGAAATAGAGAACGAAACAGCAGACATTATTTCAAAACATCGACTTCTACCTCACTCTAAAAACGATTGAAGCTCAAAAAGCGTTCAATGATGATTTATTAACTTGCTATACCGACAAACATAGAAGGTTAAGTATCTTCTCTCAATCTGACTACTTATCCATCAGTCAACATCCTTAACCAATTTATGCTTGAATGCATAAACAACTGCTTGGGTACGGTCAGCGACATCAAGCTTAGAAAGGATATTTGAAACATGGGTTTTTACTGTTTTTAAGGAAATAAACAATTCATCTGCAATGGTTTGATTATCGTAACCTTTAGCTAAAAGGGCTAAAATATCACGTTCACGCGCTGTTAATTCATCATGAAGGTGAGGCTCATCTCTATAATCCTTAAATTTTTGATTCACTTCTGTCTCAATAGCAAGTTGTCCATTAGCAACTTTCCTAATCGAGTTTAGTATTTCTGCTGCATTCGAAGTTTTTAACATATACCCCTTAGCACCGGCTTCAATTACAGGATATATTTTTTCATTATCTAGATAGGAGGTCAACACTAAGATTTTTGCCTCTGGCCAATCTTTTAACAGTTTTAAAGTAGCCTCTACACCATCCAGTTCAGGCATAACCAAATCCATAACCACTACATCAGGTTTTAAGTCTAAGGCCATTTCTATTCCCGCTCTGCCATTTCCCGCTTCACCCACTACTTCCACATCTGATTGTAAATTAAGAAAACTTTTAAGCCCTAAACGTACCATTTCATGATCGTCAACCAATATTACCTTAATTGCCATCTTCTTCTCCTTCCATCAACGGCACTCGAATATCTAAAGAGGTTCCCTGACCTTTACTTGAGAGGAGTTTCATCGTTCCCGCTAAATCCTCCACTCGGTCTTCAATATTTTTTAAGCCATAGCTGAGCTCTCGATTTGCATCTAGATCAAACCCCTGACCATCGTCTATCATTTTAAGTTCTACATCGCTGTCGCCTTGAATCAAATAAACTTCTAAATGATCAGCCCTAGCATGTTTTAATGTATTACTGATAAATTCTTGAGCAATACGGAACAGATTTTCTTCGATTGATTTCGGAATTTCAACAACTTCTGCCCTATAATTTACTGTAATATTTGCTTTATCAGTCAGTTCTCGTAAAATCATGCGTAGCCCCTCTGATAGGGTCTTTCCTTCCAACTCTGTTGGTCTCAGATGAAGTAATAGAATCCTCAAATCATTTTGAGCATCATTCACAATCCCTTCAACCGTTTTCAATTGCTCTTGCAACTGTTTTGTAGTTAAATCTGGTGCAGAATGCGCTAATCCAGACAGCATCATGCTAGAAGCAAAAAGTTCCTGACTGACTGTATCGTGAAGATCTCTAGCAATCCGACGTCTTTCTTGCTTCACAATATCTTCACTATTTTCAATATAAGCATTTTCTGTTTTCTGCAAATTAGTTGTCAAATGCCTCATCTTGTTAGATAGACGCAAAAGATTTCGACCTAATTCTGTTTCTCCTATTTCTCGAATCGGTTTATTTTCTAAGATTGTTCGTAATTGATAATTTGTTTGGCGTGTACTATATTCATCCAATAAAAACCATCCCAAAACCAAAAGGACCATTAATGTTACCGCTAGAGAAAGCAGGGTAAATCCTAGTCTAAGAATCAGACTCACGTCCGAAGTCAGCAGTTTAAAACTTAATCCTAGGCTATCAAATAACACAAAGCTAACCGTTCCTAAAATCAGTAAATCAAACAGAAAAAGCATCACAATCGTTTGTTTTTTCATCCTCGTATTACCTCTACGTTTCCTGCCAAAACACTAATGACCAATTTAACACACTTTTCAGACTGACTATAACCTTCTTCTTCTAGTGTAATCGTCTCATTTCGTAAATCATATTCAGGATAGCCAAAAAAAGTGATACTTCCATAAATACAAGAAGCATTTAGTCGGACAGAAACATCAATTGGTACAATAATTTGAGTGGGACCATAAATCTTACGAATCAAAATATGATTCGCCTTACCTTGTACAATAACTTCCGTTAAATCAATCGTATCATTTCCTGTGAGACGAATAATATTGATATCATCAAAAGCATAGCTCGTCCGCTTAAGGGGTTCATGTTCTCCAATCCATTGATTTGCTGAGGAGGCCACTGTTAATTCCTTTTCTTCAAACTGAATTAAAGCCCTACGATTTTTTTGTTTCACTTGAGAGAAATGATTAATCAGCACATAGACAACACCAAATAGGATAGCAACAATTACATACGGATTTAACATAAAAACCAAAAAGAGGAGCCAAAAACTAGCTGTCAAAAGAAAATTATTTCGACTTCCTAAATTATAGAATCTCAGTAACAACAAAGTAACCACTAAAAGCAAAAGAAAAGCTGAAATATCTCTAGACAAGATGGTCATAATTGCCATTGCTAACAGAACACTTTCAACAATTAAGAAAATATGAATTTTTTTCATGTTAGACACGACTCCTTAACATTCAGTCAGTATTATCATTTGATTTCATTTTTAGGATACATCATCTCCAAAAGTGACCTAACCGTATACTCCCTATCATACACTAAAGGTCTCTGCACCACCTTGCATCTCCCGTTTTCTAATATTAAAATAAATTCGTCCTTACTCTTTTTCTCGTCGTCATAATAAAAAGATTTAGAAAGTGTTTACGGTCGAAAATAAAAGGAAAGAAGTTCATCGCATGGGTGGATATATAATTGAATGTTATAGCCATTTAGTTTTGCACCTTTTAGATAAATTATCTCAGTTACCATTCATTTCCCATCAATGTCTAGTTGTTTCACAATGTGTTATTCCAAATTTTCTACAATCGTTATGACGGCGAAGTTCCCACAACTAATGTATTCCGTAGTAGTAAAACGAGTAAGACAGTAGTCTTGATTTCAAAGTGTTGACTTCCCTTTACTTTTTGTTTTCTAAGAAAGAATAGGACGCCATAGAAGGTTTTGATGGGATTAGGGCAAAAATATCTTAACTTTCTCTTTTTGATAGTAATAGGAAATTGATGCAGTGGTTGATTGGAAGTCTGCAACTGGACACTCCTGCATTGTTAGCAACCATCCTATGCGATTGTGACAAGGTCTACCTTTGGACCCTCCGCACTTTTTAATAAGGAAACAAAAAAGTAATTTTTGCATTTGGTTCAGTATTAATAGCGATATAATCCGATTATATTGTTCATTTTAACAAATTTACTTATAAAATTCTTAAATAAAACCCAAAAACACCTTACCCTCCCAAAAAATCTCAATCAGTCTTCGCAACAAGCCTTCAAAAAGTATCCAATTACAGTAAGGCAAAATTAGCAAAGTATCTTTTGATTTTTTAAGAGAATAAGGTAGAGTTTTTATTGACCACCAACACTTGTTTCAGGTTCGCTAACGGTGGTGCTTTCTGATATGCTTGATGTCGCACTATGAGGACTTGTTGCCACAGTCGTTTCTGTGCTTGTCGTAGAAGTAGAATCTTCTTGTAAGTATAGCACAAGATCATCCTTTCCTTTTACAGAAATCGCATTTCCGTAATAAGGTTCTTGACCAACGACAACACTGCCACGACTTGGTTTTTTGACCTCAATATAACCATTTTCAGTATGCATATAAAATTTGATACGTGATTCTGAAATTCCTAAGGCCGTTAAAATAGCAAGGGCTTGACTAGAAGTTAGATGGTTACCAGAATCATCAGTCGTAACATTTGGCATAATCACATCATCTTTGATAGCCACTTTGAAAATAATTTTTGTTGATTGACCTATCTTATAAGTCACTCCTGCTTTTGGCGTTTGAGAAATGATTGTCCCTGTTTCGACCTCCGTCTCTTCAACATTTTCATAACTGATATTTTCTTCCGCAACATGATAAGTTGCCATCAACTCAGCTTTGGCATGTTCATAAGTCTGGCCTTCGTAATCTGGCATTTCAAAACTTCCATAGCCAGATGAAACATAAAGATTAACACTATTCCCTTTTTTACGACTTGAACCTGCTGTAGGATTTGTTTTAATAACCTTACCCGCTTCAACAGAATCACTCTCTATTTCGTAAACTTCTCCTAACTTTAATCCAACCTCTTCAAGAGTAGTTTTCGCTTGCTCTTGTGTCATACCAACTATATCCGGAACAGCCACTGATGCAGGATTAGAAAGGGCTAAGTAACCAAAGAAAATACTAAATAAAATTAAAATACTTAAAAATATTTTTAAAAGTGTCGCAATTGGACGACGCTTTTTCTTGACTGTTTTTTGTAAAACAACCTCTTGTTCTACTGGAGGAGACGGTTGAACAGTTGCTGCCTCAGTCGTTGTTTTTAAAAGTTTATCACGCGATGTTTTAGAAGTGTTCGTATCTACCTTAGGAAGACTGGTCTTAACCATAGAAACGTTGTCAAATGTTAAACGACGTTCTCTAGCTCTTCCTGAATCAAGTGACGAGGAAAGATCTCTAATCATTTGATACGTTGACACATAACGATCCGTTAATTTTTTAGCTGTCGCGCGCAGAACAACATTCTCTAATGCCTGCGGAACTTTAGGATTTTCAGTAATTATCGAAGGCAATGGCTTTTGAAAATGTTGTAAGGCAATTGTGACAGCCGAATCACCATCATAAGGAATATGGCCAGTTAACATTTCAAAAAGCATAATCCCCATAGCGTAAATGTCACTTTGGATAGTGGCTTTGGAACCACGCGCTTGTTCTGGGGATAAATAATGTACTGAACCAAGCATCGAATTTGTCTGTGTTAAGCTAGTCTCAGCAAAGGCTACTGCAATTCCAAAATCTGTCACCTTAGCTCTACCGCTTTTCGTCAAAAGCACATTCTGAGGCTTTAAATCGCGGTGAATGATCCCTTTTTGGTGCGCAAGAGTCATCGCCGATAAAACTTGTCTCATAATGTGAATAACCTCATCATTCGACAAAGGTCCATGGTCATGAATATATTTCTTCAAATCTGAACCATCAACATATTCCATTACTAGGAATTGTTGACCATCTTCTTCTCCAATATCACGAATAGCAACAATATTGGGATGAGAGAGTTCTGCCATGGCACGGGCTTCTCGTTGAAAACGAGCTACAGCTACTTGGTCTGTCTGATAATTGGTACGAAGCACCTTAATTGCTACTTCTTCATTGTCCAATATAAGATCGTTTGCCAAGTATACATCTGCCATACCGCCACGACCAATGGATTTGAGAATACGATATCGACCAGCAAAAAGTCTGCCAATCTGAATCATTTAACATCCTCACTTTCGAGTACGACTAATGCTACGGTGATATTATCAAGCCCTCCTTCAAAATTCGCTTGCTCAATCAAAGCCTCTGCCTTAACATCAAGACTCGTTTCTTCCGAGAGGATTTCAACAATCATTTGATTTGACACTAAATTCGTCAGCCCATCACTGTTAATGAGAAGATAATCTCCTTCTTCCAAAAGCTGTACCGCTACATCAATCTCAAGTGGGGCAGCCTGACCAACTGATTGCGTGATGATATTCTTTTGTGGATGGACAGCAGCTTCTTCTTCTGTCAATTGCCCAGCCTTTACCAAAGCATTAACCAAAGAATGATCACTCGTCAACAACTCATATTCACCATTTCTAATCAATCCTACACGAGAATCTCCAACATGGGCAAAGATAGCAACGTTATCAAGTAAAGCAACGGCTTCAATGGTTGTTCCCATACCCTTATAATCTTCTGTTTGACCTAATTCATAAATTTTTTGGTTTTCAGCTTCAATAGCTTCAAACATCCAATCACGAATATGGCTAAGTTCTGTAAAATCTGTATTAACCCAAGAGCGACCTAAATCCGTTACCGCCATTTCACTGGCAATATTTCCTGCACGGTGGCCTCCCATGCCGTCTGCAAGGACAATCAGTGTAATATCGTTTTTATTTGTATATTTATTGATAAAATCCTGGTTATTGGAACGTTTTAAACCAATATCCGTTTGTAATGCAATTTTCATAGTTGTATCCGCTGAACAGCGTCAGCTTTTCCTCCTAAAACACTAATCAACTCGACGGAATTTTGCAATAAAGAATCCGTCAGTCCAATATTGTTCTGGTGTGATGGCTAGACAGCCATCTACCACAATATCCTTCTGTGTATGTTCTAATGGTACCTGCTCAAAATTGGGATGTTTAGCTAAGAAAGCTTTCACTACCTCTTGATTTTCTTCTGCAATAATCGTGCAAGTACTATACACCATTATACCACCTTTACGCAAGGTTTGACAAACACTTGACAGGATTTCCAATTGGGTCCTTTGCAGGCTTTCAAAATCTTGTAGTTCTTTATTGTATTTAATATCTGGTTTACGACGAATGAGACCAATTCCTGAACACGGAGCATCTACTAAAATTTTGTCAAAGCTGTCTGATGTAAAGGTTTGATGAACTTGACTGGCATCTAATTTTTGTGTGTTAATCTTATCCGAAACTCCAAGTCGCTCAGCATTTTCTCTAATTAATTCTAATTTGTGGTCATATAAATCCAAGGCTATTACGGTACCCGTTTTTAGATAACTAGCCATGTGAACCGTTTTGCCACCAGGCGCTGCACAGGCATCCAAAATCACATCACCTTCTTGAATGTCCAAGACTGGAGCAACTAATTGACTGGTTTCATCTTGAATAGTAATAGCACCTGATTTAAACCACTCACTTACAGCAAAATTACCACTAGCTTTTGTTAAACCGACAGGTGATAATACCGATAACTGCGCCCCGGTGTCTGCTGCGATGACCTTAAGTTGAGACGGTTCTGTCACTCGAACACTGGCTTTATTTCTGATAAAAAGGCTCTCAAAAATAGATATAGCGCGGTCTTCACCATATTGTTCGATTAATTTTTTGACCAACCAAATCGGTAATGAATACTGAATCGCATAGCGTTTGTTCACACGCTTAATCGTACGGGGGTCTGGCAATGGCTCGCTACTTAATTTGCGTAACACCGCATTTACCAACTTCTCAGAACCTTTATTATTTCCCCTGTTTTTGGCAATAGCTACCGCATCATTGACCACCGCATGGGCTGGAATTTTATCAAGGTAGACCAACTGATACAGGCTAAGCATCAGTAGATCATACACCCAGCTCTGCAATTTGTCCCGATCTGCAATCACATGTGACAGATACCACTCTAAAGTCTTTTTTCTGGCAACAGTCCCATAAACAATCTCTGTCACCAATGCCTTATCTTTATCCGATAGATGCGACTGAGTTAAGTGCTTATTCAATGCTAAGTTAGAATAGGCCCCTTCACGAAAAACATCTTCTAAAACGATAAGGGCTTTCCCACGCGCAGTTTTTTTCCAATTATTCGCCAAATTGATCACCCACTTCAAGGGTACGGCCAACCCCGTTTAGAAAATCGATAATCTCCATTTTCGGTTTTCCAGCTGGCTGAACTACTCTTAAAGAAATCGCCCCATTACCCGTCGCAACGACTAAGGTTTTCTTGTTTTTTTCAAGAATTTGCCCTGGTGCACCTTCGCCTTCTACCACTTCTGTGTCATACACCTTGAACCGTTGTCCTGCCAAATAAGTATGTGCTACTGGCCATGGGCACATCCCACGTACCTGATTGAAAACGTCACGCGCTGACTTTGTCCAGTCAATCTGTTCTTGTTTTGGAGTGATGTTTGGTGAGAAGGTTGCTTGACTGTGGTCTTGCGGCTCAGGCTTAATCTCCCCAGCAATGTAGCCCGGAAGAGTCTCTAAAAGAAGATCTCGTCCCACAATAGCTAGTTTCTCAAACATGGTTCCGACATTATCTTCATCTAAAATTGGTGTACTTGCTTTAGAAACCATGTCCCCAGCGTCCATCTCCTTGACCATTTCCATAATGGTCACTCCTGCTTCCGCTTCACCATTCATGATGGCATAATGAATAGGAGCACCGCCACGATATTTAGGCAACAATGAGGCGTGTACATTGACCGCAAAGCCCACACTGTCTAACAACTTAGTTGGTAAAAATTGTCCAAAGGCTGCAGTTACAATGCCATCTGCACCCAAAGCCATCAGCTCTGCCATTTCTTCAGACCCCGATAATTTTTCAGGCTGGTAAATCTTGAGGTTGTGTGCCAATGCAACTTCTTTCACTGGTGTCATTTTAATTTCTTTTTTACGTCCAACTGCACGATCTGGCTGAGTTACGACTGCTAAAATGTCGTAACGACCATCCGCCAAAAGTCCCTTGAGAACTGTTGCCGAAAACTCAGGTGTTCCCATAAATAGTAATTTTGTCATGTGATATTCCTTTCACTGCTCTTAATCTAAGTCTATCTTAACATGATTTGTCTAAGATAGGAAAAGTAATGGCTTCATTCTCTAAAGGTAGGATATCTCCTTTTTCACCATAGTATTTAATTCGTAAGTATTCTCCCCATACCCTTGAACGACCTACCTCCGTCTCCATCCAATTGTACCGACTGATTGAAGTTTCCTTATACGCTGCATCAAAGGTATAGGGAATGTATTCAATCTCATTAGGGATGTTCCTAACCAAGGTTCGCCACTGACGTCCGGTGGCGTGACTTTTACAGATAAACATGACACGATTAACCGTAGAAAAATCAAAAACTTCTTTGGCACAAGTCACATTTTCCAAGGTGTTAGTCGATTTTTTCTCTGCAACAATACAATCTTTAGGAATACCAGCTTCAAGAAGAAAAACCATAATAACATCTGCTTCTGTCTGTCCTTCAAAATGCCAATCAGGATGCGGCGTGCCCGTCAAACTACGTCCACCGGTTACAAGAATCTTATCAGCATAACCTTTTTGATAGGCTTCAATAGCTTTCTCCCAATGACCAGGGTGAGTTCCTGAAAAGATAAAAAGAACATCACATTTTTGGGGTGAAACTTCCTCACAAAAGGTTACTTGTGTTAAAAAATCAATTTCTTCCTGTGTCAATTGACTAGGGACATCAGGGGTCTTAGATATCATTGGCTTCATTACAGTCCTTTCATTGCTAACATCTTACATCATATTCTGTGGTTCATGGTCAATGGCTAGTCTCAAATCTTTATTATCTGGTGCTTGTGTCCAGTCCAAAATATCATTAAGAACGGCTTCAAGATTATCCTCAAAGCGATATTTGATAATGATTTGATAATGGTATAAATTATGCGTTCTGGCGATTGGCTTAGGCGTCGGTCCTAAAATTTTGACTTTTTCTGATAAATAGCTGCGCAACTTTTCCATGACTTGATAGCTCTTATTGACAAGTAAGGTTTCATCTCTGTGAGATAAGGTCAAACCAACTGTGTAATAATAGGGGGGGTAGGATAGCTGTCTGCGAATGTCCATTTCATAGTTATAGAAACCCTCATAATCTTGATTTTTTGCAAATTGAATCGCGTAATGGTTAGGATTATAGGTTTGAATAACAACTTCACCAGCTTTCTCAGCACGTCCAGCTCTCCCTGCAACCTGTGTCAATAACTGAAATGTTCTCTCAGCAGCACGAAAATCAGGTAAATTGAGAGAAGTATCCGCATTAATTACCCCTACCAGAGTCACATTTGGAAAATCTAGCCCCTTTGCAATCATTTGAGTCCCAAGTAAGATATCTGCTCCGCCGTTTCCAAAAGTCTCTAAAATCTTTTCATGAGCGCCTTTTTGACGAGTCGTATCAACATCCATTCGAATAATCCTGGCGTCAGGCAAGAGCGCCTCAAGTTCATCATAAGCTTTTTGAGTTCCCGTGCCATAATAACTAATTTTCCGACTTTGACAATCTGGACAGACGTTAGGAATAGCTGCTTGATGCCCACAATAATGACAGTTCATTGTCCGTGTATCCATGTGTAAGGTCAACGAAATATCGCAATTAGGACATTCATCAACGTAGCCACAATCTCTGCACATCACAAATGAAGAATACCCCCTGCGATTGAGCATTAGTACCACTTGCTCTTTTTTGGCAAGACGATCACGAATGTTATCAAGTAAAACTGGCGTAAAATTACTAGCCTCCTGCTGACCAATGACATCCTTAAAATCAACAACCTGAACAGTTGGTATAGTTGCCAAAGGATTGGCCCGTTGCGTTAACCGTAAAAATTCATAGACACCCTTACTAGCACGAGCACGACTTTCAATCGTTGGTGTCGCTGACCCTAAAACAAGTACAGCTTCATGATACTTAGCACGAAGGAGAGCAACATCACGAGCATGATAGCGTGGATTTGACTCTTGCTTATAAGTTGCCTCATGCTCTTCATCAATGATAATAGCCCCAATATTTTCTAATGGAGCAAAAATAGCAGAGCGAGCGCCTACGACTACCTTTGCTTGCCCCGACTTGATTTTACGCCACTCATCAAATTTCTCACCATCCGAAAGCCCCGAGTGCATAATAGCCACTTGATTACCAAAACGTGAAATGAAACGGTGGGTCATTTGGGGAGTTAATGAAATTTCTGGGACAAGCACAATAGCTGTTTTCCCTAATTTTAATACCTTATCAATAATGTGAAGGTAAACTTCTGTCTTACCCGAACCTGTAATTCCTTGTAACAAAAAGGGCTTGCTCTCTTGCCCAATTTTTTCCGTTACACTATCTACAACGTTTTGTTGTTGAGCGTTTAGCGTCAAAAAATCAGTTTCTTCAACACGACCAAAATAGTCATCTGAACGATTTTGTTCGACTTTATAAGTTTCCAGAAAACCATGCTCGATGAAATATTTAACAACAGGTGATGAAAAGCATTTATTCAGCTCCGCTATTTTTCCATCTTGAGAATTTTCTAGAAGATACTGCTGCAATTCTAAGCGTTTCTTAGCACGATTTCCTAAATCTACTTCTGATAAACGCCGTTTATTAACATTATAAAAGGTTTCTGTCTTAATCGTTTTACGATCTTTAGCCAGATAATCTACCTGGATCTGACCGCTTCGTGCTAAGCGAGTTACCTTGTTTTCTAATGTTTTATCCAAATCATTAGCAGAAAGGCTGAACTGTGAACCAAAAATCACCTGCCGATCATCCTCTGACAAAGTCTCTCTAGGTATCAGTAACTTCTCATATTGACTATTTAAAAGACTTGGTAACATCGCTTTTAGAAGAGAAATCTTATAAGAAAAAACCGTATGTCGCATCTTGTCAGCCAACTCAATCTGTTCCTTATTGAGTACAGGTTCAAAGTCTAAAACCTCTGCAACAGATTTTAATGCCGTATCTGTCTCATCCAAAAAATCAACGACAAATCCTTGCAACAGTCGATTTCCATTGCCAAAGGGAACATGCACCCTAGAACCTACAGAAATAACGTCTCTCAGGTGCTTCGGAATGTCATAAGAAAAAGGTTTATCAGTTTGCATCAACGGCATATCAACAATGACCTGAGCAATTTTCTTCATAGATTTCCTTTCTAAAAACTATTTTACATTTTCTAAATATAACACTCATATGATTATTTAGATTTTATTTATAGTGATTCAAATTCAAAAATTACTTTTTGTATTTTTCTTAAAAAGTGAGGACATTCCAAACTCTGGAAGACCTTTGAAGGTAGGAAATAAAACTGACAAAATCAGCGGCAAAACCTCCTACGAAGTTCCATTTCTTTTTGACAAGCCCTGTTCTACACCCTGTATAAAGGAAAAATCCAAGATAGACTACCTTAGATTTTTTCTCCTTCTTCTTCTTTTTCTTTAGCAATTTGCTCTTTGATTTTACGTTCTTCTTCTTCTTTGGCTAAACGCTCTGCTTCGATACGAGCAAGGACCTGAGCGCGTTTTGCTTCTGGATCTGGGTGAATCGTCACATTTCCTGACTCAATTTCTTCCAAAGCACGCAAAGTATTTTTTACGGACTTAAACCCTTGAGTAGGATTTGCGCCAGCTTCTAACTCATGTGCACGCTTTGCCTGTAAAATACAAAGTGAGTATTTTGAAGGAACCTTGTCCAATAATTTGTCAATTGACGGTTTTAACATCATAACAGTAATCTCTTTTCTAAATATCTTTAATCATATCGTTGTATCTTCCGATAACACGTTCAACACGGTAATGCTCAGCCTCAATCAGGCGCTTAACACGCTCAGCTGCTAATGGCACTTCATCATTCACGACAGCATAATCGTATTCACGCATGAGCACAATCTCTTCTTTAGCACGGGCGATACGCTGAGCAATCACTTCATCACTATCCGTCCCACGACCAACCAAACGATCTCTTAACTCCTCTAAATCAGGTGGGGTCAAGAAGATAAAAACACCGTCTGGAACCTTCTTTTTAACCTGAAGAGCACCTTGAACCTCAATCTCAAGAAAAACATCAATTCCCTTATCCAGAGTTTCATTGACATAAGTTAGCGGTGTCCCGTAGTAGTTCCCTACATACTCGGCATATTCTAACATCTGACCGTTTTTAATCAACTCTTCAAATTCTTCTCTAGTTCGGAAAAAATAATCTTTCCCCTCAACCTCACCAGGTCGTTTAGGACGTGTCGTCATCGACACCGAGTATTCAAATTTATGGTCTGGCGTAGAGAAAATCTCCTCACGTACAGTCCCTTTACCAACTCCTGACGGTCCTGAAAAGACAATCAATAAGCCACGTTCAGACATTGTAAAAATCCCTCTCCTAAGATGACAGATGCCCATTGACAATCACACATCTGTTACAAAAATATTCATATTATTTCTCTCTATTTTAGCAAAATAGCAGAGCTTTTTCAAGGAGAGAAGCAGATAAAAAACAAAAAGCCTCTCGGCTTCTTATCTATTTGGCATAGTCAACTGCACGCAGTTCACGGATAACCGTGACCTTGATATTTCCTGGATAGTTAAGATTATCCTCAATCTTTTGACGGACCTTATGAGCCATAATCGTAACTTGATCATCCTTGATTTTCTTAGGTTGTACCATAATACGAATTTCACGTCCTGCTTGAAGTGCATAGGCTTGTTGAACACCATCAAACCCAGTCGCAATTTCTTCCAAGTCACGTAGGCGCTTAATGTAATTTTCCATTGATTCGTTACGTGCACCTGGACGAGCTGAACTGAGAGCATCCGCGGCTGCTACAATCACAGCAATAACTGATTCTGGTTCTACATCACCATGATGGCTAGCAATTGTATTGATAACTACTGGGTGCTCCTTGTATTTACGAGCAAACTCTGTTCCAATCTCAACATGGCTTCCATCAACTTCACGGTCAATTGCTTTCCCCATATCATGCAAGAAACCTGCACGACGAGCTAAAGCAACATTCTCTCCAAGTTCACCTGCTAAAATACCCGCTAATTTACCAACTTCAACGGAGTGGCGCAAGACATTTTGCCCATAAGATGTACGGAACTGTAAGCGTCCCATAATCTTAATCAAATCTGGATGTAGGTTTGGAGCACCAATTTCATAAGCCGCTGCCTCACCATACTCACGGATACGATTATCAAGCTCATTACGATGTTTCTCAACCAACTCTTCAATACGAGCTGGATGAATACGCCCATCTGCAATAAGAGCCTCAAGTGTTAAACGAGCAATTTCACGTCTAATTGGATCAAATCCTGATAAGGTTACCACTTCTGGTGTATCATCGATAATGATATCTACTCCGGTTAAACTTTCTAGGGTGCGAATATTACGCCCTTCGCGACCAATAATACGTCCTTTCATCCCATCGTCTGGTAAATGAACTGTCGTAACAGTTTGCTCCGTCACGTATTCTCCAGCAATACGTTGCATCGCCTGTGCTAACAACTCTTTGGCTGTCTTAGTAGATCGGTCTTTAACTTCTTGCTCTGCAGCTTTAATTCGAGTTGCGATATCATGAGACAAGTTATTTTCTGTCTCGGTTAAGATAACCTCACGTGCTTCAGCAATAGTCATATTGCCTACGCGTTCAAGTTCGGCATATTTCTTAGCTTCGAGTTCTGCTAATTGCTCCTCACGCTCATCGATATTTCTAGATTTATCTGTTAGACTTTGCTCTTTAGATTCGAGCTGTTTCTCCTTGCTGACCAAACTTTCATCTTTGCGATCAAGCGAAGAAGCACGCTCACTTAGACGTGTCTCCATTTGTTTCAATTCTTGACGCTCAGATTTAAATTCTTGCTCAATTTCGTGACGATACTTTCTAGCCTCTTCTTTTGCCTCCAGCAAAGCTTCTTTTTTATGCGCTTTGCTTTCAAGCTCTGCCGCCTTACGAATATGCTCAGCTTCTGCTTCAGCCTGTCCACGTAAAGTAACAGCATCTTGCTCTGCGTTAAGAAGAGTTAGCTCAGCAGTTTCTCTGGCTGATTTCATCTTAGCCGAAATTACTGCATAGCCAATCATTAAACCGATGAGGATAGAAACAATTGCTAATATAACATTTAACATTCATTCTCCTCTTTTCTATAGTTTTTTTCAATCAAAACTATCTTTAAGTTTATCATAAAATAAAACGTTTCACAATCTAAAAATGAATTTTATGGTATGATAGAAGAAAATATTTTTAAGGAGAAATTTTATGACAAAAAAAGTTATCGTGGAAAGTTTTGAACTTGATCACACTATCGTAAAAGCACCTTATGTCCGCCTTATCTCGGAGGAAAAAGGTCCTGCTGGAGATGTGATTACCAATTTCGACATTCGTTTAGTCCAGCCAAACACCAATTCAATCGAAACTGCTGGACTCCACACCATTGAGCACTTACTTGCCAAGCTCATCCGAGAACGCATTGATGGTATGATTGACTGCTCTCCATTTGGTTGCCGCACTGGATTTCACCTAATTATGTGGGGACAAGTTGACACAACTACTATCGCCAAAGTACTAAAATCTAGCTTAGAAGAAATCGCAACTGTTACTAGCTGGGAAGATGTTCCTGGAACTACTATCGAATCTTGTGGTAATTATAAAGATCATAGCCTTTTTGCCGCGAAAGAATGGGCTAAGTTAATTCTCTCTCAGGGGATTTCAGATGATGCTTTTGTAAGAAAAGTTGTCTAATTTTAAAGTTGCTCTTCCAAAAGCACATACATAAAAGAAAAAATTTTTATTTTTCAGTAAAAACAATCACCTGACGGACAACATCCAACAGCGCAAATTTCCTATCGTATTGGAGATTATGAGTGATTTCTATATCGAGTTAATTAGCTGTAAACGCTTTCTTTTTCTTACCTTCTATAGCAGTTCAAGAAAGAAATCAGTGTTTTGAAATTTCGATATTTTGGACAACTTAAATAGCTGAAAAAGTCACTCTGCGTATCCCTTCTTTTGAAAAATAATCATTCTAAAAAGCATAGAAATAGCGTTTTAAATAACGTCATTCTATGCTTTTTACTGTAACTTTAGAGTTTTCCATACTTCTCCAAATCAAATCCGAGTAAACTACCTATCTATGCAACATTAACTTTTACGGATAACCTTGCAATGATGTAAAATCAAAAGAACAAAGGGGGCGTCAGCTAACGATTCTGTTTGAAGAGGGACAAGGTAGGTATTCTAACCGCTTAAATTTTTATAGCATTAACAGCTTGATTTCTATTCTTAGGAACCAGAATTCAAGGAAAAATTCAGATTTCAAAGTCATGACTCTTGCATTATTATCCCTTGACTAATACACGTTACGTAGTAGTCGGTACAGGAAACTGAGTTTTCCTAATTTCTTCCACCCCCATTACTCTGTGACTTTACCACGAAAAATTGTAACGGTATCGTCCCTACCTAATTTACTAATAGAACTTCGTTTTAGCTTCACTCTAGTAATCTAATGCGTCTGCATTCCCCTTAGCATTTCCAACAAAATAGCCGGTTTTACAATTGATTGAGAAAAGGTAAGTTCCATCCGGTTTAAACATATTATAATAACCGTTGCCATTAATAATGTTTACTTTTTCTAAGATGTAATTATTCCCTACAATGTGACCACGTTCTTGTGCAGTTGCTACAATTTTTTCAAGAATACCTTCATTAAAAGTCCAAGCAGGATTATCTTTATCAGCAATCACATCAAAATTATAAGGTACACGACTTAACTGACGTTGAAGTGTATTGACATCATAATTAGTTATCCCATAAATACTTGTTGCAGATACCGGTTGAGTCGGAGCGGCTACTGATTGAGACGGTAATGGTTGAGATGGCTCTACAACGACCGGCTCACTATCTCTCGCAGGAGCATTAGCAGCCGCACTATTTTCAGGATTAGTCGTTTTTGTACGTGCCTCTGCCACAACTGATTGCAAGAGAGTATCTAAATGAGCATTACCTGTATTTAAAACCGTTGCTGACAGATCATTTAGGGTAGCATCAGATTTTAAAGAACTCGCTACTTTTTCACCGTCAACAATAGCAGGACTATCAAACTTATCATTGACAGCTTGCACAGCTTTAATAGATTTGTTTAATCGTTCAAACTTACTCTTAGCATCGTCATAATAAGTCGTTCCTTCTAAAGCTTTCAGTAAGCGTTCAAGTTCCGACACTTTTCCGAATTCGCTATTTTTTAGTTTAGACTGTGCTTCATCTTTAAAGAATGTCGCATACTGCTTATTAAAAGCCTCAAGTTTTTTATTAGTCTGCTCAGAAGCATCTGTCGTTGTTTCAGTAGTTACTTTAGTCTGCGTGACCTTTTCTGATGCCTCTTTTGATTGATTTCCTTGAAGCATGCCATAGCCTATTGCTGCCACTCCAAGAATCAAAGCTATAGCGGTTCCTAACCATAGACTTTTTTTCTTGTAAAAAGGCTGAGCTGGTTCAATTCCCCCTAAGCCAGTCTTATGGTCTTCTTCTGATTGATCCCTCTCCACCATATCAAATGGTTCAATGGTAGAAACAGGCTTAGCATCTGGGGTTTCCACCGCAACTTTAATCAATTCTTTGGAAGACATTTGACTTTCTTGATTGAAATCATCTGAATGCGATAAGTTTTTACGCTGCTCAGCAATAAATTCATCAATCTTTTCACGACTTAATTCTGATAGTTCACGTGTGTTCTCAAACTTCTTAGAAGCTACTTCTTCACGATTTTGCTTAATATATTTATCTAAAATATTATCATTTTCAGTAATACCCGCTTTGAGTTCAGCTTCTTTACGAACCGCCTCTTCAATAGTCATATTTTTAGCTTGTTCAAAATTGAGTTTTTCTTGTTGATATTCTTGCGTGTATTTCTTTGACATGTTATCCCCTTTCTAAACCTGCTGGCGTTTAACTCTTTCTCCATAATATTGATAAAGATCAACTTTCAGTGTTCCGTTATACAATTTACGTTTTTTATCAGCTAAACTACCATATTTCTTTTCAAACCGTTCATCACTGGTTAAAATAAATTTACTCCATGTTCTAAGCGGTGCAAATGTTTCACCCATATCATGATAAAGAGCCGTTATTCCTTCATCATCCAATAGACGTTCTCCATACGGAGGGTTAGAAATAATAACACCATTTATTTTCTCTGTTCGAAAATCTTGTAGGCGCATTTGCTTAAAGGTAATAACACCTGAAAGCCCAGCTTCCTCGGCATTTCTCTTAGCAATTTCAACCATTCGAGCATCAATATCGCATCCTATGATATCCAACTCTACATCATAGTTTGCTTTACTTTCAGCTTCATCGCGCACGCTTTGTACCAAATGACGATCCATCCAAGGCCAAGCTTCAAATGAAAAAGTGCGATTAAAGCCAGGAGCAATATTCATCCCAATCATAGCAGCCTCAATACAGAAAGTCCCCGAACCACAAGTTGGATCCACTAATGGTTTATCTGGAAACCAATTTGTTAACTGAAGAATAGCAGCGGCCATATTTTCCTTGATAGGAGCACCACCTTTTTCAGTACGGTAACCACGCTTAAAAAGACTTGTTCCTGTTGTATCAATTAAAATGGTTGCTATATCTTTAAGAATTGACACCTCAATTTTAAATTCAGGACCATTCTCCATCAACGGAACTCCTTCTGGACGATGAAAATATTTTTGTAATTTTTTCACAACAGCTTTTTTTGTAATCGCTTGAACAGAAGGTTCGTTATGAAGCTTAGATTTAACGCATTTCGCCTTTGAAATCGGGAAAGCAGCACCCAAAGGAAGATAATTTTCCCAATCGAGAGCAAAAACGCCTTGGAATAATTCTTCAAAAGTTCTTGCTGGAAAACTTCCGACCACAATTTTTATGCGATCTGCCGCTCGTAACCAAAGATTGGTTTCAACGATTGTCTGAGCATCTCCTGTAAAGCGGACTTTACCGTTTTCAACCTGACAATCAATCCCTAAATTTCTGATTTCTCGACCAACTACCGCTTCCAAACCAGCAGCTACTGTAGCAATTAAATTAAATTGTTTTTTCATTTTATTCCTTATTCTTATATTCTTAGCCTTATTATAGCACAAGTCACACTTTAGAAGATTACATTACTTTTACGGTTCCTCTAGAGCTTCACAAGAAAAGAAGAGAGTGGAGTTGAAATCATCATTTCGAAGAAGATAATTTCTTTCACTCTCTTAGTTCTAAGTTTAGATGAGACACTATGCTGAACAACAACTTCCTCCTCCATTCAAGACACAAAATCTTAAACGGCTCAAGACTCAAGGCAGATCATAAAATTGATGCTAATCTCCCCAAAAAAATCACAGAAACTTTTTATTTCTAATCTGAAACTTGCTTAAAAGTAGCTAAAACATTTCAGAGACTTTTAGTATTAGAAAACAGGTATCACACCGTTTGTTATAGTCATTTATTATAATGGCCACTAAAGCCAATCTGACAAGAACTGCCTTCCACCATCACACTGAATTCTTTAACTGAAAAATAGGAGGCTGGAATATTTTCACTGCCTCCTACCCTATATGCAATTTTCTATAAGCCATGTTTTGTTCCAGAAGTGACTAGGTACCACTTCTTTCGATAATCATCTGTCTACTGTTTCCAGTCAAAATAGTCCGTTCATTTCCGGCTATCTCGTGCCCCTACCAAAGTTTGGGTTGCTAGCTTGAGGGGTTTACCGCGTTCCATTTTTTACGTTTCCATAAAAACTACGTCACTGTGGCACTTTCAGAAGTACTGAGGCATATCCAAAGACTTAGCCCTTTCCCCCGCCGTAACACCAATAGGCGTCCCTAGGCTTATTGTTTCGCCTAGCACAAACACTACGAGCATCTCAGCTCGTGCTAGCATGGACTTTCCTCATGAAAAAACCTGTTCTTCATGCGATTATCCGAAAATTACACTTCATTTTTGTTTATTTAAATTAGCAGTTGATTTTGGTTAGATAACTTGAAATCGTCAACAAAAAGTATGCATCTGCGACATTTCATGACTGGACTTTAGGTTCTTTCCAATCTACTTTCTAAGTCCCAGATTGCAACCATAATCAAGGAAGGTAAACAACAATAACATTTCTCACTAAAAAGAACCTGTTTTATCCCTAAAACAAAACTCTTTACTCAACAATTTGCTTACCAAAAACTTCTTTTTCTAATCGACTAATTCGTTTAAGAATATCAAAATTAGTCACTGATGCTGATAACCGTGCTAAATCATTTGGTTGATTAGGCGAGCTAGCAAATGAAGGGATTCCTGATTGAACACGTTCTGATTCAAGCGGTGCTGTAAAAATCTGAGTCTCAGGAGCAACAGAACCTGCATCACTCATTTCATTTTTGAATTGTTCACGCAGTCTCGCGTTCTCCTGACGAAGAAGTTCTAGTTGGGCTTCATAGGTCTCATAATCTTTGATGATTTCATCTAAAAATTCATCAATTTCATCCTTATCATATCCACGAAGAACAACCTTAAATTCACGTTCAAAAATATCTTTAGGACTTAACATAATTTTTGCCATATCACACACTCCATACATCGCTATTGGCTAATCAAAGCATTATCAATTCTATATTACCTAAAAGTTGAGTAAAAATCAAGTTTTTACACTCAATCACATAAATCTGTTGCAAAGTCATTCAGTTCCTCTATTGTAAGTCGTTTTAACTCATACTGTTCTTTTTCCGTCATCAAATGATAAAGATATTTCAAAGACGTCTCGTGTTCACTATCATAAAAGAGATAAGCCCCTTGGGTATTATCCAATAAAAATTGATTATACTGTCTAAATTGTCCAGGATTATCATAACGCACAAATGCATATTTGACATAGTCAACTGCCTTAAAAAGTGCTAGTTTTTCCTGATTATTTTCATTCCAATTTTCTCCGTGATTTTCAAAAGTAAAAATGGTAGCTAGAGAAAAACCATAATCATGCTTCAACTCATTTGCCACTTCTAACACCCAGTACTCGAAACCTAGATTACCAGTAAAAATCAACCAATCAACACCATTTTCAGCTAATCTGATTAGATCTCTTCTGATAATTTTTTTAATCACCTCAACACGCTCATCCTTATCTTGAAAAATTCCTAATTCTGTATTTTTGTACCCTGTTATTAAAAATGCGGTCATTATTTGTCATCCTTTTTCAAATTATGATATAATTAATGGGATATAAGTGAAGAAATTAAGGAAGGTTCATGGTTAATTATCCCAATAAAATTAAGGGAAGTGTGCACTCGTCCTCGCACAATAGACCCAATCATAAAACGATTGATTTTGCCAATCGTGGCATGAGTTTTGAAACAGCTATTAACACAACGAACGACTATTACTTGTCTCGTCACATGGCAGTTATCCACAAAAAACCTACTCCAATTCAAATTGTTAAGGTTGATTATCCCAGGCGAAGTCGAGCAAAAATTGTTGAAGCTTACTTTAGGCAAGCTTCAACAACAGACTACTCGGGTGTCTATAAAGGTTATTACATTGACTTTGAAGCTAAAGAAACTCGTCAAAAAACAGCAATGCCAATGAAAAATTTTCATTCACATCAAATTGAACATATGGCTAATGTTCTACGACAAGGTGGTATTTGCTTTGTACTCCTTCACTTTTCTAGTCTCAAAGAGACTTACCTTCTTCCTGCGAAACCACTGATCGATTTTTACCAGATTGATCAAGGCACTAAATCGATGCCTCTTGATTATATCAAAAAAAATGGTTTCGCTATAGAAACAGGTGCCTTCCCTCAGGTGCCTTTCCTAGATATCATAGATAAATATATTTTAGGCGGTGATTAACATCAAAAACGCAAGAAACAGAACAAAATCCTCTAAAACAAATCAATCTGTCCTTTTGAAAAAAATCTTAGGATATTTTTCGATTACTATATTAAGCATTATTATCTTAGCTGTTATAGCAGGTGGCAGTATTTTTGCTTTTTATGCTAGCCAAGCTCCAGAACTTTCTCAAGAAAAATTACAAGCGACTAGTTCCAGCTTGATTTATGATAAAGATCAAAATCTTATTGCAGATTTAGGAACTGAAAAAAGAGAATTAGTCACTTCTGATAGCATTCCTATTGGTTTAGTTAATGCCGTTGTTTCCATTGAAGATCACCGTTTTTTCCAGCATCGTGGAATTGATATTTATCGTATTTTGGGTTCCATCTGGCATAATCTGACTAACGATACAACACAAGGCGGTTCGACACTTGATCAACAGTTAATCAAGTTAGCATATTTCTCAACCGCAGAATCTGATCGTACTATCAAACGGAAACTTCAGGAAATTTGGTTAGCACTCCAACTAGAACGCCAATTTACAAAAGAAGAGATTTTAACTTTTTACATTAACAAAGTTTACATGGGAAATGGAAACTACGGCATGCGTACCGCATCAAAATCTTACTTTGGTAAAGATTTAACTGAATTATCCATTCCTCAATTAGCTCTACTTGCCGGTATTCCTCAAGCTCCGAGTCAGTACGATCCCTATACGCAACCTGAATTAGCAACCAAACGCCGTGATACGGTGCTCTCTCAAATGTATCGTCACAAATACATTTCTAAGGAAGAATATAATACAGCCCTATCAACTCCTATCACTGATGGTTTACAAACATTAAAACCTGCTACAAGTTTTCCAAAATATTTTGATAATTATTTGACAGAAGTTATTTCTGAAGTCCACGAAAAAACAGGTCTTGATATTTTTAGCGCCGGACTTAAGGTTTACACTAACGTTGATAGTGCAGCACAAGAGCACTTACATGATATTTACAACACGGACACTTATGTAGCATATCCTGACGAAGAATTCCAAGTTGCTTCTACCGTGATGGATGTTACAAATGGTCACGTTATCGCCCAACTTGGTGTTCGAAATCAGCAAGAAGACATCACATTTGGTACCAATCAAGCTGTATTGACTGATCGTGACTGGGGTTCTACCATGAAACCAATCACCGATTTTGCACCTGCCCTTGAAAACGAAGTTTATACTTCAACGGCACAAAACCTAAACGACTCCATTTATTATTGGCCGAATACAAAAACTCAAATTTATAACTGGGATAGACAATATTATGGCTGGATGACAATGCAGACCGCTATCATGCAATCTCGTAATATTCCTGCTGTACGAGCTTTGGAAGCAACTGGACTCAAAAAAGCAAGTGACTTCTTAGCCGGTTTAGGGATTACATATCCCGAGTTATACTATTCCAATGCCATTTCTAGCTCCACATCAAGTAATGATCAACAATATGGAGCAAGCAGCGAAAAAATGGCTGCTGCATATGCCGCCTTTGCCAACGGAGGTATCTACTATGAGCCACAATATGTTAACAAAATAGTTTTCAGCGATGGTTCAAATAAAACTTACGAAGCTAAAAGTAATCGTGCAATGAAAGAGACAACAGCCTATATGATGACTGACATGCTCAAAACAGTCCTCTACTACGGTACAGGAACTCGTGCGCAAATCTACGGGCTCAATCAAGCTGGAAAAACAGGAACCTCTAACTATACTGACGAGGAACTTGCTACTATTAATGAAACCTTAGGTTTAAATAACTGGAATGTCGGACTGATGGCCCCAGACGAAAACTTTGTCGGTTACACTCCTCAATACTCTATGGCTGTTTGGACAGGTTACAAAAACCGTCTGACACCAGTCTACGGTTCAGGACTAGATATTGCTACTGATGTTTATCGTGAGATGATGACTTATTTAACTGGCGGTTACAACGAAGACTGGACAATGCCGGATGGTCTTTATCGTAGTGGTAATTATCTCTACCTCAGCAATGCGACTCAAAGTTATAATTACTATTATGAAACAACCACCGCTTCTAGCACTACTAGTTCAACTGAGCAATCAGAAAACACTTCAAATCCTGAATCAAGTCTTCAAGAGTCAACTTCTCAAATTCAAAACCACTTCGAAGCTACTACGGAAAATGGAAATTAAACATCGCCAATAATAAAGAGTCTGGGACAATAATCCCTTGGCTCCAAAAAAAGCAACGGATTCCCGTTGCTTTTTTGCATGGTTGCGATAGTCTTGATAAAATAGAATTGCTCAATAAACCATTTAGAAAGGCTATCTCATACATATTCACTATAATACAAATCAAACGACTTTATCACTAGAAATAAGTTTTTTCTTGCCACAAGACCATATTGTCTTTACCATTGAAAAAGTGGTGAATGCCTTGGAAGATAGTCACTTCCACGCTTTCTATCATGA
>NZ_CACVCC010000027.1 GCF_902729355.1 Streptococcus sp. S784/96/1 | reverse complement strand
GGACTGGTATAACTATGATAGACCACAAGAAATATTAAAAGGTATGACCCCTATGGAATTCAGGGAGTCATACCTTACTAACTAATGTTCTTTTTTACACTGTCTATTTTAGACGGGGCTTGACAAAATCCATCCTAGATTTTTTCTTAGTTTTTAAAATGGCAATTCCTCTTCTTCTAAGACCAAATCAGCCAATTCATCCACAACGTTATTTTCTCGCATAGCACGTTGGGCACGACTTTCTAGCAACTGGAAACCATGACCTAACACTTCTGTCACATAATGTTTCTGCCCTGCTTTTTCATACTGACGAGTCCGCAACTCACCATCAATTGAAACAAGGCTACCTTTTGACGCATAGCTTGCAAGAGTTTCTGCTAGACGCCCCCAGAAAACAACTTGGACAAAGTCTGCTTCACGTTCACCAGAACTAGACTTATAACGGCGATTAACTGCCACCGTTACTCGAGAAACAGCTTTATCTGTGGCTGTCTTAACCATCTCAGGATTAGACGTTAAACGCCCAATCATAATCACTTTATTGTACATATTTTGTACCTCCTTATCTTACTATTCGTAAGAGAAATTAAAAATGTGACATAATGACAAAAAAGGAGGCTCAGATGTCTGTTAATTTAGAAACTTATAAAGAGATGCTCGCTCAACCTTGGGGCAAAATTATGTATGAATTAATTTTTGCTCAATGAAAAAATATCAAAGGAAAAAGAATACTTGATTTTGGAGCTGGTTTCGGCTTGACTGCCCAGCATTTATCCCAAGAAAATACCGTCACGGCTATCGAACCTAATGCCGATATGTTATTTGCCAACAAAGCTCAGACCTTTACTAAAATTCATGGCTCTTTGGAGGCATTGAAACAGTTAGCAAGCGAGCAATTTGATGTCATCATCTGTCACAATGTCATGGAATATATCCCAGAAGATGAGCGACCAAGCTATTTCAGTGAATTTGAACGTTTATTGACATTTGGTGGGCAACTTTCTCTGATTAAACATAATCAAGCTGGTAAGGTCATGCAGGCTGTGATTTTCACTAACAATGTCAACCTTGCTTTAGATTTGTTAGATGGCAAGGACTACGAAAGTCTCTCTTTTGCTAATGGAGCGACGTATGATTTTAATGATTTAAAAGAATACACCTCTCTCAGAATCCAAAATTACTGTGGGCTGCGCACTTTCTACGCCTTACAACCAAACTCCGTCAAATCAGAAGAGGGATGGCTTGATAACTTGGTAAAAGCAGAATTAGCCGTTGCTGATTTAAACCCTTATAAAGATGTTTCATTTTTGCAACATGTCACGCTTGTAAAGAACCAACAAAGACATTTTTATAGTTATTTGAATCAAGAATAGGACATAGATGAATCATTTTGATCCGATCTAATACTATTAATTATTCTATTCTTTATCCTAATCTATTTTCAATTTACCATAAAATCACATTGCCGTCCCTTTTGTCAAAAAAATGAATACACTAAAAAAGGCATCACATCAGCGTTTTTTTAGAACGTCATGCGATGTCTTTTACTGATTAGATAAGGGGACCATTAAATCTGTTGGACAAAGAGGTGTCCTACTTCTTAAAAAACACTTGAAAACGCCTCTTTATGGTTAAGGTATAGTAGATAAGTTTTCCACACCAACATTGGCACCATATCATTTAAAAGAGCTGACTGATGGCCGACTGCGGTATAATGCTCTTCACTCTGAAGTAAGTTTCTTAAATCTTGAATAACAGGAGACAATTGCTTCTCAGATAATGTTTCCAAGGCATACCAATCCCCTTTGTAAAGTGACTTGGCCCACAACAGACGTTCTAGGGCATACTGACAATGGTTCTCTTCTAATACCTTTTCAAGATCAGCCATCCGAGGGACCAACATCCGATCTGTCAAAACAGCAACCAGACCACCTGCGGTCAGATCATCATAAAATCGACTGAGTAGGCAAAACTTATCGGGAACGGTAAGCTCCTTAGACAATTTTCGTTCTTTACCAGAAATAGCTTGAAGTGTTCGAAAATAATCCACCACCTGCTTATAGTCTTCGGAGTGTTCCATCTTTTCTTTGACCCTTACACGGCGGTTATAAGTCACGAATAGATTCACCATTATTGTCACCAAACTCCAAAGAAAACCAATTAATGTGAGGTGATAAGTATCATAATAAATGCTAACACTGAAAAAGGTAGCTAGAGAGACAAAAATACTGTAATACAGCCATTCTTTAAGAAAAAATAATAATATCTTGGGCAAATCCATTCTGATATCCTTCTTATAAACCGAATGGATCCAATGATATCTATGGCCACCAAAAAAGAAAAAAGCGCCTATCAAAGTTGCTAGCAGAACAGGCAGAACCGTTAGAAAATCACCAGCAAACAGCCCCGTTAGTAGCCTAATAATCATGATCAGTGCTAATCCAATCAACAGTAATACAAAACCACGGCCTTTTGTATGATAAGTAAAAAAACTACGATTCACCTCTTTGGCCATGCCAAAACGGACTAATTGAAGTAAGATGAGACTAATGACATAAGGAAAAACACCAGCCAAGTCTGCTATTAGAAACAACAAAAGAGAGATTGGTCCTAGAAAAAAGACAGCAGTCGCCCCTAAAATCACTAAGCGTCTTTCTGAAGCTTCCTTGAAGTAAAAAGGATGGATCGTGGAGCTTACCCGTTGTCTTAAGCGATTTAGCACTGAAAAACCGGTCAAAGAGGCCAACAATAACAGTAACGTTAACAGGGTTACCTCTTTGACACTTTCCCTATCAAAACCAGCGTGACATAACATTAAAAATAATATCATGCCCCAAACCAACAAAACGAATTGGCCCAATTTAAAGAGAATAGTCAGGTAACGATCTCTATCTACCCACTTTTTTTGCTCTCCTGCCAATGCCTTTAAACGTTGACGTAGCGCTTGAACAATAGCAGCATCATAATAGGTCTTACGATGAGTATTTAGTAGTTTCAACATAAGATAAATCAAGGATTCATCCGAAATATTCTCAATATCCTCTAGTGTTAGTCTCGCTAAAATTTGTTGCTGTTGCGTTCGTGTCGCTAAATTAAGGAATCGCTTTTGGTTATCATGAGCTTTATAAGCAAATTCCCCAAGTCCTGTAAATAGACTCTTAGAAACCATTGCCGCCTCCCCAAATTCTTTCTTCAACTGCATCTAGTTGGCGTTTAAACAATTCTGTTCCCTTTTTGATTTTACGCAGGTCTTGAGTTTCCAAAATTTCCTCATAGTGGCGAATGCATCCTGTAAGAAAATCACGATCATTTCCTGTGCTATCTGAGAATAAACGCTGCCCCCGTGATAATAAGAGCTGAACAACCTCTTGATCTTTGGGGTGGCTTTTTAAACTAGCTAAATGTTCTCTGCGCTCTGCTATTTCTTCTTGCGATAACTGCTTATTATCTCTTAAAAAGACTTTTTGATAAGTTGCTCCTGTCGAATTTACGATAACATCTACTTCTAAAATACCATTAATATCGTAGGAAAAGCGAACATCTACACTTTCGTACTCCTTATGGTTAAGCGGCACTTGGACATCAAGTGTACCTAATCTGATATTATTACTGGCACGGTATTCTTCTCCCTGTAAGATGGTTAGTTTAATCTCGGTTTGCCCTAATTGTGTGGTGTAATAGGTTCCAACCTTCGAACTTGGTAACACAGCATTCCGTTCTAGGATGGGAGACATCACATCGCCAACGATTTCAATACCAAGTGTAAACGGACAAATATCCGTTAAGACCATATCTTTGATGTCTTCATTACGTGCTTTAATACCGGTCAAAACACCACATCCAAGAGCGATAGCCTGATCCTGATTAACCTCAATACGCACTGAACGCTTAAGAAGATAAGATAAATAATTTTGAATCAGAGGCATCTTGGTGTTACCACCAACGAGAATAACATCATCAACATCTTCTACCGTTAATTCCGCATCACGTAAGGCACGACGAATCGGTTTTTGAATGCGATTCAACAAGGGTTTTGAAATGGCTAAAAAACGTTCCTGAGTCAAATGATAACTAAACCATTCTTTGCCAACCATTAAACGAAAACTTGCCGTTTCCTCTTTGTCTAAAGTTTGTTTCACTTTTTCAGCTTCTTGATAAAGCTGCGCAGATTCCTCAGCTGAGATGTCGGCTCTCACGGTTGGCCACGCGCTATAAAAATCATCGACAATAGCTTGTGTAAAGTCTTCTCCTCCAAGATGATTGTCTCCTGCCACAGTTACAATTTCAATAACATTTAAAAAGGCATCAACAATTGAAATATCCAGCGTACCACCACCAAAATCAATAATAAGATAGGTGGCATCTTCTTGACGTTTACGATGCAAGGCAAGCGCTGCTGCCGAAGGTTCATTGATAATACGATCAATCTTCACTCCTGCCAACTGCCCAGCTACCTTAGTTGCTGCTCTCTGTTCGTCATTAAAGTATGCCGGTACACTAACCACGATTTCCTCTACCGTTTCACCTAGATAGCTTTCTGCATCTTCAATTAATTTGCGTAATACAAAACTACTTAATTCCTCAGCTAAATATTCCTTATCACCTAACCGTAATTTTTTCTGAGTTCCCATAAAACGCTTGAATCGTGATTGGGTTGACTGCGGATGGGTAATGAGTCTCTCTTTGGCTAGCTTACCAACAATCAATTCACCTTCATCTGAAAGCCCTACGGCAGATGGAGTCAAATACTCTCCAAAATGATTGGGAATTAGCTCAACTTTACCATTACGCCACACCGCAGCTAGTGAATTTGTCGTTCCTAAATCAATACCTAAAATCATCCTTTTTCCCACCCTTCAAGTGTTGTATCCTTTTTCAATTTCAAAGCTTGCTCTGATAAGCCAATACGCTGTAAATAAGAAGCTAACATTGACATCCCGAGCTTTTCACATCTCTCTACCACAAGACTTCTAGCCTTCCATGTTCCAACGACAAAAGCATTTAAGCAATGAGCTTCTAGCCCTCGTTTAACCGATTCTTTCTGAAAGAGAGGATGGTCATGATAAACAGCTAACAGTTGATTAAACTGCTCAAATGTAAATAGCACCCCTAGTCTAGCACAGAGTTCATCTAACAAGGTTTCGACTGCTTCAGCCTCCCTAAACTGCTCTGCCATGTCATCCCAAGACTCCGAGACATCATCGTCGTCATCAAAATCGACTTTCCAATCTTGAAAGGTCTCATCAAAAGAAGAACCGGTTGTTTCTTCTCGCTGCTGGTTATCAGGTTCTATGTCTGAAAAATCATAAACTGTTTCCTGTGACGATAACTCTTCGTCGTGCGACAGTTCTGTATCATCTCCATCAAGACCAGAAAAATCATAAGCAGTCTCTGGTTTCGTTTCCTCATAGGTTTCCCACACCGTCCTCTGTTCTTCAAACTGCTCCGATTGCCTCTGCTGCCTCGTGGAGCGATTACGACTACCTTTCGCCTCAGCCATCGCCTTCTTATAGGCTTGTTGCAGTGCTTTAAATCCTTCTGGATCATCCTCTGGATGGTATTGTTTGAGCTTTTCTGCAAAAGCTACCTTAATCTGTTCTTGATTAGTTGTTTGTCCAATACCTAACACATCCCAAATATTACCCATACATCATTCCTCATCCCCTGTCCCTAGTACAAACTCGAACAGTGCAAAATTGCTATTTTTTCTAGCCGCCTACAAATCATCAGCCAATTCCGCCAATAACTCCTCTTCATTATAACGAAAAATAACCTAAAAATCTAAGATTTCTGAAAAATAGACCCTAAAAAGAGGCTGAAAAAGTATTCCGACCTCTTAAAGTAAAGACAGCTTGACGCAGTTGTTGATTGGAAGCCTGTCCTGCAACTGGACAGTTTTAGTCTAAACATAAAAAACAGAGAGCGAAAGGAAGTCAGGATTTCAAAATCCTGACTTCTGTATCACTCTCTAAATCATTTTATTTTACTGTTGCAGTCGATGTGATGACTTCAACTGCTTTTTTCATTGTGATGTCATGACGGAGCATATCTACTGAAAGAAGTGAACGAACTTGTTCAACTTCCATGTTGTACTCAGTTGCAAGATCAGTGACTTCTTTTTCGATATCTTCGTCAGATACTTCAAAACCTTCTGCTTTAGCGATTGCTTCGATAACAAGGTTAGTTTTCACACGTTTGTCAGCGTCTGCTTCGTATTGTTTATGAAGGTCATCTTGAGTGGTACCTGTAATTTGGAAATACATTTCTGGTGAGATACCTTGACGCTGCATATTACCCATGAATTCGTTCATTGCACGGTGAACTTCGTCATGTACCATTTCTTCTGGCAGTTCAACGATTTCAGCATTTTCAACAGCAAGTTCGATAGCTGCTGCTTCAACAGCGTCATCAAAGGCAATTTCTTTAGATGCTTCAAGTTCTTTACGGTATTTCGCTTTCAATTCATCAAGTGTTTCAACTTCTTCATCGATATCTTTTGCAAGTTCATCGTCAAGAGCTGGAACTTCTTTAGCCTTAACTTCGTTAACTTTAGTTGCAAATACAGCATCTTTACCAGCAAGATCTTCTGCATGGTACTCAGTTGGGAAAGTTACTTTAACTTCTACTTCGTCACCTGCTGTAGCCCCTACAAGTTGTTCTTCAAAGCCTGGGATAAATTGGCCTGAACCAAGCTCAAGGGAATGGTTTTCACCTTTACCACCGTCAAATTCAACACCATCAACTGAACCAACAAAGTCAATCACAACAGTGTCGCCGTTTTCTGCTGCACCGTCTTTAACTGCTAATTCTGCTAAGTTATTGCGCTCACGCTCAACTTTTGCGTCAACTTCTTCATCAGATACTTCTTTTGAAAGTTCCACTTCAACCGCAAGGTTTTTGTAGTCCCCAAGTTTAACTTCAGGTTTTGTCACAACTTCAGCTGTGATTGTCCAGTCTTGACCTTTTTCCATTGAGGTCACATCAATTTTGGGCTGAGCAACAACATCAAGCTCAAGTTCAGCAACTGCTGCTTCATAAACTGCTGGAAGGATGCTGTTCAAAGCATCTTCATAAAGTGCTTCTTCACCAAATTTTTGGTTAAAGATTGGACGTGGGACTTGCCCTTTACGGAAACCTGGAACGTTCAAATCTTTTTTAATACGGTTAAATGCTTTATCAAGAGCTGGTTTGATTTGCCCTTGGCTGATTGTAAATGTAATGACACCGCGATTAGTCGCTGTGTTTTCAAATGATACTGACATTAGTCATTCTCCTTAAAAAATGTTATACAGCTTAGTTTATCATATTTTATGAGTTTTTTAAAGTTTTTTACGTTACTTTTTGGTAAACTAGAACTATGAAAATCATTGAAAATTACCTTATCTCTTGGCACTTAGAAGAACTTGGGACAAAACTCGTCTCACTTCTTCTTTTGCTCCTTCTTTTCACACTAACTAAACGACTCTGCCATTTTGCTTTTAAGCATACTATTAAAAAATCACTGGCATTTTCTCAAAGTACCCCTGCTCGTCAAAAAACATTGGTTAAGCTTATACATAGCGCGTTAAATTATGCCTTGTACTTTATTTTGGTTTACTGGGCGTTAACCATTATCGGAGTACCTGTCTCTAGCCTTCTTGCAGGAGCAGGAATCGCCGGGGTTGCTATCGGCCTTGGTGCACAAGGCTTCTTATCTGATGTTCTAAATGGTTTCTTTATCCTTTTGGAAAATCAATTCGACGTCGGTGAATCCATTGAAATTGGCTCCATTACTGGCTATGTGTCAAGCGTTGGTATCCGCACGACTCAAATTCGTGGCTTTGATGGCACCTTGCATTTTATTCCCAACCGCAATATTACCATCGTTAGCAATAAATCACGAGGCAATATGCGGGTACAAATTGATTTGCCAGTCTTTGCTCATAGTGATTTGGAAATGATTTCATCTATCATCACCGAGATCAATCAGACTCATTTAGCAAAGCACCCTGAAGTCGTAGGACCAGTCAATCTTATTGGCCCTCGCACGCTCCCCACTGGACAATTTATCTTCCGTGTGGATCTGTTTGTGGAAAATGGACACCAACAGCGCATCTATTCTGTTTTCTTTAAACTTTATCAAGAAGCTCTCGTAGCAGCCGGAATAGCTCTTCCAACTGCGAATACTATACCGACAGCAACTAAAAACTAGGCCTCTAGCCTAGTTTTTTCGTATCTCATCTTCTTGATAGAGGGCACGCGCACCACCAATCAATTTCGGACGGCTTGCCAAAGCTGTCACATGAGCACCTCCCAGTTCACGTTGAATGGGACGCAGAGGCACTTGAACTCGTTTGATATGCATACCAATCGCTGTATCTCCAATATCAATCCCTGCATGCGCTGCGACTTCTTCCACTTCCACAGGATGTGTCATGAATTTAAAAGCTGCTAATTGCCCTGAACCTCCAGCATGCAAGCTCGGTAACACGTTAACAATCTCTAAGCCTTTAGATAGAGCCACATCTTCTTCCACAACCAAAGCACGATTTAAGTGTTCACAGCCTTGAACGGCTAGGTAAACGCCATGCTCTGTACAGGCCTCTAAAATTGCCTTTACAATCACTTCACCAATTTCTAAGCTGGAATTTTTCCCAATCACACCACCAGCTACTTCACTAGATGATAGACCAAGGACAAAGACTTGGCCTTTCTTAATAGCTGAGCGGTCAAGAATGTCTGTCACAATCGCTTTTGTTTGTAGACCTAATTCCTCTAGATTCATTTGTCATTCTCCTCTATCATATTAGTATCATTATAGCAAAAAGCACCCCTAAGGGCGCTTTTTATACTCATTAAAAATCAAAATTAGATTTTTAGAACCTCTAATATTTTTGATAGACTAACAAACGTAAGAAGTTTAAAACGTTTCTTTCACCATAGCGTGGAAAATTCCCAATTATAGCGATTTTGTCGTTTTAGATACTATCGTCACTAATCAGAATGTGACAATCCTCCAATCTCCGTAGTGGTTAAAACCATGAAAACATAGGTTTGCTGGCGTACCAACCACATGAGGAAATCAAAAAGAAAATGTTTTTGTTTATGTATAATTTTGATTTTTATAGAGTATTAATCTTCAACGAGAATTTCTTCTGGAATAGCGAATGCTTTTGTTAATGTAAAACAAAGCACCATGCTAACGATAGAAATAAGGACGTAAACGATGAGTTGATAGTTGTCATAAATGTACATGAGGTAAGACGGTAAAACAGCTAGACCGTATGAGTTTGATTGGATATGGAAAATAGACAGAAGCGCTGCGCCCATACCTGATGAGAAAAGCATCACATAAAGAGGTTTTAAGTTGTAACGTAAATGAAGACCAAATAAAACTGGCTCACTAACACCAAAAAGTTGTGACATAAACGCTCCCATAACGGTTTGTTTAACCTTATCATTCTTAGCGGAAGTGTAGAAAGCAAGACAAGCACCAAGGTTAGAGAAACCATACATCGCACAAAGGGTAATCAATTGGTTGAAACCTGTGTTCGCTAATAATGATGTTTCAATCACAACATACATGTGATGAAGCCCTGTGATAACAGCCAACGGATAAGTCGCTCCAACGAAAAAACCACCAATACCAAATGGGAGATTCATCAATCCTTTTGTCAAGGCAATCAATCCCATTTCTAACCAGTGAACAACTGGTGCAAATCCAATTAAAGCAACAGCACTCATCACTAACATGGTGATAAACGGTGTCAAAATAAGATCAAGAGAATTTGGCATCACTTTACGCAATTGACGCTCTAACTTAGCTCCCAAGAATCCAGTTAAAATCGCCGTCACAACCGAACCTTGTGCCCCCATCACTGGAAGAATTCCTCCAACCATAATAGCATCAGTATCACCAGAGGCTACTGCGTAAGCATTTGGCAATTGCGGAGCAACTAGCATCAATCCTAACACTAAACCAATCATTGGTGTTCCACCAAACACACGGAAGGCTGACATGGTGATAAGAGCTGGAAGGAAACCAAAGGCAGTATCGGTCAAGACGCTAACTAATTGATTCAAATACGGTGGAAAAATTTCGGTTGATAGGCCGATAAGTCCGAGAATATTATCATTGAACACAACACCTTTCACCCCTAGGAAAAGACCTGTAGCCGCAATGACTGGAACGATTGGAACAAAGATATCTCCCAAAGTTCTCATCACAGCTTTTACACCCTTTTCTTGGGACTTCACGTAAGCATCCTGATCAGCTTTTGATTGTGTTGTGATACTCATTGTTTCCAATTCTTCAAACACTTTATTGACAATACCAGCTCCGAGAATGACTTGATACTGACCACTGTTAAAGAAGGTTCCTTTGACCTGATCAACTTTTTCAATAGCTTTGGTATCAATACTTTCATGATTTTTTACAACCAAGCGTAAACGTGTTGCACAATGCGTTGCTGAAACGATATTTTCTTTTCCAACGATTGCAAGAATATCACTTGCAATTTGACGGTAATTAATAGTTTCCATTTGTAGTCTCCTTTAATAAAGTTGCGCCATAAGGCGGTAATGTTACATGACGATGCGAGAGGCTCATGCCTCCATTTTCAATTAAAATGTCTACAATCGGGTTTTCAAGCGGAAATTCTACTTCTTGATTTGATAAATTAACCAGAGTCAGATAAGAACTTTTCTCATCAAAGCGACGATAGGCAAAAACTTCTGGATTTTCTAAGTCTACAAATGCTATTTGCCCATACACCAAAGTTTCATAGCTCGGCATTTTTTTTAGGGCAATCAATTTTTTGTAAAAATACCAGAGGCTCTGTTCATCATGGATTTGGTCAGCAACAGAACGTTCTAAAGATTGTTCTGTGATAGCAAGCCAAGGAGCTACTGTCGAAAATCCTACATATTGGCTATCATCCCACTGCATCGGGGTTCTAGCGTTATCTCGACTGCGATAATTGATAACAGCTAGCGCTTCGCCACTTGATAATCCCTCTGCCATTCCACGATGGTATTGGTCGATAGATGAAATATCATCAAAGGATTCAAGTCCCTCTCGATTAAAATTAATCATGCCAATCTCTTGCCCTTGGTAAATAAAGGGTGTTCCATAGAGATTGAAATACATGAGGGCTAGAGCTTTAGCTGCCTTAGGATTTTTTTCAGCTTCTTTTAAATACTTGGTCGTTGCACGATTCTGATCGTGGTTTTCAATAAAAGGAGCACCCCAACCCACTTTTTGAATTGCTAATTGAGAATCCTTAAATTTATCAAACAAATCCTTTGGCTTCCACTGAACAGGTTTAAACCATTCACTACCACTTACCACATCTAGGTCGGCAGCTTTAAAGTCAAAAATCATTGAGAAAAAGCCATCTTCACCAATAAACTCATCTAGCTGATCATACTCAACACCTGGGGCTTCCGCAACCGTGACAGCGTCATAAGGTTTGAAACAACGCTCATTCAATTCTTTCAAAAAGACTTCAATACCTGGTTGATTACGACTAACCTTGGTGCATTTCGCTAAGCCATCCACTCCATCTGGTTCAATACTCTGAAAACTCAAATCCTTTTTGATGAAGGTAATCGCGTCAATTCGGAAACCTGCAATACCTAGTTCAAGCCATTGGGTAATCATCTGGTAAACCTCTTCTCTAAGCTCAGCGTTTTCCCAATTCAAATCAGGCTGCTTCTTGTGAAAGGTGTGATAATAATAAACATCTTCGTTCGGTAGTTTTTCCCAAACACTACCACCAAAGATGGACCGCCAATTGTTTGGTCGTTCAGCCGATTCTTTGAAAATGTAATACCCTCTATATTTAGACTGAGGATCAGCAAGAGCTGCTTGAAACCATGGGTGTTCATCTGAAGAGTGATTGACAACGAGGTCCAATAAAACTTTAATGCCTCTGGCTTTGGCTTCGGCCATCAAAACCTTAAAATCTTCCATCGTTCCAAATTCTTTTGCGATGTCAAAATAATCTGAAATATCATAGCCATTATCAGCCATGGGAGACTTGAAAATCGGACTAATCCAAATACAGGTAATCCCTAGATCTGCTAAGTAATCAAGACGACTGGTAATCCCATTCAAATCACCGATACCATCTCCATTACTATCTTGAAAACTCTTGGGATATATTTGATAGACAATTTCTGACTGCCACCATTTTTTCTCCATACTGTTCTCCTTTGTTTTCGCTTACAAAAGGTATTATAAACAGAAAAAAACCGCTAGGCAATACTTCCCCGCAGTTTTGAAAACAGGTTATTTTTTTAATCGTTTTTACGCAAAATGTAAAATAGTATCATTTGTTATCAAGTTGCAATTTTAAATAAAGCATCTCCAAAGCAAGCACATAAGGTGTCATAACCGGCGGGTAAGCTTCATCAGGTACAATGGACGGAATTAAGAGACGAACATCAGACAAGGAAGAAACCTGACGAACTTCACTCAACACCAAAGTATAAATGGAGGACATCCGATGATGATCCCTTAAACAAAGTGGTAACTGCTCTGCCTTGTCCAAAGCAAAAATAACTAGAACATTGTTTACCATATGCACCAATGAATTTTCCAAAGCCTGACGGTTGGGTAAAATAAACACAGGCTTTTTAAAAGGAAAGAAGATACGTTGAAAAACTTTGGCTAGGCGCAACTCCAACTCACTCTCAGCAAATAGGTAAATATAGTCTGTCGTTAAGAGCTTTTGTCGTAAATCTGAAATATCTAATGTTTGAACGTAGGTGACGATATCGTGATAAGAATTTTGAACAGCTTTCCGGCTCACCTTCACTGCTTTCTCTTGATTTTTCAACAGAGCCTTCAATTCACCAAAACCAGATAGGCCTAGCTTTTGGCAAAATCGAAAAATAGTTGTAGTTGAAACATGAACTGATGAAGCTAGAACTGCTAAGGTTAATGTTCTGACATCACTTGCTATTACAGTATTGTAGATTTGCCAATCGGTTTCCGTTAATGAAGATTGGCAGGTCTGCATTCTATCTTGGAGTGTCATAAGATCCTCCAATCGCTTGTTTATAATCAAAGAAGAGTTGATCGATAATGAAATAAAACGTCGTACTCACTTCATAGGTCAAGCGGGTCGGTGTCTGAACGGATTCTGTTGGAACATATAATCGGTAATCTGCCAACTGAGCCATCGTATTTTGCGAAGTTTGAGTAAATACCAATCGTTTCAATTGATACAATTGACTATCTTTTAAGATGGCAATCCCTTCTGGAGATTCTCCCTTATAAGAAAAGAGAACCAGTAAGTCGTTTTCTTTAAAACATTCTTTGGCATAATCGTATTCCCCTTTATCAAAAAAGACTACCACGCGTTTTCCTAAAGCCGTAAAAACGTGTCGCATGGTTTCGACTTCCAACTTTTGTTCATTTCCTGTTCCATAGAGGTAAAGCACATCAGTTTCCAACAAAAGATTGACAATGTTTTTTAAATCTAGTTTTTCAAAAATTTGGTCAATATACATGTGATAGGATTGAACAACCTCTTCAAATACAGATGTTTTCTCTAAGGTTGTATTGGATTCCTGTCGAAAATTTTTGAGCAAAAACTTCAACTCTGCAAAACCATCTAATTCCAACTTCTTAATCAAGCGTGAAATGGTAGCCCGAGAAACAAAGCAAGCATCAGCCAAGCTCTGAGCTGTTAAGCCAGAATAATCCTGCACCTGCTGCAGATAGCCAATAATCTCTCTTTCTTGAGCTGTTAGCGTTTGAAAATAACGATTCACCAAACTAATAAAATCCACAGCAACACCTCCACCTAGTCTTACTTTTCATTATACTCAAGATTCCTCACTTTTTCTAGCAAAAAAGCAGAGAATTCCTCTCTACTTTAGTTAACTCTCATCTAGTTATTTTGTCTCTTAACAACTATAATCTCTGCACTATTTTGCATGGTTTTAGTCAATAATGGCTAACATTTCTGCACTGCTATTTCCCTAATCAAACCAGTCCCCCATCCACAGAATCAATACTGGCTAGATTTAATCGTCAACCGGTCAATGGTGTCACAGACAAAGTCTCACATCTATCTTTCTAATACTTGTAAATCTAGTTTATTTTCTTCTTTCCACGCGCTGAAACGCTAGATAGAGTAAATAACCAGCCCCCATACCAAAGAAATTCTGTAGCACATTACCTAAAATACCTGCCACAGCAGCTCCCCATCCATAACCTAAAAGTAGGGCTGCTACTACATACCAACCAATCATAGCCACGCTTGCTAAAACCACGCCAGGCAGGCGTTTTTTCCCAGTCCAACCTGCAAAGAAACCTTGCGCACCATGGGCAATCAGACTGTGAATCATATACTGCGGATATCCCAACAACAAATCAATCAAAAAGCCTGACAGACCGCCGACTACAATACCAGCTTTATCACCCAAGTAAAAAGCAGTAAAATAAATCCCCGCATCGAGCAAGGTCAAAAAACCTGTCGGAGTTGGTATGTGAATATAGGCTAGTACCACGCTAAGCGCCGTCAACACAGCCAGAAGTGTTAACTCGCTTGTCTTAGTTTGTTTCATACTGAATCACTCCATAATCGTCAGATTTTTGAATCGCCGCATGCACAAATGCTTTAGCATCACGAACAGCTTCCTGAGCTGACTTATCAGCAACTAAATAGCTGGCAATAGAGGAAGCAAAGGTACAACCTGCACCAATATTATTACTATTAAGAACAGGGCTTTCAAAAACAATAAGCTCGTTACCATCATAGAAGACATCCATCGCAACAACTCTATCTAAACGACTTCCACCTTTAATCACCACATATTTAGCACCAAGTTCATACAATTTCTTAGCCGCTGTCTTCATATCGTTAAGCGTTTCGATTTTGCTTTGGGTCAATAGCTCAGCTTCTACCAAATTTGGTGTGATAATGGTCACATAAGGGAAAAATTTGAGAAGTTCGTCACGCAAAGCTGAGACCTCAACATCGTGACTTTCCTTGCAGACCAAGACCGGATCTAAAACTACCGGAATATCTGCACGAGCCTTTACAAAATCCAATGCCTGCTCTGCTATTTCCACATTAGGTAACAATCCTAGTTTAATCCCTGCAAAAGGAATATCCTTGAGGGAAGCCAATTGATGTGCAAAGATATTTGGGTCTGTACCAAAAACTTCAAAACCATTCTCAGTTATAGCAGTCAGACATGTCAAGGCAACAAAGCCATGTAAACCATTAACGGTATAAGTGGTCAAGTCAGCATGCAAGCCACCACCACTAAAAATATCGTTCCCTGAAATGGCTAAAATGTATTTACTCTTCATAACTAATTTCCTTTAGATAAAGACCATTACCTGCAGCTGTTGGCCCTGCTAGCTTGCGGTCTTGTGATTCTAAAACTGTTTTTATCTGACTTATTGGCATGCGTCCATTTCCGATTTTAAGAAGGGTGCCCACCATATTCCGAACTTGCTTGTACAGAAACCCATTGCCTGAGAAAGTAAAGATAAGAAAGCCTGTATGGATATCCCTTTCTACTTTAGCTTCCGTAATGGTACGAACCTTGTTTTGCACGCTGGTGCCAGAGGCAGTAAATCCTGTAAAATCATGCCTTCCTACCAAGTCTTTGATAGCTTCTTGCATCAGAGCCAAATCCACTGGATAGGGATAATGAGTGGCATAGCGTCTCATCATAGGATTTTTGGGACGACCAGTATCTACAAGAAATTCGTAGGTCTTGCTATGTTTATTGTAGCGAGCATGAAAATCATCTGAAACCATTGAAATCTCAACAATATCAATATCATCTGGACACTGGGTATCTAAGCCAAAGCGCAGCTTTTCCACATCACGCGCATGAGGCAAATCAAAATGAATAACCTGACCATAGGCATGAACACCTGCATCTGTCCGCCCCGCACCGTGAATGGTCACTGGGACACCACTATTAAGTCTTTGTAGAGTCTTTTCAATTTCCTCTTGGACGCTCCGCGCATGAGGCTGACGCTGAAAACCTGAAAAATCGCTACCATCGTATGAAATAATTGCTTTATATCTTGTCATGACTAGCATTATAGCAAGAAAATAAGCCTCATGCAAATAAGATAAGTATTCCTAAAAGTAGCACAACATAACAGTTTTAATAAAAATTAATAGACTTATTCTAACAAAAATTGATATGATATAAATAATCATTTTAGTCTTTTTTTTAAATATCAAAAGGAGTACCTATGCTGACCTACAACCTCACCCCACATCACTCTGAACCACTCTATCAACAACTCTATCTTGCACTAAAAAATGATATTACTTCAGTCAAGCTCCTGGGGCATGAAAAGTTACCTTCCAAGCGTAAATTGGCTAAACATCTAGGGGTATCCGTCACAACCGTTGATACTGCCTATCAACAATTAATTGCCGAGGGGTACCTTTACAGTAAACCTAATAGCGGTTTCTTTATCTCTGATATTCAGCACCTTCTAACATCAACTGATACTCCAATCAGACCAGTTTTCCACAAAACTACCAGTCCAGTTATGGATAACACCTTACTTGTCCCTGCTAAACCCTACCAGCACCAGCAGGATTTCCCCTTTAGCGTCTGGAGTAAATTGCTTAAACAGGTACTCAATCAAGAGTCCCATAAACTACTGGAGCCCGCACCAAGCGGAGGGGTTCTAGAGCTGAAAGAAGCTATTGCTCAGCACCTATATGACTTTCGTGGCATGCTCGTCTCTTCTGAACAGATTATCATTGGAGCAGGTACCGAATACCTATACTCCCTCATCAGTCAACTTTTTGGCTCTAAGCATCACATCGCCATTGAAGACCCATCATACAGCCGTATTGCTAAAGTTTACAATTCCCATCAGATTCCCCTCTCTCATCTCCCCATTATTCCCAGTGGCATCGATCTGGCAGATTTGGAACATAGCAGAGCTGATATTTTACACCTCTCACCTTCTCATCAGTTTCCCACAGGTCAGGTTTTACCTGTGAATAAACGGTATCAATTATTGGGGTGGGCTAGCCAAGCTGACAATCGTTACATCATCGAAGATGACTATGACAGTGAGTTTCGATTTAAGCACCGTCCTATTCCCAGCCTCAAAGAAATTGACCAATCTAACAAGGTTATCTACATGAACACCTTTAGCCGAAGCCTATTGACTACACTCCGCATTGCCTACATGATTTTACCGCCAAAATTATTAACAGACTTTCACGATAAACTAGGATTTTACTCCCCAACCGTCTCCAATTTGGAACAGTATACCTTGGCACGCTTTATCTCACAAGGTTATTTTGAAAGACACCTAAATCGCATGCGCTTGAAATATCAGAAAAAACTTGATTGTTGTCACCAAACCATCAAAAAAAGCCCTCTTAAAGACAAGATTGTCATCAAAGAGGACCACTCGGGTTTACACTTTATTTTGGCTATAGCAACAGAACTAGACGAAAATGTGCTAATTGACAACTGTCATCACTATGGTATTCTATTGAGCCCATTGAGTGAATTTGCTCACAACAAAACCTCTGTTCCTGAAAATCACTTCGTTATTCAGTACGCCAATATGACTTCGGAAGAGTTTGGGCGTTTAGTGACTATTTTGGAAAAAGTTTTGTAACCAATCATGTTGTCTTGTATTCCCAAAATCAAATCATTCAAGCACTCAAAAGATTTAATAAACCTTTCAAAATAATGGTGACACCATCCACAGTGAGCCTTCCACTAAATTTACTCCCAGCTTATAAGGCAGCTCACACTCTTCTGTCAAATGATCGTACAATTAGCCTTCTTTTTCACCTCAAATACAACTTGATTAACACGATATTCTCAAAAGTTTCTTAACGAATATTAACGACATAAAGATAAGGTAAAGATTACACCAAAGTTGCTAGAGTAGTATTTACGCAATAGACACTATTCGTTATGAGACTCGGCAAAAGTCTAAAAATAGTAAATAGCTTAGAGTAACATCGTCAAAAACATTGATTCTAAGCTATTTTATTTTGTCCAATTTTCAATAGTTTTTGCCCTTCCTCTAAGAAAAACACTATCATAAGCACAAAAGCGTACCAGAACCATTTCACTAAAAAGGCAATCGTATTACTAGAAAACTGCCTTGACATGCTTCGTTGGAAGAGCTCTAGCTATTACTGAAGCAAAGGAAATACTGTACGATCTCTTCTCACTCCGTTAATGAAGCAAAACAAAACTCTATCCCCCCTGCAAGACCTTAGCTTTAGATATATTGACAATGGTAAAAATTTTAGCTGAAGTTCACAATGGTTTATGGGTGTATTAAAAAATGAATATGACCGTTCTAAACCTTCTGGTAATAAACTAGATAAAGTCGCTTTTTATCAGAAAATCAATGATAATTTGAAGAATGATTTAAACTTGAACTTTATTCTAACCAAAACAGAATACTATCAAGTCTTCAAAGACATTTATCCTAATGGAGCTTTACTGATATCTAGAAGTTCTAGTCGCTAAATAGCATAAAAACAGTTCTCATTTTCTCAACCAAATGACTAAGGAAAGGATTTGAGACATGATAAAAACAACTTTTCGATAATTGAAAAGCTGTTTTTATTTGTGCCATGAAAAACTTCTCACTTCTAAACGAAATGTGTTCAGAGTCAAATACCACTCGCTTAGAAAGTTTATTTCAACAGTTAATAAGTCTGCAGTCTCTTTTCCCAAATCCCTTGTCCAAAAGCATAAAGGGTACAAATAATCCAGTAAAGCAAGGCGACACAAATATAAACTGTCATGTAATCAGATTTAGCTCCACCAACATGCTTAGCCATATTGAACATCTCATCAACCGTAATCATAGCTGCTAACGAAGTACTTTTCACCATATCTAACAAGACATTACTAAGCGGTGGTAAGGCGATACGAAAGGCCTGGGGAATGATGATTTTTCTGTAAATAACTGGCGTTTTCAAACCAAGGGACCTCGCCGCCTCCCACTGGCCATTATCAACAGCTTTCAAAGATGATCGGATAATTTCTGAAATATAAGCACTCGACATTGATGTAAAGGCAATGATGGTAGAAGTGATAGCGTCCAATTGAATCCCCATAAACGGTAGACCGAAATAGATAAAGAAAAGCAGTACCATGAGGGGAATGCCGCGCATCAGCGACACATGAAGTGCAGCCAACCAACGTAAAGGGGCGAGATCCGACATACGCATCAATGCTACGAAAAAGCCACATATCGTCCCTAGACCAAAACCAATCAAGGACAAGGCTAGCGTAAAAGGAAGGCCTTCTAAAATCTTAGGAATCGCTTCAAGAGCTAATTTAGGATCAAAAATAGCTTGCCAATTGATAAACATTGTAACCCTTTCTATTCAAAGAGGTTGGGATACATTTCCCTGGCCTCTAAAAAACTATCATTATCTTTCGTCTTTTACGAAATTCCCACCTACGCAGTAAGAAGAAATGTTTTAACTAGGCACTCAACCCCCCCTCATGCTAATATTGCGACCAATCTTAGATGATCGCCCCCTTGGTAATAAGTTTTAACATTAATTAGTTAAATGATAGACAATATTAGTCAATATCAACAACAGGTAGTTTATCGGCTCCTTCTGCTGGTTTTGTTAAATCTTGACCAGCATAGTGAGTCTCAGAGATTGATTTAAGCGTGCCATCTTCTTTCATTTCTTTGATAACCTTGTCAAGTTCTTTTTTAAGACTGTCGTCTTTTTTACTCATTACGATAACAGATTCATTAGGATTGTACTTCACATTTCCCATTTTAACTTTGATATCTGGGAATTTTTCCGTAATCACTTTTACTGCGATGACTTGAGTGTAATAATCATTTGGAATAAAATCTGTACGACCTGTTGACACATCACGAAGATACACATCGTTGGTTACGTTATCATAAATAACTGGATCTGCACCTTGTTTTTCAGCAATTTTCATGAACGTCGTTCCAGCACCACCACCTGCTCTTTTCCCTTTCCAATCTGAAAGGTCTTCAGCAGTAATGTTTGATGAGCCATCTTCACGGACAATCATCCCACTCACTGAGTATTTGTAAGCTTCAGAAAGATTGTATTTTTCACGACGTTCTGCTGTCGGATTAAGGTTATTGACCGAGATGTCCACCTTCCCTGAATCAACTGATGTCAAAGCTTCCGCAACACCAATTTCTTGGTATTCAATTTTGAGATCCAAACGTTTCCCAATTTCATTCATCATGTCAACTTCATAACCAACAAGATTCCCATTATCATCACGATATGATGTTGGAAAAAGCGTTCCTGGGGTTGCTACTTTTAAAACACCATCTTCTTTGATTTGCTCCCATTGTGTTTGACTTGCTTTTTCACCACTTGTTGAACAAGCTGTCAATACTAAGGCAGAAAGCAGGGCGGCTGACGTCAATAACTTTTTAAACATGTGTTTTCTCCTATTCATAGCTGATCTTCGGCGACCAACTTCCTAACTTTATCACAATCACTTTGGCTAGACAACTAATTGAACCTGAAAATGAGGTGTTTACATTTTCAGAAAATGATTGGACTCAATCTGTTCTGCTAAAGCTAGCAAAAGATCTTCTCGTCCTTTAGCTGCTGTGAATTGTACGCCAATTGGATATCCTTCTGCTGTTTCATAAGTTGGTAAACTGATGGAAGGCTGTCCTGTCAAATTAGCCAATTGCGTAAAAGGTGTCCAAGCCAGACTATGCTCAAACATTTTCCAAATCAAATCTTGCTGATCTGAGAGAGAAAAGTCACTCATCTGCCTTAAATCCTGCTTCAAACCTTCTGAAAGATCGAATTGACCGTGTTTCGGGGCTATATGAGCTACTGTTGGTGTCAACAAAAGGTCATAACGTTGGTGGAACTCAGCCATCACCGCACTATAACGATCCCAGTCTTGCAGCACTTTCGAATACCTTTTAGCCGGAATCATTTGACCGCTTTGGTAAATGGCCCAAGTCATCAATTCCATATCATCCAAAGTCATTTTGCGATTCAAATGATGCTCAATCTCGTCAAACATTTGAGCTGTTTCAACACTGTTCATGACATAATAAGATTTCATAACTTCGATGCCATCAAGTGGATCTTGGTCGATAGCGACAAGTTGATGCCCTAATGCTTTTAAGGCCTCAACAGTTTGAAGCACCGCTTCCTGAGCTTCCTTAGAAACTGGACTACCGATTGGTGAGTCAAGACGGTAAGCAATGGTTAGAGGCTCTGCTATGTTTCCAAAAAGTGCCTCAGCAGATAAGGTCGGCAAAGGAAAAGGACTCTCTAGCTGACAGACCTGCATACCATAGAGAAGAGCTCTGGTATCACGGACAGACTTAGTGAGGGCAAAATGACTAGAGGCTCCTTGCCAGCCTCGATAAGAAGACGGGCCAACTGGCAAACGCCCTCGGCTTGGTTTAAGTCCAATAAGCCCATTAAAACTTGCTGGAATACGAATGGAACCACCGCCATCAGATGCTCCCGCAATTGGTACCATACCAGAAGCAACCGCGGCGGCTGCACCTCCTGACGATCCACCCGCATTACGAGTAAGGTCTTTAGGAAGACTCACCGGACCATGTAACTGGCTATCTGAAATGTTTTTAAAGCCAAATTCAGGGGTGTTTGTTCGACCTAGGACGATAAAACCTAGCTCTTCCATTCTTTTAGTGTAGTTATCGGTCTGATAAGAACGATAATTTGCAAATAATTTTGAACCTGATGTTGCTAGTTGCCCCACTTGGTTTTGCCCTAAATCCTTAAGTAAGATAGGTACACCTGCAAAGGGAGCATCTAGCACCAAAAGACGTTCAGCCTTTGCTAACGCTTCTTCAAACTGTTCTGACACGACGGCGTTGAGTTTGGGATTAAGGGTCCGAATCGTCTCAATACTAGTTTCAACAACCTCTTTAACAGAAACTGTCCTATCTTTTATGGCTTGAGCGATTGCAGTTGCATCTTTCCACATAAGCATCTCCTTTTCTATACCCTTGTAGCCTACCATGAATACCTAAAATCAGCAAGTAAAGCGGTTTTAATAGACTAAAAGCAGCTAGCGTAATGCCAACTGCCTTTATAATAGCGTAAGCTTAAGTTTTCTATCCTTAACTGTTTTTTGTAGTCAAGGAACTATTGTTTCAGATTCCTTCTAGTCTTACAATTCTTCAAAAGCGTCTTTTACCTTGTCAAAGAAGCCTTTTTTCTTAGGATGAACATCATCCATGCCACTTGCTGCCGCAAAAGCTTTAAGAGCCTCTTTTTGGGCATCGTTTAATTTTGTTGGGGTAACAATATTAACCGTAACGTGTTGGTCACCTTGACCATTTCCACGTAATTGCGGAGCTCCCTTACCACGAAGACGGAAAGTTTTACCTGTCTGAGTACCCGCTGGGATAGTCATTTCCACATTACCATGAACCGTTGGAACTTCAACGGTATCTCCTAGCGCTGCTTGAACAAAATTAATATTCAACTCGTAGTAAATCGTTGTGCCTTCACGCTCAAATTTGTCACTCTTACGAACACTAATCATAACAAAGAGATCTCCGTAAGGACCACCATTGAAACCAGCCTCACCTTGGCCTGACAAACGAATTTGTTGCCCTGTTTCAACACCTGCTGGAATCTTAACAGAAACCTTGTGAGCGCGTTTTTCATGACCAGAACCATGACAAATTTGGCACGGATCTTTGATTTCTTTTCCACGACCATGGCAGACATCACAAGTCACTTGACGACGCATCATACCAAGTGGTGTTTGCGTATCCACATTGATCACTCCTTGACCATGACAACGACTACAAGTTACAGGACTTGTTCCTGGTTTGCAGCCATTACCACCACAGGTGTTACACTCTGATTCACGTTGATAGCTCACTTCTTTTTCCGTTCCAAAAATAGCTTCTTCAAACGTTAAATCAATACGGTATTGAAGGTCATCACCTTGACGAGGGGCATTAGGATTGCGCATCCCTCCGCCTCCTCCAAAGAATGAAGAGAAGATATCTTCAAAACCACCGAAACCACCAGCACCTCCGAAACCTTCAAAACCACCGCTACCGAAGCCTCCATTAGCCCCAGCAGGACCATATTGGTCATAAGCCGCACGTTTTTGTTCATCACTCAATGTTTCATAAGCTTCCTGTACATCCTTGTACTTTTGCTCAGCACCAGCCTCCTTATTGATGTCTGGATGGTATTTCTTTGACATCTTACGATAAGCTTTTTTAATTTCGTCTTGCGAAGCGTTTTTAGAAACGCCCAGACGATCGTAATACTCTGTATTGTTCATAATTTATGATACAAAGGCGTTAAGAAAACCGTATGAAAATAGGAAACTGACGTAGTGTGTCAAACACACCAGGAAGTTTATCTTTTCACTAGGTTTTTAGCCTGTGTTCGAATAAACGAACTTGTATTCCTTTCTATTGATTTACTATGAGAAAACAGAAAATCCTGATTTTTTAGACGATTTATCTTTTTCACACAGCTTTTAGGGCGGGTTCAATTCCTTTCATCATGATATTAAGCCATTAAACGACTCACAGAAATTTAGGAAAATCGACGCAGGTGACGAAACACCTAAGAGATTGTATCTTTTCCCTAGCACGTTATGCTATTAGGAAACTTTTTACGATTACTGCCATCCGCTAGAAGTAGATATCATTCTTGATTAGCCACGATTTCAATTTTTATCTGATTAGGGTCTTCTAAAAATAAGGCAAAATAATTTTCTCCACCAGCGTAAGGGTAGGCATCCTCATACAAAAATGTGACTCCCTTATCAGCTAAGGTCATTCTCAATCGTTCAATATCCTGTGGAGCCCCACCAGAAAAAGCCATGTGATTTAGACCAACTTGCTTTCGATGGTAGGAAAAACTAGCAAATTTGTCTTCAACTTGAACAAAAACGAGGTAATGTTGGTCATCCTTATAAGAAAATCCCTCACGCCACTCTTGATAAAGAACGTATCCTAATTTCGGTAACAACAAATCGTAAAATTGACGAGACTTAACCAGGTCATCAACGTAGATTTCAATATGATGTAACATGTCTCTTTTACCTAAAAACAGAGGCTGGGATTCAACCTCTGAGTTTTCAATTTTTTATTTTCAGTTATGAGAGTTATTTTTCTGTAAACTCTCCATCAACGACATCATCACCTGCGTTGTCAGTTGATTGAGCACCTTCTTCGCCACCTGCTGCTTGTTGTGCTGCGGCAGCTTGTTCATACATTTTCACTGCAAGAGCTTGTGCTTTTTCGTTAAGCGCTTCAAGTTTCGCTTTCATGTCATCAAGATTGTTAGCTTCTTGCGCTGCTTTCAATTCGTCAAGAGCTGCTTGAGCGGCATCACGTTCTGCGTCGAGGCCTTTGCCTTCAGTTTCTTTAATCGTTTTCTCAGTTGCAAAGATAGCTTGGTCAACTTCGTTACGAAGATCAACTTCTTCTTTGCGTTTTGCATCTGCTTCTGCGTTAGCTTCCGCATCTTTCATCATGCGTTCGATTTCTTCCTCAGAAAGACCGTCGTTAGATTTGATAACGATATGTTGTTCTTTTTGTGTGCCAAGATCTTTTGCCTTAACAGATACGATACCATTCTTATCAATATCGAAAGTTACTTCGATTTGCGGGATACCACGAGGCGCTGCAGGGATGTCTGTCAATTGGAAACGTCCAAGAGTCTTGTTGTCTGCTGCCATTGGTCGCTCACCTTGTAGAACGTGAATATCAACAGCTGGTTGATTGTCTGCTGCAGTTGAGAAGACTTGTGATTTAGAAGTTGGGATTGTTGTGTTACGGTCGATAAGTTTTGTAAACACACCACCCATAGTTTCGATACCAAGTGACAATGGTGTTACATCAAGAAGAACAACGTCTTTAACATCACCAGTAATCACACCACCTTGAATAGCAGCACCCATAGCAACTACTTCGTCAGGGTTAACTGATTTATTTGGTTCTTTACCAGTTTCAGCTTTAACAGCTTCAACAACAGCTGGGATACGAGTTGAACCACCAACAAGGATAACTTCGTCGATTTCTGACAAGCTCAAACCTGCATCTGAAAGAGCTTGACGAACAGGAACTTTTGTACGTTCTACAAGATCACGGGTAAGGTCATCAAATTTTGCACGAGACAAGCTCATTTCCAAGTGAAGAGGACCAGCAGCGCCAGCAGTGATGAATGGCAAGCTGATTTGTGTTTGGGTCACACCTGAAAGGTCTTTTTTCGCTTTTTCAGCCGCATCTTTCAAACGTTGAAGTGCCATCTTGTCTGCTGACAAGTCAATGCCATTTTCTTTCTTGAATTCTTCTACTAAGAAATCAATAATTTTTTGGTCGAAGTCGTCACCACCAAGTTTGTTATCACCCGCAGTTGCCAATACATCGAAAACACCGTCACCTAATTCAAGGATTGAAACGTCAAATGTACCACCACCAAGGTCAAATACCAAGATTTTTTCGTCTTTATCAGTTTTGTCCATACCGTAAGCAAGAGCTGCCGCAGTTGGTTCGTTGACAATACGTTCTACTTCAAGACCTGCAATTTTACCAGCATCTTTAGTTGCTTGACGTTGCGCATCGTTGAAGTAAGCAGGAACAGTGATAACGGCCTTAGTCACTTTTTCACCAAGGTAGTCTTCAGCATAACCTTTAAGGTATTGAAGAATCATTGCTGAGATTTCTTGTGGTGTGTATTCTTTCCCATTAGCAGAAACTTTTTCAGACGTTCCCATTTTTGATTTGATTGAGATTACTGTATCTGGGTTTGTTACTGCTTGGCGTTTAGCAGCATCACCAACGATGATTTCACCATTTTTGAATGATACTACTGAAGGTGTTGTACGGTTACCTTCTGGGTTTGCGATGATTTTTGATTCAGTTCCTTCAAGAACCGCAACTGCTGAGTTTGTTGTACCTAAGTCAATACCGATAATTTTAGACATAATATAAGATACCAAGAACGCCGAGAAAGCGACAAGAATTTTAGGAAATCAACGATGTGGGCTTGCACACAAGGTGATTTATCTAAATTCCGAGCTTTCCGTTCGGGTTCAATTCCTTTCAAATTTATAAACTATTTTATTTTTTTTGACATTTTTCTTAGGTGATGGGGACGGCAGCGACCTCCTACGGAGTTCCATGCCTAAATCTTGAACCCAAGGTTTCAAAATTTCCTTGCCAGATAACAATCCTTGTTATCTGACTATCACCATGGCAAAAAATATCGTATTGCTTACTTCGTTCGCTTCATTGCTGACACGCCTGAAATAGCAATCTTATTCCTTATTTTCATAGTTTATCGTCATTTCGGACATGATTCATTTTATTGATTAGCTACCATCACTGGTTGATTACGACATGAGATAGCAAAATCGATACCATTTTGCTAGCGAGAGCCTAATAAGTGCCCCATGATTGCCGTATAATGATGAGGCGTTTTAATGCTCATCATTATTGATTAGTTATACACCACTACCATAGCAGGTCTCAGCAAGCGCTCATGCAATTTGTAGCCTTTTTGGAAGACTTCTGCGATAGTATCTGCTGGGTGGTCATCATCTGCTGGTAGAGTTTGGACTGCCATGTGGAAGTTGGGGTCAAAGGTTTCAATAGTGACTTCCTCAACCCCTTCTTCTTTAAGGGCTTGAATCAAGCTATCACGCGTCATCTCAAGACCTTTTTTCACATCGTCTGTCAAGCCTTCAACAGCTAACGCACGCTCTAGGTTATCTAAACTTGGCAAGATTTTTTTAGCTAAATCTTGTGAGCGATAACGTTGTAAGGTTTGGCGTTCTTCGTTAGCGCGGCGCTGAATATTTTGCATTTCAGCATGTGCGCGCAAGAACTTATTTTCAAACTCATCTGCTCGCTCATTGGCTAACTCAAGTTCAGATTTTTCAGGAACTTCTGGCGTTTCTTCAACAACTTCTTCCGTTGCTGCCACTTCCTCTTCCTTTAGTTCTTCATTTTTTACTTCTTCTGACACCTTATGCCTCCTTAATTTCTTAATAAATCTCTTCATGTTCAATGCACTTCGTAGTGATTACTATTGAGATAGCGGTAATAGTCCGTCAATTTTGCGACCATTACACGGCTGATAATATTGATCAGACTAACAACCCTACGGTAATCCATCTCGACAGGACCAATTAAGCTCATCAGCGCCATTCCTCGATAAGGGATCAGAAACTGGTGTCTAATCACCGTCAACTCTGACAGAGCTGGCTCTTGACTTTCAGCTACTTGAACTATCGTTATTTTATCTTGAGAAATAGCAGAGCGTAATTCTAGGGCCACCCTCTGTTCATTGTCCAAGAACTGATAAGTTGATAGATTAGAATAAGCTAGCGCAGCTATTTTTCCTTCAATAAAGACAGTCTCTTGGAAAAGATGGCTAAAGATGTAATCAAATAACGACAAGACATTATCAGTAGTCTTAAAATACTTTTGAACCACTTGAGGAATCTCAGTCCTCAATTTATAATGAATATCCAGCACCGCTTTTCCCACAAAGCGCTCATCTATAAGAGCCTTAAGGATTACCAAATCGTTAATCAAGAAGTTCTTAGGAATCGCAAACTGTACCGTTACTGGTTTTGATTCATCTAAGGTCAACACCGCTAGGGCATCATGGCTGGACAATTGAACGATATCAAACCCCGTCAGCTTCTGACGCGTTGGCTCCACATCCTGAACGATGGCTGTGTAACCTGTCATATCAGACAACAGCTTACTCGCCACACCTAGAATGTCATCCAGTTTGAAAGCCTCAAAATCAAAAGTCTTAATCACTTGATAAACGTCCTGTTCATCAATACTATCAAGGTTCAGCGAATGGGTCACAAAATATTGAAAACCTGCTCGACTTGGTAAACGACCGCTTGACGTGTGCGCTTTTTCAAGAAAACCTAACTTTTCAAGCTTTGCCATATCATTTCGAATGGTAGCAGAGCTTGAAGAAATCAATTCCTGTAAAGCCTTTGAACCAACTGGTTCATGCGTTTGGGTGAACATCTGAACAATCAAATTCAAAATGTCATTCTGACGTTCCGTTATCATAAGAGCCGTCACCTTCCTTTATCTTAGCACTCTATATATCCGAGTGCTAGCTTATGATTCTATTATACTCTTTTTTATCCCCTTGTCAACAAAATTAGCACTCTTTTTACAAGAGTGCTAAAAATCAGTCTGAGGACCTAGTAACTTCTTGGTTAAGGATTTCTAGACCTAACAATATAAAGATTTGTTCCATTTTCCACCGCTACACATCATCTATGAAAGAATACATCTGGTGAAATAGCTGCTGATTGAGCCACAGTAGAAGCTTCTATGATTCTATCTCTAGCAGCGTCAGACGTTCCATTATCTGAGTACGCTGGATTTCCTGCTGGAATAAAAATATAAGCAGGGTCTCCATAAAGATTAAATTCTCCTGTCTTTAAGGTCAATAATGGTAATTCTGTATTTTTAGAAAACGGTGATACTTCAAATGGTAGTTGAAATATTTACTAATACTGAACTTGAGATTTATGTCCGTATCATCAACCATTGCCCACTTGAATCGGTGAAACATATGGCCTAAGCAACCGCTCTTTATGTATGAACAAAGTACCAATGCAGACACTCATATTCGTATTTTAAACAACTTAACTATAACTGCTAAATATTTTTCTGAGCTTGGTTATTATGCCAAGGCTGATGAAATTATTAAAAAAGTAAAGGATTTACAAACATTTGAAAGAGGGTACTTATCAACAGCTCTTATGTTTCTAGAGGTAGAACACATCTATGATCAATTTCGCTGGAATAAGCCTGAGGCCATCCCTTTTGGCTAAAAATCTTTTTCAATTCCTTGAAAGCGCAAAGTTTATTGATACCAACTATTATTCAAACTCTATCAGAGCATTCACTTATAGACTTAACAAAACAGGTAAAGAACTATTCTAAGATTTCTTATTAAACAAAACCGCTAGACGTTCATTACGCCTAGCGGTTTTGTTATAGATATATATCTTCAAATCGAGTGTGCTTCTTGGGCAATCAACTCTGCCCCTTTTTCACGATAAGACAAATCTCCAATTGTATCAATGGTAAACTTACCATCATCAAAAGTCACTTGGGTAACGCTACCATTAGCAATATATGTCGTTTTTTCATAATTTGGATCAATCAATGACAAAAACGTTCCAATGGTCATGCCGTGGCTAACAATGAGAACATCACCACCACCACCTGCTTCTATTTGTTGAGCAATGCTGGTAAAACCATTGATAATACGACCACTAAGTTGCTCCCAAGTCTCTGCCCAACCAGCAGTATCAGCTTCATAGATACCATTAGCCATTTCCTTGTAGCTCAATTCCTTATGAGAACGATTAAAGATACGGGGCAAGATGCCATGGAATAAATCAACATCATAACCACCATCCATGCTACCAAAACACCACTCACGAATGCGTTTATCTCTTGTGTGAGGAAGGCGTGGCCGCTTCATCTCCTCCAAGATAATATCTAGGGTAAGGATTGTACGCCCTAAGTCGCTCGTATAAGCTGATTGAAACTCAATCTCCGCCTCACGCAGACCACGCCCAAGTTCACGGATACCTCTTTCACCTTCTTCAGTTAAAGGAGTATCAGACCACCCTTGTGCTCTTCCAATCGTATTAAACATGGTCTTCCCATGTCGTGCAATAAATAATCGTGTTGCCATCCTTCTATCCATTAGAATAGTGAAATCTTAAATGATTTTTAGAAATCAAGGATAATCGTGAACTAGGCGCCAAGGTCCCTCATCATTCTAAAACACTATTCTGTTCAGTATCTAAACTGAACACCCTTCCTTCTATAGTACTACTCTAGTTTACCATATCTTGGACATAATGGAAAAATAAATCAAATGCATATAGGCATTTTTGACCATAAACTGGGACTGATCCTCGCCATATAAGAAAAAGACCAAGTCCCGTGGGAAATTGAACTTGGTTTATCTATACCGTAAGAAATAATTGTTACTCTGCTATCACTAGCATTGATTTAATGGCTTTGCGGTCTGCCATATCTTGGTAGGCTTGATTAACATCAGCAAGGTCATAAGTGTTTGTAAAGACTTTACCTGGATTGATGTCTCCATCTAAAACAGCTTTAAGAAGCACACCTTTGACATAAGTTGTCACTGAGGCTGAACCACCACCAAAGGAAATATTTTGTGCAAAGGTTGATCCGATTGCACGATTATTGTAGTGAGGAACTCCAACGTATCCCACACGACCACCGTTATGAAGCACACCTAAGGCTTGCTCGATAGAAGCTTCTGTTCCAACACATTCTAAAGCTGCGTCAGCACCACCGCCTAAGATTTCACGTACCTTGGCAATCCCTTCTGTACCCCGTTCTGCTACGACAGCCGTAGCTCCTAACTCAAGTGCCAATTGTTGACGGTCTTCATGCCGACTCATCATAATAATCTGAGAAGCTCCGCGCATTTTTGCCGCAATAACTGCACACTGACCAACGGCACCATCTCCGATAACGACCACTTTGTCCCCTTTTTCAACTTGTGCTACGCGCGCAGCATGGTAACCTGTCGGCATGACGTCAGCAAGGGTCAACAGTGATTTCAACATGCCTTCAGAGTAATCAGATGGTTGCCCAGGAACCTTGATAAGGGCCCAGTTTCCGTAGTGGAAACGTAGATACTCAGCTTGGAAACCGCCACCCCAGTTGGTTGGGGCTGGGTGATTATCACAAGTCCCATCAAAACCAGCACGGCAGGCATCACAGTGGCCACAACCATGTGTGAAAGGTGCAATGACAAAATCACCAGGTTTAACCGTGGTAATGTCTGGTCCGACTTCTTCGACAATGGCTAGCGCTTCGTGACCTGAATTATTGGTGTGATTCTCACGCGCATCTCCGTGTGAATAAGACCAAAGGTCTGATCCACAAACACAGGCACGAACAATTTTTAAAATCACATCATCACTGGCTTGAATTGTTGGCTTTGCAACTTCTTCAATAATCATAGAACCAGCTTTTTCAAAAATAGCAGTTTTCATTCTTCCCCTTTTCTAAAATCATTTAAACATTATACCATCTCATCTTATCATTGGCCCAACAAAAAAATCACAAAGCCCCCATAATGCGGTGAGGAACATACAATTCATCTAGGTAAGCAACATCATCTGTAGTCAAAGTGATATCAAAGGCACCCATAAAGTCGTCCAGATAAGCTTCTTTTGTCACTCCTAAAATCGGTGAGTGCATTCCCTTAGTCCAGAGCCAAGCTAGGGCGATTTGTGAGCGAGAAACACCATATTTTTCTGATAATTCTGCCACTCGTGCTACGATTAAGCGGTCCTGCTCCTCAGTGCTGTCATATTTGGCTTTTGCCGTGGTATCTGTCGCACTACGAGCTGTATCGGCCGTCCAGTCTCTGACAATTCTTCCAGCAGCTAATGGACTATACGGAGCCAACCCTACTCCATAATCTTGACAGAAAGGAATCATTTCACGTTCGTCCTCACGGTAGAGCATATTGTAGTGATTTTGCATGACAGAAAATGGCGTCCAACCATTTTTTTCTGCCACATATTGCGCTTTTTGGAATTGCCAAGCATACATAGCAGAAGCTCCCAAATAACGCACTTTACCACTTCTTACCAAGTCATTAAGGGCTGACATGGTTTCTTCAATCGGTGTGTTGTAATCCCAACGGTGGATATAGAGAATGTCAATGTAATCTGTTCCCAAGCGTTTTAAACTACGTTCTACCTGATGGAAAATGGCCTTGCGAGACAGACCGTGTTGATTTGGTTTTTGTTCACCATTTGGTAGGTCGCTGAAAAAACACTTGGTAGCAATAACCACATCTTCACGCTTGGCAAAATCCTTAAGAGCTCGTCCTAAAATTTCTTCACTGGTACCAGCTGCATAGGTATTTGCTGTATCAAAGAAATTGATTCCCAAATCCAAGGCTTTTTTAATAATGCTTCTACTTTTTTCTTCATCTAAGAGCCAACCCGAATGAAAGCCCATGCTTGCATCTCCGAAGCTCATACAACCAAGGCAAATTTTTGACACTTCTAATCCAGTATTTCCAAGTTTTGTGTATTCCATCATATGGTCCCCTATTCTTCAAATAATTCTTGCTCGTGAGGTAGGATATTCTGTTTATAATTCTCAATCTTGTACTGCAAACGATCACGAGCTTGTGTTAACTCCGATAAGCGTTGGTCAATATCATCTAATTGCTCAGATAATAGTGCAATACGAGCTGGTATGGTATGGTCCCCTTGATTTAATAATTGAATGTACTCAATCAGAGGTTCCACTCCTACACCAGCATTACGATAACAGCGGACAAATTCCAACAATTGAATTTCACGATTTGTAAAATCACGGATTCCTGACGCATTTCTCGTTACAGGAGGAATCAAACCAATCCTCTCGTAGTAACGAATGGTATCTGCGGAAATTCCTGTCAATTCACTAACTTTTTTGATATTCATGACCGCCTCCTTTCACCTTATCCTTATTATAAATCTTAGAGTACACTCCAAGTCAAGTAAAAATTAAAGGCGAACTTAAAAATGTCTCGCCTTATTTTCTTCCTTAAGATATTATTGAGGTCCCTGTCTCATTTTCAGTAAGGACAAAATGATATACTCCCCTTATAGTGGACAGTGAAAAAACAAAAATTCACTAGAAACTAAAAGGGGAGTTTTCGTATGTCAAAAAGAAGTCCAAAATCAGTAGAAGAAAAACTAGAGATTGTTAACTTGTA
>NZ_CACVCC010000026.1 GCF_902729355.1 Streptococcus sp. S784/96/1 | reverse complement strand
ATGGACTGGTATAACTATGATAGACCACAAGAAATATTAAAAGGTATGACCCCTATGGAATTCAGGGAGTCATACCTTACTAACTTATATTCTTTTTTACACTGTCTATTTTAGACGGGGCTTGACAGGGTGCCTGCTTTTTTCATTTACAAATTTTAAAAAAGTTTTATAATATTAATATAGATACGGAGGTGCTTGTTATGACAAGTTTATTTATCAAAGCAGATATATTCTATTTTGCAGACGAAACAAAATTTGGTGGCTATTTAGCAGTAAACGATGGACATTTTGGAGAATGGCAAAGCGAGATGCCAAAAGACGTAGAAGTAATTGATTATACAGGCTATGCTATTGCACCAGGGTTGGTAGATACTCATATTCATGGTTTTGCTGGGGCAGATATCATGGATGCAGATCCGGAAGGAGTGTTACACATGAGTGAGGCTTTGTTATCTACGGGGGTAACATCCTTTTTACCAACGACATTGACCTCGACGTTTGAGCAATTGGAAAAAGCTGCGGCCTCTATTGCAAGTGTAGCTGGAACTGAAAAAGGAGCAAAAATTCAAGGTATTTACTTTGAAGGCCCTTATTTTACAGAAGAATATAAAGGGGCTCAAAATCCAGCCTATATGGCAGATCCCCAATTAACTGAATTTGATGCTTGGCAAGAAGCAGCTAATGGTTTGATTAAGAAAATTGCGTTAGCACCAGAACGCGAAGGTGTGGCTGAGTTTGTTTCAGCAATGAAAGAACGTGGCGTGACTGTCGCTTTGGGACATTCTAATGCCACTTATGCGCAAGCAAAGGCAGCCGTTGAAGCTGGTGCCTCTGTTTGGGTGCATGTTTATAATGGGATGAGAGGCCTCAGTCACCGTGAATTGGGGATGGTTGGCTCTGCTTATTATATTCCAAATACTTATGCAGAGTGGATTTGCGATGGTCACCATTCAGTACCTGAAGCTGGTGATATCCTTATGAAACAAAAAGGATACGACCATGTTGCTCTCATTACAGACTGTATGCGAGCGGGAGGTTGCCCAGATGGAGATTATATGCTAGGTGAATTTCCGGTTATTGTGGAAAATGGCACAGCTAGATTAAAATCAAATGGAAGCCTAGCAGGTTCTATCTTGAAATTAAAAGATGGTCTTAAAAATGTTGTCGAGTGGGGACTAGCGACCCCTGCAGAAGCGATTAAGATGGCAAGTCTCGTTCCAGCTAAATCGGTAAATATTGATGATGTTTGTGGTCAGTTAACCGCGGGATATGCTGCAGATTTTATTGTCCTTGATAAAGAGTTAAACTTAGTGGCGACCTATATTGATGGGGAGAAGCGCTTTGAAGCTTAATTTTTATGAGAAGGGACACCACACGACGAACACATGAAGAAATTTTCATTTTCAGAGAACTGTTTTTCATAGAAAGGTTATCTTTTTTATGATGAAATTTTGCTATAATATAATATGGACGAAAACGAGGATAAACAGGGCACACATGTAAATGTCTTGAAAATATCTTAAAAAAATGCATGTAGCTAGGAAACAGTTACATGCATTTTCTTCATGCGTACGTATGTCATGATTTTCACTCTTTTTTTACTTGACTTAGACCTAGTCTAAGGTGCTAGTATAGGAAGAAAACAAACTGAGGTGATTTCTATGGAGTATAGGCAATTAGGTTCGACAGATATGTCAATTAGTGCGGTTAGTTTTGGTACTTGGGCACTTGGTGGTGATTGGGGTGATGTAACTGAAGAAGCTGCTAAATCAGCTTTGAACCATGCCATTGATAGAGGGGTTAATTTCTTTGACACTGCTGATGTTTACGGAGGTGGGCGCAGTGAGACACTTATCGGTCAGGTATTAAAAGAACGTAGCGAACGCGTTTATGTTGCTACTAAATTTGGCCGTCGTGATGATTTTTCTAATCCTGAAAATTATACCTATAAAAAAGTTCGTCAATATGCTGAAGACAGTCTCCGTAATCTTCAGATGGATGCCTTGGACCTCTATCAAATTCATTGTCCGAGCACCGAAGTTTTGACGCAATCAGATATTTTTGATGTTCTTGAGGATTTGAAAAAAGAAGGCTTGATTCGTTATTACGGTGTTAGTGTTGAAACTGACGATCAAGGGAAATTTGTTCTTGAAAATACTAAGGCCAGCAGTTTACAAGTGATTGTGAATTTGCTTCGCCAAAAACCAGTGAAGGAAATGATTGCACTAGCCAAAGATAAAAATGTTGGTGTTTTAGCACGCGTACCACTTGCCAGTGGACTTCTAACAGGAAAATACAGTAAAGACTCTACCTTCCCATCTGATGATCATCGTCATTATAATCGTGATGGCGCGGCTTTCAATGTGGGTGAAACCTTTGGTGGCCTTCCTTTTAATAAGGCGGTTGAGTTGGTTGACCAAGTAAAATGGATTGGTAAAGACCACGGTGGTTTAGCGACAGCATCACTTAAATGGCTGTTACAGCAAGAGGGGATTACAGCAGTTATTCCTGGGTTTAAGAGCATTCAGCAGGTTGATAATAACCTTGAAAGCCTAAAAACCCTGCCATTTACCACAGCAGAGTTGAAAAAATTATCAGAGTTTTATTGGGAGGAAGTCCACTCTCATATTCGTGGTGCGTACTAGGGAGAAACTCTTTGTTCTTTCTTGACTTAGCTGTACTCTAAGGTGGTATGATGGGGACAAGAAAATTATTGAAAATACTCAATTGAAAGGAGGATAGCGTGATCACCATTAAGACAATTTCAGAACAATTAGGGATTTCTGCGCATGCCATTCGTTTCTATGAAAAAGAGGGAATGGTCGACATTCCAAGAAACAACCGTGGCTTTCGTGAATTTGATGAGCGTAGCGTTGACCGTTTGAAAGCCATTGCTCATTACCGCCGTGTTGGCATGTCTTTGGAAGATATTCGTAAGATTTTGGCGGAATTTCATAATCACACGTTATCTACAGAGCTACTTGAAAAAACAAAGCGCGATTTAGAACAACAAATCCACGATTTACAAGAAACACACCATTATTTAGTTGAAAAAATTAAAATTCATCGTCAATTATCTGAACTTGAAAATCAAGGACTAACTGAAAAAGAGCGCACAGATGTCTACTATAATATTAGACGCAAGGAGGAACAAGAAAAATGACAATTATCAATCAAGTCAATAATCCTTCTGATGTCAAAAAGCTCAGCCTTTCGGAACTAGAAGACTTAGCCAATGATATCAGAGAACTTTTAGTTAATAAAGTCAGTAAAGTTGGTGGTCACTTTGGGCCCAATCTAGGTGTTGTTGAAATGACTATTGCCCTTCACAAGGTTTTCAATTCTCCTGTGGATAAAATTGTTTGGGATGTTAGTCATCAGTCTTACCCTCATAAAATCTTAACCGGAAGAAAACAAGGTTTTGTGGACGGTCACTTCCATGACATCACTCCTTATACGGACCAAGAAGAAAGTGAACATGATTTCTTTACCATTGGCCACACCTCTACCTCCATTGCTTTAGCAGAAGGACTTGCCAAGGCACGTGATTTGAAGGGTGAGGCTGGAAATATTATTGCTGTTATTGGTGACGGTTCAATGTCAGGTGGTTTGGCGTTTGAAGGTCTTAACAATGCTGCGGAATTGAACAGTAACCTCATTGTGATTCTCAATGATAATGAAATGTCTATTGCCAAAAATTACGGAGGTCTTTACCCACATTTAGCTGAACTTCGTGCAACAAATGGTCAAGCGACCAACAATCTCTTTAAAGCCTTTGGCTTTGATTATCATTACTTAGAAAATGGGCATAGCATAGCAGATTTAATTGGTTTGTTTGAAGAAGTTAAAGATGCCAATCATCCTGTTTTTCTTCATATTCACACCGAAAAAGGGCATGGCGTCGATTGGGCTTTGAAAGATAAGCAGACCAATCACTGGCGTTCTCCGTTTGATATTAAAACTGGAGAACCACTTAGACCATCGCTAGCTAAACCGACTTTTGAATCAACCATCGTGGATTTTCTTGAGGAAGAAATTGAAGCTGGCAAGCCTGTTCTTGCTATGAATGCAGCGATTCCAGGTGCCTTTGGTTTAGGCCGTATCGAAGCAAAATACCCTGAGCATTATTGGGACTCAGGCATTGCAGAACAACATAATATTAGTATGGCGACTGGCTTTGCTACTGCTGGAGCTAAACCTTATGTTTTTCACAGTGCCACTTTCTTGCAACGTGCTTATGACCAGATTTCTCACGATTTAGCGATTAATAAGGTTCCAGCAGTTCTGATTGTGCGTGGTGCTAGTATCACTAACAGCGATCGTACGCACCAAGGAACTTTTGAACATGCCATGTTGGCAACCATTCCGAATCTCATTTATCTAGCGCCAGCTCATGTTGCTGAATTGAAAGAAATGCTGCACTTTGCTAGTCAACAGACTGAAAATCCAGTCGTAATTTCTATTCCAGCACAACAAGATATGGAGAAGCAATATGTCAAAAAAGAATTTGCCACTCCAAGTTATGACATTGTTCAAAAAGGGAGTCGAGTGGCTATTCTTGGCTTAGGTGGATTCTTGAAATTAGGTAAAGAAGTCGCAGCAGAACTTGAAAAATCTGGTATTATTGCCACTATCATCAATCCACGCTTTATTGCAAGTCTCGATGAAAAAACTCTGGAAAGCTTGAAAGACAACCATGAACTCGTGGTGACACTTGAAGATGGCTCTGTTGATGGTGGTTTTGGTCAACGTATTGCAGGTTTCTTTGGGCCAACAGAAGTGAAAGTTTTAGTCAAAGGCTCCCTTCGTGAATTTACAGAAGTCGTGCCGCCAGCCGAACTTTATGACAGATACCGTCTCAACAAAGAACAAATTGTAACAGATATCTTAGACATTTTAAAATAGGAGAATTAAATCATGACAACAATGTTTAACTTAAATGATGGACATAAAATCCCAGCACTTGGTTTTGGAACCTTTAAAGCAGCTGATGGAAACGAAGCTTACCAATCAACGCTAGATGCCCTTAAAGCTGGTTACCGTCACATTGACACGGCTGCTATCTATGGCAATGAAGAAAGTGTTGGCCGTGCAATCAAAGACAGTGGCATTCCACGTGAGGAACTCTACATCACAACAAAATTATGGAATGATTCCCATTCTTATGATTTAGCCAAAACTGCGCTGGCAACTTCATTGAAAAGACTAGACTTGGATTATATTGATTTGTACCTTATCCACTGGCCAAATCCAAAAGCTTTCCGAGATAAATGGGAAGAAGCCAATGCAGAAGCATGGCGCTATATGGAAGAGGCTAAAGAAGCAGGGCTTGTTAAATCAATCGGTGTCAGCAACTTCCTTGTTCACCACTTAGAAGCACTAGCAAAAACAGCTAAAATTACTCCAGCAGTTAACCAAATTCGTTTGGCACCAGGCTGCTACCAAGAAGAAGTTGTCGAATATTGTCGCAAGCATGATATAGTCATCGAAGCTTGGGGACCTCTTGGACAGGGAGAACTTTTCGGAAATGCTGATATGAAAGCCTTGGCTGAAAAATACGGTAAAACCATTGCCCAAGTTGCTCTTGCCTGGTCATGGCATGAAGGCTTTTTACCATTGCCAAAATCAGTGCATGAAGCTCGAATTAAAGAAAATATGGATTTCGCTGACATTGAACTCAGCCAAGAAGACGCTGAATTTATCAAAAATATATCAGGTTTGACAACAGCGCCAGACCCAGATAATACTAATTTCTAACAAGATTACCATTAGGAGAGCTTAGGCTCTTTTTTTAGTTTCTGATGTTAATGAGTATAAAAATCAGAATATTTCAAAGGTGATTAACCTAGTACTAGATTTATGAGAGGATTTGTGATAAAATAAACGAGTAATGGGTTTGACCCAAAAAAATATTAGGAGGCTCGAAATGCCATTAGTTTCAGCAGAAAAATTTGTCCAAGCAGCTCGTGAAAACGGCTATGCTGTCGGCGGATTTAACACAAACAACCTTGAGTGGACACAAGCTATCTTGCGCGCCGCTGAAGCAAAACAAGCTCCAGTTCTTATTCAAACTTCTATGGGCGCAGCTAAATACATGGGTGGTTATAAAGTGTGTCAATCACTTATTGCTAACCTTGTAGAATCAATGAACATCACTGTTCCAGTTGCTATTCACCTTGACCACGGTCACTATGAAGATGTTCTTGAGTGTATCGAAGTTGGTTACACTTCAGTAATGTTTGATGGATCACACCTTCCAGTAGAAGAAAACCTTCGCTTGGCTAAAGATGTTGTTGAAAAAGCTCACGCTAAAGGTATTTCAGTTGAAGCTGAAGTTGGTACTATCGGTGGTGAAGAAGACGGAATCATCGGTAAAGGTGAACTCGCTCCAATCGAAGATGCAGTAGCAATGGTTGAAACTGGAATTGACTTCCTTGCAGCTGGTATAGGTAACATTCACGGTCCATACCCAGAAAACTGGGAAGGTCTTGCTCTTGATCACCTTGAAAAATTGGCTGCCGCTATCCCAGGTTTCCCAATCGTTCTTCACGGTGGTTCTGGTATTCCTGATGAGCAAATCGTTGCTGCAATCAAACTTGGTGTTGCTAAAATCAACGTAAACACTGAGAGCCAAATCGCATTCTCAAACGCAACTCGTGAATTTGCACGTAACTACGATGCAAATGAAGCAGAATACGACAAGAAAAAACTCTTTGACCCACGTAAATTCTTGGCACCAGGTATCAAAGCTGTTCAAGGTGCTGTTGAAGAACGTATCGACGTATTTGGTTCAGCAAACAAAGCATAAGAATCTGCGAATAAATCTTTGATTATGAGCAAACAAAGCTTAATTTAACGTTGAATAAAAAATGAAAGGATTTCCGATTAGGGAGTCCTTTTCCTATGCTTTAGATGCGAAGTAGTTTTATACTGTTCAGTTCTGTGAAAAATCTCAGACTACGAGTAAATAAAGAATAATAATATTAAAGTCTATCCGCTTTAGGTAGGCTTTTTTATTACTATGAATATCTATTTAAGAGCTAGATATTATTAATTAGGGCTATATTGTCTGAATTTTAGGTAAATTTACAATTTCTATTATTGTTCGGAGGGCGGAGCAAATAATCTTGTTATAGGGCATTCTTTAAGCTATAATGGTTAATGTTGATAGAAAAAGTAAAGATAAAAATTCGCTAAATACAAACGGTTAATAAGATATTGGAGGAAAATAGACTGAATGAACAAACAAGATAGAAAAGTTTATGGCTTGTCAACAGCCATCGCATTAATTGTTGGTGTAGTTATTGGATCGGGGATTTATTTTAAGGTTGATGACATTTTAACCTATGCTGGCGGAAATGTTGGTCTTGGGATGCTTATTATTATTATTGGTTCTTTCTCGATCGTTTTTGGAGCTTTGAGTTTATCAGAGTTAGCGGCGCGAAATGATGATGACGGAGGGATTTTTTCCTATTACATGACCTACCTTCATCCTGGCTTAGCCGCATCGCTCGGTTTGTTTTCAGCATATGTTTACCTTCCAGCCCTAAATGCAGTTGTTGCATGGGTAGCAGCGAGCTTTACGCTTGGAAGTGGATCGGATTTGGAAAGTCAAATTCTATTAGCAGCAGTTTACCTTCTGCTTCTAGCAGTGATGAACATCTACTCTCGTGTTTTGGCAGGACGATTTCAATCTTTATCGACTGTCTTAAAAATTATTCCGCTTCTTGCGATAGCACTTGTTGGTCTTTTTTGGGGTCAAGCGGTGCCTGAGATACCGCAAGGGCTGACACCAGTTGAACCGCGCCAAGTTGGTTTAGGCTGGTTATCTGGTCTTATGCCGCTCTACTTTGCTTATGATGGTTGGACTGTCGTTGCCAGTATTGTCCCAGAATTGAAGAATCCTAAGAAAAATTTAGCTAAAGCCTTCATTATTGGACCCTTAGTTATTCTTACCCTCTATCTGGTATTTTTCTATGGCTTAAATCGTATTTTGGGACCTAGTTTTATTATGACGACTGGAAATGATGCGGTACTTTATGCTACAGAAATGATTTATGGAAAAACTATTAGCAAGCTACTTCTAGTGATTATCATTATTGCAGTTTTGGGAGTATCGAATGGTTTGATGCTCTCCAACATGAGATTACCTCAGGCTTTTGCGGCACGTGGTTGGATTAAAAGTAAACGGTTTGAGAAAGTTAATCGTCGCTATCAGCTTTCTATTGCAGCCAGCTTATCTACCGTAGTGATGACCTTGATTTGGTTGGGAATTCATTATTTGGCAACGACGTATCATCTTTTGCCAGGAAGTGACATCAGTGAAATTGCAATCGTTTTTAACAATATGTCCTTTATTTTCCTATATGTTGCTGTTTTAGGTTTATATCGTAAAGGAGAAATTACGAATAAATTGACCGGTCTCTTTTCACCGATTTTCGCCATTTTATCCATTCTTATTCTATTCATCGGCAGCCTATTAACAAATTTTGTTATGGCAACTTCATTCATGCTGTTTTGCTTACTCTTTTGTCTCGGAAGCTTTGCCTTTTACCGTAAAAATACTGAGCAAAAGTAAGCTACAACCGATTGTGGGTCTCTCACTTAGGGAAGAACAAGCTGCGCAGTGAACTGAAAATACTGAACACATAGATGTATTGGTGAATAATGTAGATAGGTTCTTCTAAGCACTTGACGCCTAAATGCTAAAAAATCAACGCTTCTAAAAGTGGAACTTACTTTGGGAATTTCTCAGGCAAATTATCAAGTCAAGTGCCACAAGTTCGAGGCTGACTTAGAATTCCTTTGTTTAGGCTGTTTGGGCTAGTCCAAACAGAAAATTTGCAGTTTTATAGTGGTGAAGTCGTCTAGGTCTATTAGTGATAGCAGAGACATAACGATTAAGTTCTTCTGTTGTCAGTGGGTTTAGAGAGATACCTTTTGGGAGAAACTTTCTCAAAAGAACGTTGAAGTTTTCATTAGTCCCTCTTTCATGCGAAGAATAAGGATGGGCAAAGTATATATCAACTCCATGTAAGTCTGACAAACTACTAAACTCTGAACCATTGTCCGACGTGATCGAAAGAATAGGATACTCTAAAAGAAGTTCCTTAACTGTAGCGTTAATCGGCTCTGCTTGCTTATTCGGCAATTGACAAGCCAGGACAAACCGAGTCTGGCGTTCTACCAAGGTCATAACAACAGCTTCATCCTTGGTTTCCTTACCGAGTACAAGGTCAATCCCCCAGTGGCCAAACGTAGAACGGTCGTTAATTGACTCAGGACGTTCTTCTATGGAATTTCCTAGGACTTTCTTTGCGACCTTAGATGTGACTTTAGACCGTTTTCGGATGCTCACCATCTTAGGTAAATCAATTGGTTTAATCGTCAACAGGCCATCTTTGATGTAACGGTACACTGTTTTGGTTGACGGAATGACTTCAAACGGATGTTCCTCTTTGTAGGTTTGGACAAAGGTATCGATACTGTGGCAGCGAGGTTGGGATTTCAAAGTCTTTTCCAACTTCTCAAAGAAGGCTCCTAGTTTGCAATAAGTACTATTTTGTCGATTGGTCTCATAGACACGTTGACCACTGTCTGGAAAGTAGACATTTGAGTATAAGAGTTTTCCATTCTTATCTTGAACTTGAGTGACGCTGCCACGCTTGATTTCACGACTGATCGTCGAGCGATGAGGACCTAGAAGGCGAGCAATCTCAGCGGTTTTCTTCCCCATCTTGAGATAGGCACTAATTTCACCTCGCTCAGGGGCTGAGAAATGAGAACAACGCGACTTTTTGGTAGAATGATTAGTGGACATGTTCATCTGCTTTCTATACTGAGTTGGGGGAACTCTAGTATATCAGACTAACATGTCTTTTCTGTTGCACTTCATTTTACAACGCGGGTGGGAATTTCTCATCTGAAAAAAGTAGAGAAAGACCTTGCGCTGAGTGATGAAGTGTGATAGAATATTTAGGTATGTGGTGCTAGCACATCCGAACATATTCTACCTAGGAGGAAAAACGAAATGGCTAAAGTATGTTACTTCACAGGACGTAAAACTGTTTCTGGTAACAATCGTTCACACGCAATGAACCAAACAAAACGTGCAGTTAAACCAAATCTTCAAAAAGTTACAGTTCTTATCGACGGTAAACCTAAAAAAGTTTGGGCTTCAGCTCGTGCCCTTAAATCTGGTAAAGTTGAACGCGTTTAAACAAAAAATCGACCAATATGGTCGTTTTTTTGTGCTTTAAAAACAGAAAAACTTCTATTTTTTTACAAGTTTTAGCAAATATGGTAAAATAAAGCGATAAAAACTTTTGAGATAGAAAGGACCTAAACCGTTCAAAAGGTATTGGGGTGAGACGACCGTTGTGTCGTTTTAGTAAAATAACTTAGTGTCATTAAAACGATGAAGATGCTAAAGGTATAGAACTCCTGAATTTCTTTGTCCTTTTGGGTGGACGTGGTATCTTATTATGACTGTAAAAATTAATACAAAAGATGGTCAAATTGAACTCGCTGATGATGTTATTGCTACTGTTGTTGGCGGTGCGACAACAGAGATTTTCGGTGTAGTTGGTATGGCAAGCAAGAGTGCGATCAAAGATAATTTTCAAGCACTTCTTCGTAAAGAAAATTATGCCAAAGGTGTTGTTGTGAAATCAACAGAAGAAGGCATTGCTGTTGATGTTTACACTGTGATGAGCTATGGTGTTAAAATTAGCGAAGTGTCAAAAAATATTCAAGAACGTGTCAAATTCAATTTGGAGAGTCAGTTGGGTATTACTGCGAATGCTGTTAATGTCTACATCCAAAGTGTGAAGGTTGAGGGAGAATAATTGTGTCTATAATTACAACAAGTTTATTACAAGAAATGGTACAGGCGGCAGCGAGTCGTCTTGGTAGCCAAGCAGAGTATGTTAACTCATTGAATGTTTTCCCTGTACCAGATGGCGATACTGGGACGAACATGAGTATGACTATGGATAATGGTGCAAAGGAAGTTGCTGATAAGCCTGCTAATACTGTTGGTGAAGTTGGTCAAATCCTTTCAAAAGGGCTTTTGATGGGTGCTCGTGGTAACTCTGGTGTTATCACATCTCAACTTTTCCGTGGTTTTGGAAATGCTATTAAAGGCAAAGAGGAGCTTACAGGCAAAGATTTAGCAGTTGCTTTTCAATCTGGCGTTGAAGTAGCCTATAAGGCTGTTATGAAGCCAGTTGAGGGGACTATTCTTACGGTTTCACGTGGTGGGGCGACAGGAGCGCTAAAAAAAGCTGAAGAAACAGATGATGCTATTGAAGTAATGCGCGCAGCTCTTGAAGGAGCAAAACGTGCCTTGGCTAAGACACCTGAAATGCTCCCAGTTCTTAAAGAGGTTGGTGTTGTTGACTCTGGTGGTCAAGGTCTTGTCTACATCTACGAAGGCTTCTTATCAGCTTTGACAGGTGAGTACATTGCATCAGAAAATTTTAAAGCAACTCCAGCCGTTATGTCTGAAATGATCAATGCTGAGCATCACAAATCAGTAGCTGGACATGTGGCAACAGAAGATATTACCTTTGGTTACTGTACAGAAATTATGGTGGCTCTTGGACAAGGACCAACCTATGTCAAAGAATTTAATTATGAAGAATTCCAAGGTTACCTATCAGGACTAGGAGACTCACTTCTCGTTGTCAATGACGATGAAATCGTTAAGGTACACGTCCACACTGAAGATCCAGGTCTTGTTATGCAAGAAGGTCTCAAATACGGTGCGCTGGTTAAGGTTAAAGTAGATAACATGCGTGGTCAGCACGAAGCACAACTTGAAAAAGCAGCTGCGCCTGCTAAACAAGAGGCAAAAGAGTATGGTTTGATTGCTGTTGTAGCCGGTGACGGTTTGGCGGACATCTTCACGTCACAAGGCGTTGACTATATCATCTCTGGTGGTCAAACAATGAACCCGTCAACAGAAGATATTGTTACAGCTATTGAAGCAGTTAATGCTAAGAATGTTATTATCTTGCCAAACAATAAAAACATCTTTATGGCTGCACAGTCAGCGGCAGAAGTGGCAGAAGTTAACGCTGCTGTTGTTGAGACTCGAACAGTATCGCAAGGTTTCACCAGTCTTTTGGCTTTTGATGAAAGCAGAGCCTTGGATGAAAACGTAGCAGCTATGACGGCAAGTCTTTCAGAGGTTGTGAGTGGTAGCGTGACTCTTGCAGTGCGTGACACAACAATTGACGGCCTTGAAATCCATGAAAATGATATCCTTGGTATGGTTGATGGCAAGATTCTTGTCTCAACACCAAATATGGTTGAAGCCTTGAAAGAAACCTTTGCTAAGATGATTGACGAAGATAGTGAAATTGTTACAATCTACGTTGGTGAAGAAGGTTCTCAAGAAGTTGCTAGTGAAATTGCAGAATACCTTGAAGACACTTACGAAGATGTCGAAGTAGAAATTCACCAAGGAGATCAACCGGTATATCCGTACTTGATGAGTGTGGAATAAAGACAAGTCGTTACGGGATTTCCTGTAACGTGACTTATAGCTAAGTGCGAGAGGAGACGAGATTCGTCTTCTCTTTTTTGATGTTCAAAGCGATTAAGATACGTTTCTTGAAATTGTGGCTCTTTGTCAACTGTAGTGGGTGACTTATAGCTAAACACGAGAGGAGACGAGATTCGTCTTCTCTTTTGTGATATTCAAAGCGATTAAGATACGTTTCTTGAAGTTTTCAAAGTTCTGGTAACCAAAAGCATTATGCTTGATGTCTTTGATGAGTTTGTTAGTGGCCTCAAGTTTAGCGTTAGAATAAGGCAATTCAATGGCGTTAGTGATGTAGTTTTTATAGCGAATAAATGTTCTCAAAGCGGTTTTAAAGGTGCGATTAAGATGAGGTAACGTGTCTTGAATTAAACCCCAAAACTGGTCAGTATTCTTCTCTTGTAGATGCAATAGGAGCAGTTGGTACAGGTCGTAGTAATCTTTAAGTTCAGGTACTAGAGTAAAGATTTTATTCAGACATTCCCTAGGAGTTAAGGTTTCTCTAAATGTTCGATCATAGAACGCCTTAAGAGAGAGTTTCCGACTATAAATTTCCAGTAGTATTTAAGAGCTCTGTATTCAAGAGATTTATCATCAAATTGTTGATTCTAGTCTGATTAAGAGCCCGGCTCATGTGCTGGAGTAAAATAGTCCAGTGGACTATTTTAGCCTCGAGCTAAGAAATTCGGAAGCGAGGGGTGGAAACGATCAAGAACAATTTTAGCTTGAGGAAATAGAACTTTGATGAGAGGAATATAGCTTCCAGACATATCGACAATGACCACTTTAACCTTGTTTCGAGCTTCTTTCGAGTACTTAAAGAAATGATTTTGGATGGTTGTTTGTGTTCTGTCATCAAGGATGGTCATGATTTTCTTGGTGTTGAAATCCTGAGCAATGAAAGCCAATTTACCCTTCTGGTAGGAGAACTCATCCCAGGAGAGGATATTAGGCAAAGTGGTGTCATCCTCTTGGAAATGAAATGGCTTGAGCTTACAATAGACGGTATAGGTAGAGATAGAAGCAATATGGGTAAGAGCCTCTCTGTTGAGTAGGAGTTGAGAGATTTTCTGTCTAAGAAGTTCCGAGATTTGGCAATTTTTTTGAACGAGAGATGTTTCAGAAACAGTGACTTTTCGACAGGACTTGCATTGAAATCGTCTCTTTTTCAAGCGAATGAGGCTAGGAAAACCAGCAATCTCAATAAAAGGAATTTTAGAAGGGTTTTGGAATTGTTTTCCCACGACAAACTCTAAGCAGGATTGAGATTTTTGTATAGTTCAACTAATATGAATAAAAAACATTGACAAAACCGGTTTACTAGACTAAAATAATTTTGTAAACGTTTTACAAGTTTAATGACAAAGGAGTTGAAAGGTATGAATCAAACATTTTCAATGGATCAGTTTTCGCTAAAAGGGAAGATTGCCCTGATAACCGGAGGATCTTATGGTATTGGTTTTGCCATTGCTTTGGCCTATGCTAAGGCAGGAGCGACCATTGTTTTTAATGATATTACTCAGGAGCTGGTAGACAAAGGTTTGTCAGCCTATCGTTCTGAGGGGATTGAAGCACATGGTTATGTTTGCGATGTAACGGATGAAGAAGGCATCCAAGCTATGGTGGCTCAAATCGAAGAAGAAGTTGGAGTCGTTGATATTTTAGTCAACAATGCAGGAATTATTCGCCGTGTGCCGATGATTGAGATGACGGCAGATCAGTTCCGTCAGGTCATTGACATTGATTTGAGTGCTCCTTTCATTGTTTCTAAGGCTGTGATTCCATCAATGATTAAAAAGGGACATGGTAAGATTATCAATATCTGTTCCATGATGAGTGAATTAGGGCGTGAAACAGTTTCTGCCTATGCAGCAGCTAAGGGCGGTTTGAAGATGTTGACGAAAAATATCGCATCAGAATACGGAGAAGCTAATATTCAGTGTAATGGAATTGGCCCTGGCTATATTGCGACTCCTCAGACAGCTCCTTTACGGGAATTACAAGCAGATGGAACGCGCCATCCGTTTGATCAATTTATCATTGCCAAAACACCTGCAGCTCGTTGGGGAGAACCAGAGGATTTGATGGGACCGGCAGTGTTTTTGGCTAGTGATGCTAGTAATTTTGTCAATGGTCACATTCTTTATGTGGATGGAGGAATCTTGGCCTACATCGGAAAGCAACCGGTGGAATAAATAACAAGTAGTACGAAAAACGAAAGGATTATATATGAAAATTGCACTTATCAATGAAAATAGTCAGGCAGCTAAAAACAGTCTTATCTTTGAAACCTTGAAGGAAGTTACAGACGCAAAAGGTTATCAAGTTTTTAACTATGGTATGTATGGAAAAGAGGGAGAAAACCAGTTAACCTATGTCCAAAATGGTTTATTAGCTTCTATCCTGCTTGTCAGTAAGGCAGCGGATTTTGTCATTACAGGATGTGGGACAGGTGTTGGTGCCATGCTTGCAGCCAACAGTTTTCCGGGTGTGACATGTGGTTTTGCGGTAGATCCGACAGATGCTTATCTGTTTTCACAAATCAATGGGGGGAATGCCCTATCGTTACCGTTTGCAAAAGGATTTGGCTGGGGAGCTGAGTTAAATCTTAAACTCTTGTTTGAACGGCTTTTCGCTGAGGAAATGGGAGGAGGATATCCGAAGGAACGAGTTGTTCCAGAGCAACGCAATGCCCGCATTTTAAATGAGATGAAGGCAATTACTTACAAGGATTTGCTGACAGTTCTCAAGGAAATAGACCAAGAATTTCTCAAAGAAACGATTTCAGGAGAGAAGTTTCAAGAGTACTTCTTTGCAAATTGTCAAGATGAAGCGATTGCGGCTTATTTGAAAACAGTACTTGAATAATAAAGGGAAGGTATGGCTATGAAGAAGGTGCTGCTGATTGGTGAACCCTTAATTCGCATAATGCCAACAAACTATCAGGAAATAGCAGATGGTGTGGAGAGCCGAATGTTTTTCGGTGGCTCGGAAATGAATATTGCTTGCAATCTTCAAGGGTTTGGTTATCCGACCAAAGTTTTGACAGCACTGCCGGAGGGACCGTTAGGTGATCGCTTTATGGCTTTCTTAGTTGGGCATGGAATTGATGTGAGTGCGATTCAACGAGTCGGTGAGCGGATTGGGCTTTATTATATGGAGTCTGGTTTTGGTTGTCGACCAAGTCAAGTCTACTATGATCGCAGTCACTCTAGCCTAGCAGCCATGCGTATAGAACAGTTGGATATGGAGCAGCTATTTGAGGATGTTGCTCTGATCCACTTTAGTGGTATTACTCTGGCTATAGATCCGACTGTTACCCTTTGGATGAAAACGATACTGGAGGAAGCTAAAAAAAGGAATCTTCCAATTTCCATTGATCTTAACTGGCGATCCAAGATGATTGGAAAAAGGGAAGCAAAAAAACTCTTCTCAGAATTTGCAGTTTATGCGGATTATTGTTTCGGTATTGAGCCCATTATGAAGGATGCAGGTGATTGGGATTTGTTTGATAGGGATCAGGCTGGTCTCTATGACATTGAAGAACGAATGTTGGCACTAAAGGAAGCTTATGATTTCCAAACCATTTTTCATACAGTGCGTCAGATGGATGATATGGGGAGAAATCACTATAGAGCTTACGGTCTGGCAGAGGAGTTTATCTGTTCTGTAGAGCTGAAAACTCAGGTTTTACAACGGGTTGGAAGTGGGGATGCTTTTGTTTCAGGAGCTATTTATCAGCTATTGAAAGAGGCTTCACTTGAAGAAACCGTTAATTTTGCTGTTGCTAGTGGGACCTATAAATGTAGTCTGGAAGGGGATCAAATGGTGCAGTCTGTTGAGCGCATTAAGTCCCTACTAGACGGAAAAAATGAAATAATAAGGTAAAGGAGTTAAGATGAGTCGAACACAAACTCTTTCTCAGTTAAGAAAGCAAGTCCTAGTTGTTGTCATTCGAGGCGATGCACGCAAAGAGGGCCTTCAGGCTTCAAAAGCTTGTATTTCAGGTGGAATTTCGGCAGTTGAGGTAGCCTACACTAATCCAGATGCAGGTTTGATTATTTCTGATTTATGCACTGAATACAAGGAAAATCCTGAGGTATTGATCGGTGCTGGAACGGTACTGGATTCTGTAACTGCTCGTCAGGCGATTATGGCTGGGGCGACCTACATTGTCTCACCATCCTTTAACGACGAAGTGGCAAAAATTTGTAACCTCTATGCAGTACCTTATATTCCAGGTTGTATGACTTTGACAGAGATTACCAGAGCCTTAGAAGCAGGCTGTGAGATGATAAAGCTCTTTCCTGGTAGCGTATTTGGACCAAAATATATATCAGCTATTAAAGCTCCCTTGCCTCAAGTTTCTATTATGGTGACTGGTGGAGTGAATGCGAAGACCATTTCTGATTGGTTGGTAGCAGGCGCCGATGCAGTTGGTATAGGTGGTGAGTTTAATCAACTGGCTGCTCAGGGACATTTTGATCGTATTCAGGATATGGCTAAAATTTATGTGTCCTTAGCTGGCTCTTGTAAAAAATAAGTTTAATTACAGGATGTGGAAAAACGCTTACATTTTTTAAAAAAAACTATTGACAAGTTCAAATCAATAGTATAAAATACGAGGTGTAGGTAAACCGGTAAAGTTAAAAGGAGGGGTTTTGTGATTCAATTAGTCATCGTGGCTCATGGAAAGTTTGCGAGCGGTATTCTCACTTCTCTGGAATTGATTGCAGGGCAAGTGGAAAAAATTCAGGCGGTTGACTTCACCGATGGCATGTCTGATCAGGAAGTCAAAGAGCGTATAAAATCTGTTATATCAAGCGAAGAGAATGTGTTGGTTCTAACGGATTTACTAGGTGGAACTCCTTTTAAAGTCAGTGTAGAGTTGGTAACAGAACATTCAGAAAAAAGTATTGCGGTCTTGTCAGGTCTCAACTTGGCTATGTTGCTAGAAGCTAATTTTTCTCGTTTGACAGACGATCTTGAGCTATTGGTAAGTAAACTGGTTAATGTTGCCAGAGAGGGAGTGGCAGATTCTATTACCCTTCTGAAACAGGATAATGGGACAGAAGAGGAGTTATTTGAGGATGGTATCTAAAGAAAATAAGATGATAAAAGAAGTATTGATTGAGCCGATTCGGTTGGGAGAGGAGTTCAGAACAACTCCACTGTTAACCAAAGAGGAGGTGGAAGCGGCACTTAATCTCGCCCTTCAGCAGTTAGAGTTGAATCTGGATTACTTTGGGGAAGATTTTCCAACTCCAGCAACTTTCGATAATATTTATCCAAAGATGGATAATACGGAATGGACCAATGGCTTTTGGACGGGTGCTCTCTGGTTAGGATATGAGTATTCTGCGAGCGCAAAAATGAAAGCGCTAGCAACTTCTAATACCGCTTCTTTTTTTAAGCGTGTTACTGAGCGAGTTGAGCTAGATCATCACGACTTAGGCTTTCTCTATTCTCCTTCCTGCGTAGCAGATTATAAGCTGACAGGAAACCCTATGGCACTTGAAGCTTCCATAAAGGCTGCTGATAAATTGATTGAACGTTATCAAGAAAAAGGCGGATTTATTCAAGCTTGGGGGGAACTTGGGAAGGCAGAGGATTATCGCTTAATCATTGATTGCTTGTTGAATTTGCAGTTGCTTTTCTTTGCTTATGAACAAACAGGCGATCGGAAATATTATGATATAGCCGTCAACCATTTCTACGCTTCCGTCAATACGGTCATTCGTGATGATGCTTCAACTTTCCATACTTTCTACTTTGATCCTGCGACTGGAGAGCCAGTCAAAGGGGTAACGCGTCAGGGCTACAATGATGCTTCTTCGTGGGCAAGGGGGCAGGCATGGGGTGTATATGGTATTCCATTGACCTACCGTATGATAAAAGATTCAGCTTGTTTGGATTTATTTAAAGGTGTGACGAATCACTTCCTTAATCGTTTGCCGGAGGATAAGGTTTCCTACTGGGATTTGATTTTTAACGATGGCAGTGGTCAGTCCCGAGATTCTTCTGCGACAGCGGTAGCGGTTTGCGGTATCCATGAAATGTTGAAATACTTGCCGGAAGTAGATTCGGATAAGGAAACTTACAAATATGCAATGCATGCCATGTTGCGCTCATTGATGGACAATTATGCAAATCGAACCTTACAGCCAGGTCGTCCTCTGCTTTTACACGGTGTCTATTCTTGGCATTCTGGTAAAGGAGTGGATGAAGGAAATATCTGGGGAGATTATTATTACTTAGAAGCCTTGCTTCGTTTCTATAAAGATTGGCAATTATATTGGTAGGAGGAACTGATGGCTACACCAAATATTGTAATGACTCGCGTCGATGAACGATTGGTTCATGGGCAAGGGCAACTATGGATTAAATCTTTGGGTTGCAATACAGTTATTGTTGCAAATGATAAAGTTAGTGAGGATAAGATTCAGCAAACCTTGATGAAAACGGTTGTTCCAGATTCCGTTGCTATGCGCTTCTTTTCCTTGCAAAAGGTTATTGATGTGATTTATAAGGCAAATCCAGCTCAGACGATTTTTTTAATCGTTAAGGATTTATCTGATGCTTTGACTCTGGTGAAGGGTGGTGTTCCGATTACAGAACTAAACATCGGAAATATCCACAATGCTCCTGGCAAAATGCAGGTCACTCGCTCGATTTTCTTCGGTTCTGAGGATAAGGCTGCGGTGAAAGAGCTGAGTGATGTTTACAAAGTTCGTTTCAATACTAAGACTACACCTTCTGGCAATGATGGTGCGATTGAAGTGAATGTATTGGATTATATTTAGGATAAATTTTGGATTAAATTTTAAAAAATAAAAGAGGAGAATTATCATGACGATCAGTCTCATTCAAGCTGCTCTCATTGGTTTATGGACAGCATTCTGTTTTAGTGGACTTTTGTTAGGTCTCTATACAAATAGATGTATCGTTCTATCATTTGGTGTCGGAATTATCTTAGGAGATCTTCCAACTGCTCTAGCTATGGGGGCCATTAGTGAATTGGCCTATATGGGCTTTGGTGTTGGTGCTGGCGGTACGGTACCACCAAATCCAATTGGTCCCGGTATCTTTGGAACATTGATGGCGATTACAAGTGCTGGTAAAGTTACACCAGAAGCTGCACTTGCGCTATCAACTCCGATTGCAGTAGGGATCCAGTTCCTACAAACATCTGCTTACACTTTGCATGCAGGAGCACCTGCCTCTGCGGTTAAACACCTTCGTGCAGGCAATCTTTCTAAATTTAAACATGCTGCTAATGGTACAATTATTACTTTTGCTATTCTCGGCTTTGCCCTTGGTTTCCTCGGTGCTTATTCAATGGATACCTTGTTGAAATTGGTTGAAATGATTCCACCAGTATTGTTGAATGGTTTGAGTGTTGCAGGCAAAATGCTTCCAGCTATCGGTTTTGCGATGATTTTATCTGTGATGGCTAAGAAAGAACTCATTCCGTTTGTATTACTTGGTTATGTTTGTGCAGCCTATCTTAAACTCCCAATTATCGGTATTGCGATTGTCGGAAGTATCTTTGCGCTGAGAGAATTATTTAACAAACCAGAACAAGTGGCAGTAAAACAGGAGGAAGCACACGATGACTGGATCTAAATTAACTAAAAAGGACTATATCAATACTTCTTTACGGGCCTTTTTCCTACAGAATGGTTTTAACTATAGTAACTATCAGGGAATTGGTTATGCCAATGTCATGTATCCGGCTTTTAAAAAGCACTTCGGAGATGACAAGGAAGGCTTAGCCAAGGCTTTAGAAGAAAACTGTGAATTTTATAATACCAATCCGCATTTCGTACCTTTTATTACCAGTCTTCATTTGGTAATGCTGGAAAATAATTTGCCTGAGGAAGATACGCGTGGGATTAAGATGGCTCTCATGGGACCATTAGCGGGTATCGGTGACTCACTTTCACAATTCGTTTTGGCTCCTCTCCTATCTACCATTGCAGCTTCTTTGGCAGGTCAAGGACTTGTTGTAGGACCAATCCTATTCTTCCTTGGTATGAATATTATCTTGACTTCTATCAAACTTTTGACTGGTTTGTATGGTTATAAATTCGGTACCAGTGTGATTGATAAGCTGAGTGAACAGATGGCAACTATCTCTAAAGTGGCAAATATCATTGGGGTAACAGTTATTTCTGGTCTAGCGGTGACCTTCGTGAAAATCTCTGTACCGATTACATTTGCAGCGGGTGAGGTGAAAGAAGGGGCAGATCAAAAGATTGTGACCATTCAAGGAATGTTGGACAAGATTGCGCCAGCCTTGCTTCCAGCTTTGTTTACTATTTTGGTGTACTACCTCATCAAGAATAAGAAATGGACAACCTACAAGTTGGTTATCTTGACAGTTATTATCGGTATCTTGGGTAGCTGGTTGGGAATACTTGCGTAGGTATCTATGGAACAACAAACGCTTTATTATATCATCATTATTTTAGTAGCTCTATCAACTATACTTCCCATAGTGACTTCCTATGTTAATCGTAAGAGGCAACAAAAAGAGTTTGAAGAACAGATGGATAAGCGCCAACAGTATTTATCAACTCTGAAGGTTGGGGATGAGATTATCCTCTTATCTGGACTGCATGGCAAAATTATCAAACTAACAGGTAGTTTGGTAGAATTGCAGATTGCAGAAAATGTCCACGTTTACGTTGAGAAAGAGTCAATTATGGGAAAATCTAAAGGACTGCTTTTTACCAAGTAGTTCTTCTTTCTTGTGTTGCAAAGAAAACGTCTGCAATAAAGTGGTTGTAATGAGTATGTGCGTATGGTATATTCGTGTTTAAATAAAGTATTTATGTAAAATGTTAGGGAGGTATCCTTTGATCCTCCTACAGAAGGGAAAGGAAGGACCAATGAAATTTTTTAAAGGTCAAACCGAACAATATTATAGTATTCGTAAATATAGAGTGGGTGTTTGCTCAGCTCTGATTGCATTGTCCATGATAGGTACACGGGTTGCAGCTAATCAGTTGCCAGAAACAAAACCAACAAGTTCTCAACCGAATCAAGTAGTAGAAGCAAGTCTAAAGACAACGGAAACAACAGATACAAGTCTTAAAACGACAGAAGCAGGCGATGAAGTCAAAAATACAGCAAGTCCTGAAGGGAATCCAATGGCTGCGACCAAAGATTCTTCAAGTTCAGCTTCAAAAGTTGATGATAGTCCAAAGGCGGTCAAAGAGGCAGTTGAAGAGACTACAACCAATTTGGTAAAACATGGGGATTTTACAACCACAACAAAGGCTTCAGAGGTCTGGTCAGGACAGGCAGCTAAAGACTGGGAAACTTGGGTGCCGGGTAATGTGAAAAAGGAAAATGGAAAGGTAACCGTTGATAACGGGCGGCTCCATATCTCTTCAACCGATACATACCGAGTAGCGGTTCATCAAACTGTGGATGTTGTTCCTAGTAAAAAATATCTCTTAGGCTATGATGTGGAAACTAAGAATCTGGAAGGTAGCGGAGTGCGCGTTCGGTTACACGGTTTGACAGCAGAAGGGAAGGATTTGGAGCCGAAAGAATTTATCCATACCCCTTTTAAAAATGGCAGCAAGAAAGAGCGTGTAGAGCAAGTCTTAACCATCTCGCCACAAACTCGCAAACTGAAGGTCGAACTATTTTTTGAAAATAGTATCGGTCATGCTTGGCTTGACAACGTTTCGTTGGTTGAACATATTGAAAAAGTGCCAGAAACACCGGAACAAAAAACAGGACCTGATCAGCCAGAATTGGGACAGATTACCCTTGCTAGCAATAAGGTTTACCTGCCTACTCGTCCAGATTTGACTTATAAGATTGCAAATTCAGCGATTGCTACATTAGAAAAAGGCATACTCCGTCCTCTTACAGAAGGTAAGACACAGGTAGAAGTTTATGATAAGGATACGAAAGTATCTAGTTTTGAGTTGATTGTTAAAAAACATCAGGCAACTGTTTTTGATCAGTTGCGGGACAATTGGGAAGATATTTCCCTAGCTAATAAGCGTTATCAGCCTAGCGATGCGCAAATGAAAGCCTTTCTGGGACGTCTAGATGCAGGTGTCGATTCCTCTCTTAAAAATTGGGTGGAGCCAACTGAGCAGACAAAGACAATTTTTAAGGATATTGACTTTAGTAAGTCCAGCCATCTCACAACAGTTTACCGTCGTTTAGAACAGATGGCTCAGGTGATTGAAAACTCTGATTCTAAATACTATCATGACCGTTCTCTCATTGATGTAGTTAAAGCGGGGATGAAGTGGCTATATAGCAATGTATATAATGAACAAAAAGAAATCACCGATAACTGGTGGGACTATGAAATCGGTACTCCTCGTGCAGTTGTCAATACCTTGATTTACATGTTCCCTTACTTTAGTCAAGAAGAGATTTTGACCTATACCAAGCCGATTTCAAAATTTGTTCCAGATCCGACCATTATTCGTAAGACAATCAATAAAGCGACCCCAGCAGTCGGTGGTAACCAGACTGACCTTAGTAAGGTAGCTATTTTGGAAGGAGCGCTACGCGAAGATGCTGATCGTGTAAGGGCAGGTGCGCAAGGTTTGACAACTATTATGAAATTTGTGGATAAAGGTGAAGGTTTTTATAAGGATGGCTCCTTTATCGACCATACAAATGTTGCCTATACAGGTGCTTATGGTAATGTTTTGATTGAAGGTTTCTCACAATTGCTGCCAGTTATCCGGTCAACAGACTTTGCCCTCAAAGACGAACAAACGAACATTCTTTACGAATGGATTGAAAAAGCCTTTATGCCTATTTTAGTTCGTGGTGAATTGATGGATATGACTCGTGGTCGCTCCATCAGTCGTGCAACTGGTGAATCACATGTTCAGGCTATGGAGATTTTGCGGTCTCTTGTGCGTATTGCAGAGTCTGCTCAGCCGGTACAAAAGGCTAAGTTATTATCTTTTGTCAAAGCGCAGCTAACATCTGATACTTTCTATGATAACTATAAAGGACTTAAATCCTATAAGGATATTGATCTGGTGAATAAACTTTTGGCAGATAATCAGATTGCTGCTGAAGTGGCTAAGGACTATATCGCAGCTTTCAATAATATGGACAAATTTGTCTATCGAAATGCTCAAGAAGGCTTCACCTTTGCCTTATCCATGCATTCTTCTAGGACACAGAACTATGAAGATATGAACAATGAAAACCGTAAGGGTTGGTACACCGCAGATGGGATGTCCTATCTTTACAACGGTGATTTGAGTCACTATAGTAATAACTATTGGCCAACTGTTGATCCTTACCGTTTATCAGGTACAACAACGACCAAGGACAAACGAGAAGATGGTAGTGGCGAGGTCACTTTGGCAAGTGATTTTGTTGGGGCAAGCCAGTTGGGGAATCGTTTAGCAACCATTGCTATGGATTTCAACAACTGGAATAAGAGCCTAACAGCTCGTAAAGCTTGGATTGTCTTGGGCAATAAGATTGTTTTTCTGGGGACAGATATTAAACACCAATCAGCTCAAGGGGCAGTGACAACGATTGAAAATCGTAAGTTATTGACCGGGGAAAATTATAAATATTATATAAACGGTCAGCAGGTTGATCTCTCTAAGGAAGTAGCAACGGATCAGACCAAATCCTTCTATATGACGAATGGGAAGGATAATCAGTCTATTGGTTATGTCTTCTTGAACCAATTATCAACTCGTGCCAAACTAGATCATCGCACTGGTAAATGGAGTGATATCAACTATAATCAGTCCAAGGAAACGGTGAAAAATTCCTTTGTTACCCTATGGCATGAGCAGCCTCAGACAACCAGCAATTATGCCTATGTACTTGTTCCAAACCAATCTATGGAAAAAGTAAACCAAGCTGCGGCTAGTGTAAAATTACTACACCAAGACAGAGACCTCCAAGTGGTCTATGATCAAGAGCAAGAGGTATGGGGTGTTGTAAAATATACAGATGCTGCTTATAAATTGACGGACGGTATCACTTTGACAGACGCTGGTTTGTATACGATTCAGAAAGTGGATGGCAGCTACCGCATTGCTTTTTATAATCCATCTACCCGTACAGTGAAGAATGGCATCCAGTTGACAGGAGAAGGTGCTCGTATAACTGTGGAGTCAGAAACAACTCCAGCTAATCCTTCTATTGTTTGGAAAGTTTCGCCTTCAGAAACTTCTGGAAAAGGGGAGGCGAGAAGAGTAGTCCCAGATAAAGCAGAAAATCATCTACCTAAGACCAATCAAATGAGCCAAAACACCCAGCCACTAAGTGTACGAACAACCATGAAACCACCAATGGTATCCAAGGAAAAGCAAGAAAAAACACAGTTGCCTGATACAGGAGATACAACAAGTCTTAACTTTGGTATTTTTGGTTTGGCAACTGTAGGAGTAGCAGCAACTTTCAAACGTTCTAAATCACATTCCTGATTGATGGTAAGTATCGTAGGGGTGGAGAAAGAACTCGACAAATAGAAAAAGTTTCGTCAACAAGTCTATATTTTAGTGGTTGAGCTAAAACGGTCTCTTCCCAGACCATAACTTATGTATACTGACTCCTGTCAGTCCTAATCTCCTGTTTAAAAAGGTCTAGAAGGCTTTTTAACCTCTCCACCACTTTGAGATGGAGATGGCCGAACAAAGTCCGCAACATTCGTAGGGGTCAGATTTGAAGTAGAAGGCATAACGTGCTAGTATTTGCTTCGCACAATCTTTTCATAGTCCTCTGGACTGTAAAAAACGATTAACCACTGGACTTAGATGTTGAAACGAACTCTGAAAGTGAGGTTGGACTTTTTTCCAACCTCATTTTTTAGAGAGTAAACAAAGAAAGGAGCAACCATGCAAATGGAATCTGAAAAATCAACAGATGACAAATCCGTAGAAGTACTGAGAAATTATGTCTTTCATCAGCAGGCTCAAGCCTATAAACAATTACATCGTTCTTGTCAGAATTTACTAGACGATATTTTTCTCTTTGAGGATAATTGGGATATGGAGCCCTGTCCTATTGGTTACCATCTTTCTCCCCTGGACTGGAGAGCCGATTGCCACGGGGATGAGGAATGGACCTTTATGCTCAATCGTCAGGAATATCTGTGGAAGCTGGTCTTTGCCTATCTGGTTGAAAAAGACCCTCGCTACATGAAGCAGGTCAAACGCTTGGTATTCAGTTGGATAGAACAGGTAACAGATTGGCATCCAAAAAGAACCAGTAGCCGAACTCTGGATACTGCTATTCGCTGCCTTAGTTGGTTGAGAATCCTTCCATTTTTAACAAGCTGGCTAGCAGAAGAAGAATACAAACGACTATTGGAATCAATCCAGCAACAGCTAGCCTATCTGCGTTGCCATTATCGCCCAAAAGATAGACTGAGCAACTGGGGAATTTTTCAAACAGGAGCCATGCTCTTGGCACATGCCTATATTGGAGATAAGGTCAATTTGGAGGAAGAGTACCGCTTCGCCTGTCAGGAAATCGAGATACAGATTCAAACACAGGTATTAGAAGATGGAACTCAATTTGAACAATCCTTTCTGTATCATGTCGAAGTGTATAAACTACTTCTGGAAATTGCCCTTCACCTACCAGCTTATCGTAAAAGTTGGACTCCTGTCTTAAAAAAGATGGCAAACTATGTAGTACAATTAACAGGGCCAGATGGAAAGAGTTTGCCTATAGGAGATAGTGATGTGCACAGGACTACTGACATCTTACAATTGACAGCCATTTTCTTTGGAGACAACTCTTATCTGATAGATGATTCTAAATTAGACCTAAGTATTCTGTTTCTGGTTGGAGAAGCTGGCTTGCGACAGTTTGAAAACTTGACAGTACCATTAAGGACAACAGGAGCTTGCCATTTTCCTGAGTCCGGACACAGTATCATCAAAGAAAAGGATAGTTATCTATTTTTTAAAGCAGGTCCCATGGGAAGTGCTCACAGTCATTCCGATCAAAATAGCTTCTGTTTTTACCACAGGGGACAACCTATTCTGATTGATAGCGGTCGCTTTAGCTACCGAGAATGCGAAGAGCGTTACCTACTCAAAAGTGCTTGGGCTCACAACAGTTGCATTCTTGATGGTAACCCACCAGAGCAGGTGAGTGGCTCTTGGGAATACAAATCCTATCCCCAGTTTATCAGCCATACTAGCAAGAGCGTTGAACACTATCACTGGCTGCAAGGAATATATCGGGCGCAGACTAGAAAAGGAATTCCTTATTGGCACAAGAGACAACTCCTTATGGTTGGACAAGACTTACTACTGGTAGTAGATAGTGTAGATTGCTCAGGACAACACCAATTAACCACCCAGTTTATCTTAGATGAAGCCGTGAAGATTAGCCATCAGCAAGTCAATGACATCCGCTTATACAGTGCAAATGATTTTGAAATACAAGAAACTGTGCGTTCTCACCGCTACAATCAGCTAACAGCTACTAAGAAATTGGTAAAACAAGAATGTTTTAAGGACCGACTAGTTACCTTCACCTTGCTGGCAGAGCAGAATATTCAAATTGAACGAGTGCCGGTTCATCAAACCGATGGTCGCTTGGTAGAAGCTGGTCTAGCTTTTACCTGCAAGGGAGAAGCTCTAGACATTCTTATATCGCTTATCGATCAGGATATTTACAAGGGAGAAAAATTACTCCAAGTTGATGGAATTCCTCTGAGGGGTAAGTGCCTTGTTGTAGATAAGAATACGCAAAAGGTTATTCGACTCAGAAATTAAAAAAGATGCCTAAATTGCGATTGATTTTAGTCGAAATCCCTGCTAAACTACGGATAGTATGATACAATAAACATAGCATAAGGAGGTATTGGTAAGATGTCAGGGAAGCTTACTATCAAGGATATTGCAGAGTTGGCTCAGACTTCAAAGACAACCATTTCCTTTTATTTGAATGGTAAATATGAGAAAATGTCTAAAGAGACAAGAAAGAAGATAGAAAAAGTGATTCGTGAGACGGATTACCGACCTAGCATTGTTGCGCGAAGTCTCAATTCAAAAAGCACGAAATTGATAGGTGTGCTAATCGGTGATATTACGAATACTTTTTCCAATCAGATTGTCAAGGGGATTGAAGAAGAAGCCCACAAGAGCGGTTACCAAGTGATGATTGGAAATAGCAATTATGATCAAGCCAGCGAGGATAAGTACATTGAGAGTATGCTAATGCTTGGTGTAGATGGTTTTATCATCCAACCCACCTCGCATTTTAGAAAGTACTCACGCATTATTGAAGAAAAGAAGAAACAGATGATTTTCTTTGACAGTCAACTCTATGAACACCGCACGAGTTGGATTAAGACTAATAATTACGATGCTGTCTACGACACAATTCAAGTCTGTGTTGAAAAGGGGTATCAAAAATTCATCCTTATCACAGCAGATACCAGTCGCCTCAGTACGCGCATTGAGCGTGCGACTGGCTTTATGGATGCCCTATCAGATTGCAAGCGGGATTATGTAACTCTGACAATTGCAGATGAACATGTTGATGTAGAAGAAATGAAAAACTTTCTTGCCAAAGAGGTTTCCATCCAGGAAAAAACATTGGTATTTGTTCCCAACTGCTGGGCGCTACCTTTGGTATTCAATATTATGAAAGAACTAAATTTCACCTTCCCACAGATTGGTCTCCTAGGTTTTGATAATACTGAGTGGACAAACTTTTCGTCCCCTACTATCTCTACCATTGTTCAGCCTGCTTTTGAAGAAGGACGCCAAGCGACCAAGATGTTGATTGATCAGATTGAAGGGACCAATCAAGTTGAACGCCAACAGGTCTTGGATTGTACGGTTCATTGGAAAGAATCGACATTTTAATCAAACCAATAACCTTAGTTTATTTTCTGAAAGATAAAAATGTTGTTATAAATGAAATAAAGACAAGTCGTTACGGGATTTCCTGTAACGTTTTTTTGGCTAGAAAAGGAGATAAAATGACAGAGCATATTTTAAATTGGGTTAACATCCGTGTAAAAGATGGAGACCGTATTTTATTACTAGACAGGCAACATGACAACTTCAAGGGATGGATACAGCCTGGGGATAGACTGTTGAAAGTGAGAAATAGGGAAGTGGGGCTTTTCCTTAGTATAGAATTTTCTGAACCATTTTTTGAAGCAGCCAAACGTGAATTACAAGAAAAAACTGGGCTGATTGCACTTAATTTACAACCAAAAGGTATTTCTGTTTTTTCCAATCCTGATAAGGTTGAGCGATATGTTTACTATGACTTCTTATGTACAGAATTTGAGGGCGAATTGCTTTCCGATTCTCGTGAAGGATAATTGAAATGGTGGCCGATTGAAGAGTTGGAAAATTTACCGATGTAAGATGATATCCGAGGACATTGGCTATTGTATTGGCGGGAGGACTCTTTTGAGCGAATTCATTATTGGGATGAAGGACACTATTGCATAAGAGAGACAAGGACAATTTTGTACAATTAATGAAAGTATTTAAAAATTTTATCTTGCAATCTTTACCAAAAATGGTATCATAGTATAAAAGTTTTGAATTTTTAGACAATTCAAAAACAAATCTAACAGGTTAGGGATGATTAGACTACTGTCATTGATAAATGCTTTTTTAGAGATTGTCGTTAGAGTGGTTCGAATAGTTGATATTGTATTTATCCAATCTGTGGAGTAATTAAAGAAGGGAGATCTTGTGGAAAAAGTAAATTTGAATGAGCCCAAATCGGGTTCAGAGTTGGTTTTAGATACCCTTTTAAGTCTAGGCATTAATAGGATATTTGGCTATCCAGGTGGTGCAGTTTTACCACTTTATGACACCCTTTATCAGTATCAAGATAAAATATTCCATGTTCTGGCTCGCCACGAGCAAGGAGCTATTCACGAAGCAGAAGGTTTTGCAAAATCAACAGGACAGATTGGTGTGGCTCTAGTAACTTCTGGTCCGGGAGCGACAAATGCCATTACAGGTATTGCAGATGCCATGGGAGATAGTGTTCCTTTACTTGTTTTTACTGGGCAGGTGGCGACAGCAGGCATCGGCAAGGATGCCTTCCAAGAAGCTGATGTGATTGGAATGACGATGCCAATTACCAAGTATAATTATCAGGTCCGTCACACAGAGGATATTCCTCGTATTATTGCAGAGGCCATTCATATCGCAACAACAGGTCGTCCAGGTCCAGTAGTCATTGATTTACCAAAAGATATATCAGCAAATGAAGTGGATTTCTACTATGAAACAGTTGTGGATTTACCATCTTATCAACCTACGATAGTTCCTAACGGTCTTCAGATGAAAAAATTGCTGGCGCAACTTAGTAAGTCTCGTCGCCCAGTGATATTGACAGGTGGAGGTGTAGCTTATGCAGAAGCTAGTGCGGAACTCATTCAGTTTGCAGAACGTTATCAAATTCCTGTAGTATCCACGCTATTAGGACTTGGAACAATGCCGATTTCTCACGATTTGTCGCTTGGTATGGGAGGCATGCACGGATCCTACGCATCAAATATGGCGTTGACTGATGCTGATTTTATTATCAATATTGGTGCACGTTTTGATGACCGTTTGACTGGTAATGTAGCAGAATTTGCTAAAAATGCTGTTGTAGCTCATATTGACGTGGATCCGGCAGAGATTGGTAAAGTCGTTAAAACGGATATTCCTGTTGTTGGAGATGCTAAGAAGGCTCTTGAAATGCTATTAAGTCTTGATAGTGTGGCAACAGACCATGCTGACTGGACAGCGCAAGCTTTGTCCAATAAAAAACGAGCACCATTTAGTTATGATAAATCGGATGATTTTATTAAACCACAACAGGTTATTGAGTTGGTTGGGAAATTAACGGATGGTGAAGCGATTATCGTGACTGATGTTGGGCAACACCAAATGTGGGCGGCACAGTTTTACCCTTATCGTCACGGACGGCAGTTGGTAACTTCTGGTGGTATGGGAACCATGGGATTTGGTATTCCAGCGGCTATTGGGGCTAAATTAGCTAATCCAGATAAAGAAGTCATTTTATTTGTTGGTGATGGTGGTTTCCAAATGACTAACCAAGAGTTAGCTATTTTGAATGGCTACGGGGTACCGATAAAGGTAGTGCTCATCAATAACCATTCCTTGGGGATGGTTCGCCAGTGGCAAGAATCCTTCTACGAAGAACGTCGTAGCCAATCTACCTTTGACGATGAACCGAATTTTCAACTATTGGCTCAAGCCTATGGAATCGCAAGTTATCGTCTGACAGATCCATCTCGTCTGGAAGAAGAGTTGACAGTTATTACTGAAAATAAACCAATGCTAATTGAGGTGTGTATTTCTGATAAAGAGCATGTTCTTCCGATGGTACCAGCAGGTAAGGCAAATCATGAGATGTTGGGGGTGACCTTCAATGCGTAGAATGTTAACAGCAAAACTTCAAAATTCAACGGGCGTTCTTAACCGTTTCACAGGTGTTCTTTCTCGTCGTCAGGTCAATATTGAATCGATTTCAGTTGGTCCAACAGATGATTCTAAAATCTCTCGTATTACCATTATCATTGACGTGGAAAGCTTGGACGAGGCAGAGCAAATTATTAAGCAACTTAATCGTCTCATTGATGTGGTGCGTGTTCGAGACATTACTGATCTTCCTCATTTGGAGCGAGAGGTTCTTTTGGTCAAAATCGCTGCGCCGGCAGCCAAGCGTGCAGAGATTCTATCCATTATTCAACCCTTTAGAGCGAGTGTTGTGGATGTGGCAACAAAATCCATTACTATTCAGATGACAGGTGACGCAGATAAAATTGAAGCCCTTCTTCGCGTGATTACACCCTATGGCATTAAAAATATTGCTCGTACAGGTGCAACGGGCTTCACTAGAGATTTATCCTAGTTTAGGAAATAAAATATAGAAAAGAGAAAATTTATGGCAGTAACAATGGAATATGAAAATGATGTAAAAGTACCAGCACTTGATAGCAAAAAAATTGCTGTAATTGGTTATGGCTCACAAGGTCATGCTCATGCGCAAAACTTACGTGATTCAGGTCACGATGTGATTATCGGCGTTCGTCCAGGGAAATCATTTGATAAGGCTGTTGAAGATGGCTTTGGAACATTTGAAGTAGCAGAAGCGGCCAAACAAGCTGATGTCATTATGATTTTGGCTCCAGATGAAATCCAAGCTGACCTGTACAATGACGAGATTGCACCGCATTTGACAGCAGGTAAGGCCCTTGGATTTGCTCATGGATTTAATATCCATTTCGGATTTATCAAAGTGCCAGCAGACGTGGATGTCTTTATGTGTGCTCCTAAAGGGCCAGGACACCTTGTTCGTCGCACTTACACAGAAGGCTTTGGTGTACCAGCGCTTTATGCCGTTTACCAAGATGCGACTGGAAACGCTAAAGACATTGCCATGTCATGGTCTAAAGGTGTAGGGGCTGCTCGTGTAGGTCTGCTTGAGACAACCTTTAAAGAAGAAACCGAAGAAGATCTTTTTGGTGAACAAGCGGTGCTTTGTGGTGGTTTGACAGCACTGATTGAAGCAGGTTTTGAAGTTCTAACTGAAGCAGGTTATGCTCCAGAATTGGCTTATTTTGAAACTCTACATGAAATGAAATTGATTGTTGACCTTATTTACGAAGGTGGCTTCAAAAAAATGCGTCAATCTATTTCAAACACTGCTGAGTTTGGTGACTATGTATCAGGGACACGTGTCATTACAAACCAAGTGAAAGAAAATATGAAAGCAGTTCTAGCAGATATTCAATCAGGTAAATTTGCTAACGACTTCGTTAATGATTACAAGGCTGGACGTCCAAAAATGGAAGCCTATCGTCAAGAAGCTGCAAACCTTGAAATTGAAAAAGTCGGGGCAGAACTTCGTAAAGCAATGCCATTCGTTGGTCAAAACGATGACGATGCCTTTAAAATTTATAATTAATGGATGATAGGGGAGTTTAGGCTCTCCTTTTATTCCATTATGGAAGAATTGCAATGCAAAAAATTGATATTTTTGACCAAGTTGTTTTGACTGTTCAAAATGATTCATCGGCGAAGAAAGATAAAATAGGTGCAAGTCCATTATCTTTTAGAAAGCAAATTTCGGAAGCAATGCCAGATGATAATTTTGGGCACATTGTCAAGTCAAGTGCAACAAGTTCATAGATAGACTAGGATTCCATTATTTAGGCTGTTTGGGCTAGCCCAAACAGAAATTTTGAAGTTTTGTAATGGTGAAGTCGTCTAGGTCTTTCGTTAATAGCTGAGAGATATTGAGCAAGTTCTTCGTCAGTCAGCGGATTGAGAGATTTCCCTTTAGGGAGAAACTCTCTGAGGAGGCCGTTGAAGTTCTCATTTGAACCTCTTTCATATGATGAATAAGGATGAGCAAAGTAGGCTTCAATGTCAGTTAGTTCTGATAAGAGACTAAACTCCGAACCATTATCAGCTGTAATGGAGGCGATAGGGTAACGTTTAATCAAGCCTTGGACTGCCTCGTTGATGGTTTTGGCTTCCTTATTAGG